>NZ_CP064653.1:0-685511 GCF_015711015.1 Methylomonas sp. LL1
GTCGATGCCGAGTTTGAGGAAGTTAAGGACGATAAGAAGTAAATATAAATGTGAGGCGGATGGCGAAAGCCGTCCGCCTTTTGTATTTACATATGGTGGAACGCCTAGCGGCTTCCGTTTTATGTATTATCACATATTGGTATCTTTGCTAGCGATTTCCATATAAGTTATCTATTTCCAGGGAAATACAATGAATTCAGATATTGGTTGGAACGACATCAAGGAACAAATTAACCATTGGCTCAAAGCACCGGAAAATGGCTATCTTGGTAGCGGTTTTGGTTTTAGAGATAAGTTAGCTAGTTTTTTGAAAGAACAGCCTAACGACAGCGTTGTTAATCAAATAGTTTCGAAAATGCAAGAAGATATACCTGTTTTGAAACAGAGAAAAGTATCTATAAATTGGGTGGTTGGAAGTAATCAAGTTGTTATTGTTGTTGACAAGGAAATAGAAACTTTTGATTTTGACACTCTATCTGTTTGACGAGCCAAATAGTCATGTAGTTCTGTAGGGTACGCATCGCGTACCTTTTTGTTTGAGGGAGGTGGTATATGCAAACTGCGGTTTCGGAAGTCAAAGAATTACTGAACAGGCTGCCTGAAGAAAGCAGTTATGAGGATATTCAGTACCATTTGTATGTGATTGCAAAAATACAACAGGGACTAGCTCGTGCAGAATCTGAAGGAGGTATTTCTCATGCTGAAGTCGAAAAACAATTTGAGAAATGGCTCTCAGACTGATTTGGTCCCCCGAGGCGGTCGAAGATTTGAATTCGATTGCGGAATATATTGCGAAAGACTCGGTATTCTACGCGCGTTCGGTGGTGCGTAAAGTACTCGCTATCGTCAAGCAGGTTCCAAATTCACCACAAGTTGGCAGAATAGTACCGGAAATAGGTAGTAGTAACATCAGAGAACGCTTTGTTTATAGTTATCGCGTTGTTTATAAGATTGATGAGTTGCAAATTACAATCGTCGCCGTTATTCATGGTAAGCGATTATTGGAAAATATATCCGATCGATTCAATTGACTATAAGATTGTTCGATAATAAATAATTACAAAGTCAAATAAATTCACTAAATAGAAATGGCCGCAAAAGAAGATTTTTACAAACTGCTGGAAGTCGATCGCAACGCCAGCGAAGCTGAGATTAAGAAAAGCTATCGCAAGATGGCGATGAAATTTCATCCGGATCGCAATAAGGATAATCCCGAGGAAGCCGAGAAGAAATTCAAGCTGATCAAGGAAGCCTACGAGATTCTGTCCGATCCGAAAAAACGTTCGGCCTATGACCAGTTCGGTCATGCCGGGGTCGATCCGTCCATGGGCGGACGCGGCGGATTTGGCGGGGCCGAGAGTTTCAGCGATATTTTCGGCGATGTGTTCGGCGATATTTTCGGCGCCGGCGGCGGCCGCCAGCAGCGTAGCAGCGTACAGCGCGGCGCGGACCTGCGCTATAACCTGGAACTGACGCTGGAAGAAGCTGTCGGCGGTACCGAAGCGACGGTCAAGGTGCCGGTATTGGTGGCGTGCGGCGAATGTAACGGCTCGGGGGCCAAGAAAGGGAGCAGTCCGGTCACTTGCTCGACCTGCCACGGCCATGGCCAGGTCAGAATGCAGCAAGGCTTCTTTTCGGTACAACAAACTTGTCCGACCTGTCGCGGTACCGGCAAGCAGATCAAGGATCCGTGTCCGAAATGCTACGGTCAAGGTCGAGTTCAAGAAACCAAAACTCTCAACGTCAAAGTACCGCCCGGCGTCGATACTGGTGACAGAATTCGGTTGGCGGGCGAGGGCGAGGCCGGCATCAATGGCGGACCGTCCGGCGATTTGTATGTTCAGGTACAGGTCAAGGATCACCCTATCTTTACCCGGGATGGCGCCAATTTGTACTGCGAAGTACCTATCAGCTTCCCGACCGCCTGTCTGGGTGGTGAATTGGAAGTGCCGACCCTAGATGGCAAGGTCAAACTGAAAATTCCGGCGGAAACCCAAACCGGCAAATTGTTCCGTCTACGAGGCAAGGGTGTCAAACCTGTGCGCGGTGGCTCGGTGGGGGACTTGTTGTGCCGGGTGCAGATCGAAACTCCGGTGCGTTTGACCAAGGAGCAACAGGTCTTGGTCGAGCAATTGCAAGCTTCACTGACCGGCGGCGGCAAACAGCATAGCCCGCAAGAGCATGGCTGGATGGATGGCGTCAAAAGCTTCTTCGATAAATTGACGGGTTAACAGATGATCAGAATAGCGTTGGTCGGCGTGTCCGGCCGCATGGGGTTGTGTTTGATCAAGGCGGCGGCCTTGTCCGACCAGGCCGAATTGACGGCTACTGTTTCCCGCTCCGAGAGTTTGGCCGTGGGTAGGGATGCTGGCGAATTGGCCGGTATTTCCACGCTAGGTTTGCCGGTCGGCGACGATTTGGCGGCAGTGGTCGACCAATTCGATGTGCTGATCGATTTCACCCGGCCCGAGGCGTCGATGAACTACATCGAAATTTGCCGACAAGCTGGTAAAAAAATCGTGATCGGTACCACCGGGTATAGCGAAGCTCAAAAAGCTACGATTGCCGATGCGGCAAAGGATATTGCCATCGTGATGGCACCTAATTTCAGTGTCGGCGTCAATTTGTCGCTGAAATTATTGGAAATGACTGCCAAAGTGATGGGCGATTACACCGACATCGAAGTGATCGAAGCCCATCATCGGCATAAAGTCGACGCACCTTCAGGTACCGCGTTGCGGATGGGTGAAGTGGTGGCGACTACCCTGGGCCGAGATCTGAAAGACTGCGCGATTTACGGCCGCGAAGGCGATACAGGTGCCCGTGAGCGTAAAACCATTGGTTTCTCCACCATACGTGCCGGCGACATTGTCGGTGAACACACCGTAATGTTTGCCGATGAAGGCGAACGGGTCGAAATTACCCACAAGGCCACCAGTCGGATGACCTTCGCTAACGGCGCGGTTCGGGCTGCGGTATGGCTGGAAGACAAGACCTCCGGGCTTTACGATATGCAGGATGTGTTGGGCTTGAAAAACGCTTGATTGTGTAAGGTGATCGGGGGGGGTACACGCTCACGGGTTGGGTTCAATCGGTTGTTTCGGTTACACGTTGCTTGGATCATCGGAAAAGGCGCCATTGGCGCCTTTTTTGTTTTAAGCAGTTCGACTTGCCGGTTTTGTTTCGCTTCAATTGCCGCATTGGCTATGTCAAATCACGCAATCAGTGGCATTTCAACCTGGTTGGTTGACCGTTTTTTCAAATATTCCCTGGCTATTCGATGTTTGAATGCTGGCTTGTTTTTTGCTGATTATTTTTGGTTCGATGGGCGTCAAGTCCTTCGATCGTTTTGGTAGAGGGTGGGAGTTGATTGTCGCGGGAAGCGCTAACATACATCGCAAGCGAAATTGCGGTCCTCACTCGGAATCATAGTAATCAATCGAATAATATCTAAGGGAAGGAATATGAAGAAAACCAAATTGGCTCGTGCCGTCACTTTAGCCATTGCCGGCGGAGTCTTGTCGCTTGGCGGAGTGTCTGTCGCTTCAGCAGCGGCGACAGCCATGTATAACTTGTCTACCGGGACAGGGGTGGATAATAGTACCAATACGACCGATTGGATGTCGACGTTAGGAACTGGCACTGACGGTTGGGCTAACGGTGCGTCAATTTTTAATAAGCCCGTCGGGACCTTCAGTTCCCAAAAGTGGGCCGGTACCGGTGGCGATACCGTTACGCCGTTCGGCTATGCCGGCGCTCACCTGAACTGGGCGCTCGAGTTTAGCGGACATGCGGGCGGTTCGGCCGAGATTTCGACTTTCGACTCTTATAATCGCTATGGCATTTACGCGGATATCGATGCGGCTCAAGGGGCTTGGAATGATGCAAATGCTCATAACATTTTCAACCAGCCTGTGGGTTGGTTGCACGACACGGACACCGGTTTATTTAGGACGGATGTTTCCGGTACTGTGACCTTGAATATTCAAGGTGTGCTGAACTCGGGAACCAACTATGGTTTCACTATTTTCAAGGGCATGGATGCGGTTAGCAAATACGCTCACCACAATGCTTGGAATGCCGATGCCAATGAATCCGGACTTAGTGTCAATTCGTTGCCGTATCAGTTATCGAATGGCCCGATGCCCGGAGCCAATCTTACCGTGGCAGACATCGTCGCCTATAGCGTTGGGGGGGGCGAATCCAAGCAATCTCAATACCATTAGCTTCGACGCGGAAGCGGGTCAGGTTTACACGGTCTTTTTAGGCGGTTACCGCAATGGTACTTGGGATTCTACCGATGACGGCTACCGCTTAACCGTTTCACAAGTGCCTATTCCCGCAGCGGTCTGGCTGTTCGGCAGCGGTTTAGCGGGATTGTTGGGGGCTTCGCGGCGCAAACGCGCGTTGGTGGTTGAGCGCCTATGTCGGGCCTAGGGCTAGTATTGGGGCTCGTTCGAATGCACGTAATGGTGGGGCTTGAAAAATTGTTAATGACCAAATCGCCATAATTTCGTAAAATCACACAAGTTTTTATCTCTCTGGAACGGGATCAGTCGTCAGGCTCATCCCGTTTTCTACATCTAAGGTGGCCAATCTTGAATAAACCTGCATTACTGGTATTGGAAGACGGTACGGAGTTTCACGGCATTTCGATAGGTGCCGATGGTTGTTCCGTGGGCGAAGTGGTTTTTAATACGGCACTCACCGGCTATCAGGAAATACTCAGCGATCCTTCTTATGCTCGGCAAATCGTCACATTAACCTATCCGCATATCGGCAATGTCGGTACCAATGCCGAAGACAATGAATCCGAGGGCGTGTTTGCCAGCGGCCTGGTGGTGCGCGACTTGCCGTTATTGGCCAGCAGCTGGCGCATGCAACAAACCTTGCCGGAATATCTGCGCGAGCACAAGGTGGTGGCGATTGCCGATATTGATACCCGCAAATTGACCCGTTTGCTGCGCGATAAGGGCGCGCAACGCGGTTGTATCATGGCCGGCGATACGGTCGATGTTGCTGCCGCAAAACAGGCTATCGAAGGATTTCCCGGTTTACAGGGCATGGATTTGGCCAAGGAAGTCACTACCGACGAAGTTTATGAATGGACCGAAAACGTCTGGAAGTTGGGCGAAGGCCATACGGAAGCGTCTAATCTGAACAAGCATGTGGTGGCCTATGACTTCGGTGTCAAACGCAATATCCTGCGTTTGCTCGCCAATCGCGGCTGCCGGGTGACGGTCGTGCCGGCTACCACTCCGGCGGAAAAAGTATTGGCAATGAATCCGGACGGCGTGTTTTTATCCAACGGCCCCGGTGATCCGGAACCCTGCACCTACGCCATCAAGGCAATCAAAACCATCTTGGAGAAAAAAATTCCGGTGTTCGGCATTTGCTTGGGCCACCAATTGCTGGCCTTGGCCAGCGGCGCGAAAACCGAGAAAATGAAATTCGGCCATCACGGCGCCAATCATCCGGTGCAGGAACTGGCGACCGGTCGGGTCATGATCAGCAGCCAGAATCACGGTTTTGCCGCCAGTGCCGACTCGTTGCCGGCCAACTTGAAGGCCACTTATGTTTCGCTGTTCGACGGTAGTTTGCAGGGCATCGCCCGCACCGATTGTCCCGCGTTTAGTTTTCAGGGGCATCCGGAAGCCAGTCCGGGGCCGCATGATGTCGAAGCCTTGTTCGACGATTTTATTGCGTTGATGAATCAGCCCCGTTCAGCCTAAGTTTTTAATACAGAGACATATGCCAAAAAGAAGCGATATAAAATCGATTTTATTACTGGGCGCCGGACCGATCGTGATCGGCCAGGCCTGCGAGTTTGATTATTCCGGCACCCAGGCTTGCAAAGCCTTACGCGAAGAGGGGTACCGGGTAATTCTGGTTAACTCCAATCCGGCCACCATCATGACCGACCCCGATATGGCCGATGCGATTTACATCGAGCCTATCGACTGGCAAACGGTGGAAAAAATCATCGAGAAAGAACGTCCCGATGCGATTCTGCCGACCATGGGCGGTCAGACCGCCTTGAATTGTGCGTTGGCGCTGGACAAGCACGGTGTATTGGAAAAATACGGCGTCGAGATGATAGGTGCCAGCAAGGATGCCATCAACATGGCTGAAGATCGCGATTTGTTTAATCAGGCGATGGCCAGAATCGGTCTGGAAGTGGCCCGTTCCAAAGTGGCGCACAGCATGGAAGAAGCCTTTGCCGCCCAGGAAGAGGTCGGTTATCCGACCGTGATTCGGCCCTCGTTCACGATGGGCGGCAGTGGCGGCGGTATTGCCTACAACCGCGAAGAATTTATCGAAATTTGCGAACGCGGCCTATATTTATCCCCGACCAGCGAA
Organism: Methylomonas sp. LL1; assembly: GCF_015711015.1. Lineage (NCBI taxonomy): Bacteria > Pseudomonadati > Pseudomonadota > Gammaproteobacteria > Methylococcales > Methylococcaceae > Methylomonas > Methylomonas sp. LL1. The sequence goes on from NZ_CP064653.1 coordinate 6,361, forward strand.
TTGCTGATCGAGGAATCGGTGCTGGGTTGGAAAGAATTCGAGATGGAGGTGGTGCGCGACTCGAAAGACAATTGCATCATCATCTGCTCAATCGAAAACTTCGATCCGATGGGCGTGCATACCGGCGACTCGATTACCGTCGCGCCGGCGCAAACCCTGACCGACAAGGAATACCAAATCCTGCGGAACGCTTCATTGGCCGTATTGCGGGAAATTGGCGTCGATACCGGCGGTTCCAACGTGCAGTTCGCGATCAATCCCGAAAATGGCCGTTTAATCGTCATCGAAATGAATCCCAGGGTGTCGCGTTCCTCGGCGCTGGCCTCGAAAGCCACCGGCTTCCCGATTGCCAAAGTCGCCGCCAAATTGGCCGTGGGTTACACGCTGGATGAATTGCGCAATGAAATTACCGGTGGCAAAACGCCGGCCTCATTCGAGCCTTCTATCGACTACGTGGTCACCAAAGTGCCACGCTTCGCCTTCGAAAAATTTCCGCAAGCCAATGACAGGCTGACCACGCAAATGAAGTCGGTCGGCGAGGTGATGGCGATAGGCCGCACCTTTCAGGAATCGTTGCAGAAAGCCTTGCGCGGTCTGGAAGTCGGTGTCGACGGCTTGGATGAAATCGCCGATTTGAGCGATGCCAATTCCGAAGACATTATTTTGCGTGAATTACGCTACCCGGGACCGCAACGCCTATGGTACCTAGCAGATGCCTTTCGTAGCGGTTTGAGCTTCGACGAAATTCATCAGGCTTCTAAAATCGATCCCTGGTTTTTGGCGCAAGTCGAGGACCTGATCGTGACAGAGAAGTCACTGTCGACCAAAACCCTGGCAACGCTGGAGCCGGGCGAATTGTTGCGCCTGAAACGCAAGGGTTTTTCCGACCGGCGGCTGGCGAAACTACTGGAAGCCAAGGAATCGGAAGTACGCAACGTGCGGCACAAGAAAGGCATACGGCCGGTGTACAAACGTATCGATTCCTGCGCGGCGGAGTTTGCTTCCGATACCGCCTATCTGTATTCGACCTACGAGCAGGAATGCGAGGCTAATCCGAGCAACAGGGAAAAGATCATCATCCTGGGTGGCGGGCCTAACCGTATCGGCCAAGGCATCGAGTTCGATTATTGCTGCGTGCATGCGGCTTTGGCGCTGCGTGAAGACGGTTATGAAACCATCATGGTTAACTGTAACCCGGAAACCGTATCCACTGATTTCGATACTTCCGACCGTTTGTATTTTGAGCCGCTGACGTTGGAAGACGTGCTGGAAATCATCGAGCTGGAAAAGCCCAAGGGTGTCATTGTCCAGTATGGTGGTCAAACGCCATTGAAACTGGCTAGAGCCTTGGAAGCGGCCGGTGCGCCGATTATCGGCACCTCGCCCGACTCCATCGATTTGGCCGAAGACCGCGAGCGTTTCCAAAAATTGCTGGAGCGTTTGAGTCTGTTGCAGCCGCCCAATGCCACCGCCCGCTCGGTCGAGCAGGCGGTCAATTCCGCCAGAGAGCTGGGTTATCCCTTGGTAGTGCGTCCGTCTTATGTGTTGGGCGGTCGGGCGATGGAAATCGTCTTCAACGAGGAAGGCCTGCGCCGTTACATGAAGGAAGCGGTCAGTGTCTCCAACGATTCGCCGGTATTGCTGGATAGATTCCTGGACGACGCAGTGGAAATGGATGTTGACGCGATTTACGACGGCGAAACCGTGCTGATCGGCGGCCTGATGGAGCATATCGAACAAGCTGGTGTGCATTCCGGCGACTCGGCCTGCTCGATTCCACCCTACGATTTGCCCGCGCATCTGCAAGATCAATTGCGTGCCCAGGTGGCCAAGATGGCCGAAGCGCTGGGTGTGTGCGGCTTGATGAATACCCAGTTTGCGATTCAGGGCGAGACCATATATGTGCTGGAGGTCAACCCAAGAGCGTCGCGGACCGCGCCGTTCGTATCCAAGGCCACGGGTTATCCGTTGGCGAAAATCGCCGCGCGCTGCATGGTCGGTAAAACGCTGAAGCAGCAAGGCATTACCGAAGAGCGGATTCCGGAATATTTTTCGGTCAAGGAAGCCGTGTTCCCGTTCATCAAGTTTCCGGGCGTCGACCCGCTGCTGGGACCGGAAATGAAATCGACCGGCGAGGTGATGGGCGTCGGTAAAACCTTCGGCGAAGCTTTTGCCAAGTCGCAAAGAGCCGGGGGCGTCGATTTGAGCCATAGCGGCAAGGTGTTGATCAGTATTCGCGATGCCGACAAACCCAAGTTGCCTGATTTGGCTAAGATGTTGATAGAGAAGGATTACGAAATCGTCGCCACCCGCGGTACCGCTCGGGTGTTGAAGGAGGCCGGCATACCCTGTCAGGAAATCTTTAAGGTCAACGAAGGCCGGCCCAATACGGTGGATATGATCAAAAACGGCGAGATTCAATTGATCGTCAATACCACCGAGGGGGTCAAGGCGGTCGCTGATTCATTCACGATGCGGCGGGAAGCCTTGCAACGCAAGGTGACTTATTACACGACAATGGCGGGCGCCAGGGCGGCCTGTTATGCCTTGGGTGAGTTGGACGCGGGCGACGTGAATTGTTTGCAGGATTTGCATAATACCTTTAAAGGTTAATGTCTTAATGTTTTTAGGAGTAGTAGATGATTAAAGTGCCGCTGACAGTAGTGGGTGCCAATAAGTTGCGCGCCGAACTGGAAGAATTAAAATCCGTGGTGAGACCCAGGATTATTCAGGCGATTGCCGAAGCGCGCGAACACGGTGATTTGAAGGAAAATGCCGAATACCATGCCGCCCGCGAGCAACAAAGCTTTGCCGAAGGCCGTATCGCCGAGATCGAGAGCAAGTTGTCGAATGCCAATATTATCGATGTGACCAAAACCGATGCCAATGGCAAGGTGGTGTTTGGCGCGACGGTACAAATCGAAGACACCGATTCCGGTAGAGTGGTTACCTATCAGATCGTTGGTGAAGACGAAGCCAACATCAAGGAAGGCCGAATTTCGGTGGGATCGCCTATCGCCAGGGCGTTGATCGGTAAGGAAGTCGAGGATGTGGTGATTGTGAAGGCGCCGGGTGGCGATATCGAATACGAAATTATTTCGATCGAGTATATCTAGGCGGTGAAATCGGCAATGAAGGGAGGTTTACGCCTCCCTTGTTTTACTTTTTGGGGTTCTTTCTGAATAGCACAACCACTTGGCCGATGGACTGTATCAATTCGGCATGAGTTTCGCTGCAAATTTGATCTCTGATCTCGCTGCGTTCGTCTCTTTCCGCGCGAATTTTAACTTTGATTAATTCATGGGCATCCAGCGCCAGGTTGATTTCCTTAAGCACGGCAGGGGTTAAACCGGACTGGCCGATCATGACGACCGGATTAAGCGGGTGGGCTTGAGCTTTCAGCTTTTTCTTTTCGATAGGATTCACTCTGTTTCCTTAAACTATAAAACAATCCCAATTTTACACCAATAGAAAATATGGCACGCACTAAAAGTAGCCAGCAATGGATGCAGGAGCATTTTCAGGACGAATACGTCAAGAAAGCGCAGGCTCTCGGTTACCGTTCGCGGGCGGTGTTCAAGCTGATCGAAATTCAAGAAAAGGACAAAATTATTCGTCCCGGCATTAATATCGTCGATTTGGGCGCGGCGCCGGGGGGGTGGTCGGAGTATGTCAGAAAAATTGTCGGCAAAAACAATAAGGTAATCGCGCTGGATTTGCTTGAGATCGATCCGATTGAAGGCGTCGATTTTATTCAGGGCGACTTCAGGGAAGACGAAGTCTTGGAAAAACTCTATAAAGTACTTGATGGTGAACCGGTGCACTTGTTATTGTCGGACATGGCCCCCAATATGAGTGGTAACAAGGAAGTTGATCAACCCCGGGCGATTTACCTGGGAGAGTTGGCGCTGGATGCGGCGCAAGCTATATTAGTCAAGGGTGGTACGTTTTTGATTAAAATGTTTCAAGGCGCCGGATTCGACGATTACCACCAGCAGGTCAAGCAGCATTTCAGCAGCGTGGTGATCCGAAAACCCAAGGCTTCGCGTGCCAGAAGCAATGAAGTCTATATTTTGGCAAAAGGTTTTAAATAGCTTGGTAAACTGTCAAAACACCGGGCTATGATGGTCGGCAGGGTTTCGAGTATTCCTGATACAATTACTCGGTTTTCAAATACAAGGGCCGTTTGCGGCCGGAGCGCGTAAATTGAGCGATATGATAAAAAATTTAGTGCTGTGGGTAGTCATCGCGGTAGTTTTGATGGCGATATTCAATAATTTCGGCTCCAGGTCGATTCGGAACGACGCTACCCTGTCGTATTCGCAACTGATTGACGCGGTTAAGGCCGGGCAAGTGCAGCAGGTTGCGATTGCCGATAATACGGTCAGAGGCAAAATGCAGTCCGGCGATAAGTTTAAAACTTATATGCCCAACGATCCGCATTTGATCGACGATTTATTGGCCAATGGGGTTGAAATCATCGTTCAGCCGCCGGAAGAGCCTTCGATGCTGATGCAGATATTCGTGTCCTTCGGCCCGATATTATTGCTGATTGCGGTATGGGTGTTTTTCATGCGGCAAATGCAAGGCGGCGGAGTCGGTGGCCGTGGCGGCGCGATGGGTTTTGGTAAAAGCAAGGCCCGCATGCTGGACCAGGATCAGAACAAGGTTACCTTTGCCGATGTCGCCGGTTGCGACGAAGCCAAGGAAGAAGTCGAGGAAATGGTCGACTTCTTGAAAGACCCGGCTAAATACCAAAAATTGGGCGGAAAAGTGCCGCGTGGCGCGCTGATGGTCGGGCCTCCGGGTACCGGTAAAACGCTATTGGCTCGTGCCATCGCCGGCGAGGCCAAAGTGCCGTTTTTTACTATTTCCGGTTCCGATTTCGTTGAGATGTTCGTTGGTGTCGGTGCCTCCAGGGTGCGTGACATGTTTGAGCAAGCCAAGAAACATGCGCCTTGCATCATCTTCATCGACGAAATCGATGCGGTTGGCCGTTCGCGTGGAGCCGGTCTCGGCGGCGGAAACGACGAGCGCGAGCAAACCCTAAACCAATTATTGGTGGAGATGGATGGCTTCGAAGGCCATGAAGGCATTATTGTGATAGCCGCAACCAACCGTTCCGATGTGTTGGACAAGGCATTGCTGCGTCCTGGCCGTTTTGATAGACAGGTCGTGGTCGGTTTGCCGGATGTTAGAGGCCGCGAACAGATTTTGAATGTGCATTTGAAAAAAGTGCCAGTGGCCGAGGACGTTAAAGTTAAATACATCGCTCAGGGTACTCCCGGTTTTTCCGGGGCCGATTTGGCTAACCTGATCAACGAAGCTGCTTTATTTGCCGCGCGCTTCAACAAGCGTCTGGTCAGCATGGTCGATTTGGAAAAAGCCAAGGACAAACTGATCATGGGTGCCGAAAGACGCTCGATGGTGATGGACGAGAAGGAAAAGAAAATGACGGCTTATCATGAAGCCGGTCATGCCATCGTCGGTCGTTTGGTGCCCGAGCACGATCCTGTGTATAAAGTCAGCATTATGTCGCGCGGCCGTGCGTTGGGCGTTACGATGTTCCTGCCGGAACGCGATCAATACAGTGCCAGCAAGTGCAAACTGGATAGCATGATTTCCAGCTTGTACGGCGGGCGGATAGCCGAAGAACTGATTTTCGGTTGGGAGCAGGTATCGACCGGTGCGTCCAACGACATCGAGCGGGCTACCGAGTTGGCCAGAAACATGGTAACAAAATGGGGCTTGTCGCAACGCTTGGGGCCATTGGCTTATAGCGAAGAAGAAGGCGAAATTTTTCTGGGCCGTTCGGTGACTCAGCATAAATCGGTAGCGGAAGAAACATCTCATACTATCGATGAAGAAATCCGTTCTATCATCGACAGAAACTATGAGCGCGCTGAAAAAATCCTGAAGGAAAACGAAGATATTCTGCATGCGATGGCCGAGGCGTTGATCAAATTCGAAACCATCGATAAATATCAGATCGAGGATTTGATGAACAGAAAACCGGTCAGAGAACCGAAAGGCTGGGATGATACCCCGCCGTCTTCAAACGACGACGTAGAAGTCGAGCATTGGGGCAAGGAAAATACCGACCCATCGATTGGCGGTACTGCTGAACAGGGTTGATCGTCGGCAAAATGGAAAAATAGAGAGAGACCTTGGTCTCTCTTTTTTTTGGAACTAAGGCAGAGAGATTGAATATGGCAAAGAAATATTTCGGTACCGACGGCATTCGCGGCAAGGTCGGTGAATTTCCAATTACCCCCGATTTCATGTTGAAACTGGGTTGGGCGACCGGCCGGGTATTCGCAAAAGAAGGCAGCGGCTTTGTGTTGGTGGGTAAGGATACCCGTATCTCGGGCTATATGTTCGAATCCGCGCTGGAGGCCGGTTTGTCGGCGGCCGGTGTGGATACGCGCATGCTGGGGCCGATGCCGACGCCGGGTATCGCCTACCTGACCAGAACCTTGCGGGCCAAGGCCGGTATCGTCATCAGCGCTTCGCATAACCCTTACTACGATAACGGTATCAAATTCTTTTCGGTCAACGGCACCAAGCTGCCGGATGATCTGGAACACCAGATCGAGCGTTATATCGATGCGCCGATGACCACGGTTGAATCCGCGAAATTGGGCAAGGTTAAAAGGGTCAGCGACGCGGCTGGCCGTTATATCGAATATTGCAAAGCCACCGTGCCGCCGCAATTGGACTTTAAAGGCATGCGCATCGTGATTGACTGCGCTAATGGTGCTACTTATCACATTGCGCCGCACGTGTTCAGCGAAGTGGGCGCGGAAGTGGTAACGATAGGCGCGGAGCCGGATGGGCTGAATATCAACGACGAGTGCGGCGCCACCAGCCCGGAAAATTTAGCGGCCAAGGTTTGGGAATATCGCGCCGATCTGGGTATTGCCTTGGATGGCGATGGCGACAGAGTCGTCATGGTCGACCATAAAGGCGAGATCGTCGATGGCGACGAGCTGATTTATATCATCGCCAAATCGCGGCTGGAGGAGGGTAAATTATTCGGCCCGGTGGTGGGAACCTTGATGTCGAACCTAGGTATGGAGCATGCGTTGAAGGAGGTTGGTGTTCAATTGTTGCGCGCCAACGTCGGAGACCGCTATGTGATGGAATTGTTGTCCGAGAAGAACGGCATGCTGGGCGGCGAAGGTTCCGGCCATATTATTTGCCTGGACAAAACCACGACCGGTGACGGCATCGTTTCGGCCTTGCAAGTGCTGGCCGAAATGCAACGTACCGGCAAAAGCCTGCATGAATTGAAATCGGGCATGAAGAAATATCCGCAAGTGCTGGTCAATGTAAAAACCAGCAAAAAAGTCAAAATCGACGAAATCGACAGCATCAAAAAAGCGGTTGAAGCGGTAGAGAAGAAATTAGGCGATAGGGGGCGAGTCTTGTTGCGATCGTCGGGAACCGAGCCCTTGGTCAGGGTTATGGTCGAAGGCGTGGACGAGGATGATGTCACTAAATACGCCCACCAATTGGCAGCCGATGTCAGGAAAGCAATCGAATCTTGAACTCAAGGTCTGCAAGGTTTATCATAAGCGGCTTTATTTGGCTCGGAGTATGTGATGCGTCAACCTTTGATCATGGGAAACTGGAAAATGAATGGCTCTCGGGAAGAGGGTCTGCAACTTGCGAAAGCGTTGGCTGATGGTCTCGGCAATGTGACTCAAGAAGTTGCGGTTTGTGTTCCATTTGTCTACCTGTCGGATGTTCGTGGCGCATTGGCTGGCTCAACCATCGCATTAGGCGCGCAAAACGTGGCCGATCAAGCTGCCGGCGCATATACAGGCGAAGTCTCCGCCTCAATGCTGGTCGATTGCGGTTGTAAATATGCCCTGGTGGGACACTCCGAAAGACGTTCCTATTACGGCGACACCAATCAATCCGTAGCCAGCCGCTTTTGCCAAGCGCTTAAACAAAACCTGATTCCGGTGTTGTGCGTCGGTGAAACCTTGGACGAACGCGAGCAAGATAGAACTTTCCAAGTGGTTGACGAGCAACTGGATGCGGTGATCGAAGCGGCCGGCATCGAAGCATTCGAAAAAGCGGTTATTGCCTACGAACCTGTTTGGGCGATCGGCACCGGTAAAACCGCCAGCGACGAACAAGCTCAGGAAGTTCATCATTACATTCGCCAACGGATTGCCGAAAAAAACCAAGCTATCGCCGAGAAAGTACAAATTTTGTACGGCGGTAGCGTCAAACCCGACAACGCCAAGGGCCTGTTTGCCATGCCTGACATCGATGGCGGCCTAGTAGGCGGCGCTTCGCTGGATGCAAAAGGCTTCTTGCAGATTTGCCATTCAGTTTAGTATTTTTGCTTTAGGATTAATATGCTGTATCAAATTATCATCGTTATACACATCCTGTTGGGAATCGGCATAGTCGGCTTGGTGCTGATGCAGCAGGGTAAAGGTGCCGATGCCGGCGCCGCGTTCGGAAGTGGTGGATCGGGATCGGTTTTCGGTGCCCAAGGGTCCGCTTCGTTCCTATCCAGAACCACGGCGATTTTCGCCAGCTTGTTTTTCGTGACCAGCTTAGGCTTGGCGACTTTAAGCGGCTATCATGGCAAAAAAGCCGACATCATGGATGCACCCGCCGCACCCAAAGTAACATCGGATGTTCCATTGTCACAAAATAGCGGTAATGACGCGGTACCGGTTGCGACCGTGCCAGCGGCACCGGTTATCAAGGAAGTGGAACAACCCGCGCAATAAAAAAAGCCGACGTGGTGAAATTGGTAGACACGCCATCTTGAGGGGGTGGTGACGCAAGTCGTGCCGGTTCAAGTCCGGCCGTCGGTACCATACAAGGGTTTGAAGAAACCCAAAGAAGTATAAAAACCCGCAAGTTATCTGGCTTAGCGGGTTTTTTATTGTCCAGCGATGTTCGGTGAAATACAGGGGTATTCACCCAAAAGTGTTACCTTTTTTGTTACCTTGCCTATAATGTTCAAAAAAAGGTAACAATCGAGGTAACAAAATGGCCGTTAATCTCAATAAAGACACGGTTTACAGGGCAGCCAAGCCAAAAGAAAAGGATTACACCATCAACGACGGCGGCGGCCTGTTCCTTTTCGTGGGAGCAACTGGCGGTAAGTTATGGCGCTTCGTCTATCCGTTCGCCGGGAAACGTAAAAAAATTGCCTTTGGTGCTTATCCCGACACCACGCTTGAGAATGCCCGACGTAAAGCCGAAGAAGCCCGTGGACAAATTGCCAACGGTATCGATCCGGGCGAAATCAGGAAAGTAGGCAAGGCAGCCAAGCAACTTGCCCGGTTGAATGAAGAACGAATAGAAGAAGGTTTACCGATCCTGGACAGCTTCGCCGATGTTACCCGACAATGGCTGGATTCCATCGTCCACCTGACCAGCACCACGACGCATATCAAGAAAACCAGCCGTATTGAGCGCCTGGCCTTTCCGGCCTTGGGCGATAAGCCGATCAAGGAAATCAAATCCGCCGATGTGCTGGCGGTATTAAAACCGATGATCGATAAACAGCAACTCGAAACCGCCCACCGGCTACACGCGGAAATCAGCTCGATATTTGCTTATGCCATTGTCCACAACTTCACCGACTACGATCCGGCGCAACCCGTCGCCAAACAGATACCGGCGCAAAAGGTGAAACACAGGGCCGCGATCATCGATCCGAAACAGGTGGCGCAGCTGCTCAGGGACATCAGCAACTATCAAGGCACCTTTGTAGTGCAATCGGCGTTCCGGTTGTCGCCGTTGCTGTTTCAACGGCCGGGCGAAATCAGGCAAATGCTTTGGGCCGATGTTGATCTGGCGGCGCGTGAATGGCGGCCTTATGTGTCTAAAACTGACTTTCATCATATCGTGCCGCTATCAACTCAAGCGGTCGCCATACTGGAAGCAGTCCAACCGCTTACCGGCGGCGGGCAATATGTTTTTCCTTCCAGTCGAGGCGACGGGCGCCCAATGTCGGATAACACCATCAGAACTGCCCTTAAATCGCTGGGCTATGATTCCGACGTGATGACGGCCCACGGATTCAGGACAACAGCATCAACGCTACTCAATGAACAGGGCTGGAGCCCCGACGCAATCGAGCGGCAATTGGCCCACGCTCCACGGGATCAGGTGAGGGCGGCTTACAACCGGGCACAATATCTGGATGAGCGGCGACGGATGATGCAGAGCTGGGCGGATTATCTGGACGACTTGAAGGCTGGCGCGCAGGTGATACCGTTCCGGAAAAACGGTTGCGCGTTGGTATAATCGAATTTAACCGGATAGCCCGACGGGGCAACAAGCGGGATTCGTCCCCCGTTTCCGGTTAATCCCTTCGGACGGCTTACACATTGACGGGGTGTTAATGAATGAAAGTGAAGTTCTCGATGATTTCAAAATAGAAATTGAGCGAGCAAAGACAATAGCTGATGAGCTATTGCCAAATTTATTTGGCAATATAACTAGAGAAGAAGTGTTCGATTTTATTATTGATTGGATTCGCCTGGCCGATAAAACAGAGTCTGCAGAAATAAACACTCCTGAGAAATATGACTTAGCCATGGCCATGCTGTTATTAAGCGCGGCCGATGCGGCACATAAAAAAGGTAAATTAGCAATTTTCCAACTTTCAGGCGCTATGTTTTGTTTGGGGGGATCCAGGCGAACACTCGAGTCTAATATTAAACTATCAGAACAAGCAAAACGTAATGCGCTTAAACGCCATGCCGAAAACCATGCCATCAAAGCCGACGCACTGAAATACTATTCAGAAAATATCGACAAATTCAAAAGCAAGGATTCGGCAGCGGAGGCCATAGCCGGAAACGTAGTCCCCGCATCATTTAGAGCGGTCCGGAAATGGTTAACCGAGTACGACAAAAAACAACGCTCTGCCGGCACAGAGTAAGCTCTGCAAGCAGGCTGTAAGTCATGCTCGCACAATGCCTGCCTTACCAGTAAACAGGCTTATATACTCACTTCGTACCGCATAAGCTGACACCATCATTCACAAGATGGAGTTAGACAAAATGCAAAATCAACATACCGCCATTGCTCTTGGCTACCTGCGAATCTGGCAGATCGTCGGGGATCGTAAACGCGGCATCGAACCGCTGTTACCGGTTGGCCGCTCAACTTTCCTGGCCGGCGTAAAATCCGGCAAATACCCTAAAGCCGTAAAATTGGGTAAGAGAACCACTGCCTGGAAAAAAGCCGATATTCTGGCGCTGCTCGAAAGCATGGACGGTGAAGCATGAGAGCCCACGCCAAAAAAACCGAACAGGATCAAAACGCCGAATCATCGCTCCTGATTATTCACGGCGGCGATAATCAGATTTGCGTCGATAGCCGCGATATTGCCAAGGAGTTTGGCCGGCAGCATAAAAACGTACTGCAGACACTTGATGATTTGTTGGCCGACGGTACAATCTCGCGGCTTGAATCCAAGCCACGAAATTACCAAAAACGGGGCCGGGAATACCGCCGGTATGAACTGAACGAAGCCGGGTTTTTAAAAGCGATGCCGTTCATCGGTGGGCATAAGTCGCGGGAAGGCCAGAAACGGCTGGTCGATGAGTTTTTGCGGTTACGGCGCCAGCTTGACCGGCAATCGAAGGCGCGTGAAACCCTAGCCTATCAAGTGGCGCGCCTATCCGGCAAGGATAGCCGGGGAATTCTGACCGATGCCATTAAACAGTTCGTCGACTATGCCCGCTCACAAGGCAGCCAGCACGCCGAACGCTATTACAAAAACATCACCGACGCTGCTTATCGTTCAATGGTGGATATTGAACAGCCGACTTCCGAGGTTCGGGAGCTGTTGACGGCCATACAACTTTCCACCCTTTCGACGCTTGAGCTAATCGCGGCCCAGGCGTTGACCGAGGGCATGGAATGCCAACAGCCCTACAAAGCGATCTATCAGGCGATGAAAACGGCGCTGGAAGGCTTGATTGCCGGCAGAGCGAAGATACTCGGCGGTTAACGTATGGCCAAGCCAAGAAAAAAGCAGTACATCGCCCAGGACGTGGAAATGATCCGTTCCGCCGCTTATCTGGATTTAAGCGGCAATGCGGTTAAATTGCTGATCCTGATGCAAACCCATTGGCGCATGTATGAGCCCATCGCCTATAGCATCACGGAGGCTCAAAAGCGGATAGGTTGCTGCCGGGGCAAGGCGCATGAAGCCTTTATCGAGTTGGAATCACATGGTTTTATCAAGCTGATGCTGGAAGGCCATTTCAGTAAGCAATTAGCCCGGAAATGGCGGCTGACCTTCCGCGAATTCGACGACCGCAAGCCCAGCGATGAATGGCGGAACTGGCAGCCGGAAAATTGATTTGCTTGTTCGCTATATGAACACTCCGTGTCGTATGCTGAACAAGTCGTGCCGTATAGTGAACAGATGTTCATAATATGAACAGTGAGGCAAATAAATCAATGACTTAGCGATGGCGTTTTTGGCCTTCAGTGTTCACTATGCGGGATGTACCTATTATTTACCATATCCCATCGTTTAAAAATGCAGGAAACGGGCAGCAATAAAGGCAGCGGCGGTCGGGCGGCCCTGCATCGGCGCATCGTTAGGCGATGGAAACCACAAGACAGGAACCCTAATGGCAACGAAAAAGAAATCAACAGCACCAACAAGAGACAAAAACGCATTGTGTGTGGGGCAGCTCAAAGGCGAAAGCCCAGATAAGGCACTGGCGCGGGCTATGTCTATGCCTGAAACACAAGCGGCGTTGACTATCCGTCAATGGCAAGACCCGACATTGCCCGAAAATATAGGGATTAACGAAACGCTAGACGAACTGAGCGAACAAGCCAAAACACTAAAAGCTGGATGCATGGATAGGGCCGAAGGAATGCTATTAGCACAGGCCCACACGCTAGACGAACTATTCAATCACCTGGCGAGAAAGGCCTACCGGCAAGAATATATTTCGAATTATGAGTCGTTTCTAAAGCTGGCATTCAAGGCGCAAAATCAATGTCGTATGACGCTAGAAACGTTGAGCAATATCAAAAATCCGCCCGTCGTCTATGCCAAGCAGGCCAATATCTCGAACGGCCCGCAGCAGGTGAATAATGGCATGCCGGCTCAGGCTCCGCACGTGGAAGAAATCAAGAATCAGCCAAACGAACTATTGGAGGTGATCGATGGCACACGGTTGGACACCGGAACGACGCAAGAAACAATCTGAAGCAATATTGCGCTGGCGGCCTTGGGATAAATCCACCGGCCCCAAGACGGCGGAGGGCAAGACAAGGTCGTCGATGAATGCCTACACCGGCGCGGCGGAATTTCAGGCTGTACTGAAGCGCGCCAGAGCTTATTTAAGGGATCAGCGGGAAGCCTTGACGCGCATTAGGTAACACCACTTTTTTTGAATAAAACGGGGTAAAAGTCAAAAGTGTTACCTTTATAGTTACCGTTTATGGTTTATGGAAAATAAAGATAAATAATATCAGTGCCTTATTGTAATATTCAAGACCGGCCGTCGTGCCAAATAAGGGTTTTAAGAAGCCCAATGAAGTACAAAAACCCGCAAGTTATCTGGCTTAGGCTTAGCGGGTTTTTTATGTCCAATGCAATCCAGATAAATTTGCCTAAATCCGAATAGTGGATCGAGCCATGAGCCATGCCGGGCAGTTTGGTAGGGATTGAGCCTTCGCTTTCCTCCCTACAACTCCGCGGCTCAACAATCCGATAATAGCTCGGAAAGGGCGGCCATTGTCATTGGTTAAAAATGGGTAAGCAATGCGATCAAGATGATGATTGGAATCGGTACGCCAAGTAATAACAGTAAAAGTGAACGCATGGTTCATCTCCCGGAGTTAAATTAAGGAATCGAATGACTGCGGCGTACACTGATTAGCTGAACGAAGTGCTGCCGTTATGGATGACCCGATCACGCTGCCTTCCGCCAAACGTGGCCGCCAAACTCGCCACAAAGGCGCCTGATAATAGTGCTATAAACATCCACAACGCGGAATAGGCGGCCGCCTTGCGTGCATTATCGGCAGCCTGCTTGGCGTTTTGCTCCGTGCTTACGATTTCGGCGTGCGCCTTATTGAATATATCGCTAACGCGCTTTTCGGCATCGGCCGTAGCCAGACCGGTGCGTTTGGCGATGACTTGCGCCAGATACTGCCGATCTTCCGACGGCAAACTATTCGCTCGCAAGCCGTTGACAAAAATCCGGCTCACCTCAAGCCTGACAGCACTATGGTCTTTCCCTGGAATATCGGTCAGCGGTTGATTCGAGCGGAACAGCGAATCGATTCTATACTCCAGCCGGCTAACGCTGGCGCTGCTATTGCCAAACAAAGCAGATGACATTGACTGCGAAGCAGGATTAGTAGCCACAGCCTCTCCACCGGCAGCTCCCGCCGTCTCTAATGCATGAGAGGCTAACGTAGCACTGGCGGAAACGCCGATTGAAACCACATTGCCGGCCACCGCCCCTAAAAGGGCTGCTGTCGCCAGCGTTGCAATTGCCCACGCCAGCATGCCATGAGCGGTATCGCGAAAATAAACCTCATCACTATGTACGGTGGTCCACCTGATACGGAGCCGGCCTGACAGATAACCACCGAGAGCGGATGCCGCAATCTGGCTGAAGGTGAGCCAGAGAATCGATGCGATGCCGATAGCGGTAGCGCTGATGCCATAATGGGTCCAAGGCGAAATCGCTGGAAAGCCCAGGCCTACACCTAAAATCAGTAAGATGAGGGACAGCGAGGCCGCCGCCGCGGCCCCGGCAAAAATCGAGCCCCAAGATACCCCGGATGCAGTTGTCTCGGATGACGCAACTAAAAAATTTTGTTCTGTTGTTGTCATTATTTCCTCCATTTTTTAGAAAGCGACACTGGGTTATTCCCAATAGGGCGAGCGCTCGTAGTATTTGTAAACGTCGCGATTCCACTGCTCATTGTCCATCGAAGGCCAATGATCCGGGTCGAACCCAGGCGCGGCTTCCAATCGTTCCTTGGAAACATTGAGCACGTACTCGCTATTTTGCACGCTGTAATCCAGCGCGTTGAACGGAATCGCGAACAACTTTTTCCCCATGCCCAGAAAGCCGCCAAACGATACAACGGCATAGGCGACCCTACCGATGCGGGGATCGATGGCCACTTCCTTGATTTCTCCGAGGCTGTCGCCTTTGGGGTTAATGACCTTGGCACCGATGATGCTCGATGCTCTAACGGGCAAAATTGAAAATTGATGACTCATCTGGTTTCTCCGGTTGTGGAATGGATGAAAGCAGTAATTCAGCGCTGGCTGTTTCCGAATCGGGAAAAACCACTACGGCCAGCCAAGCAATAAATTACAGCGCTCAGATTAGATGGGAAATTGCCTAAACACAGTACGGTAGCGCACATAAATCCAGCAAATACGGGGACTACTAGGAATTCCTAGATTCGCCGGCATTTGCTTAACCCAGGCATCAGCAGTGTGAATCGATACTGACATTCACGTTGCGAGAGATTGTCATCAGGCATTCGAAGTGTGGCTTTTGCGGCACTTCGAACAGGTCGAGTCACTGAATGTATTGGCTAAACAAACGAATTCCAGCCTTTATTTGCAATGTTCGACACCGCACCGACGTAGGGCGGATTTTTCAGTAACTTCAACCGCACAGCAAAGGCTCAATGCCATTGTTGGTTAACGCTACTGTTGATCGTCGTTAGTTAAAACCGAAGGTCTTCTAAAAATTAAAAGGATGAGGTCGGCAATGAATGCCGTTCCATTCTTCCGAAGATAAAACACCATCATGAAGGGGAGAATTATGCCTATACGCTTATCGTTAGTTGTGTTCGCTTTAACGGCTGCCATCACCATGCTGACCAGCGTGGTTCACGCCGAACAAATTTATTTGACTGAAAACTCGGCATTGGAAAATACCCAGCAGAATGTTCGCGATAAGGACAACATGACCTTAACACCCGAGGATCAAAACGAATCCAAAGCTGACATCAAAATCACCGCCGACATCCGTAATGCCGCTGTCAACGATGACTCGCTATCAGTCAACGCCAAGAATGTCAAAATCATTACCCAAAATGGCGAGGTGACCTTGCGTGGCCCCGTTGAAACTAAAGCCGAAAGCATAAAACTGCAACAAATCAGCCAGAAAACAGCTGGTGTGGTGCGGGTAGATAATCAACTTGAAATTAAAGCGCCTTAAAGGCCTGGGAGCACGTCATGAGTAAAGCCGTTTTTTGTATCGCCAAAAGTATCGAACAGACCGAAAGCATTGTTAATAAGCTCAAGGACGCGGGTTTTGCCAACAATGATATTTCGGTACTACTTCCCGACAAATCCACCACCAAGGATTTTGCCCATGAAAAGCACACCAAAGCACCGGAAGGAGCCGCAATTGGTGGGGCCGTGGGCATTGGCACAGGCGCGGTGCTAGGCTGGCTAGCCGGCATTGGCAGTTTAGCTATACCCGGTTTAGGTCCGTTTATCGCGGCAGGACCGATTATGGCTACCTTGAGCGGTGCGGCCTTGGGTGCCGCCACCGGCGGATTGACGGGCGGGTTAATTGGGGTGGGTATTCCGGAGTATGAAGCCATACGCTATGAAGGAAAAATCAAGGAGGGTGGCATCTTGATCTCTGTCCATACTGCAAACAGCGAATCCATTGATCAGGCCAAAGACATTTTCGAGCTAGCGCATGCAGAGGATATTGCCTCGACTGAAGAAGCCTCGGTACCGACTTAACCTTGATGATCCAATACCCTTAATCAAAAATTAAGACCCAGGCGTGATTTTACTCTTTTATGCCCCAATCGACCGAATGACAAAGGCCTGGCAACATTTTCAAGCGCAAAAGCACGCTGAGCCACCACGTTTGATTTCATAGAACTAAGATAAAAATTTATTGCCGGCGTTGGAGTTGATATTCCGCTCCAATGTTTCTAGCAGATAAAATAAGGAGCTACCACATGCTTTCAACAGTCCCTGATGTGATTTTTAAAACCCGAGTTCGCGACGAAAGTATCGGTGGCGACAATCCCTTTCGCTGGCAGGATGTCAGTACCGACGATATTTTTAAAGGCAAAAAAATCGTGATTTTGGCGCTTCCCGGCGCTTATACGCCTACTTGCTCTACCAAGCATCTGCCGGGATATGACGCAAAATACCAGGAGCTTATTGATCAGGGCGTTGATGAGGTGTATTGCCTGAGTGTCAATGATGCTTTTGTCATGTATCAATGGAGCAAGCATCTGAAGGTCGCCCATGTAAAAATGCTGCCCGACGGCAATGGCGACTTTACCCGTGCGATGGGTATGCTGGTGAAAAAAGAGAACGTTGGTTTTGGCAGTCGTTCATGGCGCTATTCGATGTTTGTCGAGGATAAAAAAATTCTCAAAATATTCGGAGAACCCGGCAAAGTCGATAATTGCCCGGATGATCCGTTTACGGTAAGCGATGCCGATACCATGCTCGACTATTTGAAACAGCGCAAATGAACTTGTTTTGGCTAGTTTATTCGACGAGAGGCAGCCATGACTCAATATGATTATGATCTATTCATTGTGGGGGCGGGTTCCGGCGGGGTACGGGCGGCGAATATGGCCGCGTCTCAGGGCATTCGCGTTGCCATTGCCGAAGAGCGTCATTTAGGCGGCACTTGTGTCAATCTGGGGTGCGTACCGAAAAAACTGTTGGTCTACGCCGCCCAATTCAAAGCTGAATTTGAAGCGGCGGCGGGATTTGGCTGGACGGTGGGCATGCCAACCTTCGACTGGCCACACTTGATTGCCAACAAAAATAAAGACGTAGAGCGTTTGCACACGGTTTATCGAAACAAGCTGGAAAAATCCGGCGCCAGTATTATCACGGGCAGGGCAAAATTGCTCGATGCGCACACTGTCGCCGTTGGTACCAGGCAATACAGTGCCGAACGCATACTAATCGCTACCGGCGGCTGGCCGTTTGTGCCGGAAATACCCGGCAAGCAACATGTCGTGACCTCGAACGACATGTTTTTTCTCGAACAATTGCCTAAGCGCATCGTTATTGTCGGCGGCGGCTACATCGCCGTGGAATTTGCCAGCACGCTTCATAGCCTGGGTGTGGATACGACGATTTGCCAGCGTGGAGATAAACTGCTTGAAGGTTTTGATGAGGATATCCGCGATTTTCTGGCTGCTGAAATGGCCGGAAAAGGTATTAGTGTCCTCTTCAATACCGATGTCGAGGCGATAGAACGCACCGCAGGCGATGACTTTGCGGTACGTTTGACTGATGGCGGTAAAATGACCACAGACTTGGTGATGTATGCCACCGGCAGAACACCGAATTCAAGCGGATTAGGACTAGAGGCGCTCGGCGTAGCCTTGGATGACAAAGGCGCAATCAAGGTCAACAGTTGCTATCAAACCAACATACCATCGATCTATGCGCTGGGCGATGTCACCGATCGTCTCAACCTGACGCCGGTCGCCATAGCGGAAGCAGAGGCGCTGGTGAACAGCTTGTATAACCATCAAGACCCAGCAGTGGATTACGACATGACCCCCTCGGCTGTTTTTTGCCGGCCCAATATCGGTAGTGTCGGTTTGACCGAAGCGCGGGCGCGTGAAAAATACCCGGACATCGACATTTACCAATCCCGATTTATACCGCTAAAAAATACGCTGTCGGGCTTGGATGAAAAAACCTTGATGAAGATGATCGTGGTGCGCGGTACTGATCGAGTGGTCGGTATACACATGGCAGGCGTCGATGCCCCGGAAATTATCCTGGGCATGGCGGTTGCCATGCGGGCCGGGGCAACCAAAGCGGTCTTCGATTCGACGGTTGGCCTGCATCCAACCGCCGCCGAGGAATTTGTATATTTGCGTGAAGCTCAGGCTTAACAGTTGGAGCTTAGAGGATTGGATGTCGAGGCAATACCTATTAAGTCGAGTTCTAATCCGTAATTCCCCTCTCCCTGGATTAACGTCGTCGCCGAGCCACCGAGGCATATAATTGCCTCGACGGTTTGGCTAATTCGTCCTCTTTTTTGATTTTCCCTTCCCGGTTGGTTTCCATTTTGAGATTTTGGTCTTTGTGTTGTTCCAGCTTGCCACCAATTCCTGCCTCAACCCTGTGCCTTTTTAATTTTCCTCGGCAATCTCCGCCGGTTTGCGCTTCAAGTCTTTATTCAAGCGTTGCAGGCGTTTGATCATCTCTTTTTTCATTTGCTCGCGGCCTATCGAATGCTTCAAACCGCTGCCCATGCCGGCGACTTGATCGGTGGAACTGCGGGTGGAATAAAACACCAAGGTGCCGTCCTTGTAGGGTAGGCCGCCAGCCACCACATGGCTGGAGTTATACGAGTGTCCCACGTAAAACTGCCGTGATACGATCAGGCCGCCCGCCTCGCCAGTGGCAATGATGCGGTGAGTCAGAATCGGGGTCGGGCGGTCTTCCACGCGACGGTTCAGCCAGACAAACTGTTCACTGGTATTGGCCGGAAGCGTGGCGGGATAATTCAACCAGGTTTGCTGTAATTCGGGGAAATAGTGAGACCAGGCCTTACTATTGACGGCATCGGTACGCAATTCCGCCGCCGGATCGGCAACGCCATCGTCGCGCTTGTATGCCGCTATGCCGGACAAGCCATTTTTCCGGTAGGCTTGCAAACGTTGCAGCAAAAATTCCCGATAGGTTTTGTTGGCGGTTTTTAACAAGGTTTTGTTGTCGGCATCTTCCAGACCGGTCTGCAAGTTTTTCAAACTATTCAATTCTTCCTCGGATAGGTTGAATTCGCTGCCCGCCTCGGCATTCAAAAAGGCCTTGGCTTCGTCGAGTTGTTTTTCGGAAAAACCGAATTTCTTGAGGCTGTTGGCATCGGCGTTAGCCGGTAACGTACCGGTGGCAATGATGTCACCTTCGGTCATACTCAAATTGCCGCGCTTAATGTAATCGACAATTTTCGGTAAGGGCACGGGTATGATCATAGCCACGCCGATGGCCAGTTCTTTCTGGCTGGTTTCACTGACTTCGAAACTAACGATTTCACCTTGCTCGAGTTGCGGAATGCGCGAGGTGCTGATGCCGAAATTTTGTAGGACTTGTTCCGGGGATGGGGTTTCCTGGGCTAGGACAGGTTGACAGATTAGCAGGCTAGCAGTCAGCATGAGCGGGAGTAATGGGCTTTTGGTTAACATTGGCTTTTTCCTGTCAGTGTTTAAAGCGCTATAGTATCCATTTTGGTCCGATTTGGCAGCCCGGAGAATTGGATTCCATTTACTTGAGGAGTTTGAACATGCGGAAAACATATCGTTTATTGGGGATGATCGTATTCATGCTCAGTTGTTTGGCGGGCTGTGGCTTGTTTGCCGTTCAAGAACAGCATGAGAAAATTGCGAGTTATTGCCAGATCTACGGCACGGTAAAACCGGAAATCGATAACGGCAAAAAACTGGTCGTGGCGTTGTTTAAATTTAACGGCGGCGACATCAAGAACCGCGACAACTGGGGACTATTCGATCATTTTGTCAATGACCAGCCCGGACAATGGTATTTCACGACCGCGCCCGGACAATACGTCATGGCTGCGTTCAAAGACATCAACTCGGATTTGATTTACCAGCTCGATGAACCGGCAATCGCGTTGCCGACCGACATCATCGACTGTCAGCCGGGCGCGGTAAAAACCGATATTGGTTTGCTGATACCCGAGCAAGGCCGCACCCAAGCAGGAGCACCCTTGGATGTTTCTAAACTGCAAGCTCGCAGCGCCAAGCAACAATTCGAAATTTCGCTCGGCCAGGTGGCTCAGGTCGGGGTAGTTGCCAGTCTGGATCAGCCCCGTTTTGCCGATCAAGTGGCCGAGCAAAGCCTATGGAAGCCGCTGGATTTCTTGATCGACGGCAATGCCGGGCTTTATTTCCTTGAATCTTATTCCGCCGGCAAAATGCCGGTGCTGTTCGTGCATGGTATCAACGGCACCCCGCGTAATTTTAATTATTTGATCGAACAGCTGGATCGGACCCGTTTCCAGCCTTGGGTGGTGTATTATCCCTCGGGCGCCTATATCGACAATGTCGCCCGCTACATCGATCAAATGCTGCAACTGTTACAAGCCAAGTATCAATTCGATAAAATTGCGGTCGTGGCTCACAGCATGGGCGGTTTGGTGTCGAGAAGCTTTATTTTAAAACATCTGGAGCATCACAAGAGTCTGACTATCCCATTGTTCGTATCCATATCCACGCCCTGGAATGGCCATGATGCAGCAAAGTTAGGCGTCGATCATGCTCCGACGCCGGTGTATTCCTGGGAGGATTTGGCGCCGGGCAGCCGGTTTCTGAAAGATTTGTTCTATAGCGATGGACAATCGGAATCGCGTCGCCGCTTGCCTGACACGATGGTTAAGCATTTGTTGTTTTCGTTCATCGATAGCCAATCCGGCGATGGTACCGTCAGTCTGGCCAGCCAGTTGCGGCCGGAAGCCCAAGAAGAAGCCAATCGCCTTTATGGCTACCCGAAATCCCATATGGATATTCTAACTACAGCGGAAACGGCAAAAGTAGTGAATCAATTACTGGACAGCGTGCGATGAAATGGTAGCTTAGGCAAAGCATTTACTCATTGCAGATGCCGAATATATCGTTCGCCGAGCGGAGTTGTTTGCTTCGGTTCCGCTCGGTCAAAGGCAGTTTTTGGGTATGGAGTTAATTTATAGCCATATTTTATCTTAGAGACAGGCTTTTCCGGCTTGATCCCAACACATCGCAGTGATGGAGCGTTGTAATATTCCGTTAACCTAAACAGGGCTCTCTATTTTCAATGGCAATTCAAAATAAAAACAAAGCATTGATCGAATTCGAGCAACACCCGCAACTTCAGTCTTTATTGGTCGATCTTTCGGCCAGTTTCGTGCGTGTACCCACGCATAAGATTGATCAGGAAGTTGAAAAAAATCTACACCGGATTGCCGAAAATCTGGATTTGGATAGCATTGCATTGGGCTTAATCACGGCCGACCGCAAGGACTTCTACTCCAAGTATAGTTATGCAAAGCCCGATAAGAAGCCCTGGCAAGCCGAGTCATTGACGTCCGAAGGTCCTTTTCTGACACAGACGCTGTTGTCGGGTAAGCCTTTCGTCATGCATGACGTCGATGCCTTGCCCGCGGAAGGCGCGGTCGATCGGGAGGGCTTTCTCCGCTACGGCACTAGAGCCGCCGTGATTTTTCCGTTTATCGTCGGCGGCCATTTGGGCGGTGGCATCAGCTTTGCCTGCTCCCGCCCTCGGTATTGGTCGGACAAGACGGTAGATGGTTTCGGCCTTATTGCCGATGTGTTTGCCAATGTCTTGGAGCGCAAGCGCACCTTGCAAATTATTCAAGATAGAGAAGAACAAATGCGGCTGGCGGCCGAAGCGGCGGACGTCGGGTTATGGGTTTGGAATTTTACCCAGGATACGATCTGGGCGACCGATATAGCGCGGAAAATTTATGGCGTTTCGTTGGATGAACAGTTGGATTTTCAACGCTTTATGCAATGCCTGCATCCTGACGACAAACAACGTGTCAGCGAAACGGTGCAAAGGATATTGCAGGGCGAAACCAATTTACGCGATGAATATCGCGTGCTTCACCCCGATGGTACTGAGCATTGGGTTTGCGTAACGGGCCGCTGTCAACTTGGCGCTTCCGGCCGGCCCAAGTTGGTGATGGGAGCCAGCCTGAATATCACCGAGAGCCGCCGGAACAAGCTTGAGCTTGAACGCGCCAACCTTGAACTCAATACCGCGCTGGAGGAAATTCGCGGCCTGAAGGAGAAGGTTCAGCAGGAAAATAGCTACCTGCGCCATGAAATATTGGGTCGTCATGGCTTGGGACATCTCGGAAGTCGTAATCCGGCAATGCGGCATATCTTGGAGCAGATCGAGCAGGTTGCCCCGACGCCGGCTTCGGTGCTGATCTTCGGTGAAACCGGTACCGGCAAGGAAATGTTGGCGACAGCGATTCACCAAGCCAGTCCCCGCAAGGATAGGACGATGATTCGAGTCAATTGCGCGGCTATTCCCGCGGCATTGATCGAGAGTGAATTATTTGGCCGCGAAAAAGGTGCTTACACCGGCGCGTTGTCCAAGCAAGTCGGCCGCTTCGAATTGGCCTGCGGATCAACCTTGTTTCTCGATGAAGTGGGCGAATTACCGTTGGATGCTCAGGCGAAATTACTGCGCGTGTTGCAGGAAAAAGAAATCGAGCGCCTGGGAAATCCAAGGCCAATCAAAGTCGATGTTCGGGTTATTGCCGCGACTAACCGCAACTTGTCTAGGGAAGTGGCCGAAGGGCGTTTCCGGGAAGATTTGTATTACCGCTTGAATGTTTTTCCCATCGAGATCCCGCCCCTGCGTGAACGACGGGAGGATATTCCTAGTTTGATCGAGACCTTCATCGACGAGTTTGCCCTGGCAATGGACAAATCCATTGATGGTGTCGGCAAGGCCAGTCTTCAACTGCTTTGCGACTATGATTGGCCGGGCAATATCCGAGAATTGCGCAATGTGATCGAACGGGCCGTGATTCTAGCCAAGGGTCCGATCCTGAAAGTCGCTCTGCCCAACGGTTGTGCAACTATCGCGACATCCAGCAAACCTTCCTTGGGAACACTGGAAGATATGGAGCGCGATCATATTGTCCACGTATTGGAAGCCGTCGGTTGGCGAGTGCGTGGTCAAGGTGGCGCGGCCGCGATTCTTGGACTCAATCCCAGCACTCTGGAAAGCCGCATGACTAAACTAGGCATACGGCGTCCATCTTCCGGATAACGGCACTATTTCGAGGAAACCACGATATTTCGTGGTTTCCCGATTGGCTTTCATTCCGTGGATTCTGACCAATTTCATTGTAACTGACTGTTAGATAAAAACTTCCTTGCCTTGTCTCATGGGGTTTGAAAGTGGCCCGCTTCCTGCTTTTGATGAGCTATTAGCGAGTTGCATGGCTTCCAAGAGCTTTAATTATCCGAGTATCACTGCCGCAATCAAAACAGTAAATTGAATTTCTAACCTGGAGTAAAACCCTTGAATAGGCATAAGCAAACAATACAAAAACGTTCAACTGAATTTGGCCTGCTATTGAGTGTTTTAGTGGCGGTCACGGGCTGTAGCAGCGTGAATACGGAAACCAATAAACTGAAGGCGGAAGTGGTCAAGCCGGCGCCCGATGCCGGCTTTATCGAGCATCCGGAGCGGCAAACCAAACGCGCGGATTTGCCGTTTCAAAAAGTTTGGGTGAAACCCGGCTTCAATGCGGCCAATTATAAAGAATTGGAAGTGGCGCCGGTCAATACCCAGTATATGCTGGAAATGGATTGGTTACATGAACTCAGTTCTGCCAATTTGCTGACCGATATTAAAAACGACTTCAAGGAGCTGGCTCAATATTTCCGTAGTCAAGTGATCAAGGAGTTTAAGGAGGATCCCAATCACCGCTTTACGTTAGTCGAGTTTGCCAATCAACATAGACTGCCGGCATTGCGCATGGAACTGGCCTTGATCGAGATCAATCCTTCACAACCTGCCTTGCATGCGGCCGGTTGGCTGGTGCCGGGTGGCGGCACGGCCGCGGGCGTTGTCAACCAACGTAGAGCGGCGTTCGAAGGGCGTTTGCGCGACGTGAAAACCGGCGAAGTGGTGGCCACTTTTGCCGATCGTGATATGCAGGATGCCGGACCACTCGACTTGACCCGGCTGACCTGGTTTGGACCGGCGAAAGGTATCATGGATAGATGGGCCAAGCAGTTCGTGCAAATCGCTAACCGTAAACCGGGCGAAATGGTGACCGATGAAACGCCGTTTACCTTGAGACCTTTCTAGGGGCGGTTGGTATAGACTCGTTATCCGGTTTGACATTTCGCCAATACCAACTTCGGCTTATGCTTTCCATGCGTCGTGTGGAAAGCAAGGTTTTGGCGATTTATTGCCCATTTGTCCTTGGCGTTACTATTCAGCGCGAAGCACAATATTTTCTCTCCAACGAGAGGGCTGGGTGAAGTGACTTTAGAGTGTGGCAAATTGCTTATTTTTACCCCCTCACGCTGGAAGAATGGCCCGCCTGTTTAACTGAACGGTTACTTTTGGGCTTGATAAGTGTTTTAACATGTCAGTAACACGGTGGTGTTATTTTTATTCGATTATTTTCCTTGTTTCCGATCAATTCTAACTGGATTAAACAGCATGAGAACATGTTCTAATTTGTCCAAAACCGGACGCCTGGTTTCAGTGCTGTCAGTTACCATGTTGCTATCCGGTTGTACTGGAATCGGTAAAGGCATAGCCGAAGCCATTCTGGAAAAATCCGAAACCGAAGACACCCGGCAATGCCAGGTATGGGGTCAACCTTTTACCGGTCTTGAGCCCGGTTTGGTCAAGAAGCAGGGAAAAACCAAGGTTCTATTCGTGCATGGGGTGGGCGATCACATTCCCGGTTATACCACGCAGTTCCTGGAGAAATTGGCCAAGGACTTGAATCTGAATGCGCGTTCCGAAGGCCAAAAAAATATCAAATTATCCGCGCCATTGGTGCCAGACACGGAACTGGGTAATTTACGGGTGACGCATCTTCTGAACGAAGAAACCGGCAAGGACCTGACCTTTTATGAACTGACCTGGTCGGACATTACCCGCAAACAAAAAGAGCTGCTGGCATTCGATAATTCCGGCGAATACGATTTTCGGCGGGCCAAAATTAATGGTTTGTTGAAAAAGTTCAGCAACGATACCGGCCCCGATCCTATTATTTATCTGGGGCAAAGCCGCGATGCGATCCTGGCGGCGTTTGGACAGTCGGTCTGTTGGATGGCTTCCCGGGATTATGAAGATATCCCCTCTAGCGGTACGCATGCCTGTACTGGTTTGAACGATTCCAATATCGATCATATTGCGAATGACGACTATGTGTTCATTTCTCATAGCCTGGGTAGCCGCATTACCATTGATGGTCTGCAACGTATCGCTCATATTCTGGCAAATGTGGCGAAATATTCAGATCCGAGCAAAGATGTGATTATTACTGATAAAGTCATCGCGGCGTTTCAAAATAAACGCATACCTATCTATATGCTGTCCAACCAGTTGCCGATGTTGCAATTGGGTCGGGAATTGCCCGAGGTGGTGGGTGATAGAGCGGACTATTGCGACGCCAAAGGTGCAAACTACAACAAACGGATGGTCAATCAAACCGAGATTATTGCCTTCAGTGATCCCAATGATCTGTTAAGTTACGGCATACCGCCAGGTTTTGCGCAGCAATATCTTGACGCACGGATGTGCACCACTGTCACCAACGTCAATATTAACATCGCCAATGTCATGGATGCCTTCGGCTTCGCTGACCTGGCCAATCCGATGCAAGCTCATATCGGCTATGACTCGGATGATCGGGTTGTCGCCTTGATTGCCAAGGGCATTGGTCATCCGGAAGACGACCCGCTGGTCAAACAACGCTGCCAGTTTACTAAGGAAGTCAAGTGATTCGATCAGGGAAAAAATAAGTTTCTGATATTCGAATATCCAAGGGGCGATTACAATCGCCCCATGAATTCAGGGAAATTATTCCAACCAAATCGTCCTTCGACTCCAGAGTAGCCTTGGGATAGGCGAATGGTTACAGGTTGATTTTCCGATGTTGCCGAACTATGCGCGGAATCAACCTGTTTAACTACTATTAAGAGTGTGTATTTGCCACCAGGGGTCTGACAATGTCTCTTTATTGCGTCGTTTACACCAGCGTTGCCAGCCAAAAGTGGTCGGATGATGACTTGAGGGAATTGCTCAAGCGCGCGCGAGCCAAAAATGAGAGGTTAAACGTCACCGGAATGCTGCTTTATCTTGATCCTTTTTCTCTTCAGGTCCTAGAAGGTGAAGAAACAGTCTTGGATCA
Source organism: Methylomonas sp. LL1 (assembly GCF_015711015.1). Lineage (NCBI taxonomy): Bacteria > Pseudomonadati > Pseudomonadota > Gammaproteobacteria > Methylococcales > Methylococcaceae > Methylomonas > Methylomonas sp. LL1. The sequence continues at coordinate 33,288 of NZ_CP064653.1, forward strand.
GTTGTTTAATACAATCAAACAAGACGCACGCCACTATAAAGTATCGGTTATTTATAAAAAGCCAATTTCCGAGCGTTCATTTGGGGATTGGACCATGGGTTTTAATAAAATTAGTGACCAAACTCCCGATGTACAGGAAGGTTTCAACGATTTTTTGCAAAGGCCCATGGCCGAACTGCCTAATCTATCTAGTGAAGTTGATGACTTGTTAAGGCTGTTCAGGCATGAGATTTTATTTTGAGTCTGAATTCGGGGAAACCATGGTATTTCGGGGATGGGGCGGCTTATTACCAACGCTAGTCTTGTTGGCTATTGTTTGTAACTGCTTGTTGCAGTGATACTTTTCTTCTCAAATTCGCCTGTTTTCGGATTGGCACATTAACTGCCATCAATTGTAATCATCCATTCATTCCAGTAGTCGTTGCTGATCCGAAGCTCTAAGTGATTTGTAAGGCTATCGGACGCTGGAAAACCGGCAATCGCAATCGGATACAAACAACATGGAGCCATGGCTATGAGTCAAATCCAAAATCTTGCTCGCCATACACGCCTGCTCGAGATCGTTGGCGATACCATCCGTGTCCGCGCCAAGGGTAGAGCTTTTGGGGAAATGGCCATGGTCGAAAACACCGATGGAGAAACGTCGTGGGCGAAGGTCGTCGATTTGGATCGAGACATCGTCAGCTTGCAAGTCTTTTCCGGAGGCAAAGGGCTTTCCACGGGGGCCACGGTCAATTTTCTCGGCCGCGGCTTGGACGTGGTTTATTCGCCCAATATCTTGGGCAGGATTTTTCGCGGCTCGGGCGATCCCATCGATGGCGGTCCCGAGCTCAATACCGATCCGCGTATTCAAGTGGCGGGGCCAACGGTCAATCCGGCGATGCGCGTGATGCCGACGCATATGATCGAAACCAAGGTGCCGATGATTGATCTGTTCAATTGTCTGGTCGAAAGCCAAAAAATCCCAATTTTTTCGGTGGCCGGCGAGCCGTATAACGAACTGTTGGCGCGCATTGGTTTTCAGGCCAATGCCGATGTCTTGGTTTTTGGCGGCATGGGCCTGATTTTCGATGACTATCACTTCTTTCGCGATGCATTCGAAACCCATGGTGTTTTCCACCGTACGGTGATGTTCGTCAATCAAGCTTCCGATCCATTGGTCGAACGACTGATGATTCCGGACATGGCTTTGGCGGTAGCCGAGAAAATGGCGGTCGAGGAAAACAAGCGGGTGCTGGTGTTGTTGACCGATATGACTGCTTATGCCGATGCGATGAAGGAATTGGGTGTTGCCCAGGAACGGATTCCGGCGGTGCGCGGCTATATGGGCGATTTATATACCCAGTTTGCCCAACGCTATGAAAAGGCTTGTGATTTTAAGGGGGCAGGCTCGGTCACCATCCTGACCGCGACTACGATGCCGGGCGACGATGTAACCCATCCGGTGCCGGACAATACGGGCTATATCACCGAAGGCCAGTTTTACTTGCACGACGGCTTCATCGACCCATTCGGCTCGCTGTCGCGTCTGAAACAACATGTGATCGGCAAGGCCACGCGCGAGGATCATGGCCAAATCATGAACACCATGATCCGCTTTTATTCCGGTGCGGTCGAAGCGCAAAAGAAGCAGGCGATGGCCTTCGAATTATCGCCTTTCGACCACAAACTGTTGAAGTTCGGTGGCTTGTTCAAAGCACGCTTCATGGACATCGGTGTCTCGATACCAGTGATTGAGGCCTTGGATTTGTGCTGGCAGACCTTGGCGGAATGTTTCACAAAAGACGAGTTGCTGATGAAAAAGAATCTGGTCGATAAATATTTTCCAGAGCAAGTTGCCAAAGCGGCGCTGGGGTGACAGGTCATGGCCAAGCTGAAACTGAGCAAACATGCCTTGCATGAGCAGCAGGAGCAGTTGAAGCTTTACAAGCGCTTGTTGCCGTCTCTGGACTTGAAACGCCGGCAGTTGACGATGGAAGCCCAAAAAGCGGAGCAAGAACATGCCGCGGCCATTGCTAGGAGCGACGACTTGGAAACCCGTATCGGCGAGGAATTGCCGATGCTGGCCGACGAAGGCTTGCCGTTGAGCGACTTGGTTGTCATCAAAGGCTATAAATTGGGTGAGCAAAATATCGTCGGTGTCAGACTGCCAATCTTGGAATCGCTGGATTGCAGGGTTGTCGATTATTCACCGTTGGCGACACCGCCCTGGTTTGACATCCTGGTGCAACGCTTGCAAGACGCCAAAACTTGTCGATTGCGGGCAGAGATTGCCGCCCAGCGCTTGGATATTTTGCGCCTGCAATTACGGCGGATCACGCAACGGGTCAATTTGTTCGAAAAAATCCTGATTCCGACAGCGCACGGCAATATTCAGCGCATTCGCATCTATCTTGGTGAAACCGAACGGGCCGCGGTGGTGACATCGAAATTGGCGAAATCGAAACAATTGCATGACCGGAGTACGCTGACGGAGGCTTCGGAATGAGCATCGTACGTTTGGATAAGGTCACATTCTTGGGGCTGACCGAAGATAGGGCGCGTTTGTTGGAAGATATGCAGGCCTTGGGTTGCCTGCATATCGAACCGTTAGCGGAGGAAAACGGCGGTCAGGATACCTTGCCTCCCGTGACGGCCGGTTCGCGCGAAGCTCTGCGGTTTTTACACGATTGCCCGCAAATGCGGCGGCAGATTGGCGACAGTGACAGTTTCGATGCGTTGGAAACCGAGCGCAAGGTGTTGGATGTTAGGCAGCGCTTGCAAGACCTGTCCGATGAGCGCGATTTTCTGGTCAAACGCATTCAGGACATGCGGCCATGGGGCGATTTTACATTTTCCCCTCTGCCTGAGATGGGCGGCCTGCGTCTGTGGTTCTATCTGGTGCCACACCGTGAGATGCCGTTGATACAGAGTCTGCCTCTAACGTATCAAATCGTCCGAACAGACAATCGCCATAGCTACGTCGTGGTGGTTTCGGCAACGGAACCGGAAGGGATGCCGGTCAACCGTAGCCGTATCGGTAACCGGTCACGGCATGAATTGGAAACGCGCCTGGAACAAGTGGAAATGGCTATCGAAGATGCTCGGGCCGAGCGGGCCTATTTGACTCGCTGGTATAGCCTGCTACGCGACAACATCGCCACCTTGGAAGACAGAGCAGCTTTGGAGGCCGCGCAACATCAGATTTACAACCGGGCTGGCATGTTTGCGTTGCGAGGCTGGGCGCCGCAGTTGCAACGCCAGCAACTTGAAGACTACGCACACCGGCATGGCGTGCATTTGGATATTCAAGAAGTACAAGCTGACGACATGCCTCCCACCTATTTACACAATCCTGAGTGGCTTGCCGCCGGGGAAGACTTGGTCAATTTTTATATGACGCCAGGTTATCGTACCTGGGATCCCTCGCCGGTGGTATTCATCTCCTTCGCCTTGTTTTTCGCGATGATCCTAGCCGATGCCGGTTATGCGCTGTTCCTGGGGGCTTTGCTGTTGTCCTTTTGGCGCAAAATGGGTGTAGCAAGCGGGGGGAGACGATTTCGGCCATTGTGTGTGGTAATCGTGGGGTTTTCTGTTTTATACGGCATGTTGATTGGTAGTTATTTTGGCGTGGCGCCGGCCAAGGGTTCGTTTTTGTCCGTATTTCATGTCTTGGATATGAGCGACTCCAATCTGATGATGCAGATTTCAGTTTTCATAGGCTGCGTCCATGTCATTTTGGGGGCGGCGTTGGATGCGGCGCGCTACCCGAATCGAGTGGAAGGATTGGCCTCGATTGGATGGGCTTGCATTGTCTCGGCCGGGTTACTGTTGTTGCTGGCAACCGCTTTTGCCCCAGCCGTATTAAAACCACTGTCTCTGAGCTTGGCAGGTATGGGAGTGGTATTGGTATTGTGGTTCACGGCGCCGTTCGAAAAACCGTTACCCCGTTTGTTAAAGGGCCTGCTCGGCATGACCAAATTGTCCGGAGCTTTCGGCGACGTACTCAGTTATTTGCGCTTGTTTGCCTTGGGGCTTGCCAGTGGTTCGTTGGCGGCGGAATTCAACCACATGGCCTCGGGGATACACGAGGCCATGCCGGGGCTCGGGCTTTTCCTTGCAATATTGGTGCTGTTGTTGGGGCACGCGGTCAACCTGCTGTTGGGATTGGCCAGTGCGCTGATTCACGGCTTACGTTTGAACGTCATCGAATTTTTTAATTGGGGATTGAAGGAAGAAGGCATGTTGTTCAAGCCTTTCCGTCGCACGGAAAGATGAGATCGGCGTAGACCAGTCCCGTAACAGGATTTCAAATTTTTATAACGCCCGGAGGTTTACTATGGATTCTTTTATCGTGTCGCTCGGCTGGTTGGGGATGTTCGCGCCATTGGCCTTGGGGGCGGTCGGCAGCATGATCGGTTGCGCTCGCGCCGGAATGGCGGCATGTGGCGCATTGTTGGACGTCGAAAGTGGATTCGGCCGCTACATCGGCGTGGCGGCGATGCCTTCGTCGCAAACCATTTACGGCATTGTCGTTACCATGGCGCTGCGTCGGGAGTTGACGATCGAAAATTCGCCGGGCATTTTCGGCTTGGGAATTTTGACCGGCGTGGCATTGATGTTGAGTGCCTTTGCCCAGGGTAGTGCTTGCGCTTCCGCGATCAACGCCTCGAAAAGTAAATTGGAAATTTTCGGTATTTCCTTGGCGCCGGCGGCCTTGGTCGAAGGTTTTGCGGTGTTCGCATTCGTATTTGCGCTGGTGCTTTCCGGCGACATCCCCAAATAAGCTGACGGAGGCCTATCATGTCGGAACTCACAATCCACGATCCCAGCGTACAAGCGCTGATCGACAGGATACGCGATCAGGGCGTGCAAGGCGCCAACCAGGAAGCCACGCGTATTATTGCCGAAGCGGAGGCAAAAGCCTCGCATTTACTGGCGGATGCGCAAAAACAAATAGAGCAATTGCGTGCCAAGGCCTCGGCGGATATCGAAGCCGAGCGGGCTGCCGCGCAGGAAGCTTTGAAGCTATCCGCCCGCGATACGGTCCAGCGCTTGAAGAATGGTGTTGCAGGCGCATTCGAAACCTTTGTGCGCCGTTTGGTCACTAACGCAACCCAAGACCAAGAATTGATGAAAAACCTGATTTTGGTACTCGCCGGCCATAGTGCCGAAGAATTTATCAAGGACAAGCATATCCAAATTCTGCTGTCAGAAGCCATTTTGACCGGAAAACCCGATCCTAAACTACGTGATCTTGGTAAACAAACCATCTTGAGTCTTTCCAGCGATATGTTGCGCGAAGGCGTTGAATTAATTGCTTCCACTAGCGTCGACGGCGGTGCAAGAGTACGACTGGTAGGGGAGCAGCTGGAAATCGATTTGTCCGACAAGGCGATAGCCAAAATGCTGGCTGACCGATTGTTGCCGCGTTTTCAGGCTATCTTGACCGGTGTGGAATAAAGGGACATCACTGATGACGGATTACTACACGGTTGTATCGAGTTTGCCTCATTTGCCTTATTTTGCGAGGCTTGAGCGCCTTCCGCTTTCACGTTTACGCTTGGAGCAGCGGTTGCGTATGTTGGAGGCCGATGAAACTCGGCAGATTTTTCAGGCTGAATTATTGGCGGGGTGGCGGTCGTCCGTCGGCAGATTGAGCCGTGCCGATACGGCGGGTTATTACAAAAACGCGCTTCAAGGCATAAGACAACCCGTGTTACGCGAGTTTGTGGAATACCGGTTAAACCTACAAACCCTGCTTGCCGCGCTGCGTATCAGGCAAGCGGGCGGTGAACCGCAACGATACCCTGGAGGCTGGGGAATCGGCCGCTGGGTCAAGCATATCGAGATGCATTGGGATGCCGCCGACTTTCGGTTGGGCGCGCTTTATCCCTGGATCAGCGAAGCGGGCAATCACCTGGCGGCCGCCGATGCGATAGCCTTGGATCGACTGTTGATGGACACGCTGTGGCGGAAACTGTCCCGTCTGGGCGATCTGAATCCTTTCGGTTTCGAAGCCATTACTGCCTTTGTGTTCAAATGGGATATAGCCCAGGCTTGGCTGCTGCGCGATGCCGGTGTCGCTAAACAACGCTTCCAAATATTGATCGATGAGGTAAAACATGTCCAATGAAAATAGCTGCGCCGTCTATGCGACCGTGGTTGGCGTCAAGGAAAGTTTGGTCTTGATTGAGTTTGACGAAGCCGTCGAAGTCATGAAGAACGAAGTCGGTTATATCCGTGTCGGTGAGCAGCGTTTGAAAGCTGAAATTCTCCGGGTGCGTGGGCGTACCGCCGATATGCAAGTATTCGAAGATACGCGCGACGTAAGGGTAGGCGACCAAGTGGAATTGTCCGGTGAAATGTTGTCCGCCACGCTGGGGCCTGGGTTGTTGGGACAGGTATTCGATGGTTTGCTGAACCCCCTGCATGTATTGGCGCAAAAATACGGTTTTTTCCTGCCGCGCGGCGTGACGATTTCGCCACTCGATTTGGATAAAAAATGGCAGTTCACGCCGGGGGTGGCCATTGGCGACAATTTGCCGCCGGCTGGCGTGATTGGAACGGTGCCGGAAGGACCGTTCAAACACAAAATTATGATTCCCTTCAATGAAAGCGGGCCGGTGACGGTCAGTTGGATACGCGAAGGTAGTTTCAGTATCGACGAAACTGTAGCGCGATATACGACTACGTCCGGCGAAGAAAAGGTATTGACCATGACCCGGCGCTGGCCGATTCGGCGGCCGATTCCGGAAAATCTATTACGCAAACGTTATGCGGAACGGCAATTTCCCATTCTGCCGTTGACCACGGCGACTCGCATCATCGATACCTTTTTCCCTATCGCGCAGGGCGGAACAGGTTGTATTCCGGGCCCGTTCGGCGCCGGTAAGACCGTGCTGCAGAGTTTAGTCGCGCGCTATTCCAGTGTCGATATCGTGATCATTGTCGCCTGCGGCGAACGCGCCGGCGAAGTGGTGGAAACCATACATGAGTATCCGCAAACCCACGATCCGCGTACCGGCGGCACCTTAATGGATCGCACCATCATTATCTGCAATACCTCGTCAATGCCGGTCGCCGCCCGTGAAGCGTCGATCTATACTGGTATTACGTTGGGCGAATATTTTCGCCAAATGGGTTACGACGTATTGCTGATCGCCGATTCTACCTCGCGTTGGGCTCAGGCGATGCGAGAAACCTCCGGCCGAATGGAGGAAATTCCCGGCGAGGAGGCTTTCCCGGCCTATCTCGATTCCGCGATCAAAAACTTATACGAGCGTGCCGGCGTCATTCGTTGCGCCGACGGTTCCACCGGCACCTTGACCTTGATCGGCACGGTGTCTCCGGCGGGTGGTAATTTCGAGGAACCCGTCACCCAGTCCACGCTCGGCACCGTCAAAACTTTCCTCGGTTTATCCGCCGACCGCGCTTACAAGCGCTTTTATCCCGCCATCGATCCCTTGCTGTCATGGTCTCGTTATTTGGACCAGTTGGCGCCTTGGTTCAAGAAAGAGCTCGACCCCGATTGGGTGGATGATGTCAAAAACATGATGACCTTGTTGGAACACGGCGATGGCATATATCAAATCATGCAAGTTACCGGCGAAGAGGGCATTACCTTGGAGGATTTCGTGGATTGGCAAAAATCGGTATTGTTGGACATGGTGTATTTGCAACAAGACGCCTTCGATGAGGTCGACGCCTGCATGCCTCGCGAGCGGCAATTGGCCAGTTTCCGCTTGTTAAAAAGTCTGATTGCGGCGGAATTCAGGTTCCAGGACAAAAACGCCGCTCGCGACTTCTTCACCAAACTGACCGGCCATTATAAAAATTGGAATTACAGCCGCTTGGATACTCCGGACTATGAACGCTACCGCACCGACATCGAGCAGTTGGCCGCGCAATATTTGCCGGCTTATCAGGAGCTATAAATCGACATTAAACCGAGGCCAGGAGCCTAGACATGATTAAAAAAGACATCATCGACATTTTTAAGGTCAAGCCCGATAGCAAGGTGCGTCTTAAAGATCACGAAACTAGCTGGGCTCAAACCGACGAGTTTAAAGCCGCCGGTAAAAAAATGGTTAAGGAGCGGGCTAACGAAATTTTGCAAAAGAGCGTCGAGGAACTGGCGGAGTGCCAGCAGTTGTTATACGCGGATGACCGCTATGCGCTGTTGATGGTTTTTCAGGCCATGGACGGGGCGGGCAAAGACGGCACGATCAAGCACGTCATGTCGGGCGTCAATCCACAAGGTTGTCAGGTTTTCAGCTTCAAAAAGCCATCGGCCGAGGAACTGGATCATAACTTTCTGTGGCGCTATATGAAATCCCTGCCCGAGCGCGGCCGCATCGGCATTTTCAACCGTTCTTACTACGAAGACGTTTTGGTGGTCAAGGTTCACCAAGATGTACTGGAACAGCAAAAACTACCGGACGGCAAGCATGGCAAGGCATTTTGGGAAGCGCGCTATGAGGACATCAATGCCTTCGAGCGCCATCTGGTACGCAACGGCACCATCGTCTTGAAGTTTTTTTTGAACGTGTCCAAGAAAGAACAAAAGCGCCGATTTATGGATAGGCTGGAACGGCCGGAAAAAAACTGGAAATTCTCGCTTGCGGATATGAAGGAACGCGGCTTTTGGGACGATTATACCGATGCCTACGAGAAAGCCATTAGTGCGACCAGTACCAAATGGGCGCCCTGGTATATCGTGCCGGCCGATGACAAGTGGGCGATGCGGGCCATTGTCGCCGATATCGTCACCTCGACCTTGCGCGATCTCGAGCTTAAATTTCCCGAGATGAACGAGGAACAACGCAAGTTATTGGAACAAGCGCGTAAATCATTGGAACAGGAATAGCGGCACGGTCGATTTTAACCTGTCGGGGTTGCCAATGTGGATGGGTTCAATTGAAAATCCAAATAGTCACGGTACTTGTCATGAGAATGAAGCAAGGCAATACAGCCCCTAGCTGGGGTATTCGACGATTCAGTCAATCGCTATTTTTGTTGCTAGCCTTACAAGTCACTGGATGCGACAAGGGTGATGGCCAGCAAGCCAAAGCTCCAGCGCCGGATCTTACTGCCGTGGCGGAATCGCCTTCTCCGGAAAAAATACCGGCAGCAGTTGCGCCGGTGCAACCGGCGCCCGCCCCCGTTCCATCGCCTTTTCCGCCGCCAGGTACAAAACCCTTGAGCAGTATCGAATCTCTGGTAGCACCGATCGCGCTTTATCCCGATCCGCTGCTGGCGGAAATGCTGGTGGCCGCCTCTTATCCGTTGGAGGTGGTTCAGGCGGCCCGCTGGTTGGAATCCAAACCCAATCCGGCCACGGTGCGCGGCAAAAACTGGGATGCCAGCGTCATCCGCTTGACGGCGATGCCGGAAGTGATTGCGATGATGAGCGAGCATCTGGATTGGACCACGCAACTGGGCGATGCTTTTCTGGCTAATCCAACCGAATTGATGGATGCGGTTCAAGCTTTGCGCAAACGCGCGACCGATGCCGGATATTTGAAGAACTCCGATCTGCAAAAGGTCGAGACTAAAACCGTATCGTTTTCCGAACCGGCTTCCAGCCAAGCGAGGGGATCGGATATCAAGGCAACCCCGGCGGTACTCACCAAGCAAGTCATCACGATTGCCCCGGCAAAAGCCGATACTCTGTCGGTGCCAAGCTATAACCCCGAGGTCGTCTATGCGGCACCGCTTGCGCCCCCACCGGCTAGCTATGCTTATCCGGCTTCCACCACGGTGACCAATAACTACTATCCCTCCGCGAACACGACTACCCAAACCACATCCTCATCCGATCAATGGTTATCTTTCGGTGCTGGTGCGGTTGTCGGCGGCTTATTGACCTGGGGCATCATGGAATGGGCCGATGACGATTGGGATGATGAATGGCATGGAGGCTACCCTGTCTCGCATCATTACGGCGATTCTGTTTGTCAGAGTGGTAATTGCTGGCACGGCGGTGGTGGCTATTACCGTAACGGCAATGTCGCCATTGCTCGGGGTGATGTCAATATAAACCGCGGCGATGTCAATATCGGATCGGGAAACAGAGTCAACGTCGATCGTGACGGTATGTTCAAACAGGATCAGCTCGCGGGTTTAGGGAGGCAGGCCAGTCGCTGGCAGCCTGATGCGAGTCATCGCCGTGGCCAAGCCTATCCGCCAATCGCTCGGCAGCGTTTAGGAAATATGCAGGAAGCGGCCCTGGCTGGTGGTCGCTTGAGCGGCGCGGAAAATTTACCGGCCAATACTCGGGGATTTGACGATAAAAAAGCCGCCACGCTACCGGCACAACCAAGGCTTTCCAGTGCCGATGTTCAAAGACAGCTGGCGGCTAGAAGCGACGGAAGGAATTTGGCTGGTAAATCCGACTTGGCTGGCCGTGCCACGGCAACTCCGCGAGACAGCGCTCTGGCGGACATGCGAGCAAACAGCCAGCGGGTTAAAACCGAGAGTCAGCGTGGCGCGGCCAGCATCAACTCACGGACGCGAGAGGTTCGTAAGCCCACCGTCAATGATCGTGCCGGCCTCAATCAACAACGTCTTGACAGGGTTCCATCGGAAAACCGCCGGCCGATGCAACAGGATTTTCAACGGCCGGCCCATGATGCACAACAGTTCCAAAATCGACAGAATCAGCAAACGCAACGTTTTCAATCTCAACAACGCCGGGAAATGTCACGTCCGAACGCATTTGAAAGCGCTCAAGACCTTGGCCGATCCCGTGACTTTAGTAGCCGGGGTAGTGCCAGCCGTGCGAGTGCCCAAACCAGCCGGCAAATGCGAACCTCAACTGGCGGTGCTAGCCGGGCTGGGGCCGCGGGTCGAGTTGGCGGAGGAGGCCGTGGTGGCAGACGTTGAATGGGCTATCAGCATAAATCGTTTCGACTTATCCGGTTGCGATAATCGCAGGCAAAACGCCTGTTTGTTAACGCAAACCTGTTTAAACCTTCAATAACGCGAGGTTTCAATCGTGATTTCCTTCAAACTCCATCATTCTTTGGTTTTGGGTTTTATCGTCTGGGCGCTTTGTTTGAATTTCGCCGTGGCGCTAGAGGCCGACGCCCAACGTTTTGCCTCCTCCGAACAAGCGATAGCGGCTTTAATCGATGCGGCGCGGAGTGATAGCAACGACAAAATTGCCGTTGTTTTTGGCAGTCAACATGCGCAAATGTTCTCATCCGGCGATGAGGTGGAAGATAAAAATAATCGCGCCGATTTTCTAAAAATGGCCGAGGAAAAATCATCGGTGGAAAATGACGGCACGGATAAGGCCATATTGCATTTCGGCCAAGACGGTTGGGCATTTCCAGTGCCGCTGGTTAAAATCGGTGAACAGTGGCAATTTGATGCCGAGCAAGGTAAAACCGAAATCCTCAATCGCAGAATCGGGCGCAACGAATTGAATGCGCTGGCGGTGGTAAAGGCCTATGTCGAAGCACAATTTGAATATGCACAAAGCGATCGCGATGGCGATGAGTTGGCGGAATATGCGACTAAATTGTCCAGCGAACCGGGTAAATTCGATGGCTTGTATTGGGAGGATCAAGTAGGCCAGACCCAAAGTCCACTGGGGCCGTTGGTGGCACAGGCCAAGGCCGAGGGTTACACACCCAAAAGCGGTTCCAGTTCATCGATCCCATATCACGGCTATTTCTACAAAATTCTGACTCGGCAGGGTGGTAACGTCCCCGGCGGAAAGTATGATTATCTGATTAATGGCAACATGATCGCTGGTTTTGCGCTGGTCGCTTTTCCAGCTGAATACGGTTCGTCGGGCATCATGACTTTCGTCGTCAATCATCAAGGCAAGATTTATCAAAAGAATTTGGGCGCTAAAACGGCTGAACTGGCCCAGGCCATGAAAAGCTATGATCCCGATTCAACCTGGGAAAGGGTCGAAGAGGGCCAATAATTTCATAATCTCGACCAACTGATAACAGTCTGGCCGAAGACGGCTGAACGGAACGGTCGTCTGGGCTGGTGTATAAAATTTAGCAAACTGGCCGTCTTGGTTATTTTTAAAAAATCAGAAGTAAATCAATATTGATAAAGGAGCCCCAACCATGAGCGAACCGACATTGAGCAACCCAGCGCCTCTCGATGCAGAAGCCTTGAGGAAAATTAACGCGTATTGGCGAGCCTGTAATTACCTGGCCGCCGGTATGATTTATCTGTGGGATAATCCATTATTAAAAGAGCCGCTCAAGACGCAACATATCAAAAACCGGCTGTTGGGGCACTGGGGGGCCAGCCCTGGCCTGAGCTTTACCTATATTCACATGAATCGGCTCATCAACAAGTACGGATTGAATGCCATTTTTCTGGCCGGGCCCGGCCACGGCGCGCCCGGCGTGTTGGCGCCTGTTTATCTCGAAGGCACGTACGCGGAAATTTATCCTAACAAGGGTGAAGATGAAGAAGGCTTATTGCAATTCTTCAAGGAGTTTTCCTTCCCGGGCGGGATCGGTAGTCACTGTACTCCGGAAACGCCGGGCTCCATTCATGAAGGCGGCGAGCTGGGTTATAGCATTTCTCATGCCTACGGCGCCGCATTGGATAATCCGGATTTGCTGGTCACCGTCGTGGTCGGCGATGGCGAGTCGGAAACCGGTCCGCTGGCGACTTCCTGGCATTCCAATAAATTCCTGAATCCGATCCGCGATGGCGCGGTGCTGCCAATACTGCACCTCAACGGTTACAAGATCAATAATCCAACCATCTTGTCGCGCATTTCCCACGATGAACTTGAACACTTGTTTCAGGGTTACGGTTATACCCCTTACTTCGTGGAAGGCAACGATCCCGAGACCATGCACCAATTGATGGCGGGTGTGCTAGAAACCTGTGTGCTGGAAATTCGCCGCATTCAGGAGCAAGCCCGAAGCTCCGGTTCCCCAACCCGACCACGCTGGCCGATGATCGTATTACGCAGCCCCAAAGGCTGGACCGGCCCCAAGGAAGTGGATGGGCACAAAGTGGAAGGGTTTTGGCGAGCTCACCAGGTTCCGCTGGCAGGGGTAAAAGAAAACCCTGCCCATCTGAAACAGCTGGAAGACTGGCTGCGCAGTTATAAGCCCGAAGAATTGTTCGATAGTGCCGGCACTTTGATTCCCGAACTGAAGGCGCTTGCGCCCAAAGGTACGCGACGCATGAGCGCGAATCCACATGCCAACGGCGGTTTGTTGCGTAAAGCCTTGCGTAAGCCGGAGTTCAAGGACTATGCGCTGGTCATCGAAAGTCCGGGTAAACTTGTAGCGGAAAACACCCGGCCCTTGGGTAAGTTTTTGCGCGACATCATGAGCGCCAACATGAGCAATTTCCGCGTGTTCGGCCCGGATGAAAACAGTTCCAACAAGTTGGATGACATCTACAAGGCCAGCAAGAAAACTTGGTTGGCCGACTTTCTGCCGGAGGACGCCGATGGCGGTGAACTGTCGCCGGATGGCCGAGTCATGGAGATGCTGTCCGAACATACGCTGGAAGGCTGGCTGGAAGGTTATCTGTTGACTGGCCGCCACGGATTTTTTTCGACCTACGAAGCCTTTGTGCACGTGATCGATTCCATGTTCAATCAGCATGCCAAATGGCTGGCTATGTCCAAGGATGTGCCATGGCGGGCGCCGGTATCTTCGCTGAACTTGCTGATTACCTCTACCGTCTGGCGGCAAGATCACAATGGCTTCACTCATCAGGATCCCGGCTTCCTGGACGTCGTCGTCAATAAAAGTCCGTCCGTGACCCGTATCTACCTGCCGCCGGACGTGAATTGCCTGTTGTCGGTGGCCGACCATTGTCTAAAAAGTACCGATTACATCAACGTCATCGTCTCCGACAAGCAGAAACACCTGCAATATCTAAATATGGACGCGGCGATCAAGCACTGCACCAAGGGTATTGGCATCTGGGAATGGGCCAGTAATGATGATGGAGGCGAACCGGACTTGGTAATGGCGAGCGCCGGTGACATCCCCACCAAGGAAGCCCTGGCGGCGGTGGTATTACTACGGGAAAACTTTCCGCAACTGAAGATTCGTTTTATCAATGTGGTGGATTTATATAAATTGGTACCCAGCAGCGAGCACCCTCATGGTCTTACCGATCGTGATTTCGACGGTCTGTTCACTTTGGATAAACCGGTTATCTTCAACTTCCACGGCTACCCCTGGTTAATTCATAGACTGGCTTATCGGCGCAACAACCACAAAAACCTGCACGTGCGTGGTTACAAGGAAAAGGGCAGCATCAACACGCCGCTCGAATTGGCGATTCAAAACGAAATCGACCGTTTTAGCCTAGCCATTGATGCGATCGATCGCATACCAGCTCTGCGCGTTTCCGGCGCCCATGTAAAGGAAAAACTACGCGACCGGCAAATCGAATGCTGTAACTACGCGTACGAGCATGGCATAGACAGGCCGGAAGATGATCAGTGGTTATGGCCATATTGAGGATGCGAGCCTGGTAAATAACGTCAAAGCTGGCGGTATTTGATCGGAAAGCTACTTTCAACCCTACCCTGGTTTTCAGATTTCTGGGGGGGGCTCGGGGAATCCACGATATTTCAGGTGTTTTTGCTTGTTTTTCCGGCGCGGTTTTTCAAGTCGATGGACTGTAACGTAATGTTAAATAAAAGATTATCAGCACATATTGTTATGGTTCGAAATTGGCACGCTTTCTGTCCTTAATTAGGCCATGATTGAACTACATCTTGTTCTCCGAGTACCGGCCAATAAAACCCGAACCATGGTCGATGCACTGCAAGTTCTCGCCAAGAGCGCGCGCTCGGTGCCGGGTTGTATTGCGGTCGAGGTATACAAGACGGTGGGTGTGCCGCGTTACATTTGTTATGACGAAATCTGGGAATCGGAAACGATGCTACGGAAAATGATTGCCTCTTCCCATTTTAGCCAGCTGGCATCGTTGATGGAACTTTCCAGTGAGCCGCCGGACTGCGAATTTCGTTTCATCAGCCAAACTTGTGGACTGGATTTCGCCGAGCGGGTTAGGGGCTGTGCAACCGATTAAGGTGCGATAGTTTGGAGAGGCTTTCCGAACGTGTTGATGTGTTTGTCCTTCGTGTTCCGACGACGAGGTTTGATGGCCGGTCTTGGCCGACAAGGCGCTAAAATCACCCTCATTGATTTGAATTTGCGCGGCCGTCGGTGCTGTGGCGGGTAGCGTGAAGCGCGGATTTCAGGAACATCAGAACCGCAGTCAAGCTGAGTTCGCGCCAACTCCGGGCCTGAATAACTTTAGCCTGGTTATGAAATCCGATAAGGGCGCTCGGCTATAGCTAGCGCCCCTATCCTTTTCAATCCCGGCGGTAGTTTAAGCGGGTAGGGAAAAGAATGCGGATAATCCCGCTGACGAAAAGCGCATCAGTCCAGTTATTATTCAAGAACCAACGGAGGCGGTGCGAACTCGGTTGGATGAGATACATGGGCGCCTAAGTCCTGTTGCCAGAAATAACGGCCATGGGAGGTGTTCGATGAATACAAGGATTTCAATGCCATCACCCAAGGAGGTGAACCATGAATAAAACACTATATTTCGGAATACGCAACACACTCTGCGTAGCGGTTTTGGCAACGATGATGGGCTGCGCCGAACATCAGCCAGCCATTCAGCCGCAAACTTTTGCTTCGCAGGAAATGTTGCCTCAGGCGGGGGTGGAGCCTAGCGATGCCAAAGGCATTCTGCAGCGCATGGCCAATTATTTAGTCAAAATACCGAAGTTCACGGTGGATCTGAGTGATAGTTATGACACCGTACAGGCATCGGGCCAAAAACTTGAGTTTGCCGCCATTCGCAAGGTCATCGTCAATCGGCCCAACGGGTTGCGAGTGGAACACGAGGAAAGCCACGGCGAGAAGAATGTCGTCCTGTATGACGGCAAGGACATCACGGTGTTCAGTCCCAATAAAAATATTTATGCACAAGTGGCCAAGCCCGGCGGCATCGATGAAGCGGTCAAATATTTTCTGAAGGATTTGAACATGAGGCTGCCACTGGCCATGCTGCTGGTCAGCCAGTTGCCGGCCGAGTTAGACAGTAGAACCGAGTCGCTTGATTACGTTGAAAAGACCTCGATTCATGGAAAACCAGCCCATCACTTGGCGGGCCGTACCGAAACCGTCGATTATCAGGTTTGGATTGCCGAAGGCGCGCAACCCTTACCACTGCGGGTGGTGTTGACCTACAAGCTGGCCGAGGGTCAACCGCAGTTCAGGGCGCAATTTTCTGATTGGAATTTGGCGCCTCAACTCAACGATGCCCAGTTTGCATTCACACCGCCCGAGGGCGCCAAGAAGATTGCCTTCCTAGCGCAATTGCCCAGTATCGTCCCTGGCGCATCCGAAGTTCCAGCACATCCGGGAGAAAAACAATGAACGCAAAATTCAATTCTATCCTCACGGCGATGACAGCCACTTTTGTAATTCTGACTGTCGGCCTGGATGATGTGGCGGCTCGTGGTCTTGGCGGCGGCGGAGGTGGTGGTGGATTCTCTCGTGGAGGAGGTGGTGGCGGAGCTGCTGCTGGTGGATTCTCCAGAGGGGGGGCCGCGGCTGGAGGTGGCTTTTCATCCCGCGCTGGTGGCGCGGCCAGCGCTAATTTTGCGTCGGGCGCGGGGCAAGCACGGATGAATGCCGGTGGTTCGGCGGCTTCGGCCTCCAGGACGTCAAGTCGGTCGGAGGCGACGCAATCAGTTTCGGCGAACCGGTCCGAAGCAGCGCAGACGGCTTCCACCAACCGAGCCACGACCCAACAAACGCGGGCATCCACCTCCACCGAAAATCAGGCGCAACGGCAAGACTCCCAGTCGCAGAATCAAGCCCAACGGCAGCAATATTCGAATGAAAACGTCGAGACCCGCCAACAGGGCGCTACAAGCCGAACACAAAGTCGGCAGCAGACCGCGCAGAACTATCAAGGCAACTACCCCGCCGGTTACCATCCGCCAGCTGGATATTACCCTCCACCTTCCGGGAACTATGATAATAATAACTGGGACGATGGTGAAGTGGCGGCCGTGGCGATTGGCTCGGCCGCGGTTGGCGCGATGGCGGGTTATGCGGCCGGCAACTCGAACGCCACCCAAACCCAGGCACCGGCGTCGTCAACGACAGTGGTATATTCGCAGCCTCCTTCCTCGGGGTACGCCAGCCTGCCTTGCACCCCCAATGTGATGGAGCGGAACGGCGTGACCTATTATCAATGCGGAGCCTCTTGGTATACACAGGCTTATGCTAATAATGGTCCGATTTATACACCTGTTCCGGCGCCTTACTAAATCGGTTGTCGCAAAAACATTTTTAGATTGCGGTAACATGTGGTTAATTTGCCGGAGCCGCCGCTCCGGCGCTTTTTAGTGCGAGAGGATTATTTCAAATGACGAAATTTTTTCGTCAAGCCAACGCTAAAAAATTGGTTGGCTGTTCGGTTATTTCATTGCTTGTTTCATTTTCAACCGGCGGGCAAGATTTGGAACCGCGTACCTATGCCAATACGCCGGTAGGGCTGAATTTTCTGATTGCCGGCTACGGCCACACCGAAGGCGGTGTGGCCACCGATCCGGCTTTACCGATTGAAAATTTCCAGGTTGAAATGCATTCTGGCGTATTGGCCTATGCCCGCGCTATCGATGTGTATGGTAAGTCGGCTAAGTTCGACCTGGTGCTGCCGTATGCTTCGCTCGAGGGTAGCGCCACGGTCGTCGGGCGGGAGCGTGATCGTGAAATATCCGGATTCTCCGACCCCAGGGCTCATTTTTCGCTAAATTTTTTCGGTGCCCCCGCGCTCTCGCTGAAGGAATTCGCCAATTATGAGCAGGATACGATTGTTGGCATGACTATTGAAGTGACGGCGCCGGGGGGACAATATGACGACAGCAAGCTGGTCAATCTCGGTACCAATCGCTGGTCGATAAAGCCGGAACTGGGTGTATCCAAACGCTTGGGACCGATTACCTTAGAGCTGGCAAGCGGTGTTCGCTTCTACACCGACAACGACGATTTTTTCGGCGGCAAGTACCGCAGCCAAGACCCGGTTTATTCGGTGCAGGGTCACCTGATTTATAGCTTGGGTTACGGTATCTGGGCCGCGGCCGATGCCACTTTTTATACCGGTGGTCAAACCCGAGTCGATGGCCTCAAAAACAACGACAGCCTGGAAAATTCTCGAGCCGGCGCTACCTTGGCACTACCCGTTAATCGTTCCAACTCGATTAAGCTTTATTACAGTACCAGTATTTCCGGCCGAAGGGGGAGCGACTTCGACATGACCGGGATAGCCTGGCAATACCGCTTTGCTGACGACTTCTAAACTGGCTGTGAAGTAATCGAGAATTAAACTCAGCGTACTGGAAAGCTCGCATGAGCCAACCAACAGTGTTTAGGGCTACGGGAATTGTCTTTGTCCACACGTAGCTTTCTTTTAGGGCGGGTTTTTTCGGATAATCCCCGAGATTTCCGGGATTATCCGAAGGCTCTGAAAATTGTCTTTCGCCGATTTCATCCTATTCGTTCGTAAATATAGGTTTAATCCTGCAAATCTAATTTACTCAATGTTGGCGCAATTCGTGCGTTTTCACTAGTATCCAAAACTCAGCGGAGCATGTTAAGCAACCGTTCTGTTCAACTCATCCCGCATGCCGTTGTAAGGAGAGATGGACTGGTCAAGATACATTTTGGGCTGATGGATAACTTGCAGCCCTTTCAGGGCATGGGCATCAAGGAATTGTTACTTGATTCCGCCTAGTAATCCGGAGACAAAACGCATGAAACAGCCATCCATAGCCCCAGACACGAGTCAGGCCAATACCGCTACCTTTCGTTTCGATCTAATCGCGGGCCTCACGGCGGCGGCGGTAATTTTACCCAAGGCAATGGCTTACGCCAGCGTAGCCGGTTTACCGGTTGCCGTGGGGCTTTATACCGCCTTTATCCCGATGATTATTTATGCGCTGCTGGGTTCATCGCGGGTGCTCAGCGTCAGCTCCACCACGACACTAGGTATCCTGGCGGGCACCCAACTCGCCCTGGTGGTGCCGGATGGCGACCCGGCTAAACTGATGACTGCCGTTGCCACACTAACCGGCCTGGTCGGTATGATGCTGATGGCGGCGTCGCTGCTGCGTTTGGGATTCGTGGCCAATTTCATTTCCTCCCCCGTCCTGACCGGTTTCAAGGCCGGCATAGGTCTTGTGATCGTGTTGGACCAATTACCGAAACTTTTGGGCGTCCACATCGCAAAGCAGGGCTTTTTCCGCGATTTGTTCAGTGTCATGCATCATATCCCCGAAACCTCGCTGATCACGCTCGCACTGGCGACCGCGACATTGGTCGTGCTGATCGGTATGGAGCGTCTGTGGCCGCATTCGCCGGCGCCTCTGGTCGCGGTCGGCGGTGGCATCGTCGTGTCATGGTTTTTGGGTCTGGATGCGCGGGGTGTTTCGACGGTGGGCTTGATTCCGCAAGGCTTACCGTCACTGACCTTGCCGGATTTAACGCTAATCGAGCAGTTGGTGCCGGGCGCTCTCGGGATTGCATTGATGAGTTTCACCGAGTCGATCGCGGCGGCGCGTGCCTTTGCCAAAACCGCCGAACCTACGATTAATGCTAATCGCGAATTGATTGCCTTGGGCGTGGCGAATCTGGGAGGGGCACTAACCGGGGCGATGCCGGCCGGTGGAGGCACTTCGCAAACCGCGGTTGTGCGATCCACGGGTGGAAAATCGCAAAAAGCATCCCTGGTGACGGCGTCGGTGGCGCTGGCAACCATGCTGCTGATTGCGCCCTTGCTGGGCTATTTGCCGCACGCCACGCTGGCGGCGGTTGTCATCGTCTACTCGATTGGTTTGATCGAGCCAGCGGAGTTTATGGCTATACGCAGAGTTCGGACGATGGAGTTCCGCTGGGCCTTGGTGGCTTGTATCGGCGTATTGATATTCGGTACGCTGAAGGGCATCATCGTCGCAATCATTGTCTCCGTGATTGGATTGGCAAGTCAGGCCGCCAACCCTCGCGTGTATGTGATTGGCCGTAAGCGCGGAACCAATATGCTGAGACCATTATTGCCCGAACATCCCGACGACGAGACCCTCGATGGCTTGTTGATCGTACGACCGGAGGGACGGATTTTTTTCGTGAATGCCCAGTACATTGCCGAGCAGATCCATGCACTGATTACGCAGTATCAACCGCGGGTTCTGACCTTGGATATGAGTCGAGTCCAGGATATAGAGTACTCGGCACTGAAGATTTTGATGGAGCGCGAACAGTGCGCAACGCAAAGTGGTTATACATTGTGGTTAGCAGGGTTAAACCCTGGCGTTTTGGAAGTCGTGCGTAGTTCCGGGTTGGCCGAACGCCTTGGGCGCGAACGCATGTTGTTCAATGCCAGCGCGGCAATGGAGCGCTTCCAGATGTTGCGGGCAAATGCGGCCGATACGGAGGCGGAATGGAAGCCATGATGGTCGGCTGATTAACGGGTCAAAAGCTCATGAGAAGGCTCGGTATCATCCCGGCTCATTAAAGTAGCACCCCTCACCCCTAGGCCCGGTTGCTTGCCGGACAAGACGCCGTGAATTGGTCCATGTAGGCTCGGCGGCGCCATCCTTGCCGCCGATGCCTGCCCAAACAAGCAGCCGCGCCCTCCCAATTTTTTTTCAGAGTAACGCTCATGAAAGCGCGGCATCACCCCGGCAAATGAAAGTCAATAGGTTTTTAACGTTAGTCTTTGGGGCGTTTTTCCGTGACTTCCAGAGTAGTAAGCTTAACAAAACATGCCCTGAAAAAATTCTTTATACGGTAATAAATCAAGCATAAACTATACCAACATAGGAAAACCCGGATTTTTAAAAACTATAAAACATGTTGGGATGACTGATAACAACTATAAAACCCCGAATCAATCGGAAGAATATTTGCCGTTCCAGTTTTTGCTGGCGGAACTGTCCGCTAACCTAGTACGCATTCCACCCGACCAAGTCGACCAAGCAATCCAGGAGGGGATACACCGGATTGGCGAAGCGTTGGATATCGATCATATTGGCTTGGGCTTGATCACAAACGATGGTCAAGATTTCTGTGCGAAGTTTGGGCACGCTAAGCCAGGAACAAGACCGTGGAAGGCTGCGTCGTTGATGTCCGAAGGCCCCTACGTGACTCAAACGCTTCTAAGCGGTCAACCTTTCATCATGCACGATGTGGATGATTTGCCCGCCGAAGCAGCGATGGATAGAGAGGGTTTTATACGCTATGGAATTAGATCCGACTTGGTTTTTCCGCTGATCGTAGGCGGAAAGTTGACCGGCGGCATCGGTTTTGCCGCGGCGCGCCCGCGCCATTGGAATGACGAAGTTGTCCGTGGACTTGGGCTGATCGCCGATGTGTTCTCCAATGTCTTGGAACGCCAGCACACGGTACAAGCCCTGCAAGCCCAGGAGGAACAAATGCGCCTGGCGGCCGATGCCGCTAACATTGGCCTGTGGGTTTGGAATATTCCGGTTGATACGATCTGGGCAACGGCTAGGGCGCGCAGGCTATACGGTGTTGCGGATGGTGATATGCTGAACTTGCAACGGTTTTTGGAATGTATCCATCCGGACGATAAGCAACGGGTTGGCGAAACGGTGCGACAGATATTAGCGGACGGTAGCGATTTCCGCGACGAATACCGAGTCGTCCATCCCGACGCCAGCGAACACTGGATCTGTGCCAGTGGCCATTGCCAGATCGGAGCCGACGGTCGACCCGAGCGCCTGATGGGAGCCAGCCTGAATGTCACCGAGATCCGCCGCGCTAAACTTGAGCTGGAGCAGGCGAACGGCGAACTCAATGCCGCGCTGGAAAAAATTCAAAGCCTGCAGGATCAATTGCAGCAAGAGAACCTTTACCTGCGCCACGAAAGATCGGAGCGCCAGGAACTAGGGCAAATCATCTGTGGTAGCGCGGCCATGCGCCAAATCATGACGCAGGTCGAACAGGTGGCCGCTACTCCGGCTTCGGTGCTGATCATCGGCCAAACCGGCACCGGCAAGGAACTACTGGCGACCGCTATCCACGAGGCCAGTCCGCGCAAGGAGCGAACGATGATTCGGGTAAACTGCGCCGCCATTCCGGCAGCGTTGATTGAAAGCGAACTGTTTGGACGAGAAAAAGGCGCCTATACCGGTGCATTATCCAAACAAATTGGGCGTTTCGAATTAGCGCACGGCTCAACCCTGTTCCTGGATGAGGTGGGCGAGTTGCCGCTGGATGCCCAAGCCAAACTACTGCGGGCGTTGCAGGAAAAAGAAATCGAGCGCTTGGGTAGTCCTAAACCCATCAAAATCGATGTGCGAGTGATTGCCGCCACTAATCGTAATCTGCCACGGGAAGTGGCCGAGGGACGGTTTCGTGAAGATCTCTATTACCGTCTGAATGTGTTTCCAATCCAGTTGCCGCCGTTACGCGACAGGCCGGAAGACATCCCGAGATTGGCGGAGACCTTCGTCCAAGAGTTTGCCCGTTCCATGGACAAATCGATCAACGCTATTGCCAAATCCTGTTTAAACGTGCTTTGCAACTATGACTGGCCAGGCAATATTCGTGAATTACGCAATGTCATCGAGCGGGCGGTAATTCTGGCCAATGGCCCAGTGCTCAAAATCACCTTGCCTAGGGATGGGTTGGCTAAAGCGGCCATGGAAAAATCACAGCTGCTCTCGCTAGAGGAGGTGGAGCGCGAGCATATTCTGCGCATATTGGAAATCAGCGGTTGGCGCATTCGCGGCCAAGGCAGCGCGGCGGAGATTCTCGGGCTCAAGCCTACAACACTCGAAAGCCGTATGACTAAGCTTGGCATTCGCAGGCCGTCTATTTATTGATCTTGTTTTTCGGGGAATCTACGAAATTTCAGAGGGCTACTGGGTTGTTCAGATTTGCTTGCGATCCTTTGGTGTTGGTGGTAACTATTGGATATATAAGCTAATTTCCAATATGAATGTGTGGGATTGGAAAGTGGCGTATTTCCTGCTGTTATCTGATTCATGATTGAACTTCATCTCATGCTTAGAGCCGTGCCCGACCAAACCCGGATGTTGACCGACGCGTTACAAGTTCTCGCCCAAGGGGTGCGTTCGGTGCCCGGATGCCTGTCAGTCGAGATATACAAAACGGTTGCTACGCCACATTGCCTTTGTTACGACGAAATTTGGGAGTCCGAAGCGTCTCTGCGGCGCATGATTAAGTCCAGACATTTCAGCCAGCTGGCTTCCTTGATGGAGTTATCCAGCCATCCGCCGGTCTGCGAATTCCGCTTTATCAGTAAAACACAGGGCATCGACTTTGCCGATCAGGTAAGGCGCGGTTGCTAGGGCTAAAGGGCATTTTCCAATCAAGGTCTGACGGGCGCTCGCCCAGGCAGGGGAAGTAGCAAATTACCAATGGAGAGAAATATTAGTGAAGAATAAAACCAATCTGGCGACGGTGATCGCCTTGGCGTGTGGCATGCTGGCGACGGCGGCGGTTGCCAAATCCACCGTGCCGGTGGAACACAAGATGACCACCGAAACTCCCTCGGGCATCGCCATACCGGACAAGGTAAAGACCCGGTTGGGTACGCTGAAGTTTTTTGACGGCTTCCCGGATGATGCCAGCCTTGAAAAACTGTATGACAACCTGGACTTTCAGCGCGCGGTACAGGCCTACTTGCTCGGACTAGCGCCGGTGAGCCAAGTGGCGAATCGCAAGGGAATACTCGAAGTGGGGCCGGCCAATACGACCGTTCCGATCTTCGAGCAGATGATGAATCCCCGGTCGACATTTCTCACCCCTAACAACAACACCCCATACACATGGTTCTGGCTTGACCTGAGCAAGGGACCCCTGGTCATGGAGATTCCACCCAAGGTTCTCGGACTGATTGACGATATGTGGTACCACTTCGTCACCGATTTGGGCTTCATGGGGCCGGATAAGGGCGAGGGCGGTAAGTTTCTGCTGCTGCCACCCGGTTACCAGGGAGAGGTCCCTTCGGGTTACCACGTCGTTCGACCCGCAACCTTCAAGGTCTGGGCCGGCTGGCGCACCTTCCTGGTGGATGGCGACCCGAAGCCGGGGGTGGACAGCGTCAAGCAGTTGACGAAAATCTATCCGCTTGGACAAGCCGAAAACCCGCCGCCGTTAAATTTTGTCAACGTCTCGGGGCGGGACTTCAACACCGTCGCCCCAGCTGATTATCCGTTCTGGGAGTATCTCAACCAAGTGGTGCAAGAGGAACCGACGGAGTCGATTGACCCGGTCACGCTAGGCCTGTGGGCATCGGTTGGCATTCAAAAAGGCAAGCCCTTCAATCCCGATGTACGGATGAAGAAAATTCTTGCCGAAGCGGCACTCGTAGGAGACGCAACCGCGCGCGCGGTCTCTTATCGTCCTCGTGATTCAGCGGCCTATTTCTACCCCAATAGCGCTTGGTGCAATCCAATGAATGCCAGCGGCTATACCTTTGAGGATAAGGGGGTACGTCTGCTGGACATGTATACGTTCTTCTTCTTTTATGCGACCGGTATCACCCCGGCCATGGATTCGAAGGTGGTTGGACAAGGGTCGCAATACATGGCGGCTTTCATCGACGCCGACGGTAAACCTCTCGACGGTGGCAAGAATTACAAACTTCACCTTCCGCCCAATATTCCAGTCGCCAACTTTTGGTCTGTGATTCTGTACGACAGCCAGACTCGCTCGATGCTGCAGACCGACCAGCACTGGCCGGCGGTCAGCAGCCAGACCCAAGGGCTCCAGGTCAATCCGGACAGCTCGGTGGATATCTATTTCGGACCGAAGCCTCCCATTGGTAAGGAAAATAACTGGGTGCAGACCATCCCCGGTAAAGGCTGGAATACGCTGTTACGCCTCTATGGTCCGCTCCAGCCATGGTTCGACAAAACCTGGCGGCCGGGTGAAATTGAGCGAGTGGATTAAAGCGGCTATTTAGATTAGTGCGAACTGGAGTTCGATTCGGGGTGGGTTGTTTTCATAATTAAGGAATGATCATGAAATAACCTATTTATGTGTTCGGCGTAGCTGCGGATTTATCCGCGCAGTGCGAATGAATTCGCACCTACCGTTACCGAACTGGTTTATCACGTATTCCTGAGGATAAAACGATGTTCAAGAAAATGCTGTTGTTAGTGGGGTGTTTGATTTTTTCGTCATGGGCGGTTGCCGATTGTGTGAGAGGGCCGAACGGTAAACTGGTTTGCGATGGCGGCGACAATGCGGGTGGCTATAATCCTAACCGCGGTACCGCCTGGAAGTCGGAAACCAATGATGCCGGGGTTAAGAGCACTGAAACCAGTCGGGGCGGAGAAGCCAAGACTAAAAATGGCGTAGGGGTTGTCAAAACGCCCGATGGAAAAACCTGCGTCAAGACTCGCAATAATCAGGGGTGTCGTTAAGATTCTAAGGATTCCGTCAAAAATAAGTTCCCGATCTTCGAATGTCCCGAGGGGGTGAATTCATTCGCCCCTTGTTATGATGAATTCAGGGAAATTATTTCCAACCCAATCCAAGCAATTTGCCGTTGACTGAGCGGACTTGTACTGAGCGAACGACATGTTTGGCATCGACAATGGGTACAAACTTTATCGAATATCCCCGCATGAAACTGATTCGTGTCGATTCGGTGGATAGCGTGATGATCGAACTCAGAAACAGCATGCAATGATCAACTCCAACCTACAATTAACCTAAGGAATACAGCATGAAAAATCCATCACATTCGCAACGTCACTCTTTGGCATACACGCTTGGCTGGCTGTTTTTGCTGTTGATAACGTTGAACGGCTGCCAATCGATGGGCGGCTCCCAGGCCGACACCAAGGCCAATGCGGCGCAGATCGATCGAGAAGTCAACGCGGCTTTGTCCAAGCTTTACCAAACCACGCCGACCGCCAGGGCACTGGCCGCGAAAGCCAAGGGAATTTTGGTGTTTCCGAACGTGGTCAAGGCCGGTTTCATCGGCGGTGCCGAATATGGCATGGGTGCGATGCGCCGTAACGGCCGCACTACGGGCTATTATAATATCGTCGCCGGATCATACGGCCTGCAGGCCGGGGTACAATCCTTCGGTTATGCGATGTTTTTCATGAACGATGCCGCATTACACAGCCTGGACAGCACCAAGGGCTTTGAAGTCGGGGTCGGTCCCAATATCGTGGTGTTGGACGAAGGCATGGCCAGAAAAGCCACGACAACGACGATGCGTGACGACGTCTATGCCTTCGTGTTCGGCCAACGCGGTTTGATGGCCGGTTTGGGATTACAAGGTTCCAAGATTACTCGGGTTAACCCCTAGCTTGATTTTTCCCCATTGAAAATATACCTATAGGGCATAAAGAGGATAGAGGGGATTTTTATAATGGTTCTCCCCGACATTGAAAACTAGGAACAAAACCAGCTTTTCTGTCATGGTCCCATGGACGTAAACTAGAAATTCCAAACCATATACCTATCACAACCAGGAGATGCAAAGATGACAAAGACTAAAAATCGAAACTTGGCGGCCATTGGCGGACTGGCGTTAGCGTTGACACTTTCTGCCTGTACGCCGATCAAGCAAGCTAGAGATGTCGAACAATCCGGCTTTCTGGGCGATTATTCGACGTTACAGGAAGGAAAAGAGGGTGAGGCGCTGAAGATTTATATCGACCCCAACTATCCGCAAACCTGCAATAACTATGACAAGGTCATCATCGAGCCGGTCGGTATTTGGGTGCGCGAGAACAGCGATATGGCCGGCCTTGCCGCCGAAGATAGGCAAACGCTGGTAAACCATCTACATGGTTCATTAGTCAACGAAATGGGCAAGTACTATCAAATCGTCAAGACCGCGCAGCCGGGTACCTTGCGCATCAAAACCGCGATCACCGAAGCGGAAGGCTCCTGGGTTGCACTGGATACCGTGTCATCGTTTGTGCCGCAATTGCTGGTGATGTCTAAATTGAAAGAAATTGCCACCGGCACCGGTACCTTTGTCGGTAAAGCCAGCGGCGAGGTTGAGATAACGGACGCGGTGACCGGCGAGCGCATTGCCGCGGCGGTCGATCGTATCGTTGGCGCCAAGTCGGCGATTGGCGTGACCAGCAAATGGGACGATGTGACCCGCGCCTTCGATTTTTGGGCGGGACGCATGGCTTACCGTTTGGAAAACTGCGGCGCAATGCCTCCCGAGCAATAATGGCCGGCGTCGGCCATTTTGAATCGTGTTTTCAATCATGGGATACAGTGTAATGAATAACAACAGCAGAAAAATCCGCAATAGCTTAATGGGTATCGTCGCCTTGCTGGGCATGGCAACGATCAATGCCTGGGCGCAAGGCCAGTTGATGATCTACCCGGCCGCCGGCCAAAACCCGCAGCAACAACAGCAAGACCAATTTAACTGTCACAACTGGTCGGTGCAGCAATCCGGGTATGACCCCAGCAATCCGCCGGCGCAAGGCTCGGGTCCTTCTTTCGGCAGTGCCGGTAAGGAAACCCTGCGTGGCGGCGCCCGTGGCGCGGCGGCCGGCGCGGCTATCGGTGCCATTGCCGGTGATGCCGGTAAGGGTGCGGCGATTGGCGCGGTTGCGGGCGGCATGAAGCGAGGCTTTCAGGAGCGCGATAACCAAAAACAAGCCGCGTCCGCGCCACCTCCTGGCCTGGATAATTACAACCGGGCGATGAAATCCTGTCTAGGCGCGATGGGCTATTCGGTGAATTGAGCGTAGAGACGGACTCAATTTTATGGCATCGACAAACTTCGCCCGCCACGGGCGAAGCAATAAACTCTCCTGGCGGCTTGTCATAATCGCCGGTTTGTCGTTGAACTTGGCGATGCTGACGGCCGCTACTCCAATACGTGCCCAGCCACTCAATCCAGTCAGCGAAGTCCTAGCTAAGCCAGCCGACGGCGATTCCATGCCGGCTCGCGAAAGCGCGTTAAAGCTTAAACTCGCCGAGGTAAACGAACGTTTGCTTGCGCTGGCGAAGGACGATTCGGCCAAACCCGCCGTTGCCGACGCCAGTGAATGGACCGAATACAAGCGTTTATTGAATCTTTTAGCCAACGCTTACGAAAGCCATCTGGATGCTTTGAACAAGTTACGCGCCAGCCGCGAAACCCATCTGGATTTTCAACAAAAAACCAACGCCTGGGTCGGTTTTTCCGAATCGCCTCCCTATTCTGTAGAGTTTGTTGACGACCAATGGAAGCAAGTTCGTTTGAAGGATCACGAGCTGGAATCCGCTCAGCTCGAATTGGACACACTGCAAAGCATGATGGAAACCCAGCGCAAGTCCTTCCAGACCTCGGCGCAGAACCTGCGTAAAGCCAGTGAGCTGTTGGAGTATGCGGGCTTGGAACAGAGTGAACGCGAAGGTTGGCTTCAAGAATTGAACAGTTTGAGGAGCCAACAGGACGAAGCCCGGTTAGCAGCGTTGGATACTGCTCGGGAAGTGCTTACTGAAAATCTGGCCTACCGGCGCGATGAACGGGCCTTTTTGCAACGCAAGGCGCGGGTGGCCAGCCGCCTATCACCGTTATCGCAACAAGAGCGTGATCAGCAAATTTCGAAACTGGCGTCATTGCGACAAGAACTGGATGCCGAAATCGCACAAACCGTTACTCATCTGCATGCTAGGCAGCAACAAGTGCAACAGGTACGCGAACAACTGCGGCTATTACGCGAGCGAGCGATCGAAAAGCCAGCCGGCGCGGGCAGCCCCGATCGCGAAGGGGCTGCGTTGCAACAAGTTTTGGAAACCGCCAACATTGAAGCCGAAGCGGCGGAATCCAATTTAAAAACATTACGTTTACTGGTGCAAGCAACCGTGGCGCGGCGCCAATTCTGGGAATTGCTGTATCGGATCGATAATGCGGGCGATCTGAAGACGCTCGAAGACATTAGTCAGGAAATCCAGAAGGGTTTGCAGAATCTGGCTCTGTGGCGCAAGTATCTTCGTTCCGATCTCGACACCGCTCGTAGTCGTCTGGATGCTCAGGATAAGCGCCTGGACAATTGGCAGGCCGAGTATGGCGACCGCCCCCTGGAAACCCGTAAACTGATTGCCTATACCCGTCAGGAAACCATGCTGAAACGCGGAGTGGCGGAAGCCGACGAATTGGAAGCCCGTCTGCGCAGTTTGTTGGATTCGCTGCAATCGCGGAGCGAGGGCGCCAGTTTTAAGGAACGTTTGCGATTATTCTATTCCAGCCTCATCGAACTGGCCGGGCAATTAAGCGATTTCGAATTATTAACCATCGAAGATAAAATCGTCGCCGAAGGCCGGGAGATTGTCGGTAAGCGTAGCGTTACGGTCGGTAAGGTCACCCAGATTCTGACCATATTCGCCTTGGGCTTATGGTTGATATCCAGACTGACCGAATTTGGCCGCTCTCGGGTCAAGCACTGGCAAGCGAGTCGGGCAAGCGCGGGTTTGCTGGGATTGCGCTTGTTCGGTTTGACCGCGGTGGTCGGTATCGTGGTGTTTGCCTTGATCAGCGTGCATATTCCGCTGACGGTATTCACTTTTCTGGGTGGTACCTTGGCGATAGGCGTGGGTTTCGGTGCCCAGAATATCCTCAATAATTTCATCAGCGGCATGATTTTGTTGATGGAACGCTCGATCAAAATCGGCGACATCGTCGAAGTCGAAGGCGTGCTCAGTCGCGTGACCCATATCGGTAGTCGTTGCTGTCAGGTACACCGCTTCGACGGCATCGATATGCTGATTCCCAACAGTAGTTTTTTGGAGAAAAGCGTCACCAACTGGACGCTTTCCGACCATACCCTGCGCTGTAGTGTTAGCGTCGGTACGGCTTATGACTCACCGCCCCGGCAAGCCATGGCGCTGGTCGAGCGGGCAGCGGCCGAACATCATCAGGTCATGAAAAATCCGGTTCCCGAAGTCTATCTGCAGGAGTTTGGCGCGGATGCGATCAATTTAAGGCTGGATTTTTGGATCGATTTGCACGTCCAGCCCAATCGCTATCGGGTGATGAGTGATGTGCGCCTACATATACAAGAATTGTTCGCCCAGCAGGGAATTGCGATTGCCTTCCCGCAACGGGATGTGCATCTGGATATGGTAAGTCCCGTCAAAGTCGAATTAGCCAGGCTGGGATCGGGTTCGCGACAGGAGTCCGAAAAGAATCCCAAGGATACATAGCGCGCTGATCGCAAATCTTCTCACCGATTTGACCGGTTCCGGGTAGATCAACATTCCCGTCACATTTGCCAATTCATTTAATCTAAGCAGGGGTTATGCCAAAACTTCTATTCGCCAAAATAGGCGGCGGAAACGGAAGCAAGCCGCAGTTTTGTGAATATTCGCGATAAGATATTTCGCCAAGGCCGAGGATTAGTTGAATTGTCGTTTTCGGAGTATCTCTGATATATCGGAGATACTCCGAAAAATTCATTGGATAGGCTATTTAAAAGACACAATAACTGTCCTGATTTGTTTGAGATTTTTGATTCCAGGTGATGCGATTATATTGTGGCGTGCTTTGTGCATTAATGTTGGGCGCGAGCGAGTTAAATCTTACCCTCAAAGTCAGTTAATGAAAACCCGCGCTGTAGCTAAAGCTTTACGCTCGCTAAAAACGTGCACACGAGGTTTTGGGGTTTCGACGCAAGCGTTTCTAAAACTCTAGGAGCTCCATAGTGGTTCTTGATGGAAATCTCCATCAAGTCGCCCATTTGCCGGTCCCGATTCATGGGCAAGCTTCAAGAGCCGGAATGCAAAGGTATGCATTGAAGCCATGGCGAAGACTAACGACTTGCCATAACATTTTTTATTTTGGATATTACCCTATGAAGAACTTTCAATTTTTGCCGGTGATGTTGAGCATGACTCTAGCCGTTGTGGGCTGCGGTTCGGTTCG
Source organism: Methylomonas sp. LL1 (assembly GCF_015711015.1). NCBI lineage: Bacteria > Pseudomonadati > Pseudomonadota > Gammaproteobacteria > Methylococcales > Methylococcaceae > Methylomonas > Methylomonas sp. LL1. Next base: position 64,206 of record NZ_CP064653.1, read on the forward strand.
CTCCGGTACCAACGACATTAAGGCCAAGGCCGTCGAACCGGCTCCCGACGCGGGTTTCATTCAACATCCCGAATTGCAGAGTAAACGCGCGGATTTACCGTTTCAAAAAGTCTGGATCAAGCCCGGTTTCGATAAGTCGGGTTATCGCGAACTGATCGTCGCTCCGGTCAACACCAGCTATATGCAACAAATGGATTGGCTACACAGCATCAGTTCAGCCAACATCCTTGGCGATGTCAAAAAAGATACCGAGGAATTGGCGCAATATTTTCGTAGTCAGATCATCAAAAAATTTAGAGAGGACCCTAACCACCGATTTTCGGTGATCGACTACGCGCGGCAATATCGTTATCCGGCCTTACAATTGGAGTTGGCACTGATTGAAATCGATCCTTCGCAATCGGTGCTGCATGCGATGAGTTGGGCAGGCCCTCCAGGCACTGGCACTGCGGTGGGCGTCGTCAATCAGCGCCGCGCGGCTTTCGAAGCACGCTTGCGCGATGTGCAGACCGGCGAAGTGGTAGCGACTTTCGCCGACCGCGATATGCAAGACGCCGGTCCGCTGGATTTGACCCGTCTTACCTGGTACGGCCCGGCCAAGGGCATCATGGATCGCTGGGCGGAGCAGTTCGTGCAAATCGCCAACCGCAAGCCCGGCGAGATGGTCACCGATCCGCTGCCTTTTACGGTACGACCGTTTTGATCTAAATCGGCACTTAACTCACCAACTTTGAATATATTTTCCCAGCAAAGGATGAAACGATGAATAAGCGTCTACTGGTCGCCGCGGGCCTGGTGACTCTAGTGTCCGGCCACAATTTGGCCGTCGCCAAAAGTACCGCCAAACCCACCAACGCTGACGGTCCGGACCGGACGTCTCTCCCGATTGCCGAACCTAAAATCCCGGCCAGCAAGGTACTCGACGTTCGCAACGCCACGGCGCCGCCGCGCTTCGAGGTCAAAGCCCCAACCGGCGCACCCAATGTATTGCTGGTACTGCTCGATGACCTGGGATTCGCCGGTACCAGCAGCTTTGGCGGTCCCGTCGCCACGCCGAGCTTCGAGCGGATTGCCAATGAAGGCGTGCGTTACAACAATTTCCACACCGCCGCCGTGTGCTCGCCGACGCGCGCCGCGCTGAAAAGCGGCCGCAACCATCACGTCAATAACATGGGCGCGATTATCGAGACGGGGACCGCTTTCCCCGGCAACACCGGCCAAATTCCCAACAACGTGGCGCCAGTCGCCGAAATGTTGCGCCTGAACGGCTACGCCACCGCCGCCTTCGGCAAATGGCACGAAACCGCCGCCTGGGAAGCCAGCATGGCAGGGCCGTTTGATCGATGGCCGACCCGGCAAGGTTTTGACAAGTTTTACGGTTTCCTGGGCGGCGAGACCAACCAATGGGCGCCGTTCATTTATGACGGCACCAAGCCGGTCGAATTGCCGAACGATCCCAACTACCACTTCATGACCGACATGACCGATCAAGCCGTGGCCTGGATAAAATATCAAAAGGCATTGACGCCCGATAAACCTTTCTTCACCTATTTCGCGCCGGGCGCGGTCCACGCGCCGCATCATGTGCCCAAGGAATGGATAGCGCGTTGGCAGGGCAAGTTTGATCAGGGCTGGGACAAGTTGCGCGAGCAGATACTGGCGCGGCAGATCGAAAATGGCACCGTACCCAAGGGGACGGTTTTGGCGCCTAGACCTGACGCCATACCCGCATGGGATTCGTTGCCCGAGGAGGAAAAGCGTCTCTATGCGCGGCAGGCGGAAGTGTTTGCGGGTTTCGTCGAAATGACCGACCATCAAGTCGGCCGGGTCATCAAGGCCATTGAAGATGTGGGGCAGCTCGACAACACCTTGGTGCTGTTCGTCTATGGCGACAACGGTACCAGCGCCGAGGGCGGTCGGAGCGGCATGTTCAACGAGATGACCTATTTTAATCGGGTGCCGGAAACGGTAGCGGACATGCTCAAGCATATCGATGCCTGGGGTGGTCCCGAGACTTACCCGCACATGGCGGCGGGTTGGGCGGTGGCGTTCGACACACCCTACCAATGGACCAAACAGGTGGCGTCCGATCATGGCGGTACTAAGGTCGGCATGGCCGTGCGCTGGCCAAAGGGTATAAAAACCAAGGGCGAACTGCGCAACCAGTTTCATCACGTGATCGACGTCGCTCCGACCATACTCGAGGCCACTGGCCTGCCGGAACCCAAGGTCGTGAACGGTATCAAGCAGCGGCCCATGGATGGTGTCAGCATGGCCTACAGCTTCGACGATGCCAAGGCGAAAGACCGGCATACCACCCAATATTTCGAGATGTTCGGCAACCGGGCCATTTACCACGACGGCTGGTTGGCTCGTACCATACACCGGGCGCCATGGGAGATGACACCGCGGCGGCCTCTGGTCGAAGACGTCTGGGAGTTGTATGACACCCGCGCCGACTTTAGCCTGACCAAAGATCTGTCTCTGCAACAACCGAAAAAGCTCAAGCAGTTACAAGCCTTGTTCATGAAGGAAGCCGAAAAAAACAATGCGCTGCCGATCGACGATAGAGTCGTTGAGCGCATCAATGCGGCGTTGGTCGGCCGTCCCGATCTGATGGCCGGACGTACCTCGCTGACGCTGGCCGAAGGCATGACCGGCATGACCGAGAACGTGTTCCTGAACATCAAGAACAAGTCCAAGACCATTAGCGCCGACCTGGAAATTCCGGAAACAGGTGCCAATGGTGTCATTATCGCCCAGGGCGGACGTTTTGGCGGCTGGTGTTTGTACCTGAAGGACGGTAAGCCCGCTTACACCTATAACTTCCTGGGGCTGGACAGTTACACCATCAGCGCGCAAGAGCCATTGCCAAAAGGCAAAGTCAAGCTGGTGTTTGATTTTGCCTATGATGGTGGCGGTTTGGGTAAGGGCGGCATGGGTACGCTGTCCGTCGATGGCGGGAAAGTAGCCGAGGGCCGGATCGAAAAAACCCAACCGATGATCTTCTCCGCCGACGAGACCGCTGATGTGGGTGTCGATGACGCCACGCCGGTGGTGGCCGGTATCGGTGAAGGTGCCGCCACGCGCTTCACCGGCAAGATCGAGAAAGTCACGGTCGAGGTGAAATGATGGCGAATGGGTTTGGGCGTGCTTGCACGCCCATGCTTTTTTTAGAATGCCGCATGAGCAGGCTCGGAGCGCTTGCGTGAAATGGGCGATTCCAAGCAGTCGCGGCTGGTTACTGATTGGCTTACTGGCCGCGCTAGGTCTTGGACTGTTTTACGTTTACGCGTTGGTGCCCAAGCCTGTTCAATCTACCAGTGTTGAAACTGCCGCAAAATCGCAATCGGCTGAAGTTGATTATGTCGGCCGCGAGGCCTGTGCGAGTTGCCATGGCGATCAAGATAAACTTTGGCAAGGTTCGCATCACGATCTGGCGATGCAGGAAGTTGGCGAGACCAGCGTGCTGGGTGATTTCCAGGATGCCGAGTTCAGCAAGGATGGCGTGATTTCCAGGTTTTTCCGCCAAAACGGCCGCTACATGGTTCGCACCGATGGCCCGGATGGAAAACTGACCGATTTCGAAATCAAATACACCTTCGGCGTAACGCCGCTACAGCAATATCTGATCGAGCTGCCCGGCGGAAAGCTGCAAGCCTTATCCATCGTTTGGGACAGTCGGCCGAAGCAGCAGGGCGGACAACGCTGGTTTCATTTGTATCCCAACGAAAAAATCGATCATAACGACGAACTGCATTGGACCCGGCGCTCGCAGAATTGGAATTTCATGTGCGCCGAGTGCCATTCCACCCATTTGCAAAAAAACTACGATGCCGCCAGCCGGACTTACCATACGACGTGGTCTGAAATCGACGTATCCTGCGAGGCTTGCCATGGCCCTGGCTCACGGCATCTGGCGTGGGCTCGGAGCAAGTCGCCGGACGACGCTTCCAAAGGTTTGCTGGTGAATCTGAATGAACGCCGACAAAGCGCATGGGCCATCGATGCCGCGACAGGCAATGCCGTACGCAATCAGCCTAGGCAGTCCGCCACGGAAATCGAAGTCTGCGCCCGCTGCCATTCCCGCCGCGCGCAGTTGTTTGGCGATTACCGGCACGGCCCACTGATGGACAGCCACCTACCGTCAATATTGACCGAACAACTGTACCATGCCGACGGCCAGATTGATGGCGAGGTTTACGAATACGGCTCGTTTTTGCAAAGTAAGATGTATCGCGCCGGCGTAAGCTGTAGCGACTGCCACGAACCGCACAGCCTTAAACTGCGCCAGCCGGGTAATGCGATGTGCGGGCAGTGCCACAGCAGCGAAAAATACGACAGCGATAAGCACCATTTTCATCCTGCCGGTGGTGGCGGATCGTTGTGTGTGGACTGCCATATGCCCAGCAAGACTTATATGGGAGTGGATGCGCGGCGTGACCATAGCTTCCGTGTTCCGCGTCCGGACTTGTCGGCGACACTTGGCACACCCAACGCCTGTAACGGTTGCCATGCCGACAAGCCGGCAGCATGGGCGGCGGCGCAAGTTAAAGCCAAGTACGGCCATGACGCCAAGGGTCTTCAGCAATACGCGGAAGCCTTGCATGCGGCCCGAACCGGCGCGGCGGATGCGGAACAGCGCCTATTGAATTTGCTGCAAGACAAACAGCAGCCGGCCATTGCCCGTGCCTCGGCGGTTGCGGCATTGGGCAATCAGATGCATCCGGAGCTAGTGCCTGTCATCGCCAATGCCTTGCGGGATTCCGATCCTTTGCTTCGCCGCGCCGGATTGGAAGTGCTGGAACAAATGCCGCCGGAACAACGCTGGCCGCTGGCGCATGATGTGTTGCGCGATCCGCTTCGCACATTGCGGGCTTTGGCGGCCTCGGCATTAGCCAGTGCCGCCGATCAAAATTTGACAGCGGAACAGCAGCATGAATTTGATCTAGACTCCAGCGAGTATCTGAACTCGTTGCGCTGGAATGCCGACGATCCGGCGGCGCAAGTCAATCTAGGCAATTTTTATTCGGCCCGCAATCAATCCGAATCCGCCGAACGGGCTTATCGCGAAGCTCTGCAACTGGATGCCAATTGGTTGCCGGCCTATATCAATCTGGCCGACCATTTGCGGACACAGCAGCGGGACGGCGAAGGCGAGCGGATTTTAAAGGAGGGCCTGGTTCATCAGCCGGACGCGGCCGAACTCCACCATAGCCTGGGCTTGTTGGCAATCCGGCGGAAGAATCTGCCTCAGGCCTTGAGTTCGCTGAAGCGGGCGGCGGAACTTGCGCCCACTCAACCGCGATTTGCTTATGTTTATGCCGTTGCGCTATCCGGCCTCGGCCGGAAAGATGAAGCGAAGGCGGTGGTGAAGTCCGCGCTGGATTCGCTCCCTAACGATCCCGAGCTAACCGCGTTGCGGGAACAGTTGGATCAGCCAAACTAAATTTGTGAAGAAACAGACTTTTACGCATCACTCCAAGTAGATGTCTATGACTAAAGCACAACAAACGGGAATACGTAGCGCATTCCGAGTGGCGGCACTGGTGGGCTGCGGGCCGACACTTCGCCGCCGTCGCTATAGAAAACACCCGGATCGATTAGTATTCGCGCGGGTGATAGGACAGGATAGCGTTCTCGATAGATACAGTCTTTTACCCAATCAGATAACGATTCAGACACTAATCAATTATGGAGATCAGTATGTTCGACAAGATAAAGTTTTTAGCCTTCAGCAAGCCCGCTGCCATGAGTGTGGTTTTGTCTTTGGCCTTGTTACAGGGCGCGCGGGCTGGCGAAAGTGCCAGCAGCCATTACTTTCCGGGGGTCTACAATGACTTTTTCATGAATTTGCAACTCGATCCGGGATTTTATTTTCGCGACGACCTGACTTATTACAGTGCGAATATCAGCAACGCTACAACCCTGGGGCGTAATATCGCCACCGATGTTGATTTAGAGCTGTGGACCACCACCTTCAAGCTGGCTTATGTGACCGATGTCGAGATTTTTGGTGGACGTTATGGAGCCGGATTATTCTTACCGGTGGTTTTCGATGCCAATATCAGCGCCGGCGTGGAATCGGGGCCTTTTTTGCGTGGCAGAACCGTTTCCTTCGAAACCCAGGACAATCAAGGTGGCATGGGGGATTTGGTGGTCGCCCCCTTATCGCTGACCTGGAAATGGGGCGATGTCAGCGTTAATTTGAGCGAGGCTATATTCATGCCCACCGGTTATTATCAAGCCGGCGATCTGGTTAATTTGGGTAGGAATTACTGGTCATTCGACACCATTGGCGGTCTAACCTGGTTGCATCCGACCCGCGGCCATGAAATTTCGTTCAATGTCGGATTCATGAGCAATACCGAAAACGACGCCACCCAATACCAGAGTGGCGATGAATTTCATCTGGATTACACGGTTGCCCAGCATTTCTCGGAAGCATTCGGTATTGGGGTTACCGGCTATTTTTACCATCAGCTCACCGGCGATGAAAGCCCCTTATTGACTCAAGCGGCTGCAGTCCGTAACAGGGTTAATACGATTAGAACAGCCCTGGGACGGTCAGACTTGCCTGAAGTCGGCGACTTCAGAGGCGAGTCAGCGGGCGTCGGTCCGATCGTACGATATAGCCCTAAATTCGGTGACAAGCAGGTTCATTTTATCGGTAAATGGATACATGAATTTAATGTGGAAAATCGCTTTAAGGGCGAGATCGGTATGCTTTCGGTAGCGATGGATTTTTAGCAGGGGATCTCTTGAACATAACGAAGTTTCTTAAATACCGTGTTGTTGCGGCGTCGATGGCACTAGTGTTGATCTGCGCTTGTGGCGCTATCTATGATGATGCGGTAATGACTCAATCCAGCCAAAGCGCGGCTAGCCATCCGATTGGTAATATTACCGGCATCGTCTGGAAGTTGAAGCGTTTTGATGATCTATCATCGGTATCAGGTAATGGCAGCGTCGACGACCCTAATCGCTATACATTGATCTTATTGCCGAATAAATTCTATAAGGCCAAAGCCGATTGTAACCGGATGCAGGGAAGCTATGTCCTGGATGGCAAGCAAATTAAGCTGGCGCCAGGGGCGGCGACCTTGGCCGAATGCGGGCCGGAGTCAATGTATGCGCAATATCTGCGGTATTTAACTGAAGCGGTCAGTTTTGAAATAAACGAAGATGATCGTCAACTGAAGCTGAACCTTCCTAAAGGCCGGATGATGTTCGAAAATGGCGGGAAAATAACCGAATGAAATTGATAAAAGTTGGATTCACGATAGTAATCCTGGTTTTAACGACCCTGTGGGGAGTCGGTGCCGTTTATTTTGGCGATTCTGATACCGGGGTTGTTCAACTTTGGATCTCGGCCATGTTCGGCCTATTGGGTTTGGCGGCATTGATTTGCCTGGGGTTGCCACGGTGGCGGAAGCGTTTGCTACTCGGCCATTCCATGGCGTTCATAATCATTTTGGCTTGGTGGCTCGGCATTAGTCCTTCCAACCAACGTAATTGGCAAATGGATGCCGGCAAACTGGCTTATGCCAGTTTTGTGGGCGACACCGTTACAGTCCACAATATCCGGAACTTTGACTACCGTAGCGAATTTGATTTTCAGCCGGCTTATTACAGCAAAACCTTTGATTTGAATAAATTTCAGGGCATTGACCTGTTTTCGGTGTATTGGATGGGGCCGGCCATTGCGCACACCATCCTCAGTTTTGATTTTGGCGGCAATGATCACCTGGCGGTATCCATTGAAGCGCGCAAGGAACAGGGGGAAGGTTATTCAACCATCAAGGGCTTTTTCCGCCAATACGAGTTGATTTACTTCGTGGCCGACGAACGGGATGTGATTCGCTTGCGCACCAACTACCGAAAAGATCCACCGGAACAGGTTTATAGGTATCGCCTACAAGGCTCGATGGAAAACGGCAGGCGTTTATTTTTGGAATACATGCGAAAAATCAATGAGCTGAATGAGCAACCGGCGTTTTACAATACCTTGCTGGATAATTGCACTACCGCGATATGGCTGCGTACTTTGTCCAATCAGGGTCATTTACCGTTTTCCTGGAAAATCCTGTTAAGTGGATATTTGCCGGAATATCTTTATCAATCCCAGCGGCTTGATACGCGCATGCCTTTTCAGGAGTTGCAACGGCAAGCACGGATCAACAGCCAGGCCCAGGCCGCCGATCAGTCGCCTGATTTTTCGATGCGGATTCGGGAGTCAAACCAATAGCGGAGTAAATTCTCGGCGGTGTCGAGGCGCTACAAACTCAGACTTACTGGCTGACGGGGCTAGGATAACCTTGCACGATTTTTTCCACGGCTTGCTTGATCCGGTCGGCATTCGTTTCCGGATCGCTGACCGTGCCGGTACCGACGCCGCGAAATACCAATTTCTGGGTTTTGGCATCGACGAAATCGAGTATTAACGTCCCCTCGGTATATTGCGATACATCGGTATAGTAGTAAGGCGCGCCGGTCCACATGCCGTATCGCCCGTACCGGTAAGGTACGCCGGCGCTCGATTGGTGCACCATCAGTTTTTCCTGGGCCGAAATATGGCGCACGATGTGCAGGTCGGCATTTTCGGTGGTTTCTAAAATGCCATGACGGGCCAAACTGTTGCGCAGAGTCTCACGCAACGCGGTTTCACTCGATGGCGACAAGCCTATCTTTTCGAGGCTAGGGTCCAGGATATAACTATGATATTGCGCGAAGGAAGCCGAACGATCGAAGTCGGTGGTGACCGAAACAGTGGAACACGCCGGCAGGACAAAAACGCCAACGGCAAGCAAATATCCGCGTATTGATGTAAGCATGGTGGTTATCTCCAAAGATGGCAATGGCTTAGACCTAACTTTCCAGTTCATCGCGTTGGTGTTCCGGCGCGTTCGGATCAAGCTGGGTTATGCGTTTGGCATAGTAGTTTATTCCCGGCAACGCGCTCAGGCCGTGGCTAAAGATGCTGACCAGCACGGTCATCATCAGCGCCAGTTTGATAGTATTCTCGCCCGGAAGATGAGCTTGACGTTCAAGATATACCAGGCCCAACACGATGGAAGCGAGGCCTCGTGGGCCAAACCAGCCCATGAACAAAACGGTCGAACGGCTCAAACCGCTGCCCAGCAACGCCAACGCCACTGGTATCATGCGCGCCAGGGTCAAACTGAAAACGGCATAGACTAGATGTATGGCATCGAACTGTGCCCAGGACCTCGCCACCAGCAATCCGAACAGGAAGAACACGAAAAAATCGAATAACTGGCCCCAGGTTTCGGTGAATTCGACACTTCGGCGTCCAGCATCCGCGAAGCCCAACTGCACGGCAAAACCGGCCACATAACCGGCAATGAACATGCTGGCGCCGGTAGCTTCCGATGCAATCACACACAATAAGGGAATGGATACCAAGCCCATTTGTTGCATGGACTCATCCATCCATTGTCTGCGAGAAGCTAATGTCAGCAACCAGCCTCCGCTTGCGCCGATGGCGATACCGACCAACGTGCCATAGCCTATTTGTTCGCCTATAAAGCGAGAAAGTACCTCGCCGGCCCCTTCGCTGGTCTGTAAAGCCAAGGCAATGCAACACATCAAAAACGGCACGGAAAGCCCGTCATTAAGCCCGGCCTCGACATTTAAGGCCTGGCGAATGCGGACGGGGACATAAGGGCTATTGACGATCACCATGCCTAGCCCGGCATCGGTCGGCGCTAGGATGGCGGCCAGGATGCCGGCTTCCTGCCAGCCGAGGCTTGGAAAAATCAGCATTGCTCCTATCGCGCCCAGAAGAATGGTTAGCAGCATACCGGTCGTCAGCAGGCGGATCGGCAAGTTTCGGTTTGATGTCAAACTCTTCAAACTGATGCGCGCCGCATCGGTAAATAGTGTCATCACTAAGCCAATTTCGGCCACCAGTAAAAAACCCTGGCGTTTGAGTTCCGGGTCGCTGAATGCCGGAGGTAAGCGATAGAGAACAATGCCGGCCAGCGTGAACAAGATAGGCCCGGTGATAATCGTGCGTTGCAGTCGCCGCGATACCAGGCTGTAGACGAATACCGTCAAGATAAAAGTGGCAATGAAGATCATGGTGGGCGACTCCGCGACAAGAATAGGTCAGTCAGCTTAATTTTCAGTCAACCAGGCTTGGGCTTTGCTGAGTTCGGCCGGTGTAAAATATTCGATTGGAAATTCCCGAAAGCCTTTACCGGTAAACAACAAGGCTAGTTCCTCCCATTTCTTTTCACCGACAAGCGCCATTTTATTGATATAGGGGTCGCTTGTGTCCTGGAACGAAATGTCGTCCCAATCTCCCGCCTTGTCCCATCCCAGAAAATCTTCGGTAATGACGAGGACACGTATGCCTCCTTCCCGGCCTATGATGTTTATTACCGACTTCTGTAGGCTGGTCAATTCCGAGTAAGTCAATTTTCCGCTGATTTTGGCGGTTACCAGGCCGCCAATATGACTGATGATTTCCGCGCTCATGATGTTATCCCGTATGTTGCCATCCGCTAGTTCGGGATGGAGTCAGTATTTAAATTGGCTGTCCATTTTCCGGTGTCAAACCACTCTTGTGTCATCTAGCCAGGAAAGGAACAATTTATAGCCTAGTGCCAGCACAACCGCGCCGACGAATAGCCCGATGATTCCGGAAAATATCATGCCGCCGATGGCGCCTATGAAAATCACGGCCATGGGCAGGTCCAGGCCATGGCCCATTAAAATGGGCTTCAACACATTATCGATTAAGCCTACCCCTAGCATCCAAACCATGAACACAGTGGCAAATAAGGTTTCGTGTATCGAAAACACATAAATGATACTGGGCAGAAGCAGGATCATCGTCGGCAATTGCACCACGGCAATAAACAAACAGGCAATTGTCAGCAAACCGGCTCCAGGCAGGCCCGCGACAAAGAAACCGACGCCAGCCAACATTGACTGAATCAGTGCCACGCCTAAAACCCCACGCGCTACGCCACGGATCGTGGCGATACAGAGTTCAATCAATTCCTGGCCCTTATCGCCGGCAATACGCTTGCCGATAGACAAGGCCAGTTGATGGCCGCTGACGCCATTGACCAGCAATAGGCCACAGATGATGACCGAAACCAGCAGTTGCAAAATCGCCATGATGGTTGAAGCGCCCGAGGCAAATAACCACTTGCTGGCTTCCTTGAGTTGTGGGGCAAATGTCTTGGCGGCCTCGCCGAAATTATTTGCCGCCAATTGCCAAAAGTTGAACAGGGGCTGGCCGATCAAGGGCCAGGCCGCCACTTTTTCGGTCGGCTGGGGGATGGCAAACTGATTTTGCTGAAGTTTTGCCGTCAATTCCCGCACGTTTTCGCTAACCATGTCGGCTAAAAATCCACACGGACCCAAGATGACCAAAAGCAGTAAAGCCGTTAGCAGGGCGGCCGAGAGCTTTTCACGTTGGCCCAGCAGGATAGAGAGTTTGCCATGCAAGGGATAAAGTGCAACCGCGATAATGACTCCCCACGCCAATGGGTTGATGAAGGGCTGGGCAATATGAAAGCACCAACTTAACAACAAGAACAACAGGCCGATTTTGATGGCGGCTTCGAGCGCATTTCGAGTGAAGTCTTCGGTCGTCATTGTATGGGGGTCGTTTTGCATTTTCTTTTGCACCACTGGTCTGTAAGGAATGGTCTTGAAATAGCCTATGCACCTGTTCGCACCTACCGTTGCCGAACTTGTTTCTCGCCTATGCCTAAGCGGGGTTTCCAGGCCGAGTTAAACCTGACTTCCGCCATTACCTTCGGCAAATTTCATTGTTCCGGCAAGGCTTGCGGTATGTTGGTATTAACTTGACTCGTAAATAAATTCTAACCATAAAGGAAACTATGGAAAAAATACCGCATCCCTAGGCTTGGGCGTGTCCACTTGTTGTTCCGCCGCCACGATCCAGCCGCCGCCCATGGCCCGATACAATTGGATCAGCGAGGTAAAGGTATCGCCTCGGGCCTGCACCAGCTCGATTTGGCCTTCATAATATTGGCGTAGCGCATCCAGCACCTCCAAGTAGGAGGTATAGCCTTCATCGTAACGTATCCGCGACAAACGCAGATAATTTCGCAAAGCCTCTACTCGGCGAGCCTGAGTCGTTTGGCGTTCATTGGATTTGCTGCTGGCGATCAAACCATCTTCAAACTCGCGAAATGCCGCCAATATGGATTTTTGGTAAAAGGCCAAGGCTGCTTGTTGCGCGCCTTCCGCAGCCTGAACTTGTCCGGCGACGCGGCCGGCGGTGAAAATAGGGCCCAGTAATCGTCCGCCTATGGTCCAAAAATTCGCCCCCGGCGTGAACAGCGAAGCCAATTCGATGCTGGCCTGACCGAGATCACCGGTGAGCGTGACTTTGGGAAAATATTCACCCCGAGCCACGCCGATTCGGGCATTCGCGGCGATTAGATTTTGTTCCGCTTGTTGAATATCCGGTCTGCGAGCCAATTGTTCCGAAGGCAAGCCCGCGGGTACCGCCGGCGGCAATAAATCGTCCAGAGTCCGGCCCCGAGCAATCGCGCCGGGCGGCTTACCCAGTAATAAACTCAAGGCATGTTCGGCTTGGGCAATCTGTTGTTCGTAGTTGGGAACCAAGGCTCGGCGCCGTTCCAGTTCCGAATCCGATTGGCTCACTTCGATTTCCGATGCATAACCCGCATCGAAACGGGCCTTGGCGATACGATTTTCCTCGGTTAGGCTGGCGACGGTTTGTCGGGTGATTTCCAGGCCCCGGTCCAATGCGCGTAAGGTGATATAAGTTTGGGCCACCGAACTGACCAGGGTCAACACGACCGCGTCACGGGCGGCTTCTTGAGCCAGCATATCGGCCCCGGCTGCTTCCTTGGCGCGACGCAACTGCCCCCAAACGTCCAATTCCCAAAACATCGTGGCACCGAGTTGCGCGGCATCGGTATCGGGTATTTTTCCGCCCAGCCCAGTCGCTTCACCGCTGGTTTGTTGCCGCTGGTAGCCACCCTGGCCGAAAATTTGGGGGAACAGATTAGCGCGGGTAGCGCCGTAGACGCCCATGAATTGCTCGACATTGGCAATCGCAATTTTAAGATCGAGATTGTTCAATAGCGCTTGATCGACCAGTTGATTCAGGACCGGATCCTGTAATTGTTCCCACCAAGCTAGGTTGGCGGTCTCGCGCGCGTCATCGACCCCAAAACGCCATTGCTGGGGCGCTTGGATTTGCGGTTTCTGGTAATCCGGACCAACGGTGAAACAGCCGGTCAAACTAATCGTCAATGCCAAAAGGCTTAATTTATTCATGGCCTTCCCCTTCGGTTGCGGCCGTTTTGGATTTTGCCAGGTTTTCCACGAAATAGAACAATACCGGGATCAAAAAAATGGCGATGGCGGTGGCGGCGGTCATGCCGCCGATGACCGCATAGCCCATTACCCGTCTCGACAAGGCGCCGGCGCCGCTGGCGATGGCGAGCGGTACGCAGCCCAGGATGAACGACAAAGCGGTCATCATAATTGGCCGCAGACGCAGGCGGGCGGCTTCCAGTGATGCGTCATAGAGGCTCTTGCCTTCCTCGACTCCCATTTTGGCAAATTCGACGATCAGAATCGCGTTCTTGGCCGCCAGGCCGATCAACATCACTAGACCGATTTGCGCGTAGATGTTGTTCTCGTAATGTCCGACCATCAAACCGGCAAAGGCACCGAACACCGCGATCGGCGTACCCAGCAATACGCTGAATGGCAGACTCCAGCTTTCATACAGCGCGGCCAGGATCAGGAACACGCAAAATATGGCAAAGGCAAACACCACAGTCGGCGAAATGCCTTGCTGAGCCTGCTTTTCCTGGAAACTCATACCGATGTAGTCGTAGCCCATGTCCGAGGGCATGGTTTCGGCGAAGACTTGTTCCAACGCTTTCATCGCTTGGGCCGAGCTGAAGCCGGGTTTAGGCGTGACATTGATCTGCGCGCTGCGGAACAGGTTGTAGCGCATGGTGAATTCCGGGCCCTCGGTTTTGCGGATGGTGGTCAGCGCGGCCAGCGGCACGGTGTCGCCGGCGTTGTTGCGCACATAGAATTGCCCCAGCGCATTGGTGTCCTTGCGATATTCGCCTTCCGCTTGCACATAGGTCTGCCATTGCCGGCCGAAGCGATTGAAATAGTTGATGAAGCCTGAACCCATATAAGCCTGCAAGGTTTTGTAGACATCCGATAGCTGCACGCCTTGTTTCAGCACCTTGTCTCTATCCACATCCACCATGATTTGCGGCACCGATGGCACGGCGGTGGTAAAGGCGTTGGCGATTTCGGGGCGATTCTTCGCCGCGGCGATGAATTTCTCGGTGTTGGCGGCCAAATAGGCGACATCCTTGCCGGCCCTGTCTTCCAGCACCATGGTCACGCCGCCCGAGGTACCCACGCCCGGAATCGCCGGTGGCGGGAAGGCCACGCCAATTGCTTCGGGAAGTTTGGCCAGCTCCTGATTCAGATGCGCCTTGATGGCCGCGTATTGTTCTTCCGGCTTGGTGCGTTCCGCCCAGTTTTTCAATGAAATGAAGAAAAAGGTGTTGTAGGTGGTATTGGCTTGGCTGAGCATGTTGTAGCCAATTACCGAGGAGTAGAATTCTACGCCAGGGGTATTTTTCAGGATTTCCTCCACCTTGCGAGTGGCCTCGTCGGTGCGTTGCAGTGAACTGACGTTGGGTAACTGAATGCCGGCGAACAGATAACCCTGGTCTTCGTCGGGCAGAAAGCCCATCGGTACGCTTTTACCGAGTCCTCCGGCAAACACCGTCAAAATCCCCAGGAAAACCATGCTGAGCAGACTCTTGCGTATCAATACCGAGCAGAAACTGACATAGCCTTCATTGGCAATACCGAAGCGGCGGTTGAAAGCGTCGTAGAATTTTTGCAGCGGACCCGTGCCACGCACTCTGGGTCTTAACAGCAGTGCCGCCAATGCCGGACTCAACGACAAGGAGTTGAAGGTGGAAATCATTACCGACACACCCACCGTGACGGCGAATTGCTGGTACAGACGGCCGGTAATGCCTGGAATGAACACGGTTGGCAAAAATACCGCAATCAACGCCAACGAAGTGCCGATGATGGGGCCGGTGACTTCCTGCATGGTTTTTAGCGTGGCTTCCTTGGGGCTCAAACCCTTTTCGATATGATGCTCGACTGCCTCAACCACCACTATGGGGTCGTCGACTACCAGACCGATCGCCAGTACCAGACCAAACAGCGACAGGGTATTGATCGAGAAACCCAGCATTGGGAATAGCATGAAGGTGCCGATCAACGATACAGGTACCGCCAACAGCGGAATCAGGGTAGGGCGCCAGCCTTGCAGGAACAGGAACACCACCAGTATCACCAGAACCATGGCCTCGAACAAGGTATGCATGATTTCGTTGATGCCTTCGGTAACCGCCAACGTGGTGTCCAAGGCAATCACATAATCCAAGTCTTCGGGGAAGCGAGTCTTCAGTTCCTCCATCACTTTTTTTGCGCCCTCGGCTGCTTCGATGGCGTTGGTGCCGGGTAGCTGATAGAGGGCGACCAGCGCAGCCGGTTTGCCGTTCAAGCGTCCTATCATGTCGTAGGTCTGGGCGCCCAGTTCGATACGGCCGACGTCCTTGATCCGAACGATGGAGCCGTCGGATTCGGCTCGTAAGACGATATTGCCGAATTCTTCCTCGGTCTGCAGACGGCCTTGAGCCCGCACCGCATAGGTGAATTCTTGGCCGGGTGGTACCGGCTCGCCGCCGACCTTGCCGGCCGGGTTGACGTTGTTCTGCGCCTGCACGGCGCTGACGATTTCCGGGATGGTGATATTCAGTTTCGCCAATTGATCCGGCTTGACCCATATTCGCATCGCATATTGACCGGCGCCGAATACCGACACGCTGGCGATGCCCTTGACCCGGGTCATCTGGTCGTTGATGTTGATGTAGGCGTAATTGGCCAAAAAGATGTTGTCGTAGCTGCCTTTCGGTGAGTACAGCGCGAACATGACCAGCGGCGATGCGGTGGATTTTTGCACGTTGACGCCGAAATTGCGTACGTCCTGCGGCAGTTGCGATTCGGCCTGGGATTTACGCATCTGCGCAAGTACTTGGTCGGTGTTCGGGTCGGTCGCTACATCGAAATTAACCCGCAACGTCATCTGCCCGTTGTTGGCGTTGATGGAATACATGTAGTTCATGTTATCCACGCCGGACATCTGCTGTTCGATGGGGGTAGCCACCGATTGTTCGACCGTCACCGCATCGGCACCGGTGTAGGTGGTTTGTACCTGGATTTCCGGCGGAGCGATGGCGGGGAACTGTGCAATCGGCAGCCCCATCATCGAGACCAGGCCGATCATCACCATCAGGATGGCGATGACGATCGCCACGATAGGGCGATTGATGAAAAATTTGGCCATGTCGAACTACCTCCCACCCGTCGCGGGCGATTCTTCCGCGTACGGTTTGGGATCTATCGTTGCGCCGGGCCGCACTTTTTGAATGCCCTCGGCAATGACCCGTTCGCCGGGCCGCAAGCCTTCATCAATAATCCATTGCGTGCCTATGGTTTCGGCCGCCTTGACAGGACGCAACTCCACGCTATTGTCGGGTTTGACCACGGCCACCAGGCGGCGGCCCTGCATTTCTCCAACCGCCCGTTGTGGGACCAGTAAAGCACCGGGTTTATGTTTGACTACCGCGCGCACCTTGGCGTACTGGCCGGGGCGCAACAGGCTGCCGGGATTGGGAAACAGAATGGCGACCTGTATGGTGCCGGTTTTGATATTGACCTCGCGGTCGGCGAAGAAAAATTTTCCCGGATGAGGATAGGCCGAACCATCGGCCAGGATCAGTTCCAGCGACTGGCCATCCTGTTGTTGACCAGCGCTTTGTTTATTGCGGGCAAATTGCAGGTATTCTTGTTCGCTAAGCGGAATGTAGGCCTTTATTGGATCGAGCTGGGAAATCGTGGTCAATTCGGCATTGGCGCTGCCTGGGCCGACCAGATTTCCGAGCTGGGCCTTGGACAGGCCGGCGATGCCGTCGATGGGCGATATGATTTTTGTGAAGCCAAGTTGCAACTGGGCGCTATCGACCGCGGCCTTGGCGGCTTGCACTTCGGCTTGAGCCGAGGCCTCGCGGCCCACGGCATTGTCGCGGTCGCGAACGCTGACCGCCCGTTCCGGCAGCAAGCGTTCCACGCGCTCTAAATCCAAGCGCGCGGTTTTCAACACCGCCTCCTGGCGGGCCAGATTACCGCGAGCGCCGTCCAGCGTGGCCTGAAAAATCTTGGGATCGATTTCGTAGAGCAACTGGCCTTTTTTCACCGCTTGCCCTTCCTGATAATACTGTTTGATCAGATAGCCCGATACCTGAGCCAGAATCTGCGCATTGACCATGCCATCCAGGCTGCCAACCCATTCTTGATGAATCGGGACATCTTTTTGCACAACTTCGGCGACATCCACCGTGGCTGGCGGTGGAGGTGGAGCCTGCTCGGATTTGTCGCAGGCACAGGCAACTAATGCGGCTATCAGTGCGGTGATACCGATACTAGGTCGAAGTGAACGGTTGCCGAGTGGCTGAATATTACCGGCGAGAATTATTTCTTTCATGCTTCGTCCCATTGGTCCAGGAAGTTGATAAAAAGATTAGACTGATTTCGGATAGCTTGTAGAAAAGATCGGCTGCTTGATCAGTATCGGATAGACAGTCATCGAACTTGTCCACGCCAAGAAGAATGTTGAATGTGACTCGAGTCCATGGCTTTATAGGTGTGTCCGATAACAAAGGCAGATTTCCGGACACGCGGCCGGGAAAAATGTGGCCTGGGTAAGAGACGGAGTAGGCTGCTTACAATGAAGGCCAATGGTTTGATTTTGCCGCGCCGGCCATTGATGGGTAGGGCCGACATGGCGCCTCGCCGTTTTTCGAATTGCTATCCTTACCTGAGTTAAATACCAGGCTCGTTTCTAGCGATGGAAGCACAAAACAGCAATGGTGTTTCAGTAATAAAAACGCAGTAAATGTGCCAATCCAACTCAAGGCCAGCTAAAAAATAAAAGCATCTATGCAACAAGCAGTTACAGCCTGCTCTAATGCTGGCTACGAAATGCAGGCAGGTCAATGGTCCACGAAATATCGTGTATTCCCCGAATTCAGGCTTCCCAAAATTGGCTTAAGTTCCGTCTCGGTTGGGTGGAAACTAGCCCGCGAACTCTATTGTTATTACGGAAAGACAAGGCTACGGGACGTTTCTGGCCGACTTAATCAAGCTATTCCGTATCTTATGCATTAAGCCGGCATATTGTCGATACAGCAAATGGTTAGCCAAAGTGTAAGGGGTATGATCGGATTTTGACGACTTTAGGTTGGCATAAAATTTGACTGATAATTGAGACAGTTAGGTGTTGAACAAACTTCCGGGCAAGGGCGGGTCGATGAAGAGCGGCAATTTTTGGTATCTATTTGTCGGATTATTGGCTGTGTTGCTAGTCATGCCGTTCACTTCTAATTTGCCGGGCGGCGGCAGATATTCGATAGCCCTACTGTTTAGTGTTTTTATGCTAATTGCGGTTTGGAGTTTGGCCGCCTCTAAACGTGTTTTTCAATTCGGGACTTTGCTGGTGGTGGGGATTACCAGCTCGGTTGGCTTTAACATCGTCGTGGGCGTCAATCAGGTCATGGAAATGATCGAATTATTGATGATGGTGATTTTTTGTGGACTGAGTTGCTCCATCGCCGCGCGCAATGTGTTTGTCTGGCATCGGGTTGACCTCAATTCGCTGGTGGGTGCGTTTTGCGTGTATTTGCTGATGGGATTGATCTGGGCATTGATGTACCGCATGCTACTGCTGTGCGGTTTGGGGCATTTTTCCGGCAATATCGCTACCCAGACCCATGAGTTATTTCCCGATCTGATTTATTTCAGCTTCGTAACCCTGGCCAGTTTGGGCTATGGCGATATTTCACCGATTGGTGGGCTCCCAAAAACTCTGGCCTATCTGGAAGCATTGGTAGGCCAATTTTACCTGGCGGTGATGGTGGCCAGTCTGGTGGGGGTTTATAGTTCGCGCCGTAATCGTGGATGATAAAGCCACACTATCCGGTAATCGAAGGGCTAATGTTGCCGTGAATTTGGGGAGGTAGCCGTTAATGCAATCGCGCACGCGTTCCATACGCAAAATATTGATTTTTCGTTTGCTGGCCTTGGCGGTATTGCTGTCTGTTTTGGTGGGCGGTAGTGTATTGATCCGGGAACGCATCACGCTGCAAGAGGATATTGCCGATCGGACTCGGATAGCGATTGAGCTGTTAAAGCTGCGCGTGCGTGACATCGCGACTCTCAGCCATCAGCCCTGGCAAACAACGGTACAAGAAGCATTGGACGATTTGAGCAGGGTGGCTCCGCAAAATAACTTGGGGCATTTTGCCTGGGCTGCCATCCAAAATGCCGACGGCCAGGAAATCGCTAGAATAGCCGATGCCGACAGCCCAAATATTCAAGGTTTGATTGACGCCGCCAAAAGCCAAGCGCTGCCGGTCGACGCTGATCCGGCCATTACCCCCTTGGCAAAGTATGATGGCAGGTACAGTTTTTCGATTGGCTTGTTGATTACCGACCATGGTGGCCAGCCTTTGGCTAATCTGCGTGGGGTCTACATCATTGCCTCGGACGTGATGAGCGAGTTCTGGCGCGATATCCTGCGTTCGGTCGGCGCTTCGATATTGATCGTTATCCTGGTAACGGCGCTGCATTATCCGGTGATCAGGCAGTTGCTGGAGCGCCTGGGACAATTATCGATACATCTGCTCGATGCCAATCTGGAAACCTTGCAGGGTTTTGGCAGTGCCATCGCCAAGCGCGATAGCGATACCGACGAGCATAATTACCGGGTCACGATCTACTCCGTCAAACTGGCGGAGGCGGTTGGGTTGGAGCCGGATAGGATTCGCACCCTGATCAAGGGCGCCTTTCTGCACGATGTCGGCAAGATCGGGATTCGCGATCATATTTTGCTCAAACCGGGACGGCTGGATACGGACGAATTTGAAATCATGCAAACCCACGTTCGCCATGGTCTGGATATCGTCAACAATTGCCATTGGTTGCAAGACGCCAGCGAGGTGGTCGGCAATCATCATGAGAAATTTGATGGTAGCGGCTATGATCTGGGGCTGAAAGGCGAGCAGATTCCAATAACCGCGCGCATTTTTGCCATTGTCGACGTGTTCGACGCCTTAACCTCGCAACGCCCTTACAAATCACCGTTGAGTCTGCAGGAATCGTTGGCAATACTTCGAAGTGGAGCCGGGAAACATTTCGATCCTGCCCTACTGGAGGTCTTCGACGGCATTGCCGGTTCCTTGTACCACAGCTTTGCTCATCATGAACAACAGTCGCGCAGCGAGCTAAGCCTCGTTATTCAGCACTATTTCAAGGGAGACATCGGCGATTTATTGCAGGGAAGCCTGGTATAAATCTTATTAAACTAAAACTCGGCAATCTATAATCTTAATTGATGCCGCCCAGTCTATCTGGTCCGGCGACGTCAGATTGCATGCCATCAATTTTCAGGTCGAAAATGACCTCGATTTGACGAACGACCCTCGATAATTTAATGGAGTAAGTTTATGACTAGCACCAAGAATAAAACCAAGAAATCGGGTGCCGCATCTGCTTCAACGGATGACGACAAATTGGAATTTAAATCGCGCGAGGAGCGCATCGCTAGCGGCAAGACGCTACGGGATAAAGTGTCGCGCTCAAGCCATTCCGGATGGGATGCACCGGCCAATCGCCGCGACCCCATCGATATTTTGGAACAATCCAATCGAGATAGGCTGCCGGAACTGGTGCCGATTCGCTATGGACGCATGTTGCGCAGTCCCTTCACCTTTTTGCGCGGTTCGGCCGGGTTGATGGCTTATGATCTTGCGACCACGCCGAATACAGGCTTGCGGGTGCAAGTCTGCGGCGATTGCCATTTACTCAATTTCGGATTGTTCGCCACGCCGGAACGCAACCTGATATTCGATATCAACGATTTCGACGAAACTTTACCGGCCCCCTGGGAATGGGATCTCAAACGCTTGGCCACCAGTTTCGCCGTCGCAGTCCTCGACCAACGCTTCAGTGACGAAGAAGCACAAGCTGTTGCCGTCGAATGCGCCCGAGCCTACCGAGAACACTTGCGGGAATATTCAAAGATGAACCCCTTGGAAGTTTGGTACGACCGGCTGGACGCCAAAACGCTGATTGCGATGGCGCCCGATGAAAAAATCCGAAAAAAACGCGAGCAGATTGCCGAGAAAGCGCGCCAGCGCGTTGGTGATCAACTCGTGCCCAAAATCGCCGTTACGGTCGGAGGTCGTCACCGGTTGCTCGATCAACCACCGATACTGTTTCATAGTCAGGACGAGGAAACGGAACAGAGAATTCGGAGTGGGTTCGAAGCCTATCGGCAATCGTTGTCCGACGAGCGCCGAGTGCTGTTTAACCGCTATCGTCTGGAAGATTATGCGATGAAAGTTGTCGGCATCGGCAGCGTCGGCACACGTTGTTCAGTCGCGCTGTTTTTCTCGGCGGAAAACCATGCCTTGTTGCTGCAGATCAAGGAAGCCTGTCCGTCGGTGCTGGAACCTTATGCCGGCAACAGCCGTTATGATAATCACGCCCAGCGCGTGGTGATGGGGCAACGGCTGATGCAATCGTCCAGTGATATATTTTTAGGCTGGGCGAGGTCGGATCAAGGCCGCGATTTCTTCGTGCGTCAACTGCGCGATATGAAAATGTCTCCGCCGATCGAGGGCGCGACGCTTCAACAATATAACCTCTATGCCGAACTATGCGGCTGGACTTTAGCCCGTGCCCATGCCCGCTCGGGCGATGCGGCGACCATCAGCGGTTACTTGGGTAAATCCAACCGCTTCGATCAAGCGATCGGCGAGTTTGCCCTGGCTTACGCGGACCAGACCAAGCAAGATCACGCGGCTCTGGTGGAAGCCGTAAACTCCGGACGGGTAAAGGCACTGATAGAAGAAGATGAGTGATGGGTACGAACTTTCTCAAAAATAGCCTTAACGATAAATGGCAACCAATAACGTGAACAGCAAACCGGATATAAAACTGGAGAACGATTTTTCCCTGGTGCAGGGTGGACCGCTATTTCAATTCTTCATTCGCAGCCGTTTATCTACCGGCGCCATGGGCTGGCTGAAACGCCGGATCATATTCTTTGCGCTGTTCACTTGGCTGCCGTTGCTGATGCTTTCGGCTGCTTCGGGAAAAGCGATCGCTGGCGGCGTTCAGGTTCCATTTTTGTGTGATCTTGAAGTGCATGTTCGTTTCTTGGTGGCATTGCCGTTATTGTTGGTGACGGAATGGGTGGTGCATCGAAGACTGAAGCCGGTGGTCCTACAGTTTATCGAAAGGGATATTATCAAGCCGGAAATCCGGCCTCTTTTTGATGCCTGTATTGCGTCGGCATTGCGTTTGCGTAATTCACTGTTGATGGAGATCACGATGGTTGTGCTGGTACTGACTCTGGGGCATACCTTGTTTTTCGAGCAGATGACGGTGAATAGCACGATTTGGTACGCGACCCGAGCCACGTCCGGCTATCAACTGTCCCCAGCGGGGTACTGGCTGGCTTATGTCAGCCTGCCGCTATATCAATTTATTCTGTTGCGTTGGGTGTTTCGAATTATCGTCTGGGCTTGGTTTCTTTGGTCGGTGTCGCGTCTCGATCTCTATCTGGTGCCGACGCATCCGGACAGGGCGGGCGGATTGGGCTTTCTTAGCCAAAGTGCCGCGGCATTCATACCTTTTTTATTGTCCCAGGGTGCGTTGCTGTCGGCCATGTTGGGGGAACGGATTTTGTACGAAGGGGCCGTGTTGATGGTGTTCAAGCTGGAAATCGCCGTCTTCACCGTGTTTTGTTTACTCTTGGTGCTGGGGCCGTTGATCGTATTCGCGCCACAACTGGCAAAAGTCAAGCGAGCGGGTTTGCGGGCCTATGGTATCTTGGCGAGCCGCTATGTCGGCGAGTTCGATAAAAAATGGTTGCAAGGTGGCGCGACTCCGGATGAACTGTTGATCGGCAGCAGCGACATTCAATCTCTGGCGGACTTGAACAACAGTTTTGACGTGATACGCTCCATGCAGCTATTACCGTTTGGCAAGCAAACGATAATTCAATTGGCGGTGGTGTCATTGTCGCCCTTGCTACCCTTGTTATTAACCATGATTTCGCTGGAAGACCTACTGAAACGGCTGATCGGTATTTTGTTGTGACCTAAGGCTGATGAAGGCTCGACATCACCCCGGTCCAACAAAGTAGTATAGCCAGTTGCGGTTGCTTGCCGGACAGGACGCAGTGGATAAAACCATCTAGGCTCGACAGCGGCATTTTTGCCGCCGCGCCTGTCCAAAACGATGGCTAGGCAAGGGTTTGATAGAGCCTGACGCCGTGTTCAGGTCGGAGCGAGTTCGAAAACATGGTAAGCCCATGCCGGCAGGTCCAGATAGAGGCCCGAATTTGCAAGTCGCGGTCCCTCGTATTCATAACGATAGGCGTTCAGTAAATCCTTGAATTGCCATGCGCCTTGCCCCAACTTTGCAAAAGGCAGGCGGACATAGCATTGTGATGGGTTGGATGCGAAATTGACCGCCACCAACAATAATTCGTGGTTTGATCCTTGCCAGGCAAATGCGATGAAACAATCCCAGGTCCAGTTTTCATTCCAGGCAGGAAGGCATTCCAGCAATTGCCAATTGCCGTTGCGGACAACATCTCGCCGCAGTATGGCCAATAAGCTTTCGTAGAGTCGGTGGATGTCTTGATTGACGGGTTCTACCGGTTCCCGGATCAGATGCGGAGAAACGTGCTTCAGTCGGCCCTCGAACTGGCCGTTGTGGAAAAAACGCAAACCCGGCGTTAAATAGGTCAGTACCGCGCCGGCCCTATGCATCGGCATCGAAAAGGTTGCGGCGGCTCGCGGTTCGTCGTGATTTTCCATAAAACGAGCCAAACGATCCTGAAACTCGGGACCGGCGTAAAGGTGTTCCCGTATTGGACGCGCACGTCCATTGCGTAAACGGTCGTAGAGCCGTTTGTCATAGGTGTAATCGAAGCCCTGCTGCTGCAATGTCGACTCCAAATCCCAATAGACCTCGGCCATGAACAGGAAAGAGGGATGCTGTTTACGCACCTTTGTGATGGCTTCGGGCCAAAAGGAGGGCATGTCGATACCCCATGTGCGTTTAAATACCTCCGGCAAGATCAGCATGGCCATGTCGCAACGTATGCCGTCGCACAAATCGGCGATAGTCAGCAACTCATTGATCATAGCTTCTTGCAAGGCCGGGTTGCCGTAATTCAATTGCAGGGTATCGGGCCAACCCGGAAAATAAGGGTCGCGGCCATGGGCTAGGATCAAGTCGCCTTGGGCAGTGTTGAGCCGAACGTAGTTTTGCGGTGATTGGGCAAGGTTGTCTTCCGAACCTCGCACATAAAACTCGGGGTGTGTATTGAGCCAGGGATGGTCCAGTGCGCTGTGGTTGGGTACGAAATCCAGCAACAAGCGCATGCCCCGCTGCTGTATTCGTTGGCGCAAGCGGGCAAGCGCGGCGTTGCCACCCAAGGACGTTGCCACCGAATAGGCTTGAATCGCAAACCCCGAGCCGCCGATGTCATGTTCTTGCAAATCCGGCAAGGTGGCTTGAAATCCCTTGCGCCATTCAATATTAGTCCGGGATACCTCTCGGCCGGCCAAACCGGTTTGCCAAACGCTCAGCAGCCAGACCCAATCCACGCCCCAATGCTTTAGGCGATCCAGGTCGCTATCCGGAATGTCGTCCAGGCTGGCGGGACGGCCGAGCCGCTCGGAAAGAGCAGTCAGGCATGCGCGGGTATTGATCTGATAAAGCATTGGATAGCGTGGGCCGGTCATAATCATACCCTCATGGATTATTTGGATTTTTTCCGAGACGCCGCGGGGTTGGTTTTGTTACTCGGATCCGCGCGGAAACCGGCCATTTTTCCTTCCGCCAACATTTGTTCCGGATCCAACGAGCCGAACAGTTGGATCAGTTTCGCTACCAAGCCGGTCCAGCCGGTTTGATGACTGGCTCCCAAACCGGCGCCGTTGTCGCCATGGAAGTACTCGTAAAACAAGATATGATCGCGCCAGTGCGGGTCGTCCTGGAATTTGGTTGTACCGCCATAGACCGGTCGCTTGCCCTGCTCATCGCGCAGGAAGATGCGGGTAAGCCTAGTCTCAATTTCCTTCGCCACCTCGAATAGATTCATCAACTTGCCGGAACCCGTCGGGCATTCGATTTTGAAGCTGTCGCCGTAGTACAGATAATATTGAAGCAGTGCCCGGATGATAATGGCATTCACCGGCATCCACACCGGACCGCGCCAGTTGGAGTTGCCACCGAACATGCCGCTGTTAGACTCGCTCGGCAGATAATCCACACGGTATTCCTGGTTTCCGGCGTAAAAAACGAACGGATGTTGGGCGTGGAACTTGGATAGCGAGCGGATGCCGTAGGGACTCAGGAATTCGTTCTCGTCCAGCATTTTTGTCAGGATGCGACGCAACCGGTCCGGATTGACCAGGGCAATGATCCCGCGTTCCGCCACCCCAAAATGGCCAGGGCCAGTGGGATGGATGGACTCCAAGAGTTCCGGCATCTGTTGAAAACGTGCCAGGAACCCTGTCATTGCGTTAGGGATACGCTCCCTTTGCCATTGCTCAACCACCGTCACCGCGCATAGCGGCAGAAGCCCGACCATCGAACGCACCTTGAGACGCGTGGCACTGCCATCCGGGAGTCGCAACAGGTCATAGTAGAATCCGTCCTCTTCATCCCACATGCCGTCATCACCTGGTTGGTTCATGGCCGAGGCGATAAAAATGAAATGTTCTATGAACTTAAATGCCATGTCCTCGTACGTGGGATCGTGGGCCGCCAGTTCCACGGCAAGTTCGCCCATGTTCTGGGTGAACAATGCCATCCAGGCGGTGCCGTCGGCCTGTTCGAGATAGCCGCCGGTGGGCAGCGGCGCGCTACGGTCGAACACGCCGATATTGTCGAGGCCTAGGAAGCCGCCCTCGAACACGTTGCGTCCGTAGCGGTCCTTGCGGTTTACCCACCAGGTGAAATTCAGCAGCAGCTTATTGAAAGCCGACTTGAGGAAAGCTACATCGGTCTCGCCGCTCAGGGTCAGTTCGCAGCGGTGGAGGAACAGCGTCGCCCAGGCGTGGACTGGCGGGTTTACGTCGCTAAAGTTCCATTCATAGGCAGGTAGTTGGCCGCTCGGGTGCAAGTAGCGGCCGTGGAGCATCAGTTCCATTTGTGTTTTAGCAAAGTCCGGGTCCACGATCGCCAGCGGCAGGGTGTGGAAGGCAAGATCCCAGGCCGCGTACCAGGGATACTCCCACTTGTCGGGCATCGAGATGATGTCCTGGTTGATCATGTGGAACCACTCGCGATTGCGAAAGGCGCGGCTGCCTTTATGGAGGGGATGGGCGTGATGTTCCTCCAGCCAGTTGTCGGCCTCGAAGAAATAGAACTGCTTGCTCCATAGCATGCCGGCGATGGCCTGACGCATTAGATTGGCGGTATCGGCGGAAACCTCGGGAGGGGTCACCGCACGGTAGAACTCGTCGGCATCACGTAGTCTGGCCGACAATGTTAGGTCGAACTCCTGCCCAAGGGGGAGGGCATCGATATTGGTTTGTTTGCTGTATTGGGTCGGGGCGCGGTTGGAGAGGCATAGCTTAATGGTTCGGCATTGGCCCGCGTCGACTTTCAGCTTATAGTGCGCCGCGACTTTCGTGCCGTGTTGTTCCGGGTTTACCTTATCCGACTGGCCATGGACCACATAGTCGTTGATGCCGTCCTTCACGTATGGGCTGGCGTTGGGGAAGCTGGGGAAGAGTCGGGCATTGTTGGTTTCGTTGTCGGTAAACAGCAACGGCGCATCGCCTTCGCAATACAAATAATAGGTTCCCAGTTCCGGATGATCGACTGCGACAACCCTGGTGCCAGCCGGCCCCTCGATTTGACTGAGTGACGGTTTTTCGGAAGGTTTCGCTACCCATGACGCCCAGTCATTGCGGAACCATAAGGTCGGCAGCACATGCAACTCGGCGGCTTCCGGCCCACGGTTGAACACAGTGATTTGCACCAGGATGTCTTCTGGACCTTGCTTGGCGTACTCCATAAACACATCGAAGTAACGGTCCTGATCGAACACGCCGGTATCGAGCAGTTCGTACTCGAACTCTTCGCGGCCGCGCCGCCGGTTAGTTTCGACCAGGTCGCCGTAGGGATAAGCCGCTTGCGGATACTTGTACAGATACTTCATGTACGAGTGGGTTGGGGTGCTGTCGAGGTAGAAGTAATATTCCTTGACGTCCTCGCCGTGGTTGCCTTCGCTGTTGTTCAAGCCAAACAGGCGTTCCTTCAGGATAGCATCCTTGCCGTTCCATAATGCCAGGGCAAAACAAAGCCGCTGTTCGTCGTCGGAGATGCCTCCCAAGCCGTCCTCGCCCCAACGGTATGCGCGGGAACGGGCCTGGTCGTGGGTGAAATAGTTCCAGGCGTCGCCCGATTCGCTGTAGTCCTCCCGCACTGTCCCCCATTGCCGCTCGGACAGGTAGGGACCCCATTTTTTCCAAGGCACGTTCTGGTTGCGAGCTTCCTTGAGTCTGCTGTGTTCAATAGTCATGTGCGAAATTTGAAGTGGAGAAATATGGCTTAATTTTAACCATTAAAAAATATCGTTATGCTCGGTCATGTGTCCGTTCCGCGATAATCATGATTGATTATAAGGCTATCGCGGGGCGGGGCGGCACCGAAACTTGCTACAAGCGGATGCCTAGCGGCCAAAAGCATTCGTTTGATGGTGTATAAATTTAGTTGCGAGCTAGACTTGAACTTCGAACAGCGGGGCGATCGATTTCAGCCGCCGGCCATGGCGTTATAATAGCCCGTAAATTGACTGCAAGTCATCGCGGCTGGAATACCGGTTGAAGACTTTCCAGCGGAAGCGCTTTTTGCAATAACCTTGTCAAACCTGATCCTTGGATTTTGGTGAATAGCTGTATGGATTATGAGTAAATCAATTGCCCAATTAATGACCAGGGATGTGGTTCAAGTCAGCCCCCAAACCACCTTGGGGCAATGCGCGGAGCTGATGGCTCGCCATCGAATCAGTTCGCTGATCATCGGCGAGCATGATTTGCCCGTGGGTATCCTGACCGAGCGCGATGTGGTGCGGTTGCTGAGTCAAAATGCGCCGCTGGATCAGTCGGTCTCGGCGCTGATGACGGTCAAGCTGGTGACGGTACCGGCCGAGACCGATTACCGCGATGCTTATCATCTGTTCGTGTTGCACAACATTCGTCATTTGGTGGTGGTCGAGGATGA
Organism: Methylomonas sp. LL1; assembly: GCF_015711015.1. Taxonomy (NCBI): domain Bacteria; kingdom Pseudomonadati; phylum Pseudomonadota; class Gammaproteobacteria; order Methylococcales; family Methylococcaceae; genus Methylomonas; species Methylomonas sp. LL1. The sequence goes on from NZ_CP064653.1 coordinate 92,682, forward strand.
CGGTCGCTTGGCCGGCATCGTCACCGAGACCGACTTTCGCCGCAATGCCGGCGTCGAGGAGTTCATCGGTTTGCGCACTGTGGCTTCCATCATGGATCAGTCCGTATTGATGCTGGCACCGAATAGCCGTGTGATTGATGCCGCGGCGATGATGCATAGTCGGCGCACCAGTTGCGCGGTGGTGGTGGAAGGGCTTAAGCCGATTGGCATCGTCACCGAACGCGACATGGTCAGGTTGTATCGGCATAGGGCGGGAGAAGTGCTTATCCGCGACATCATGTCGTCTCCGGTGGCGACGGCCGAGCCGGAACATGTGGTGGTCGATGTGGTTCAGCGCATGCAAATCGAGGCGATACGGCATCTAGTGGTGGTGAATGCGCGCGGCGAAACGCTGGCGGTGGTCACCGAGCACGATGTGGTGAAGCACACCGAGGGCCAGTATGTCGAATTATTAAACCGGATTATCCATGAGCAAGTGGTCGAGCTGGAACTGAAACAGGCGAAAATCGACGAGCTGATGCTGCAATCGGCATTGACCGAAAGCGAGAAGCGCTTGCGGCATCTGCAAGCCAGTACCATTAATGACAAGGCCCTGCTCAGAACCCTGATCGACCACATTCCAGACCTGATATTTCTGAAAAACACCGAGGGTGTCTACCTGGGTTTCAACAAGGCCTGCGAAGGTTTTTTTGGCGTAGAGGAAAGTGCCGTGGTCGGTAAAACCGATTTCGACTTCGTCAATCCGGAAACGGCGGAATTCTTTCGGCAAAAGGACAGGGAAGTGATGGTATCCGGGCAAGCCCATATCAATGAGGAATGGGTGGTATATCCCGATGGACACCGCGAATGCCTGGAAACCCTGAAAACGCCTTATTTGAGCGAACAGGGCGAATTGTTGGGCATGATAGGCATCAGCCGCAATATCACCAAGCGTAAAAAAGCCGATCGGGTACTGCGGGAGAGCGAGGAAAAGCTGCGGTCGCTGTTCGAAATGGCACCGCTAGGTATTGCCCGCAATGCCATGGATGGCCGATTTATCGAAGCCAACAAGGCTTTGCTGGATATGGTCGGTTATTCGCTGGATGAACTGAAACAACTCAGTTATTGGCGCTTGACGCCGGATGACTACGGGATACAGGAGACGCTGCAACTGCGGGCGTTGGAGAAAAGCGGGCGCTACGGTCCTTACGAAAAGGAATATCTGCATCGCGATGGGCGGCGGATTCCGGTACGTTTGAACGGCGTGCTGATTACCGGCAGCGATGGTAGCCGTTATATCTGGTCTATCGTCGAAGACATTTCCGAGCGTAAGCGGGCCGAAGAGGAAATGCAACTGGCGTCGATGGTGTATATGAACAGCGGCGAGGCCATGCTGGTAACCGACGCCGACGGCTTAATCATCACCACTAATCCGGCATTTACCGAGTTGACCGGCTACAGCCCGGAAGAAGTGCTAGGCCAGACGCCGCGTATCTTGAACTCGGGGCTGCACGACCGGTTTTTCTATGACGCGATGTGGCAGAAACTGAATAACATGGGGTTTTGGCAAGGCGAGATCTGGAACAAGCGCAAAAACGGCGAGATTTACGCCGAGTGGCTGACCATCAACACCATTTATAAGGACAACGGATCCTGTTACCGCCGGGTAGCCTTGTTCTCCGATATTACCGACAAGAAAAAGGCCGAGGAGATGATCTGGATGCAGGCCAACTTCGATCCGTTGACTGGCTTGCCCAACCGGCGCATGTTTAACGATAGGCTGAATCAGGAAATCAAAAAAGCCCACCGCGCCGGTCAGCCGTTGGCACTGATGTTCATCGATCTGGACCGCTTCAAGGAAATCAACGACATTCTGGGGCATGACATGGGCGACCTGCTATTGCGGGAAGCGGCCAACCGTTTGAGCAGCTGTGTACGGGAGACCGATACCGTTGCCCGTCTGGGCGGCGACGAATTCACCGTGATCGTCACGGCGCTGGACGATACCGGCAGCGTCGAGCGCATCGCTCAGGACATTTTGCGCAAACTGTCCGGCCCGTTTCAACTGGACAACGAAACCTTGTATATCTCGGCCAGTATCGGCATCACTTTTTATCCCGACGACGCCACCGACATCGAAGAATTGCGCAAAAACGCCGATCAGGCCATGTATTCGGCCAAACATCAGGGCCGGAATCGCTTTAGTTATTACACGCCGTCAATGCGCGATCTTGCCCGCAAACGCATGCGCTTGGCCAACGACTTGCGGATTGCCATGGCCGAGGAACAATTCCGGGTTCATTATCAGCCGATAGTCGATCTGAACGATGGGAGTATTCGCAAGGCCGAAGCCTTGATACGCTGGCAACATCCCGATCGCGGGCTGATCAGCCCCAGCGAGTTTATCGGTATCGCCGAGGAAACCGGCAGAATCGTCGAAATCGGCGACTGGGTGTTTCACGAAGCCACTTTGCAGGTCAAACATTGGCGGCAACATTTTCGCGCCGATTTTCAGGTCAGCGTCAATAAGTCCCCGGTCCAATTTCAAAACGATGAAACTCTGTATAGGGGCTGGATAGCTCAATTGCAGAACTTGGGTTTACCCGGCGACAGCGTGGTGATAGAAATCACCGAGAGCCTTTTGCTGGACAGCAAACAAATCGTCAACGACAAACTGCTGCTGTTCCGAGATGTGGGCATCCAGGTAGCAATCGACGATTTCGGTACCGGCTATTCCTCGCTGGCCTACCTAAAACTGTACGATATCGATTATTTGAAAATCGACCAGTCCTTCGTTCGCAACTTAAAGCCCGACTCCAGCGATCTGGTGGTGTGCGAGGCGATCATTGCGATGGCGCACAAGTTGGGCATGAAAGTCATCGCGGAGGGAGTGGAAACAGTAGATCAGCGCGACTTATTGCTTGCGGCCGGCTGCGATTGCGGACAAGGCTTTTTATTCTCGAAACCACTGCCGGCCAAGGAATTCGACGCGTTGTTAAGCAGGTTGAGTCTAGGGCCAGTCGATTGCGCCGTCGAATAGGGTTAAAGAGTGCGTGGTTCACTCGGAACGGGGCAGTGAGACTTAGGAGATTTATGGAAATCAATATATCCTCTCCGAGAAATTTGCCGTTGGCTGAGCGGAGTCGAAGTCAACTATTCGCTTCGACTACTTCGGCTTAGCTCAGCATACGTCCGCTCGGCGAACAATAATATTTAGAGTAAGGTTGGTTTTCGAACACGGGAGGTGGTTCATGACTGTTCGCGGCGGCGCCTGTATCAATGGTAAGGATAGGTTTGGATGAACGGTATGCCCGAGTGTATTCAAACTGGCGGCGAAATGGCAGGCATGGAACTGTTGGGCACCGTGGTTTCGATACGCGGCAGCGTGGTTGACGTACGTTTTCCGGAGAATTTGCCGGCGGTCAATCATGCGTTGCGGACCGGCGCGGAAGGCAAGATCGTCATTGAGGTGGTCGCCCATCAGAGCGCGGACACGGTGCGCGGCATCGCGTTGACGCCGACTCAAGGCCTGTCTAGGGGGGCGCCGGTGATAGCCACCGGGCTGCCGCTACGGGTGCCGGTCGGAAAAAGACTGCTGGGGCGCATGCTGAATGTGTTCGGCGCGCCGATCGACGGTGGAGAATCGTTCGAGGGCGGCGAATGGCGCTCGATTCACCAGCCACCGCTGCCGCTGGCCAGGCGTTCGGCCAAGATGGAAATGTTCGAAACCGGTATCAAGGCGATAGACTTGTTGTCGCCGCTGGAACGCGGCGGCAAGGCCGGCATGTTCGGTGGGGCCGGAGTCGGCAAGACCGTGGTGATCGCCGAATTGATCCATAACATGGCCGGCCGTTATCAGGGCGTCAGCTTGTTTTGCGGTATTGGAGAACGTTGCCGGGAAGCCGAGGAAACCTACCGCGAGATGCTTGAGTCCGGTGTCTTGGAACGAGCCGTGCTAATGTTCGGGCAGATGAACGAAGCGCCCGGCGCACGATTTCGGGTCGGCCATGCGGCGCTGACCATCGCCGAATATTTTCGCGATGAGGAAAAACAGGATGTGCTGCTATTGATCGACAATATTTTCCGCTTCATCCAGGCTGGCACCGAGGTCTCCGGTTTGATGGGGCGGATTCCGTCCAGGGTTGGTTATCAACCCACGCTGGCCACCGAACTGGCCGAATTGGAAGAGCGCATTAGCAGTTCGCGAACCGGCGCCATCACCTCGGTGCAAGCGGTGTATGTGCCGGCCGACGATTTCACCGATCCGTCGGCCAGTCACACTTTTTCCCATTTGTCGGCATCGGTGGTGTTGTCGCGCAAGCGCGCCGCCCAGGGTTTTTATCCGGCCATCGATCCGTTGGCATCCAATTCCAAGATGTTGAATCCGGCCGTGGTCGGCGACCGCCATTATCGCGTCGCCCAAGACGTGCGCCGCATGCTGGCCGAATACGAAGAATTGAAGGACATCATCGCGATGTTGGGATTGGAGGAACTGTCCGAAATGGATAGGCGCACGGTCAATCGCGCGCGCCGCCTGGAACGCTTCCTGACTCAGCCATTCTTTGCCACCGAGCAGTTCACCGGACAGCCCGGTCGCTGGGTCGGTCTGGAGCAAACCCTGACCGGCTGCGAGCGGATTCTGGCCGATCATTACGCGGACGCGCCGGAAAACGCCTTATATATGATAGGCACTATCGACGAAGCCAAGCTCGACGCAGGCGGGGACAAGGCCTAAAATGCGGTTCAAGCTCGTGTTGCCGACCGAAGTCTTGCTCGATACGGTTGTCGGCAAAATTATCGCCGAGGCCGAGAACGGTTGGTTCTGCCTGGAACCTCGGCATATCGATTTCGTTTCGGCGCTGGTTCCTGGGTTGTTGGTTTACGTGACGGCCGACGGCGCCGAGAGATTCGTCGGCATCGACGAGGGTATTTTGGTCAAGTGCGGGCCAGAAGTCCGGGTGTCGACCCGCGAAGCGGTGCTCGGCGACGATCCCGACGCGTTGAAATCGGTTATCTTGGAACGCACCTGCGCACTGGATCAGCACGAACGTAGTTCGCGTGGCATGTTGGCTCGACTGGAGGCCGGAGTGGCGAAACATTTTCTCGATCTGCAAAAGGGCCGTTGATATGCCAAGATCCGTCAAGCACGGCAAGACGCTGGCCAACAATATCGGCGACAAAGCCGCCCGCCGCCGGCGAGCGCGCACTCGGCCGGGGCGTGGTTTATGGTTCGGCCTGGGCATGTTCGGTCTGGTGGGCTGGTCGGTGGCGGTACCCATGCTGTTGGGTATCGCGCTGGGTATCTGGCTGGACAGGCTGTGGCAGGACCGGGTCTCTTGGACCTTGACGCTGTTGTTTCTGGGGCTGATAGTCGGCTGTCGCAATGCCTGGTATTGGATAGAACGGGAAAGACAGGATAACGATCATGGCGGCTAACATGGCTTTCGGCGCCGAATGGCTGCTGGCCGCATTTGCCGGCGTAGGGCTAGGCTGCGTGTTCTTCGGCGGCTTGTGGCTGACTATCCGCCAACTACCGAATTGGCGTTATCCCGGATTGTACATGTTGGCGAGCCTGTTTCTGCGGCTGGCGCTGGTCGGTGCCGGCCTTTATCTGATGGCCGACGGCCATTGGCAGCGTTATGCGGCTGCCGTACCGGGCCTGCTGGCCGCGCGCTGGTGGTGGGTACGCCGGATCGAACCTAGGCAAGTTGAATCATGAAACTAAGTCCCGACGACCAGATATTGGGCTGGCTAGGGCCGATTCCGCTCAACGCCACCATAGCCTACACCTGGCTGGTGATGGCGATTCTGGTGATCGGCTCCTATCTGATTACCCGGCGGCTGAATGACGATGTTAAAATCAGCCGTTGGCAAAATCTGCTGGAAATCCTGGTCGACGGCTTGCGAGAGCAAATTCGCCAGGCCAGTTGCCAGGAGCCGGGGCAGTATTTGCCTTTCGTCGGCACCTTGTTTTTGTTCATCGCCGTCGCCAATTTGCTGGCTATCGTTCCAGGCTATACGCCGCCGACCGCATCGCTGTCCACCACCACGGCATTGGCGCTGGCGGTGTTGGCGGCGGTGCCGATTTATGGCATTGCCCATCGTGGGCCATGGGCTTATTTGGCCGAGTACCTGGAACCCAGCATATTCCTGCTGCCGCTCAACATTTTAGGTGAATTGTCGCGCACGCTGGCGCTGGCCGTGCGCCTGTACGGCAACATAATGAATGGCACCATTATCGGCGGTATTTTGCTGGGCATCGTGCCGTTGTTTTTCCCTATTGTATTGCAGTTCCTCGGCTTGATCACCGCGCTGGTGCAGGCCTATATCTTTGCCGTGCTGGCGATGGTGTATATCGCCTCGGCCCAAGCCGTTCAGGACGATCATCAACATAACCACTCATCAGGAGATTGATATGAGCGAAATCAGTGCCGACGTCATCATTGCCGCCGTATCCATTTTTACCGCCGGTTTCACGATGGCCATCGGCAGTATTGGGCCGGCGCTCGGCGAAGGCCGGGCCGTGGCCGAGGCCTTGCATGCCATCGCCCAGCAGCCGGACGAAGCGCCGACATTGACCCGCACGCTGTTCGTCGGCGTGGCGATGGTCGAATCCACCGGCATTTACTGTCTGGTGGTCAGCATGATCTTGATCTTTGCCAATCCGTTCTGGGAGCACTTCATCAGCAAGGCCGGAGGCTAAACGGTGCGGATCGACTGGCTGACGGTCGGCGCGCAATGGATCAATTTTCTGATCCTGATGTGGTTGCTGCATCGTTTTTTATACCAGCCCATCATCCAGGCCATGGATAGGCGCAAGCAAAACATAGAGGTGCGTATGGAAGAAGCTAGTCAAAAGGCCCTACAGGCCGAACAGCAAGCCCAGGATTATCGCGACAAACTCGCCGAACTGGAGATTCATCGCGCCGAGCTGTTGGCGGCGGCCAAGGAGGAGGCCGCCGCCGAACGCCGCAAGTTGGTCGAGCATGCCCGTGAAGAAACCGCCGCCATGGCGGAGCAGTGGCGGCGGGAAGTTGAACGGGAAAAATCCGAGTTTCAACACCGGCTGCAGCGGGAGTTGGGCCAATTAATTATCGCTACCTCGCGCAAGGTCTTACAAGACCTGTCCAGCTTTGAATTGGAGCAAGCGCTGTTCGCCAATTTCTTTAAACGATTGCAAGGCCTGTCCGAACACGAAAAGCGCCTGCTCTCCGAGTCCGGCAACGTTGTTCTGGCCAGTAGTTTTGAGCTGAACGAGGAATTGCGCAGCTTTTTCGCCGAAGGCTTGCGCAACATGCTGGCCGCGAATTTGGCCGTCCGCTTCGAACCACTTTCCGACAGCCTCTGTGGCCTGATGCTGATCAGCCCGTCCTATACGCTTGAATGGCGCGTCGAGCGTTATTTTGAGTCCTTGGAGGACGAGTTGGAGAATGTGCTGAATCAGGCCGGCAAGGCGTGACCGCTATTCATGCTGAATGAAGCGCTGACCGGTACCTCCACCGCCATGAGCCGCCTGCTGGAACAACACCAAGCCGAACTATCCCTGGTCGAGACCGGCCGCGTCAGACATGTCGGCCATGGCGTGGCCTTGGTGGATGGGCTGCCCGGCGTTCAGGCCCTGGAATTGGTCGAATTCGACGGCGGCCTATTCGGTTTGGCCTTCAATCTCGATCCCGAGCAAGTCGGCGTGATATTGCTCGATGCCAGTGAACGCATCAGCGCCGGTGGTCGGGTCCGGCGTACCGGCCGGGTGGCGGATGTGCCGGTGGGCAATGAATTGCTCGGACGCATCGTCAATGCGCTGGGTCAGCCGTTGGACGAAGGCGGCGATTTGACTGCGATGCAGCGCTGGCCGATCGAACGCGAAGCGCCGGCCATTCTCGATCGCGCGCCGGTCAATCAGCCGCTGCAAACCGGCATCAAGGTAATCGACGCTACGATACCGATTGGGCGGGGACAGCGCCAGCTGATTGTCGGTGACCGCCAGACCGGCAAGACCGCTATCGCTTTGGCGACCATCCTGAATCAGCGCGACCGCGATGTGATTTGCATTTATTGCGCGATCGGCCAGCGTGGCGATGCGGTGGCGCGGGTGATCGAAACCCTGCGTTCGCAACAGGTCATGAGTCAAACCGTGGTGGTGGTCGCCGGTGCCGAGCAGCCGCCTGGTCTACAGTACATCACCCCATACGCCGCCACCAGCATGGCCGAATATTTCATGGAGCAGGGCCGCGACGTGCTGATCGTCTACGACGATCTGACTCATCACGCGCTGGCCTACCGGGAGCTGTCGCTGTTGCTGCGCCGTCCGCCGGGACGCGAGGCCTATCCGGGCGATATTTTTTATATTCATTCGCGTCTATTGGAGCGTTCGACCCGGCTGGCCAAGGGCGGCTCGCTGACCGCCTTGCCCATCATCGAAATCGAAGCCGAAAACCTGGCGGCTTATATCGCCACCAATCTGATTTCCATCACCGACGGTCAGATTTATCTGTCGCCCGAGCTGTTCCATAAAGGGCTGCTGCCGGCGGTGGATGTCGGTAAATCGGTGTCGCGGGTCGGCGGCAAGGCGCAATTGCCGGCTTACCGATTGGTGGCCGGCGCACTGAAACTGTATTACGCCCAGTTCGAGGAGTTGGAAATGTTCGCCCGCTTCGGTACCCGGCTGGATCAAATAACGCGCGCCACATTGGAACGCGGCAAACGGGTGCGCGAAATCCTGAAACAACATGAGAGGGAAGCCCTGAGTCCTTGCGAACAAATTGCCGTGTTATTGGCCGTTAGCGAAGGCCTGTTCGACGCTCTGCCGCTTGACCAAATCGCGGTGGCGGAGCAAACGGTTCGCAATATGGCCATCTCGGAGTTGACCGAACTTGGTCGCCGTATTCAGCAAGGCCAGGCATTGAAGGCAGAGGATCGCGCGGCGGTTCTGACGCTGGCGCGACAGGCACTGGAGGCGGGAGGGACGGATGGAAACCGAGCAGGCCCTTAGGCGACGGATCAAGACGGTCGGGGAACTGCGTGCCATCGTTCGCACCATGAAAGCTCTGGCAGCGGTGAGTGGAAGGCAATACGAGGCGGTGTTGAAATCTCTGGGTGAATATTCCGAAACGGTCGACATGGGCTTACAGGTCGCGCTTCGGGGCGGCAATCGGCGGCCTAGCCGAAAGCGGCCGCCTGCGCGGCTGGCGGCGGTGATTTTTGGGTCGGATGTGGGATTGTGCGGCCGCTTCAACGAAGATTTGGTCGCGTTTGCGCTCGACAAACTGAACGGTTTTCAGGTGCCGCCGGCGGGTCGCAGTATTCTGGCCGTGGGCAGCCGTATCGATGCACGCTTGAACGAGATTGGGCAGCCGGTTGCGGAAAGCTTGCCGGCACCCGGTTCTGCCGCCGGCATTGGCGCAACGGTCAAACTGATTCTAGCCAGGCTGGACCAATGGCGGGAGCAGTCCATCGAGCGGATGGTATTGATTTATAGCCAAGCCGGCGCGCCGGAGCTGTTGCCTCTGTTGCCGGTCGATCTGGAGCGGTTCGGTCGATTGGCTTGTGAACCCTGGCCATCCCATGTGCTGCCGAGTTTTAGTTTGGATGCCGAGCCGCTGTTGGCCGCGCTGATACGTCAGCATCTGTTTATCAGTCTGTTTCGCGCCTGTACCGAATCGCTGTCGGCCGAAAACCAGATGCGGCTACGCGCGATGCAGGCGGCGGAAAAAAATATTCAGGAGAGGCATGACGAATTATTGGCTGAATTTCGCCATCAACGTCAGGAAACGATCGACGCCGAATTACTCGATATCGGCGCCGGTTTTGAAGCCGTCAGCGGCGAACCATGAACGGAGGCTTTTACCCGGTCGAGTTTGAGGTCGGTTGGTTCGGGCTTAGCGTAAAAGATGAAAAATCCCCCTTGAGTCAGGGGGATGGTTGGGCATAAATTCCGAATCCTAAAGGAAAGTTGTATTCTCAAGCGATAAAGTTAGGCCATTCTTTCAGGCTGGCAAGCGTGATGAGCCGGTAATGCGGAGCGTATATCCTTGAGTAGAAAGCGTTTCAATCCACGTCCCAGTCTTTGCCCGAGTAGCGACATGGCCGTGTCCTTGTTGATGAAAGCCGAAGGCTCCATGCCTTTACGGTATTTGAGCAGGGCTTTTCGTGCCGTCGAGGATAGATAGCATTCGGTGCCTTCTGGTAATGAGGTGTGTAAGTCTCTTAGAAGATGGGGGGTTATTTTATTCATGACGTTCTCCTTATCTCTTACGAAGTGTTGAGTGGTAATTCCATCACCAAGTCAAGGTCGATTTCCGGACCTGTTATTTAAAAAAAATAACGCTATCAACTTAACAATTTGGCAATAAAAATCAAGCATAATTTTGCTGGTTTTCTTGATGCGGTGGATTGACATAAGCCCGGTTTTTTGCTTGGTAACTCCAATTCTGAATCCGGACGGTATTTGGTGCATAATTCCGAATCTGTTTCATTCCGGACAACGATATGCAAGTAGCAGAACATTATGCAAAACCCGTGTTTGGCAAACTGGGCGGCTTTTTTCAGCGCGTCAACGATTTCAAGGACACCTTTAGTCTACGTTGGGGCAGGATAGAGTTTGATATGTTTCATGGCATGTCGGCCAACTTGAAGGTGATTTTGAAGATTTACCGCGATGCGGTTTGCGAAACCTTTATCGTCGATACCGACGCCTTCGATATTCAATGGGACAGGCATAAACGGGCGACTCGCGATTTTTTCATTCATCCGTACTCGACCCATTTCGGCAAGATCAATTGCATCAAGTTTTCGTTCATCGTGCATCTGGGCGAGCATTCGATAGCGTCGCGGAACGAATATATTTTCATGGACTGGTATCAACTGCAGGATGGTCATCATCAGCAGCGTACCATTACCGATGAGCATGCCACCGCCAATCACCATCGTACCTATGAGCTGAATTCCGGCGAGTTGCAAGCCGATGTCGATTGGTATAACCACCATTTTCATTCGCTGAATCTGATTCCCAAATTCACCAAGGGTCAGCAATATCACCCGTATCACCCGAAACGCTTCATTCACGACCATATCGACAAGGTCATCATCAGCAAACGCGATAATCCGAATCGGCTGTGTACCATCAAGGTCAGCGTCGACTGCATAGACGACAATGATTTCGTCAATCATTTGATACACGCCAGCCATCAAGGCGTCTGGGTGCAATGCGTGGTCGACTGGCGCAAGATGACCATGACCAATAGCCACACCTATGTCAATCTGAAACGCTCAGGCATAGAACTGATCGGCGTGTTCTGTACTCCCAAGCATCATTTGATCGAAGTCGAGCCGGATATGCATACCAAATTCATCATCTTTAATGATGAAGATTGCATCATCGGTTCATTCAACATCACCTTCGACCGTTGGTGGGCCAATTGGGAATCCGGCATGACCTTTCATTCGAAGGGCGTTTGCCGCTTACTGGATAATATTTTCCAGAGCCAGCGCGGCGGCGTGATCCAAAAATACGGTATCGACCCGTTGAGTCCGTTCAATTTGCTGTATACCTTCGGCCGGCACACCATGGCCAATGGGCAGGTTTATCGGCCGCACCATGCCATTCTGGCCGAAATTCACCGGGCGCGGCATTCGATCAAGATTTGTCTGTTTTTAATCGGCGATTTGCTCGGCGATCATCATGACAGCGTGGTGAGCGCCCTAATTCAAGCCAAGGAGCGGGGCGTTGATGTGCAAATGCTGTTCAATGGCCACCTGGCCCGGCAGGGGCGGATCGGGGTTGAGCGGCCGATGCACGAGGAGTTGAACCGGCCCTTGCTGCCGGCGGTACAGCGCTTGAAGTGGGCTGGGATACGAGTAGGCCTGGTGTATGGGCAGGATGATCTACCTGTGCCGTATTCGCCCATCCATTCCAAGTATTGCGTGATCGACGATTACATCGTTATCGAAGGCAGCTTCAACTGGTATAACACCTCGGTGTTTTCCCACGATCTGATTGTGGTGGCCGCCAACCACGATGTGGCTAAACCTTATTTGTATGAGTTTGACCAGATTCAGCGCTTGTTCAGGGTTTTTTATTGAATCCGGAGTTGTGCCAGTATCAAATCTCATAATAGCGAAATGAAACCTAACAATTTATGAAGTGACTAACTGACTGGTTTTGTGGAGCAAAATCCGTATATGCCGCTGTCGACCTCAAGCGACATTCGCTCCGGTTTTGCCAATGGTCGCAAATTGATAATAAGCCGATGTTGGGTTTGCAGAAGGCTGGGTTGAATAATAATGAACCTCAGCTTTGAAGCCGATAAGTTTCAACAAGCATTTTGAATGCGAAGGAGTTGGGTTATTTCAAAGCAGTCGCTGGGTTTCACGTTGCTCTACCCAGCCTTGTTCGTAGCGATTACGACAGAGACTGATCATGGGATTGATGCCTTTTTTGCCCATTTTAGCATCCACGAGCAGCGCACCCTTCCACTTCCGCTTCCTTTTTGCCGGATGTTGGAGCAGAGTTGCCAATAACTGTGCTGGTGACATCGCTGCTGGTGCTGGAACCATATCCAGCAACCCTGGGAAAATCACCGGCGTCGTTAGATAACTCCCCAGTGCTGCAGGGCAAATAGCTATCACGGACAGGAACCTATCCGGCGATTCCAGGCGATACCCCAATGCTGTTGGGAATGCCACCAAAAGTATTAGGTATTCTCCCAGAAGCGCTAGGGACAAATCTACAGGTGATGGATAAGGCCCTGAAGCCGCTAGGAATGTAAAAAATAGGCTGGGAACAGATTATTTGAAAAACCAGATATATTCCGGTAGAGTTTTTGATCAAACATACGGCCTTAGAATAGGAAATTTAGAAATATGAAAGGAATCAATTTCAACACAAAGCTAGCCAATAGAGTTTCAACGAATTGTTCTCAACGCGATGGGTTCTGGATAGAGTTTGGGCGTTTCGAGTTATCAAAAGCATATATTGGCGATTTTTTGCGGCTAACAAAGAAAATCTTCATTTTATATTTATTGTTGATTTCGACTGCTTCATTTGCAACTAATAAGTTCTATTTTTTTTATCCAAATCAATCCGCTGCCTATGCTGCTTGGTTTGCATGCGTAGGCTGTCCAGGCGATTCTCAATCGGGTTCGGTTAACGGCGGGGGGACTAGTTCAAAATGTATTCCACAGAATACCTTAAAAAGAAATATCAAAGTTGGCGCATATCCTTGGCCTACTAAAGGTCCAGATGGCTCGGCGAGCTGGACTGTGGAGTGGTTAACTTGTGATACCGGTTATGCTACTTGCCCCGCAAACCAAACCAGAGTATTCCCATCCGGCAATTGTTCCATTATTAAAGAGGAAAAAAAGAATAAGGGACAGCCGAATTGTAATGAAACGGAAGGGAATCCAATTAATGCCGGAATGGGAACAAAATTTCAAGCCGAAATCGATTACCAAGGCTCGAGCCAATTCCCATTAGTTTTCGAACGGTTCTATAACAGTTCATTAGTTGCGGTGAATAGCGCTGTCGGAAAAAACTGGCGACATAATTTTGCAAACTCGATTAAAGTTAATACCGAAACCGAGATACAGATAAGCCGGGCTGACGGTAAGGAATATACATTCAGGCGGGTTGGAAATAGCTGGCTGCCGGATGCCGATGTCATTGACAGTCTCACGGAATTGACTGATTCAGGTGGTATGCGAATGGGTTGGCGCTATTCGGCTGAAAATGATGTCGTAGAAACTTACGACGCGAGCGGAAGATTACTTAATATCAGCAATCGATTAGGCCTTGGTCAAGACCTGATTTACAGTAATGCCTCAACACCTACATCGATAGCGCCTTATGCGGGTCTATTGATACAGGTTACAGACCATTTCGGCCGAAATCTTAGTTTTACCTATAACAGCTCCGCTCAGATTGTTTTTGTCACCCTTCCCGATAGAAATATGACGAAATATGCTTACGATACTAAGGGCAATCTGACTACGGTTACTTATCCCGACGAAACGCCAAGCATAGTCACGGATAATCCTAAGAAAACCTACGTGTATGGTGAGCTAAATAATACCGGTTATACTGGTCAACCCAATGCCCTGACCGGCATCATCGATGAAAACGGCGTGCGTTACGCCAGTTATCGATACGATGCGCAAGGTAAGGCGATTTCGACCGAACATGCCGGCGGTGTGGAGAAATATAGCCTTAACTATGCCCAGGACGGTAGCAATACCGTCATTACCGATCCCTTAGGCACAATCAGGACGACTCGATTCACCACCGTGTTAGGGGTTGTAAAAGCCACGGGCTCGGATCAACCGGCCGGTGCCGGCTGCGCCGCCTCGGCCAGTAACCTCGGCTACGACACTAACGGCAACATCGCCAGCCGCACCGACTTCAACGGTAACCTGAGTTGCCATGCCTATGACTTGAACCGCAATCTGGAAACCGTTCGCGTCGAAGGCTTGCCCGTCGTTGCCGGCTGTCCTGCTGATCTGGCGGCGTACACGCCACTCGCCGGCAGCAGCATTCGTAAAGTCAGCACCCAATGGCATGTCAATTACCGCTTGCCGTCGCAAATCGATCAAGCCGGGCAACGCATCCACTTTGATTACGATGCCGCCGGCAACCTGCTGCAAAAAACCGTCACCGACACCGCAACCCAGCAAAGTAGGACTTGGAACTACACCTACAATAACCTAGGCCAAATCCTCACCGCCGACGGCCCGCGCACCGACGTCAACGACATCACCACTAACACCTATTACGCCGACAGCAGCGCCAGCCACAAACCCGGCGACCTTTGGACCGTCACCAATGCCCTGGGCCACGTCACTACCTTTACCGCTTACGACGCCAACGGCCATTTGCTGAGCCTGACCGATCCCAATGGCTTGGTCGTCAGCTTTGCCTACGACCCGCGCGGTCGACTGACGCAAAAAACCGTCGACGGCAACGCCACCCTTTATACCTACGACAGAGCCGGCAACCTGACCCAAGTCACTCAGCCCTCCGGCGTTTATTACCGTTATACCTATGATGCTGCCCACCGCCTGACCGACATCACCGATGCACTGGGCGGTAAAATCCATTACACCCTGGATGCGATGGGCAACCGGACTAAGGAAGAAATCTTGGATGCCGCCGGCACGGTCGTCAAAACCCACAGCCGGGTTTACGATGCCCTGTCGCGACTGGCTCAGGACATCGGCGCCTACAATCAGACCACACAATACCAATACGACCCCAACGGCAATCTGACTAAAATCACCGATGCTAATGGTCATGCCACCCAGCAGCAATATGACAGTTTGGACCGCTTGATTCGCAGCACCGACGCCCTCAATGGCCAAACCGACTACGTGTACAACGCCCTGGACCGCCTCACCCAAGTCACCGACGCCAACAACCACAGTACGCTCTATAGCTTCAACGGCTTGGGCGATCTGACTCAACTCGACAGTCCCAATACCGGCACCAGCCAATATAGCTACGACAGCGCCGGCAACATGTCGCAAAAAACCGATGCCGGCAACATCACGGCCAATTACAGCTACGATGTCTTGAACCGCCTGCTCGGTATTGATTATCCGGGCACGGAAGCGGACGTCGTCAATAGTTACGATGGAACCGTCCAAGGCTGGGCCGGCCAAAAAGGCTACCTGTCTAGCGCTCGCCGAGGGAGTATTGAAACCAAGCAACAATTCGATTTGCGAGGCAATCTGACAAATAACACTGTTTACTACGCCAGCCAGAGTACCTTCACCGCGACTGGATACACTTACAACGCCGATGGACAACCGATCGGAACTCAAGTGACAGGTACGTTCTCTCCGACCGTGAGCACCATCCAAAATCTTTACGACGCAACAGGTCAAGTACGTAGAGTACAAGTCGTTGAAAGCGGCACGAACGGCACTGCTACCCATATTTTGGCCGACAACGTCGTCCATTTGCCGTTCGGTCCGATCAAAAGTCTGGATTACGGCAATGGCTTGAGCATAAACCGAAATTACAACGAGGATTACCGCCTGAACGCCGAAACGGCCGGCAGTGTTTTTATGCAGCGCTACACATACGATGCCGTAGGTAATATCGCCACACAAAGCGACGACACTGGCACGGTCAAAGAGGAAGCCTATACCTATGATGAACTAGATCGATTGGTTACCACGCTGGGCACCCATTTGACTTACCAATCTCGAGGCTATGGCTACGACCCCGTCGGTAACCGTAGCACGTTGGATGTGGACACCGTTCATACCGGCTACCAATACGACCTCGTCAGTCAAAGACTCGGCAGCGTCAACCGCAATGGTAGTGTGACAACCTATGCGACGAACCCGCAAGGGCATATTAGCCAAATCGGCGCCCGAACCAACAACTATGCGCCCGACCAGCGACTGTCATCCGTCACCCAAGGCGGCGTACAGAAAGGCCGTTACGACTACGATGCCTTCGGCCGGCGGATTCGAAAAGTGGCACTGCTGGACATGGATATGATGAGTTACGACAGCGAGGGCCGGCTACTGGTCGAATGGGGCTGGCTGGCCAGCTTGCCGGACTATAGCGTCATCCAGTATGCCTACCTGGATGGCCAGCCCCTGGCGCGCATCGACGACACCTTAAGCGGCACAAGCGACATCCGTTACTATCACAACAACCACCTGGGTGCGCCGCTGAAAGTCAGCGACCAACAAGGCCAAACGGTCTGGAGCGCCGACTACGATCCTTTCGGCCAAACCACCATCACCCTGGCCGGTATCACCCAAAACCTGCGCCTGCCCGGCCAATATTTCGACGCCGAAACTGGTTGGCATTACAATATGCAGCGATATTACGATCCGGGTACAGGACGGTATTTGCAGAGCGACCCGATTGGGTTGGCGGGGGGCATTAATACTTACACCTATGTGCGAAACAATCCCTTACGTTATATCGATCCATTGGGATTAACGTTAGAAGATATTTACGTAGCCAGACAATTAGCAGTTGAAACTCAACCCGATCTAAAGTTTCCTGATTACTATCCAATAAAAGATTTGGAAAGCATTTATCATGACCCTACTATTGTTGCGGCAACTACACGTGGTGCCCTCGACACTTGGCTTGATGACCGGTATCTTGCTGATCTCAATGATGTGGAAGCTGGTAAGCTACTTGATACAATCATTCATGAGGCTATTCATTCAAAACTAGATCCAAAGGATCCACGCCAAGAAGATAATAATGGAAAAGGCTATCCTTATGACCAGGCAAGGAACCGGGCAACTCAACGGTTAATCAATGAATTTAATAGACGTAGAAAACCACCACGTTGCGATAAAAATTCTATGTGCTGTGGGCAACCATAGCTTGATTTTCATTTAAGAACTATTTTTGGAATGCTTTTAAAATATGTTAAAAATAAGTAAATATATAGGTATTGTTTTTTTATTTATTGCAATTTTTTGTAATATAAAATTTGCTTTTGCAGAAGATAATTCGAAAGTTAGAGGAATTGAAAGACCCATTTTTCTTACAATTGCAGCGTCAAATAAAGATGATGATAAATTAGATCACGGGATATATATATTCAATATACATTGTGCTTCAGATGGTTGTAGTCTTGAACGTATTTCAATGAATGAATGTGTCAATGATAAAAATGGTTCATTAAGTTTTACTCCGACAGTTGACTCCTGGGTTTCATGGGCAGGATCATTAGAGGCTAATCTCAATGATAATGTTCTTGAATTAGATGTTTTTGAAAGAACTCCTCATTCATCTCCCGCAAAAATAAAGCTAGAGTTGGACTTTTCAAATACTCAATCTGTTCAAATTAAATCTTTCAAAGCAACAGGATTCTTTAATTCAAAAAAATGGCCTGGGACTGATAGAGTTGAATTCGTACCATTGCCTGGTGATCAAACCAAACAGTTAAATTGCCCTGTGTTTTTGCCAGGAATTACATCGGAGAAAAAATAACGGTATGACGTAGTAGATGAGTGTATGACGGTGTGGCCTAAACATATACACCTATGTAAATAACAATCCATTAAATGCCATTGACCCATTGGGGCTTGACCTGATTTTAGTAGGTCAGTCAGGTAATGCAGGCAATTTATTTATGTTAGCTGCACAAACTTACAATGCACAAAATGGAAAGATAAATTCAATGAAGCCTATGGTAAGTTTGCAAGTGATCAATTAAAGGCAAAATATAGGGGAATGTATGAATATAATTTTAGATAAACGCTATTATTTATTGCTAAGTTTTATTTTGCTCGTCTCTTTTGATGTGCAAGCAGGTTATAAAGATTTTTTAGAAATAATTAAGTCGTCTATTGTTCCTGAGTCGGATACCATTTTTTTTGGAAAGACGTCAGGATATAAGATAATAGAAAATGGATATGTAACTGATTCCGGTGAGGCATTATCTGTTGCGATTATTCAAGTAGAGGTCGTAAAGCCGCTTAGAGGCAAGATTAAAACAGGGGAGAAACATTTAGTATGTACCTGGTTTATTCCTGGGGGTGGTAACTCTGGGTTATATGGTTTTAACTACGGAAAAGATAATGATGAAATAACCATATTAGGAATAGCAACAGAGTACAATATACAGTTACCTCAATTTCGCTATCACTTAATTGGTGGATTTGATGTTGAATCTATAATTAAGGAAGGTTTAAATCTCCCTGAAAAACCTAATGAAGATAAATCTCGCATTTTGACAACTTTTTCCGAACCTAGAGATAAAATTATTAGAAACGCATGCAATGAAGCTAATGCTTGGCCCTAACAACTGAAAGTAATGAATAATACCTGGCGGCGTTAATACTTACACCTATGTAAACAATAATCCGCTAAATCTCACCGATCCTCTTGGACTTGATCCATTATGTGCAGCGAATGGACAAAGTATTGTCTGTACAGATGGCATGCGCCCACCACCTGCCGGTACCCCACTAAATGGGCCATTGAGTCCCGTTGGCGTGGCGGCAACGGCTGCTGAAGCAACGCGATAAGGTGCGCTAAAACTCGATGCCGATAGGATGTGCCGACGCAAGGAGGCGCATCTGTCGCGACCGATGCGCCTCGCCACTGGCCTTATTGGAATGCCCCAGAAACAGGGGCTTGCCACGAACAATTTTAGTTATGTAGGGTACGCATTGCGTACCTTTTTGGCGTTTGATTCATCGGAAACATTGAAAATGGTATGTGATGCATACTCTACGCGGCTAATCCTTATTTGTATGAGTTTGACCAGATTCAGCGCTTGTTCAGGGTTTTTTATTGAATCAGAAAGCGTGCCGGTCCCCGCTGAAATCCCGTGTTAATCATTTGCCCCTTTGTCAGGGAGGCACCGGTCTGGGGTAAGTTCGGCTTCTTTATCGATAAGCTCGGGCATTGGTGGTGTATCGGCGCTTGTCGATACGATGCGTTTCCATGCCTTTTGCATCTGTTCCAGAGTGGCTTGAGCTTGTTGGCGGGTCCCGAAGGGGCCGTGGAACTCGGCGTGTTCGTTAAATCGTCTTTCCCGAATGTGGTCTGGCCAGTTGACGATATAAAAGCCCGGCACCAAGGGTTTTTCGTGGCCAGTGCGGTATTTTCGCTGATACGAATCGGAGTCGACTAGCCAGAAATCGCGGATGACGGTTGCAATCTCGAACTTTTCATAATGAGTATCCATGGTCGGCTCCTATTTGGATCTATGCCTCGAGTGCTTACCCCCCTTAGAACTGTAAAGTTTCCCCACAACAGATGCGGGCTGCTTTAAGCCTGATTCCGCATGGCTCCCCACAATTGTTTTGGGAAACTTCCGTGGTGGGGCTGTTGTGGGATTAAAGCCTAGAAAAACGTACAAGCAAATCCGTGCGAGCACTTACTTGAAAACCTGAATCCAATAGCAGTTTGGCTATTGCTGTTTCCGGTGGCCCGTCGAAAATTGTCCCGCGCCGTCATCGCCGATCGATGCAAGGGCCGAGGCTTCAGACCAGGAAGGGTAATGTGAAGTGAATAGCGATGCCGTTGCCGGCATTTTGTTCGGCCCACATTTTTCCGCCATGCGCGGCAATTAACGAGCGGCTGATGGCAAGGCCCATGCCTAAACCAGCGGGCTTGGTGGTGTAGAAGGGTTGGAAGATTTTTCCAAGCGAGGCGGCATCCGCGACACCTATTCCGCTGTCGCGCACCGTTACCCGCACCATCGATGGATCGGCTTCATGGCGATGGGTTGTCAGGGTCAGCGTTTCGGCTTTTGCACCCTGTTCCCGCATGGACTCCAGGCCATTACGCAACAAATTATTTAACACCTTCTGCACTTGTAGGGCATTGGCCTTAACCTGGGGTAGCCCGGTTGCCAGATCCAGTTCAATTTTATAGTCGTCCAGGAGTCCGTCCGCATTAGCCAAGTCGATCGCTTCATGGACGGCAGTATTGATGTCCAACGGCTCTCCGGGGTTTTCCCCTTTTTGCAATAGCGCCAATAATTGGCGTATGACTTCGCCGGCACGCTGCGCTTGCGCGGAACTTTTCTCCAGAATCTGGCGGAGTTTTTGCGGATTGGGAATTTCGGATTGCAACAGGTGCAATGCCACGTCGGCATAGGACGAGATGGCGATCAGCGGCTGATTCAATTCGTGGGCGATCGCGGCGGCGGTCTGGACTGCTACATTTAATCGAAACGATTGTTCCATTTTATCGCGCCGCTCGTTTAGTTCCCTTTGCTTGATGTAGTCGGTGATGTCCAAATTGATGCCGAGCATCCGATAGGGCTGATTGTTGGCGTCTCTCAACAACACGCCACGGGAATGAATCCATCGATACGAACCATCCCTGTGCAGCAGGCGAAACTCCGCTTCGTAATTTGGCTGGTGCCAGGCCATGTAATCTTCTATCAAGTTCAAGACAAAAGCCCGGTCGTCCGGATGCAGGCGGCGCTCCCATTCCTCTCGTTGGTTCAGTGATTCGTTGTCGTCAAAGCCGATTTGCCGTTTCAATTCCGCCGACAAGAATAACTGGCGCGAAATCAGGTCCCAGTCCCAATACCCGGCCTTTACCTCGTCGACCACCAGTGCCAGACGCGCCTCGGAATTACGTAATTCCTGCTCGGCCTGGCGGCGCGCGCTGATATCCTCGCAGGAAATCATAATCCCGCCGATCCGTCCCTCCGGGGTGGTCCAGGGATAGGCCGCCCAGCACAGCCAATGGCGGCTACCGTCGGCCTGGATCCAAAGGTCGTCGTCGTTTTTCAGGTAGGCGCCTATCCGTGCCAATTGATAGACTTTTTTCCATTCCGTGGGGAGATCAGGGTTTACGGCATAGTGATTACGGCCAATCAAATCGGCGTATCCGCGCCCGAACTCATCAAGCCAGCGGCGGCTAGTGACTAAATAGTTCATGTCCAGGTCGAGCATCGCGACACTGAGCGGCGCCTGCTCGACGAACAGCCGAAATTGCAGCTGGCTCTTCGCTAACGATTCTTCGGCTTGCTTGAGTGGCGTGATGTCCAAAAAGGCGCCTACCGCGCCCCGAGGTTGTCCGGATTCGTCGAACAAGGGCGACGCATTGCTGAGTAATGTCATTTGCAAACCGTCTTGGCCCAACAGGGTTACGATTTGGTTGCTGACCGCTTCACCTCGGATGGCGCGCTGCGTCGGCAACTCCTCGGCCGTCAACGTGCGTCCGTTTTGCATCAGGCAAACAGCCGGCATGACCTGGCTAAGCTGGGCCAGATCGGTTCCCGCCGGTACGCCGAATATCCGTTCTAGCGCCGGATTACCTCGAATAGTCGGACCGTTCGTGCCATCGGCGATGCTCAGTCCGATCGGCACGGTATTGAAAATAGCCTGCATTTCATCTACTCGGCGCAGCAAGTCTTTGTTTAATTGAGCAATTTGTTGCACGGCTTGTTTTCGATCCTCAATGTCGACGACATGAATCACGATGCCGGTGATTGTTCCGCCGGCATCGCGGTTAGGGATATAAGTAGCTTGCACCCAGCGGGGTTGATGGTTTCCATAGGCAATTTGCTGGTCGAAGTTTACCTGCCTACCGGCGAGTGCCTGTTCAAGATAGGGGCGGACCATGTTCCAGGCGTTTTCGCCAATAATTTCCGGTACCCGCTGTCCAATAATCTTTTCCGCGCCAACCTCGAACCATTTTTCATAGGTCGCATTGACCCGCAAATAACGGAAATCGGTATCGACATAGGAGATCAGCGCCGGCGTCGCATCCATAATCAAGCGCAACTCCCTTTCTCGCTCGCGCAATGCCGTTTCGACCCTTTTGCGGTGGGTAATATCGCTTTCCGAGCCGGCCATGCGGATTACTTTTCCATCGCTGTTTTTTTGGGCAATACCGCGGTCCAATATCCATTTCCAGGAGCCGTCCTTACAGCGGATGCGGTATTCCTGGCTAAATACCGGGCTATTGCCCTCGAAATGGCATTGTAAGGCCGCCAGCACGCGGCTTAGGTCGTCGGGATGAATGTTGGCTTGCCATACTTCCTCGCCGCTGCCGACTTCGTTTTCGGCATAGCCGCGCAAAGCCTTCCAGCGGGAAGAATAATGCACTTGCTTATTGACGATATCCCAGTCCCAAATTGCGTCTTGAGCGCCATCCAGTACCAGTTCGTAACGGTCGATGCGTTCTTGCAACTCCTTTTCGGCCTGAATCCGAGCGCTGACGTCCTGGATATAGCCATGCCAGAGCGTGCCGCCATCCTCCTCGCGTAGCGGCATGGAATGGCCCTCGATCCAGATTTCACCCTTGGCCGGATGCTGGTAGCGAAATGAATTTCGCCAGGGTTGCAGGGTGCGGGCGGATTCGGCGATCGATGCCTGAATGCGGCCGATGTCATTGGGATGAATACGGGCGAATACCGGGCTAAAATCTGTTTCAACCTGATCGAAGCCGAATCCGAGGATCGATTCGATAAAGGGACTGGCGTAGGGCATGCAAGAGCTGCCGTCCGGACGCAAACGGAACGAATAAATCAGTCCCGGCACTGTCGAGGCAACCTTGACCAGTTGATCCTGCAACCTTAACCGTTCCGTTAATGCAAACTCTATTCGTACCCGTTCCGACACATCGCGCAGAATGGCGGTAAACTTTTTCTTGCCGTCGATTTCGAACTGGGCCAGGGAGGCCTCGATGGGGAACTCCTCGCCATTGGCTCGCAGGCCGGTAACAGCCTTAAGTTCACCCTGCTTACGGCTGGTGATGCCGTGAAGGTCGAAAGCGCGGATATGCGCCTCGTGAGCGCTACGAAACCGCTCGGGAATAAAGCGGTCGAGAGTTTCGCCGATTACCTGGTCAGCCTTGCAACCGAACATTTTTTCCGCCGCCGAGTTGAATAGCACAATACGTTGATCGGCGCCGATAGTAATAATCGCATCTATCGCGGATTCGACAATTCCGGAATAGCGCCGCTGACTTTCCAACAGGGCCAGCTTGCTTCGCTTCTGTTCGGTAATATCCTGGGCGGTGCCGAACCCGCCGACTAAATTGCCGTTTTGATCGAATTCCAGTACGGCTCTCTCCCGGACCCATTTTACCTCGCCGGCGACAAGCAGCCTATGTTCGATATTGTAGGGTTCGCCGTGCATGGCGGCTTGCCACATCCGGTCGACATAGGCCCGGTCATCGGGATGCACGGCGGAAAGAAAGGTTTGGTAGGTCATCGGCGGACCCTTGGCTATACCGAAAATACGGTGAGTCTGATCCGACCAAAGCAATTCGTTACGTTGGACGTTAATGCGCCAGTTGCCGATTTGTCCGACCGATTGCGCCAGATTCAAGTCTTGGTGGCTTTGCCATAGGGCTTCGGCCGATCGTCCATGGGAACTGGCCGTGGCGATAATGTAGGCCGAGACCAGGCAAAAGCAGCTATTCAAAATCAACAGGTTATGGAGTTCGATGCCCCTTGGTAGCAAGATCAGCGCATTGACCGCGATCAAGGATAAAATTGTCGCCAGGATGCCAGGATTCCGTCCCAGCCAGAAAGAGCTATGAATAATGCCGAAGAAAAACAACAGAAATGCAACCTGTTCGGCAAACACGGGAATATAAAGCGTAGCCAGCGTGGCGGCCGCGACCACCAGCAGCGTCAGTCCGTAGCGTAAAAAGGCTGAACGGACGCCTAAAGAGAAGAAAATGGATCGAAAATCGGATCGCTCAACTGTCATTCGCGTTGGATTTGGCAATAAGCATTAAAGAATTGTTTGGCGCTGCGGCCGTTTTTGGCGGCATTTTGATGGGCAAAATCCAGGGCCGCTTTGTGCAAGGTTTCGCGGTCGCCGTTGAAATCGACGAAATAGCTGTCGACTATTTCCAGATAGGCTTGGGTTTGTTGCGGGTAAAAAGCCAGCCGTAAACCGAAACGGTCCGACAACGAGATTTTTTCTTCGATGGTGTCGGAATAATGCACTTCTCCGTCCACCAATTGCGTCTCCAGATTGTCGCGCATATGTTCCGGCAGCAAATGCCGGCGATTCGAGGTGGCGTAAAACAGCACGTTGTCCGGTGGCAGCTCTATCGAACCTTCCAGTACGCTTTTCAACGGTTTGTACAGGCTATCGCCGCTTTCGAACGACAAGTCGTCGCAATAGATGATGAAGCGCTGGTCGTGTTCGCGGATGCTGTCGACGATTTCCGGCAGATACAACAAGTCCTGTTTATCCACTTCGATGATGCGCAAGCCCCGGTCTTTATAAGTGTTCAACAAGGCCTTGACCAGCGAGGACTTGCCGGTGCCGCGCGCGCCCCACAACAATGCGTTGTTGGCGGGTTTGTTTGCCAGAAAGCGTTCGGTATTGGCGATCAGCTGTTGTTTTTGCGAATCGATGCCCAGCAATTGATCCAGGCGAATCGGGTCGGTTTGACGAACCGGGCGTAGATAGGCTTGGCGCTGGCGCCAGATGGCCGCATGGGTGGTGTTCCAATCGATCATGAGTTTTCCGCGGGTTGTCTGATGGAGCCTGATTGTATGATTTTTTAGCAAGCGATAGTAGCCGCGCATTTGATCCGGCGGTTCCGGTTGATAGGACATGTATTCCGGTTAAAACAGTAATCGTTCAAATGCCGATAGCCTTGGGAGTATGGGGGGTTTTGATCAATGGCTTATAGGTTTAGTGGGGTAATTGAACGGTAACCGATAGGCCGCCAAGTTGTGAAGAGCGACCAATCTGCAGGCTTCCAGCATAAAATTCGGCAATATCGCGAACGATAGCCAATCCAAGGCCATGGCCTTGGACGGCTTCATCAAGGCGCATTCCCCGTTGGCTGAGTTGTGCAATCTCGGCCTCGGTGCAGCCTGGGCCGTCATCCGATACCCTGATAATGGCGCCGTAGCGACAATCCACTTCGACCAGAATCCGCCGTCTGGCCCATTTGAAGGCGTTATCCAACAGATTGCCGATAAGCTCCAACATGTCTTCGCGATCGTAACGCATCAATTGATCGGGAACGCGAACTTCAACATCAAATTGTTTATCGCTATAGATGTTGCGTAACAGATTGACTACCGCGGTTAATTCCAAATGCGGATTAAACGCCGCGCCAGTTTGGAAGCTGCCGGATATGCGCGCGCGTTTAAGCTCTCGATCGATACGCTGCAAGATGGCGTCATTTTGTTGCTGAAATTGTTGCCGAAAATCCGGATGCTCGCGCAGGATCGGGTCTTCGGCCAGGCGAAACAACATCGCCAGCGGTGTTTTTAGGGCATGTGCCAGGTTGCCGATAGCCGTGCGCGACTGATTCAGGCGCCGCTCGACCAGCAGCAACAAACGATTGACTTCCTTGACCAACGGCCGAATTTCCACCGGCACCAGGGTGTTGATTTGTTGCTGATTACCGTTGGCAATCTGAGCCAGTTCCCGGCGAACCGCTTTGATCGGCATGAGTGCCCGTCGGACATCGGAGGTTTGCAACAGAATGGCCGCCGCTAAAACCAGTAAACTCAAGCCGAAATACGCTATGCGAATGCCAAGGATGTCGTGGCCAATATCGGTTAAATCCTCGGCAATGCTAATGCTGACCTGATGTCCAAATTTTTCGAAGCCCCGGCTCAACACCAGCAACGGTTGCTGATGGGGCCCGGTATCGAAGTGGTATTGTCGGCTGGTTTGTTTTGGCGTCGGCGCGAACGGCAGGGTTTGTCCCTGCAATGAAACCGAATAAAACACCCGGTCGCCAATATGTATGACGAAATAATGGCCAGAATAGGCTTGTCCGTATACGGAACCGGCATGCGAACTATCAAACCTGAGTTGGCCGTTCGCATCCACGCTCAAAGTGTCCAGCAATGAGTCACCGTCGTGAGTCAATCGAGTCAACATCTGTTTTTCGGCAACAGCCCGAATCACCCAGTCCGCCGCCGACCAATGCGCGGCAAAAATCACGCAAAGAATGATGGCTAAACCGCGATTAAGCCGCCGTCGCAAAGACATCAGGTTTTTTCACCAAAAAAATAACCATGACCTCGGCGGGTAACGATCAAATCCTTGCCTAGTTTTCTGCGTAAGCGGTTGATGTAGACTTCGATAACATTGCTGTCCGGATCGGTGTCCAGCTGATAGACATGCTCAAGCAAATGGCTTTTAGTCAAAATTTGCCCGGGGTGAAGCATGAAGTAACGTAACAGCCTAAATTCGATTGCGGTCAGTTCAACTGGCTGACCGGCATCGATGCAAACGGTTTTTCGCTCTTCATCCAACGCTACTCCTGAATGGAGCAGTTGAGGCTGAGCGAAGCCATGCAAACGTTTCAATAATGCCTGTACCCGTGCTAGAAGTTCTTCAATATGAAAAGGTTTAGCCAAATAATCATCAGCGCCGGCCTTGAAACCATCGACCTTCTCATGCCAGGCATCGCGGGCGGTCAAAACAATCACCGGTAGATTGTTTCCGGCTTGCCGCCACTGTCGCAATACCTCCAGCCCCGGTAGTTTAGGCAATCCCAGATCGAGGATGGCAATATCATAGCTTTCGGTTAGGCCCAAATACTCTCCGCTCTTGCCGTCGCATGCCACATCGACGGCAAAGCCCGCCATTTTCAGCTCCGATTTTAAAGACCTTGCTAAATCGGGATCGTCTTCCACAAGTAATAGCCGCATTGTAATTTTTGTGTCGTTTTGAGAGGGGAATTGCCGTGAAGATTCTAGTGCAATGCCGGGTAATTATTCAGCTTGGTTTCATATTAACTTGGCAGAGTCGGCAATGTTTCGATAAACAACCAACAACGAGAATGTTGCGATGGCCGGTCGATTGCATGGGGAAAACCCGGTCAATGCTAGATTGACAGGCAGAAAGTTGCGTTCCTCGCAAGTTGAACGGGATGACAATAATGTGAGTTTAATCAATTTTTAAGCTTAAATTTATCTTGCCGAGCTATGGTGGCTAGCCTTTCAACAGTGGATGGGTTTCAGTCAAGACTATTTCTGAATTGTCCAACCAATTGGGACGGCTTCTTTTATAAACTCCTAGCAGGGAAATTTTAATGATGACTAAAAAATTAATTGCCGCCTTACTAGGCGGCGCTGGATTAATTGGAGCTAATACGGCCATGGCGAGTACCACCTACGGTACTTTGGGCAATTTCGACGTTTTTAATGACTCAACCACCAACTCCTATTATGGGTTTGAAATTGAATTGGAAGGCCTGGATCCGTCTTCAATCGCTAATTATAACGGCAACTACTACACCTTCCAGAACTGGCATTACGGCTCCGGGCAGGTAAGCGGTGTCAATGGAAATACCATTATTCGTTACTACGATGGGGGCGTACATGCCACGGCGCCTTACACAACGCCTATCACCAACACCGGCGGCCACTCCTGTATAACTATCGACGGTTGCGAGCATTTTGGCCTAGCGCTGAATGGCAATCCAACCGCCTCCCGTTATTACTGGCTGGATCAATCGGGTAACCGCAGTACGGCGGTAAACTTGATTGGGGCTCCTATCGTCAACGTGGTTCAGCCCGCTCCCCAAGCGCCTGGAAACCCTCAGCAGCCCGCCGTCGTGCAGTTTGTGGTGGAAGCGCCCGAAGCTCCCGAGGCGCCGCAAAGCCAAAAATTTTCCGATGCGGTTTGGGTAAAGGTCATGAAGACCGAGCTTGATATAGATCACATGGCCGATCTTGATGATTTGATGGCCAATAATCCGGACAAAATCGCCGACAAGAATGATGCTAATGCGGTAGAAGTGGAATGGAGACTGCTACAGCGCCGTCTGGCACTGGATCCCGATGATCCACAAAATAAACTCGATAGCGGCGAGCAGGAAGCAGGCGTTAATGCCGAGCAGGTATTGAGAACCTATCAATATTTTGCCTTTGCCGGTACTTACAACGAAGAACATGAAGCTACATGTACCGACGTCGGTACTTGCGAAGATGATCTCGCGGATGATGCAAATAACATCGATCTTTATGTCGGCCGCTTGATCGGTCAGCAAATGATCGCGGCGAACTTGAATGGCCCTATCGAATTCCCGGCACAAGTCCCCGTTCCCGGCGCGGTTTGGCTATTCGGCTCGGCTTTGGCGGGCTTTATCGGCATATCACGCCGGAAGCGTTCAACTACCAATTAATTAATCCAATATCGGGCTATCCCGGTTGGGGGTAGTCCGAGTCCGTGCTGGACTGACATTGGCCCGATAGTGCCTGGGACTGTATAGCCAGGGAACAGTGGTTTTGGTGTACCTTTCAGGAAAATAGCCCGGTTTGCAAAGCCGTTTTAGGTTTTCAAGCGGGGCTGGCGGCAAGCAATCGAATTCTTCGGCTCTAACCACTTCTTTCCAAACCGGATTGCTTAAACGGCAGATAACTCGCCGCATCCTGTTTATAAGCTTGGATGGCTTTTTGCTCGCGTCCGACAAAGTCGGCAATGGCTTGAGCGAAGCGGGTATCTTGTATCCAATGCGCGGAGTAGGTGGTGACGGGTTCGAAGCCACGGGAAATCTTGTGCTCGCCTTGCGCGCCGGAATCGAAGCGCCGCAAGCCTTGTTCGATGCAATAATCCAGTCCCTGGTAATAACAGGCTTCAAAATGCAGGGCGTTATATTCTTCATGGCAGCCCCAATAGCGGCCGTACAGAGTGTCAGTGCCGACAAAACTCAGCGCCGCGCCGACGTAGTCGTGGTCCTTGACTGCTAGAATCAATAAACATTGTTCGGGCATGCTAGCCGATATTTGCCGAAAGAATGCCGGGTTTAGATAAGGCTGCGAGTATCTTTTGCTATAGGTCATGCCGTAAAACCGATAAAACGCTTGCCATTGCGGTTCGGTGATATTGGACCCGGCGATGCGCAATAATTCAATCCCTTGTTCCGCCACGCGCCGGCGCTCGCGCTTGATCATCTTGCGCTTGCCGGCGCCGAGTGTTTGCAAATAATCGTCAAAATCACGGTAGCCGCGATTAAACCAGTGAAATTGCACGCCTTCGCGTATGCTCATTCCCAGAGATTGCAATTGTTCCAATTGAGGCGAAACCGGAAACAGGCAATGCCAGGAGGATATGCTGTTTTGATGGGCAAGATCCCGGATAAAGTCGAACAATACTTGTAGGACTTGGCCGGAATCGACACCGGGTTTGATCAGTAAACGCCGGCCTTGGCAGGGGGTGAACGGAATCGCGCTCAGATACTTGGGGTAATAATCCAGCCCGGATTGCCGGTAGGCTTGCGCCCATTGCTGATCGAATACATATTCGCCCCAGGAATGCCGTTTCAGATACAGCGGCATCATCGCAAGCAGTTGGCCTTGCTCATAAACCAGTAAATGCGCGGGCTGCCAGCCGGTCTGTTCGCGGACCGATCCGCTTTGTTCCAGCGCCGCTAAAAATTCGTGGCGCAGAAAAGGATCATCGAGGCCGGCCAATTGATTCCAGTCATCGGCGTCGATTTGTGTCAGGTTATGGATTTGTTTTACTTCCATTTCCGAAAACAGTACATTCAAAACATCCAGATTACAGCAATAGCACCGTTATGACGATAGAGAAACCCTTCTCGCAGGCCTCCGAAAATAACAAGCAAGCCATTTTAGAGATCATCAAGGAGGTATTTTGCCAGCCTACAACAGTATGGGAAATCGGCAGCGGCACCGGCCAGCATGCCTGTCATTTCGCCGCGAATTTACCGCATGTCCGGTGGCAAGCCACCGATAGGCAAGACAATATTCCCGGCATTCGCTTATGGCTGGACCAGGCCCAATTGAGTAATCTGGAGCCGCCGTTAATGCTGGATGTTTGCGATACGGCATGGCCGTGCCGGGCCATTGATGGCTTATTCACCGCCAATACTCTGCATATCATGAGTTGGGACGAGGTGCGGATATTGTTCGAGCGATTGGACCGTTACCTGAGGGTCGGCGCCTCGGTCTGTTTTTACGGCCCATTCAATTACCACGGAACCTACACCAGCGAAAGCAACGCTCGTTTCGATCAATGGCTGAAAAGCCGGAATCCGCTGAGCGGCATCAGACACTTTGAAGACGTCGTGGCTTTAGCTTCGGCCATAGATCTTGATTTGCAGGCCGATCATGCGATGCCGGCCAATAATCGGCTGCTGGTGTTTAAGCGGGGTGAGAGGAAAAGCTGTTAAATTCCCGACGCGGTGTGATCCGATACAAATCGGAAGATTTTGTCCGGTTTGCGACAGCGGTAGCTAGCCGTTTGGCGCGGCTATCGGCCGGCTGGCGGCCCAAAGGCCGGCCAGTGCTGGATTGGCCCTAATCTTGAATGTCTTAATCAGTTCAGCGAAACGACAATCGGTTGTTCGCTGAGCACAAGTCCGCTCAGTCAACGGCAAATTTCTCTGAGTGGGGAAATATACTTCCATAAATCGCCTAAGGAGCCGCAATGGTCACAAGTATGATCAGCCGGGAACAGACAAATACGGATAGCCTCGCTCGGTTCGAACGTTATATGGCCGAAGCCAAACCCTTGATGCAAAAACAGTATCAACAGTTGTTGGCCCAGGATTTGTCCAAACAGCAATGGGATCGTTGCTTTCAGCGCAATGTGCTGGCCGTGCTGCAACAGAGCTACGAGCTAGCCTTGCAACATTTGCAGACCTTGCCGTTCGATGGCCGCGAGGTGGCGGTCGATCGAGGCTTGTCCCAATTAACCCGGCGGATGCTGGCCGCCTTTGACGGCTTTGTCGACGAATTCCTGTTATTTGCGGTCGATAAGCATCGCACCTCTTGCGCCCTATCCAATTTTCCGGACGAACATAAACCCGATAACGCCTATCTGAACCAAGTAAAGCGCGACATCGCCGAACTCTGGCAAGGCTTTGCGATAAATGCCAACGACTTTTTTCTGGAATGCCGATGAAATTCTATTTAACCCCCGGCTCCTGCTCCACCGGGATTCATATTTTGCTGGAAGAGCTGGAACTGGTTTTCGAAGCCCATATCATCAATTTGTTGGCCGGCGATCATCAAAAACCGGATTTTTTAGCCGTCAACCCCAAGGCGACCATTCCGGCCCTGGTGCTTGATGACGGCACAGTCCTGACCGAGTTCGCCGCCATCGCTTATTGGCTGGCGCGCAGCTATCCCAAGGCCCAATTGCTGCCGGGGGATGTCGCCGGCGATGCGCGCGCGATCGAGTTGATCGATTATGTGGTCGGCACCTTGCATGGACAGGGCTTCGCCAGGATATTCACCACCGTTAAATTTAGCCCTAATCCGGCCGATTTCGAGGCGGTCAAAGCTCAGGGGCTAAGCATCGTGCAACAAGGTTTTCAGCTGGTAAACGATCTGTTGCCCAGCCAAGGTTATGCCTTGGGCAGTTTCAGCATTGCCGATGCCGCCCTGTTTTATGTCGAATTTTGGGCCGATAAATCCGATATCGTCTTGCCGGAAAATTGTCTGGCTCATTATCGCTTGATGTGTTCGCGGCCGGTGGTAAGGCGGGTGTTGATGGAAGAAGGCTATCGTCCGACATAAAGCTGCCCGACCGGTAAGTTGATTGTTACCAAGCCCTAAATGGGTTTGACTCAGGCGGAACATAAACAGCATTTTAGGTGAACCGAGCATGGCATTAATTGAAAAAACCGACACCCTCACCGTCGGCTACCCGGCGATCGATCACGATCATCACGAATTCATCCAACTGCTGAATCAGCTGGATAACGCGGCGGATGCCGACTTCGCGGTCTTGTTTCAACAGCTATACCAACATACCGAACAGCACTTTGCGCTGGAAAATCAACTGATGCGGCAGTGCGGATTTCCGGCCGAGGCCGAACATACGGGCGAGCACCAGCGGGTCTTGGGCGAATTCAAGCAATTCAAAACCAGGGTTGATAAAGGCTTGATTGCCTTTGGGCGCTCGTTTGTCAGAGATCGCTTGCCGCAATGGTTTCAATTACATGTCGCCACGATGGATAGCGCGCTGGCCGTGTATATCAAACTCCGGAGTCAGACCCATGACGGTGTCGCCGGATGACGGACTGCGCGGAACTGGAACTCATCAACCAATTTTACCCTAGCGCCGAAAGCGCGCGAATTCTTCAATATTTTCTGCGCCAACATGACTGGCCCGATAATTGTTATCACTTCGCCGGCCGACAGTTTGTCTTGCCTCGCCTGCAGACCTGGCATGCCGATGCCGGCATACGCTATAGCTATAGCAACAATCTGCTGGAAACCCGGCCCTGGACCGAGATGCTGAGCCAGATCAGGATTAAGGTCGAATCGTTGCTGGATTATTCGTTTAATTCGGTGTTGGTCAACTGTTATCGAAACGGTGACGATCATGTCGGTTGGCATGCGGATAACGAACGGGAATTAGGCGAGAACCCCTTTATCGCCTCGGTCAGCTTTGGCGCGGAGCGGGCGTTTGCCTTCAAACATAAGCGTTCATCGGAACAGGGCCGAATTTTGTTGGGCAGCGGTTGTTTGCTGATCATGCGGCCGGCCTTTCAAACCCATTGGTTGCATAGCGTGCCGGAAGACAAAACCAGCCGCCAGGCTCGGATTAATCTGACCTTTCGTAGAGTGAACGGCTTACAAATTTAGTCGGCCGC
The DNA here is from genome assembly GCF_015711015.1 of Methylomonas sp. LL1. Taxonomy (NCBI): domain Bacteria; kingdom Pseudomonadati; phylum Pseudomonadota; class Gammaproteobacteria; order Methylococcales; family Methylococcaceae; genus Methylomonas; species Methylomonas sp. LL1. Next base: position 125,677 of record NZ_CP064653.1, read on the forward strand.
TGGACTTTCCGAATCAAAGCCGGTAAAAATATCCCCGAACAATTTGCTACTGATTCTACAGTCTATGGATTGCCCCATGGTGTCGATGGTGTTGTCGCGGTTGATGGACGAGTGGCCGGCGTAGGTTAGATGTCCCGCGTCATCGGACCATTGGACTTACCGGCTTTTATCTCGGCGTCTCTAACAAATTTAATTAACTGATTTCGAACATTTTATAGAACAATAAACGTCCAAGGAGCGGATTAACCATTTCACCCTGTCCCGATGGTAACGCATAGCGTCAAAACTCAAGCTATTCTGGATTATGTTGACGGGCAACCGGTTTGGGTGCGCTATGGCCTAGCCTTTCTGGCCGTCAGTGCCGCGGCTGTAGCGACGTTCTATATTCCGGTGCTGGGTTTACGAGCACCATTCCTGTTGTTTTTTTTCGCGATTATTCAAGCCACTTTTTGGTTCGGTTTGCATCAAGGTATTTTCGCGATGCTGTTATCCTTGTTCGTAGCTAATAGCTATTTCTTGATTCCGCTTTGTATTTCAACACCCGACGATATTGTTGTTTTAAACATCGGCTTTTGTATATTGTCAGCGGTGATGATAGCCACTACCGGATTTCATCGGCGCTTAACCAAGACGCTGAGGGACAGCAGGTACGATTTGAACCACGCGCAAGCCGTGGGACAAATCGGCAGTTGGCGTATGAACGTGCAAGCTAACGAATTGTACTGGTCCGACCAGAATCACCGTATTTTCGGCATTCCCAAGGGGACGCCGATGAGCTATGAAACTTTTCTCGGCTGCGTGCATCCGGATGACCTGGAATACGTCGACCGGATGTGGCGGGCTTGTCTGCGGGGCGAGCCTTACGACATTGAACATCGGCTTATGGTGGCGGGCGAGTTGAAATGGGTGCGCGAGAAGGCTGAATTGGAATTCGATCGCAATGGGCAACTGATAGGGGCTTTCGGCACTACTCAGGACATTAGCCGGCGCAAGCAAGCCGAAGAGCAGTTGAAGGAAAGTCAGCGTTTGCTGGCGGAGTCGCAGGCCATCGCCCACATCGGTAGTTGGACAGTCGATATGGCTAGCGGCCGGGTAAACTGGAGTGAAGAAGGTTTACGGCTTTATGGCATCGTGTCCGACAGCCATCTCAACCTGACCTTTGAGCAGTTTCTGGCCTTGTTGGATGCGGAACACCGGCCGGCCATGCGGGCATGGGTCGAATCCTGCGCGGCGGGTGACAATCCGGCGGAGATTGAGTTTCGAGTTCACAAGCCGGATGGCTCGATTCGTTGGTTACAAGGACGCGGTAAACTCGAAACAGGTCCCGATGGCGAAGCTGTGCGCATGGTCGGCACGGTGCAGGATATTACCGAGCTAAAGCAGGCCATGGAGGTCGTACGCGCGGGCGAGGCATTTGTGCGGGATTTGCTCAACTCGTTGCCCGAACACGTCGTGTTGCTGGATCAGCAGGGCAAGGTAACCTCCGTCAATGAGCCTTGGGAACGCTTCGCGCGCGAACAGGGTGGCTCGGTTTGCGAACTTTCGGTGGGCGCGAATTATCTGGATGTCTGCCGCCGCTGGTCCGCCGCCGGCGACTCCGGTGCCAGCAAGGCTCTCAATGGCCTGGAGTCGTTGTTTGCCGGACAGCGGCAGGAGTTCTTCATGGAATATCCGTGCCCAACCGCCGACGGCTTACTGTGGTTTCTGATGCATGCCAAACGCGTCAATCACAGTTTTGAGGGCGTCATCATTACCCACCTCGACATTACCGAACATAAAGCGGCCGAAATCATGCTGCGTGAAACCGAGGCCAGGTTGGCGCTGACCGTGGAAGCGGTGCATGCCGCATATTGGGACTGGGATTTAGAGACACAAGCATTGTACCTGTCCCCGGAATGGAAACAGCAAATTGGTTTTGACGAGCACGAATTAGCCAACTGCTGGGATGAGTGGGAATCCCGCCTGCATCCGGAGGATAGGGATATGGTGGTGACGGCCACGGAAAATTATATCGCCGGCGGTCAACAGGACTATGAGCTGGAGTTTCGCCTGCGGCACAAGGATGGTTCTTACCGCTGGATTCATGCGCGCGGAGGTTTGTTGCGAGACCAGGCCAACCATCCCTACCGGATGCTTGGCATCAATTTGGATGTTACCGAGTATATGAAATCCAGGGAACTCGCCCAGCGCCGCGACAAGATGGAGCACTCGTTCCGGTTATCGGTAGCCACGCAGACCGCGTCCGCGATCGCGCACGAGCTAAACCAGCCCCTGACCGCCATCAACTCCTATGCCGATGTTGCGCTCAAACTGCTGCAAATCGGGAGTCCAGACCCGCAAAAACTGGCCCATGTTTTGGAAAGTTGCGGCCAACAAGCCCGCCGCGCGGCGGAAGTCATACGGCAATTGTTGGACCAATTGCAACAAACCAAAGCCATCAGGGAGGCGGTCGATATCAATCTGTCGGTGAAGGAGGCACTCGAATTCATCTTGAGGTACAAGGAATTTGATGCTTTTCAGATAGAGCTGGAACTGGCCATTGATTTACCCTTGGTAATGGCTAATTCGCTGCAGGTTCAGAAAGTGCTGCTCAATCTGATCGGCAATGGCCTGGAAGCGATGCGGGAACGGGGGGAAGACGCCGAGATCATGACGGTCAGCACCCGCCGCGCCGAAGGCGATCCGGACATGGTACAAGTCACCGTTTGCGACAGCGGAAAAGGCGTGGCTGACGGCATTCCGCTTAGAACCCTATTTCAGCCTTTCTACACGACCAAATCCACCGGCTTGGGCATGGGCTTGGCTATCAGCCGCAGCTTGATTCAATCCTTCGGCGGCAGCATGTGGGCGGAACGCAATGCCGACAGCGGCCTGAGTATTCACTTTACCTTACCCTTTGCGAAATGAGCAGCGAACCTTGCGTTTTTCTAGTCGACGACGACTTTGCGGTCCGCGATAGTCTGAAGCTGGTGATTGAAGCAGCCGGCTTTGTTTGCCGGACGTTCGAGAGCGCCGAGCACTTTTTGGAAAGTTTTTGTCCCGGTAACATCGGCGTCCTGCTGCTGGATGTCAATATGCCTGGGCTGGACGGCCAAGAATTGCAAGCCGAACTCAGTCGCCGCCATATCCATTTGCCCATCATCTTCCTCACCGCGCATGGCGACATACCGATGACCGTTCGCGTCATCAAGGCCGGCGCGCTCGATTTTCTGACCAAGCCCGTCAGTTCCGAACTTTTGATTAAACGGGTTCGGGAAGCGCTGCAACAGGAAGTCGAGATGCACGCCAAAACCATGGAGGAACAAGCCCTTTGCCGCCGGCTAAGTGGATTGACGGCGCGCGAAATGGAGGTCATGACCTGGGTGGTATCGGGACTTGCCAATAAGGAAATTGCCCGTAAGCTGGACATCAGCCACCGAACCGTCGAGATTCACCGGGCCAGGGTCATGGAAAAAACCGGTGCCGCCAATCTGCTGGAACTAGCCCATATTTGTGAAACTTGCCGGCTGTGCCTCGACCCTCCTTTCGAGTCCACCTGACTCAAGCCGCCTCGTGATAGCCATCGTATCGGCTAAGCGTTTGCCGGTAGGTGCCCGCACGTATTTCAATTTTAAGGTCTTTTTGCTGTAATTTCATCGCAAGAAAGGCATTAAAACCCTGCCTGCCGAATGTTTAGATCAGCAACGAGGAGGCTGGTATGAATATAGATTCGACCGTGTTTTTTTTGGACGACGATGCGGCGGTACGCGATGCCATCGGTATATCCTTGCGCATGTCCGGATTTAGAGTCGAAGTGTATGCTTCCGGAACAGCATTTCTGAAAACCTACCAGGCCGATCGTCCCGGTTGCGTGTTGATGAATGCAATCCTACCCGACATGCATGGCTTAGCGGTTCTACGAGAACTAAACAGACGAAATTGTTCGATCCCGGTTATCTTCATGACCGGTATCGGAATCATACGGGATTTGTTGCCGATCCTGCGGATTGGTGCGTTTGCTATTCTGGAGTGCCCTTGTTCTAGGCATTTGATGATAGAAAGTGTATGCCATGCCATCCGGCATGATGATAGAAGCCGCTGGCTCTGAAAACTGCCTTGAGTATCGAAACAAACTCGAGTCGTTATTGATCCGAGTGGGAGGGGCTTTAGGTGGGGCGGTTCAGACCCAGGCGAATTTTTTTGCAATAAAACCGCGAAGCGGAAATATGCCGAAGGCATGGGGTTAATCCCCTGATACCGCCCCGAGCATCGCAGCATTTGACGAGAATAGCCCGCCAGGGGAGCGGCAGGGATGCCGCTCGTTTTCGGAGGGGCTGGGAGCCCCTTGAGAAAACCCTCGTCAAATGCGAGAAGCGCAGGATCCAGGCGGTATTGGGGCGGCCTTTTCTTTGGTTGCTTTCTTTTGGCCGAGCAAAAGAAAGCAACTCGGCAGTCGGTCCGAGAACCGACTTAAAATCAGCTTCGCGTAGCGTTTCGTTAATTTACGCTTCGGTTTGAATCGCACCCCTAAAGCCTCTTCCACTGTTTCAACACACTATCCTGGTTCCAGGCGGGCATGCGTTTGGTTGATCTATGCCTGCCCGTCCGGAGATGATTTAAGGTAGCGTGTTATTTGGCGGCAGTGGAAAGCCTGTCGTATTCAACCACTGTAACTTAAGTATCCCGGTATCGAGATTGTTGACGCCCTGATCTTCATTGATGTTGGCCGACCACAACCCAGGGTAGAGAAAGCTGGACTTTAAGATCCCCGAGTCGAGGTTGTTTACCACGGTATCGTTATTCAGGTCCGCCGTCAGTTGCGCGGGGGGCTGGAAACTGGCCTCGGCATTCAAATCGCCGGTCTTGATGGTGCCCAGCTGGTCGGTAGGACCATAGCTGACGCCGTCCCAGTTGGGCAACGGGGTCGGTATCCGAATAACCTGGCCTGGATGCTCGACGTCATAGCGCAACAACATGGCCGTGTCCTCGTGCTGGGTGTTATGGCAGTGTTCCACGTAAGTGCCCAGAAACTCGCGGAAGCGAATCGCCACGTCGATGGTCATACTTTCGTCCGGCAAGGGGGTAAGGCCGGGTATATTCGGCTCGCCCAGACCTGAAACACGGTAGACATCCTTGCGTGCTCCAATCTCCCAAAGCGGCGGATGGTGCTTGCTGCCGTCGGCGTTGCCGCGTAACAATAATTGGCCTTCCTCGAAGTGGACATGCACCGGATGCGCCCAACTCGCGCCGCTGTTGATGAAGTGCCAGATTTCCAGATCATTCAGTTCCGGGGCGGCCGAGACAACCGAAGGATCCGCCGTCAATTTCTTGCCGCCATCGGTCCTGATGCTCCAGGGCTTACCGTCGGTGGCGTTACTGGTGCCGAATTCGAAGGTGCGGTGTTTGGCATTCTGCAGTTCCGCATCGGTGAATTTGACCAGCGGAACCATCATCTTTTTACCCACCTCGTAGTCGGCCGGATTCATGCTGAGATCTGTGCCGCTGTATGGTTGCACCCGAAGTTCCAGAAACTTGGTGACGGTTGGGTCATCCTTCCAGCTATTGGCCTGGAGTTGGGGAGCAAAGCTACCGTTCAGGATGTCGGCCAGTGGGATCACCTTTTCAGGGCCTTTACCGTTGGAGAATGCCAGGGTATTGACCATGTAAAGTTTGGTTCCGGCCGGGAACTGGCTGAAGTCGATGATGACGTCATGCCGCTCGGCGATGCTCATGACCGGTAAATCCTTGGACTGTGGATTGGGAAAGGGTACCGCATGCTCCATGATATTGCCGTCGTTGGCGACCATGTGGAAATGCACGCGGCTGTAGGATTTGTTCGAGCCGGCCGGGCCGGGCATCTCGCCGCTGCCGGCGTCGTTATACTCGCGCACGATGGCGATCTTAAAGAAGCGCGACACGCTGGCATCGAGCATGCGTAGGCGGTAACGGCGGGCTCGCACGTCGAGATAGGGTTTATATAACCAGTTGACGGTCATCGCGTCGCCCAGAAAACCGTCGGTATTCAAGGTGTTGAAGTGCAACTGTCCATTCGCGTCCCAGGCCTTGTCGGCAATCGCCAGGTTGATGTCGTAATCGCGGTTGCCCCAGTCCAGCGTGGTACCGCTGGGGAAACACAGATTGGCATTGTTGGGATTGGCGTAATTGCATTGAAACCCTTCCTTGCCTCGGTCGATCGCGCTGTAATAATTCATCATCGCGGCATTGCCCTTGTAGACATTCTGCGCGGTGCGATCGGCCATGTGATCATGGAACCAATGCGTACTCATGGTCTCATGCCAGTCGCCGCGTATCTTGACTGTTCCGGTGGCGGGATCGCAGGTTTTGGCCGTTGGCACGCCGCTGTTGTCGGGTATCATCAGCGTTTCGCCGGGCGAGCACGGCGTGGCCGCGCGCGGTTTGGAAGCGTCGGTATTGATGCTGTCGTAGCCGGCCAACTGCATCGGCCAACGGTAGTCGTAGAACTGACCGGGGTAAAAATAAGCGCCGAAAAACCCGTCACTCTCGGCCGGATTGTGACCATTATGCTCATGGGTACTAATGGTGTGCTCGCCGAAACCGTTGTTGGCGGCGATGTCTATCGGCAATGCGTTGTAATGGCGAAACAAAGTGGGAATCCCGTAACGGGCCATCAGCAGTTTGGGTGGAAGCGTGCCATCGAAGGTCCACACTGACTGTGGCTCTTGAATCGGCATGTTGGGATGAATGCGGATTCCGATATTACGGGTACTGCCGTCGAATGCGCTGTCGAGATTCCCTTGCGCATCCGGACCGACGGTGTTGTGGTAGAGGCCGGTCCGGTTTTCCTGTCCGCTAACCACGGGACCAAACTCACCGCTGTTATAGCCGTGTAACTGTAGGTTGTCGCGAATGCCGCCGTTGATTCGTGCTCCGGTTTGCGCGCTCTGGAAGTATTGTTGCGGGAAAAATTCATTCCAACGTTGGTGGGAGAACCATTCGCCCTGTGGCCTACCTTCGATGACGCCGGTCATTGTTCTGCCTATGCAGTTCGAAATCTGGTTCGCCCAAGGATTGGGCTGGCTGGTGTTGGCCGCCCAACTTGGTGCCGGGGACAAGGGGTGCTCAAGAAAATTATCCAGCGCGTTGGAATCTGGTGTACCGTTACAGGGATCGGCACCCACCGGGCCGGGTAGGGAGGCGGCCGAAGTATTCGGATCCGGCAAGGGCTGGGTGCCGAACTCCTCGAACAGCAGCATCTGTTGACTGAAGGCTGTCGCGCCGAACAATGGGCTAGGCGGCAAATCCGTTGGTACGTTAACCGCCGCCTGGACCGCGGCTAAAGGCGCCAGACTGACAGCGCCGCTGATCGCAATGGCATGGATCATTGCCGCTAATGGTGGTCGCGATGGACGGACAAGACTATTGGCCGGTCGAAATAATAAGCTCCCGCCCGCATCGGTGCGAGCAGTCTTCATTGATCGTTTGCATAGATACATTTTCATTTTCATCACCCCTAAGTTAATCGCTCCCGACAAAGCCGGAGCTTTATCCGCGGGAACTCGCTTTTGTTGCGAACGCCTATTCGGGTATTCCCGTCCCGATAAGCAACCAAAATCACACAGCCACGCTTCCCTCTTGCATTGGAAACTTAATGCTCTGTTTTCAGGAAAGTCAGCGCGAGATGCCTTCCGTGAACATATTGCTTCGACACGCTGAACTTTTAGAAAAATAAGTTCCCGATATTCGAATGTCTTGTAGGGGCGAATTCATTCGCCCAGGGCGATTAAAATCGCCCCTACAAGGAATTCAGGGAAATTATTTCCAATCAAATCCTTACTCCCCTCGTCATCGATTCATCCCGCCCCCTCTGGCCGGCGCTTGCTTTCCTGTCGTAGGAATTCGATCAAGGCCTGAATATCCTCATCGCTTAATTTCAGATTGGGCATCGGGATATTTTTATATTTGGCCAATAGTTCCCGCGCCAGGGGATCGTTTTCCTTCAGCATCAGATCCGGCTCCTTGATAAAGCGGGTCAACCATGTAAGTTCCCGGCGCTCGACCACGCCGTTAAGATCCGGTCCCAGCTCATCGTTGCCGGCCACGGTATGGCAGGCGGTACAGCGCGAGCGGAAGATTTCCTCGCCGCGGCCCATGTCCGGCAGCCGCGTGGCATTCGCATAATCCTGATTTCCGGCTAAGCCGCCGCCGGCGTGGTTTTGCAGCCGCTCGCCCAGCGCCCAGGCTATCGATTGAGGCACATCGAAGGGGGTGCGCTTTAGCCATTGGCCGCTGGTCTCGTTGCCGACAATCAAGTTGACGTTGTGATCGCTGAGATCATGCTCGTCGCCAAGCATGCCGAGCTTGCGCCGAATCAGATCGATATCCGCTTTTGTCCCGGTCAGGAACTGCCAGCCTGGGCCGATTTTGAATTTTTGCTTGTATTCGTTGAGTACCGCCGGGGTATCGTGTTCGGGATCGATACTGATCGAATAGATGAAAATATCCCGGCCCACCCGCTCGCCGAGCAATTTCTGGACTTGGCGCAGTTTTGCCGTTTCCAATGGACAGGAGTCCCCGCAGTGGGTGTAGATGAAGTTGATCGCGACCACCTTGCCCTTGAGCATGTCGTCATAGAACTTCAGGGTTTGGTTATCCTGATTGACCAGTTGGACATTGGGAAAATAGTCGGCGCCCAAGCGGCCGGCCTGGACCGTACCGGCTCCGAACAGGAATAAGCCGCCCGCCAGCAGGCAAACAGCGATGCCCCGCCCAAATCTTCTTGTAGTTGACCTCATGGTTTTTCTCCTTTCGAATCTGTGGAAAAGGCCGCGTCCCTGGCACGAGCTTCCATTACTAGGCTTATTTCGAAAAAAATTTTAGAAATTCACTTGATTTGTTGAACCTTGTGTTTGATTTCCGGCATTCACCCACAAAGCACAAAATCTTTCGGCCCAAGAAACAAGATCTAGTTGTTGATCAGAGTTGATCAAAGCGTTGACGGGGCCGTTTTAAATGCCGAGCCATAACACCTCCGGCATTTTTCATTAGCGGCCAGTGTACATTTCCTAGGCTGCCCGTATATCCGTACGACTACTATCAGTAGTTCCACTGATAGTAGTCGTACGGATTTCTTCGCGTCATCAAGTCGATCTAAGATTTATCCAAGCTTAAATTTCCCGACCGGGATAGTCCGTAGCCTTCGGCGACATAAGAACAGCCGCGGTCTGCTTGTTACTCGGTTGGGCAATTTGGCCCGGTTTGTTTTGAGGGAGCTACCGGCGGGGATCGGTCTCTTGAGACTAGGAACATCCCTGGGATCGTTGAATGCTTGAGTTATCTATCGTTAATTAAATCTTGGAGAGTCATCATGTTGAAAAATACACTGCGCAACATTGCTTACACAGCCGCCTGCCTGACATTGTCTTTCAAAATGGATATGGCTGGTGCCGCCATCGTTACCTTTGATCCCTTGAATCCGGTTTACGCTCAGGACGAGGCGCCTGTCACCATCAAGATCGTCGGGCGGGATTTTGTGGGTGATACTTCGTCCGGCGCCACTCAGGGTTCCATGGGAGGCGGATTAAGCGTCAGTTGGGACGCCAGCATTCTTAAGTTGACGACGGTAACTTCGTTGTTTGCTGGCGATGAGTTTTTTGGCGACACGGGAGCTATCAACAATGTAAACGGTACCCTGACTGGTTTTTCGGTGTCGAGTTTTTTCACGGGTACCACTGCGGCGAATTTCGATATCGCCGAATTGGTCTTTGACTTCGTCCAACCGGGTTGGTCGGATACATCTATCAGTATTTCCGGCATAGATGTCTGGGCCGATGGCTCGGGTTTGGTCGATGTCACGCCTCTCGGAATCGGTGGGTCGGTAACGGTAACCCCAGTGGCTGTAGTTACACCAGTGCCCGTGCCTCCCGCTCTGGTCTTATTCGGCAGTAGCCTGTTGGGAATGATGTGCCTTGGCCGCAGAAAATCCTACGCGGTTTAACCTTCAAGCCGAATAGACATCCCACAGGAGAATTTTATGTCAACTTTCAACTCAATCGTTTTATTAGGTGCCTTGCTGGCATCGCCGATGGTCGCCAGCGGTTCTACCACGACGAGCTACGTCAGTGGCAATGCCACCAATCTTGCTCCGGATTTTTCTTATCAAGGGACCGGTGGAAGCTTTGTCATCACGCCCGCCTCGGAATTTTCCCATCTATGGGAGCTTAATGTTGCCGAGGGCGAAACAGCGAATCTCAGTTTTAGCGTGAGCCCAATCTATGTATCCAATTTCGCGATTTTTGATATTGCGGCCGGTATCAACATCGACTCGGTTTCGGCCTTGTTGGGGTTAACCGGAGGACCGCATAGCTATCTGGTCTCGGGTGTCGGTACCGGATTTTCGGGCGGTGCTTACTCAGTCGGAACCGAGGTCGCGCCAGTAATATTACCCGTCCCCGTGCCAGCGGCAATCTGGCTAATGGGCTCGGCACTGGTTGGCTGGGTATCGATCGGCGGACTTAAGAAGAGTGCGGTTGTGTAACAAGTAGAGGCTCTGGCCTTTCATAAAAGTGAGTCACAAACGTGCGGGCGAACATTGCAACTGATTAATTATGTTAGACAGGGGCGGGCGTTTAGCAACGCTGCCAAAACTATCGGTTCGGGATACAAGCCATCAGCGATGTATCCCGAACCGCCGAGGCCTTCGTTCCATAAATCAACTCAGTAACTCAAGCCGTTCAGCCTCATATTGCTCAAAGGAGGAATCTATGCAAACAAATTCACTCAAATTTCCAGCCAGTCGATCATGCCAAGTATTACGGTTATGCGTGGTATTGGTCACGGCCGGCGTTTCCGGCGGTGCGTTGGCCGCTCTCGACGCCGTCGGCCCGGTTAATCCCGTCGGCGATTATCCTTATTGGTACCGCGATAGTGCCGGCATTAGTCTGGAATTGTGCGCGGACCCAACGGCGGTCAATGCCTCGGCTCCGGCCAATCTATTATGCCGGATGGCAAACAATGAGCCGTCGAGTCCGAATCAGACTGAAACCTTCTGGACTCGTGTCGATGCCGGTTTATCCACCCGCATCGGTAGTGCTCAACTAGACATGGCATTGGAAGGGGATAGGGATGTGGCCTCCGGTGAAAATATCAGTTATGGCCGCATTCACATTCGCATCGACAACCCGATAGCTGGCGCGACGCTGAAAGTCACCCATCCATTCGGCCAGGTAAGCTTTGAAAATGTGCCGGAAGGCCAAGGCGCGGTTAATGTAACCGAGAAAATCGGTATTCCAAATGCATTACCACCGGCGGATTTTACTGGCGCCTTATCGTCGAACCTCGGCCCCTTTTTAAGATGGGCCGACCTGGATGGTGAGCCGGTTCCAGTGCTGGATCAACTTGGCAATGAATATATCGGTGATCCCAATATTCCTCATGCGATGACCGGCAGTCCGCTAAATACCAATTTTTTCCGGATTGAGGGGCCGGTCGGCTTAGGTTCGAGCAATCTATGCGCGGACCCTACCTTAGGTGACGATGCGGCCGATCTGACCGATTGTATCGAAACCGAATTGTTTGCCGGTGCCGGCAGGATCGCCAAGGATAGCGATAGGGACTTAGTCCCGGATATTACCGATAACTGTTCCCGTATCGTCAACGCCAATCAACGCGACACCGATGCCGACGGCTTCGGCAATGCTTGCGACACGGATTTGAATAATGACAATGTCACCAATCTGTTGGATGCACGCCTATTCAAGACAGTGTTTTTGTGCCGACCCCAAGCCAATCCGGAATTGAACAGCTGCGATCATGCCGATTTCAATGGCGATGGCGTGGTCAATAATCTGGATGCGGGCCTGTTGAAAAAATATTTTCTAAAACCACCGGGTTGATACCCTCCAAAGCCGGCTCAGCGGAGTCCCTAAGCCTTCCGCCAAGTTATGCGATCTCGTGGTGGGGTGGCCGTTAATTCACAGGAGAATAAAATGAAACGCTTCATCTCTCTGAAATATGCTCAACCGCTATCTTCGTTAGCGCTGCCGGTAGGCTGGGCGGGCGAATTCGGTAGCATTCCAAAGTCTACCCGTTCCAGGACAACCGCGCTGTGTCTGGCGATGGGTTTGGGGCTTGGCGTTTGCGTGCCGGCTCAATCGGCCACGCAGGCGCTGATCAATGGCGAGATTCAGAGTATGACTCTGAATAATCCCGGCGACCATTGGTCCGGAGGCACCCTCGTGGTGGGCGGCCAAAATGTCATCATTCCGCGCAATCTGTTGATCGATTTGCCGGCCAACCGGTTGACCCTGCAACAGATATTCGCGCAAGCGCCAGGCGCCTGCGTAAGTAACGGCGAGTCCGGCCTGGCCAAGGCGGACTCATGCAACACCAAAGGTGCCGGCGGGTTCGCCACTATCCACGCCAACCATACCAACGCCGGGAACATCATCGCCGGCGACGTGTTGATCGAGAAAGGCCTGGAATCCACCTCCGGCGAAGTCACTTATATTAATTACGATGAGGGTTATTTCATCCTGAGTGGTAAACCGGGGGATCCCAATACCGGGGTGATGGTGCGGATCAACGATCCCGATGGTCGCCACACGGTCCAGCAGGGTAAGGCTTGCGCGGGCGGTCCCAACTGTAGTGCGGATCCACGTTTTACGCTGGATGGCGACAACTATACCAATGTCTATACCACCGGTTATCCGTTGTGCATACCCAGTACCAAACCGAGAAGTTTTATCGATGTGCTGGATTTCAACAACAATGGCAATATCACTGAGAATCTGACATTCCAGGCTAATCCGGACGGCAGCGGCGATCTGTTGTGCCCAACCAGCAACCGGCCGGGGAATCCCTTGACCACGCCGGTGGACGACTCCAGACGTTTCGCGCCGATAATGCTAGGGGACAACATTACCGCCGAGGGTAACTTCGAGACTGTCGACGGTGTCCGCTTCTTCTCGTCCCATACCACGAAGGTCATGGTTGCACTGTCGACCAAGCCCGACGACACTCAGCCGGATTATCTGTTCCCCGATGAAGTGGGAATAGACGCGGCGCCCTTCTTCAACCAGCGCGCCCGTACCCTGATTATCGGCTACGGTACACTGGCTCCGATCGATGTGGATGTCTGGAGCATCCATTACGATCCGGTTACCAACCAGCCCCACGAATTTCCATTGGCTTCGGTTCAGGGCTGCGAGAATGCGGCAGGCCCCGGTACCTGCGCGGGTTTGGGTCTGGTCGGTGCCGGGGGGAACATCTTCCGGATTCGTTATGACGTGGATTTCATTAGTCAGCCAACCAAGGACAAACTGTCACCCTGCCTACAATTGCGCGCCTCGCCGCGTTTCGGCGCGCTCGACATCTGCCCCGGCGGGAATCAAGCGTTGGCTAACGAGATGGGGGTGATGAGTCCTATTCCCCACGAGGTCCAATTCCGTACCGGACACAGCGGAGCGGGGCTTTATGCACTGGATATCAATGGTCAACAGGCGCCTTGCTGCCAGTACCTGTTTCCGTTCGGAGTGGGGCTGGGCGGAATCGGTTTTCAGGAGTTCAACGAAATCGACCTCAACGCAATGCAAACCGCCTTTCCGTTCTCGGGTTTGCCCTGGAACCTTGATCGCCGCTTGAGTCCCGGCGGTTGTATCGACAGCTCCGTGCCGCCCGATGGCATCGTTGACTGCGAGGCTACACCCCAGCCATTGGAACCTTTTCCCTTCGAAGGCTACGAGCCACGCAACCAAGTGAATAACGGCCCGCGTGGGTTTTATAACGACCCGAACTACACCGCCACTGCCCTCGCGGATGCGAGCAACCGGGTGTACTCTTTCGTCGATGCAGGGCTTAACAAATTCAACGGCAACAACACGCTGCTGACTTGGGCACCGGTCGATCCGTCCTTGCAAACCATCACCCCGACCGAGGATGTGCCATTGATGTGCAGCATAGAACAGGCTCAGGCTGCCGACAGCGATGCGGACGGGGTTCCGGACAGCCTGGACAACTGTACCACTGCCGCTAACGGTCCGCTGATTCCCGACCGCGGCATGCACATCCAACGAGATACCAACAACGATGGCTACGGTAATGCCTGCGACCCAGACTTGAACAATGATGGCCTGGTGAACAATTTGGATACGGGCTTGTTTCAGGCGGATTTCTCCAAGACTGGAAACCTGGATGCCGATTTCAACGGAGATCATGTGGTCAATAATCTGGATGCCGGCATCATACGGAGCTACTTCCTGAAAGCGCCGGGACCTTCCACTATCGCGCACTAATAGAAAGGACTATCCAGTCGGGTGGTGCATCAAGGATGCGCATCACCCATTTTTCCGATCTCGGCGCTAGTTTGTTCCAGCAATGGTTTTACAAAACAGCAACAGAATGACCAATGACCATGGCACGGCGGCAAGCCTAGCGGTGATGGTTTTACCGATATTAACGACTAAAGCATAAATTCCAACTTATATCTGGCTTCGGACGGGAATTTTAAAATGACTATATCAATCCGGCATTTTCAAAAAAGGCACTCGATAAAACGCATGGGCGCTAGACTCATCGCGGCATTGCTGCTGACGGTCGGCTTTTCGGCTCACTCGGCAACCAATGCGCTTATTGTCGGGGACATCGAACGATTAACGCTTGACGATCCGAATGACCATTGGTCCGGCGGATTGCTGATCGTGGGAGGGCAAAGCATTATCCTGCCGCGCAATTTGCTGATCGATTTGCCGGCAAACCGTTTGACGCTGCAACAGATATTTGAACAGGCGCCGGCAAACTGCAAGGCCGCGAGCGAATCCGGCCTAGCCAAGGCCGATGGCTGTTCCGGCGGCAATCGGGGGTTTGCCACTATCCATGCCAACCGTACCAATGCCGGCAATCTGATAGCCGGTGACGTATTTCTGGAAAAAGGCACCGGAACCACCAGTGGCGTGGTCAGCTATATCGATCATAGCGATGGTTATCTGCGTATCAATGGGCTGCCCAACGATCCTAAAACAGGGGTCATGCTACGCTTGAACGATCCGGACGGCCGCCACAGCATTCAACAAGGCCTGGGCTGTAAGGCCGGGGCGCCTAACTGCAGCGCGGACCCGCGTTTTAGCTTGGATTCGGATAACTACGTCGTTGTGTTTTCCACCGGCATGCCGGCCTGCATACCCAGTACCAAGGCGAGAAGTTTTGCGGATGTACTGGATTTAAACCGCAACGGCATCACGACCGAAACCCTGACTGCACAGTCACTGAAGGACGGCACCGGCGATCTGCTTTGCCCTGAAACCAACCGCAGCATAAATGGTGGCCAACCGGTCGATGATTCACGTAGATTCGCGCCGATACGGGTAGGCGATCACCTGAACGCCAGTGGTAATTTTGAATCGGTGAATGGCGTTCAATTTTTATCGGTCTACAAGCTGACGCTATCAAAAGCATTGGGGACCAAAAACGATCCGACCCAACCGGATTATGTGTTTTTGAGCGAGGTTGGAATCGATGCGATGGGCTTTCAGAACCAACGCGCGCGGGCCTTGTTCATAGGCTTCAGCACCCTTTCTCCCGGTGACGTGGATTACTGGTCGGTACATTATGACCCCGGCAATAATGAGCCGCATAAATTCCCGCTGGCCTCGGTCAGAGGCTGCGACCTACTCAATGGCCAAGGCATGTGCACCCGCCAGGGGATTGGTCTGGGTATCAATGGCGGCGGAGATATTATCAAGATCAAATATGACGTCGATTTTTTGTTTCCCAGCGCGCTGACTTTATCTCCTTGCGCGCAACTCACCGCGGGTGGTTACGCCGTCTGCCCCTTCGGCGGCAGGCAAGCGGAGGAATTCGCCATATTAAGCCCGATTCCGCGCGAGATTTTTGCCCGTACCGGCCATGGCATGAAATACCCGGAGTTGATCACACTGGATATTGCCGGAAACCAGACCAGCAACGGCCAATACTTATTTCCTCTGGGCCTGGGATTGGGAGGCATTACCGCCCCTGAATTCGTCGAGATCAATCTGGATAAGGTCGGAACGCCTTTTATCTTTGCCGGCCTGCCCTGGACTCTGGACCGCCGGCTCAGCCCCGGCGGCTGTATCGATAGCAACAATGATGGTAATCCGGATTGCGAATCAAGCCCTCAGCCGCTGGATCCCTATCCGTTTTCCGGATTAGATCCGCGCACCCAGGCCAATATTCCGGGTTCCTTTTATCCGGCTAATAATTTCTACAATGCCAGCCCATTAAGCAATGTACAGAACCGGGTTCTTTCCTATGTCGACCCCGCCGTAGCCAAATTCAACGGGAACTATAGCGTATTGAAATGGCCGCCAGTTGATCCCGCCGAAATCCCCGTCGAGCCGCCCGTTCCGGTCATCCAAGAGTGTTCCGCGCTGGATAGCGATCATGACGGCATTGATGATGGGTCCGATAACTGCCTGTTAATCGCCAATCCGGACCAACGCGATACCGACGGCGATGGCTTTGGCAATGCCTGCGACACCGATCTGAATAACGATCAAATCAGCAATAACCTGGATACGGGTATCTTAAAGTCCGTGTATCTGTGCAATAGCGTATCCAACCCCGGAATTGATAGCTGCGACCATGCCGATTTTAATGGAGACGGCGTAGTCAATAACCTGGATGTAGGTATTTCCAAACAATATTATCTACTGCCGCCAGGGCCTTAGAGATCAGCGCGGGCATGATGTTTCTATCCACTTACGGTGGAAAAACAAAAAATTGTCCATCGTGTAAAAACTTGAGGAGATCGAAATGACACTTCGAAATTTTATCGGCGTCGCGGTCAGCCTATGCCTATATTGCAATGCCGGGGCGGCTGTTTCTCTGAAAGCGGTAGCGATACCGCCCGTGCCGGGGTTGAACCATTATGTTCGGGATCAAGCCATGGCGATACTGCTGGGCAAGGCCTTGTTCTGGGATATGCAATCGGGCAGTGACGGTCAGGCCTGTGCCAGCTGTCACTTTCATGCCGGCGCCGATAACCGGATCAAAAACTCCCTGAATCCGGGGCAGGCCGGAGGCGACAACAGCTTTAACGAGACGGCAAGCGGCGATGCCGGCGGAGCCAATTACAGCTTGGATGGCGCCGATTTCCCGTTTCACCAACTGCTGAACCCATTCGATCGCAATTCGTTCGTGACAAAGGATAGCAATGATGTGGTCGGTTCCAGCGGCGTGCCGTCGGGGCGGTTTAACGACATCGTTCCCGGTGTCGGCCAGGAAGATTGTTCGACGGTTCCCGATTCGGTTTTCCAGGTCGGCGGTATCAATGTGCGCCAAGTAACCGGCAGGAATTCGCCTTCGGTCATCAATGCCGTGTTCAATTTTCGTAACTTTTGGGATGGCAGGGCGAATAACGTGTTTAACGGTGTCGATCCGTTTGGCCCCAGCAATGCCTCGGCCGGCATCTGGATGCGCCAGCCCGACGGTAGCGTGATCCGGGAACCGGTCAGGCTGATCAATTCCAGTTTGGCATCGCAGGCGGTAGGTCCTCCAGGTAGCGCGGTCGAAATGATGTGCAATGGCAGAGTGTTTGCGCAACTAGGCAAAAAACTGCTGCACACTGGGATAGTGCCGTTGGGCTTGCAGGAAGTCGATGCCGGCGACAGCGTCTTGGGACCGCATGTCGCCGCTTCCGGCAAGGGTTTGAAACTCAGTTATTTACAAATGATACAGGCGGCATTCCAGCCGGAACTGTGGGATGTTTCGGGTGATTTTGGCGGTTACAGCCAGATAGAGGCCAATTTCTCCTTGTTCTGGGGCCTGGCGATTCAATTGTATGAAGCCACGCTGGTTTCCGATGACACGCCGTTCGATCGGTTCATGGAAGGCAATAGCAATGCTCTTACGCCGGCGCAGGTTCATGGGATGCAGGTATTTAACGGTCCCGGTAGGATCGAAGGTTTTACCACAACGGAAATTTTACCCGGCCACGGTTTGTGCGCGGCTTGTCATGACGCGCCGGAATTCACCGGCGCCGCTAACCGGGTATTGTCGATCAGGGAGGAGGGCCTCGGCGCTCAAGGCGTGATGGAATTCATGAATGTCGGAGATATTTTCAACGGTCGCACCGCATTCACGGCTCAGTATGACAACGGCTTCTACAATATCGGTGTCAGGCCCAGCGCTGAAGATATTGGCACCGGTGGCGTGGATCCTTTTGGCTATCCACTGTCCTTTACCCGTTTGTCCCAGCAGCATGGCCAAGTCAGCGTGGTCAATAATATCAAAAAGGTGATTATTCCCGAATTCACCATCTTGGATCCCAATACCGGTGCCAAGATTTTTGAACTTGACCTGTGCACACTGACTATTTTTTGCCAAGTACCGCCAAATGCTCCGGTCGCCGTTGACGGTGCATTCAAAGTGCCGGGTTTGCGTAACATCGATTTAACCGCCCCGTATTTTCATAACGGCGGCACCGCAACGCTGGAGCAGGTCATCGATTTTTACCGGCGAGGCGGTGACCGCCGCGATGTGCCGGCTACCGGCGGCGATACGACCGGTTTTGCCGCAAACAAAAGTAACCTCGATGAAAATATCACCAATCTGTCTCTGACGGTGGGAGACGAATCCGACTTGCTCGACTTTCTGCTGAGTCTCACCGATGAGCGGGTGCGTTGGGAAAAAGCACCGTTTGACCATCCTCAATTGCTGGTTAGAAACGGGCATGATGGCGATAATGTCATGGTTAAGGACAGCGGAAACGGTATCGCCACCGAAAGTTGGGTGGAAAGGCCAGCCGTCGGGGCCGCGGGACGTTCGGCAAAAGGTTTGCCTCCGTTAAAAAACTTTCTCGATGCGCCGATGGTCGATGCGGATGCCGATGGCCGGATTGACTCGGAAGACAACTGCGTGACTGTGGCCAATGGGCCGGTCATCGCCGATAGCGGTAAAAATAGCCAGCGGGATAGCGATGGCGATGGATTTGGCAATGTCTGCGACACCGATTTGAATAACGACAATGTGACCAATAACCTGGATTCGGGGATTTTTAAGTTGGTGTTTTTGTGTAGTACCAACACCAATCCGGCGTCTGATACCTGCGATCATGCCGATTTTAATGGCGATGGTGTAGTCAATAACCTGGATGCGGGAGTTTTGAAAAAATATTTTCTAAAACCACCGGGTTAAGATAATTAAGACTGGGTTAAATCAAGTAAACAACAACACAAAATGGGCTAATGTGCTTTAATTGTGAGTATATTCGATATGGCTTGCTTGAGTTGCCGTGTGATTGGCACTAAATGGCACGAAAACGCTTTAACCGGATGCCAATCCGCTTTACCTTACTCTTTAACAGACATGAACACTGAATCCTGCGTTTTTATCATTGATGATGACTATGCCGTACGCGACAGTCTTGGGCAGGTCATGGATGCCGCTGGGATTGCTTATCAAACTTTTGAGAGCGCCGAGCACTTTCTTCGGGACTATTGTCCGGGTAAGCCCGGTTGCGTGCTGCTCGATCTCAACATGCCGAATATGAGCGGCGAGGAACTGCAAACCGAACTCATCCGGCGGCAGTTTCGGTTGCCTATTATTTTCTTGACCGCCTATGGCGACATGGCCACAAAAGCCCGTGTCATGAAAGCGGGAGCGGTAGATTTTCTGATCAAACCCATTCCCAGCAATCAGTTGCTGGAACGTATTCAGTTGGCGTTGCAACACGAATGTCAGACCTAAGCGGCGCAAACGCTGGGTAACAAACTTTCCCGGAAGGGGCTGTGTAGGAGGGGTTTTAGCCGCGCCTAAGGCTTATCGTCGCGGCTAAAGCCCCTCCTACGCCGGCGACATACCAATTACAAAAAACAGGTTATTTCCAACCAAATTCCTAGGCAAGTTGTAGTCGGGCTAACGACGCAATTGCCTGACCGTCATTGCCATCCGGATCAATGCTCAATTCCAGTATGCCGACCTGGTTCAATTCGATTCGATAGTCTTCGATTTCCTGGGTAGAACCGGTTGGACTGAAGTTCCATTGTTGCCGCACAATCTCCTGAAATGTTTGCCCCGCATCCGCCGACCAGCGTAAAACATACTCCTGCCGGCGTTCAATCTCGGTTTCCACGAACTCCAATCGAATCCGAAACAAGCTTTGCGGCTCGGTAAAGATCAGCCGTATGGTTTGTTTTCCGGCTTCGGACGCGCGCCAGCCATCATTCAAGCCAGGCAGCAAGGCGGATTCGATCGGAAAGTCGGGATCTTCCGAACTGACTTCCACTTCCGCCAGTCTGTCCAGGTTGAGCCAATCCGGTTCTGCCATAATCGATTCCGGCTGAGAGGGTGAGATGATACGCTTGCGCATGGGAGTAACCTCCTGAGGGTGAGCCGAAAAAATGTTCGGCGGCCTTGGGTGAAAAAATTGTATGTCGACAGTCTATTGGATAAACGAACATTAAGGGCAAAAATGATGAAGACACCGTTTTCCAACGACGTCTCGCCTCGGCCATTGAGTTTCAGTCAGGCGGTTCTGTTTTGGTTGAAGCTTGGATTCATAAGCTTCGGCGGGCCGGCCGGTCAAATCGCGGTGATGCATCATGAACTGGTCGAAAAAAGGCGCTGGATTTCCGAGCGGCGCTTTTTACATGCCTTGAATTTTTGTATGTTGTTGCCTGGGCCGGAAGCCCAGCAATTGGCGATTTATATCGGTTGGCTGATGCACCGAAGCTGGGGCGGCATAGTTGCGGGAGTCTTGTTTGTGTTGCCGTCGTTGTTGATATTGATCGGACTGTCCTGGGTTTATCTGGCGTTTGGCGATCTGGCTTGGGTAGCCGGCGTGTTTTATGCGATTAAACCGGCGGTGACTGCTATCGTGTTGCAGGCGGCGCATCGTATCGGTTCGCGCGCGCTAAGGAATAAAACGTTGTGGTCGTTGGCCGGTTTGTCGTTTCTGGCCATCTTCATGCTGAAGATTCCGTTCCCGGTGATTATTCTGATCGCGGCATTGGTCGGTTTTTGCGGCGGTCGTTTGGCCCCGGAAACCTTCAAAATCGGTGGCGGCTCGGCCAGACTCGATAAAACCTTCGGCCTGGCACTGATAGATGACAATGACAGGCTGGCGCATACCCGATTTAACGGTTTGCGCGCGCTGATGACCGCCGGTATCGGCGCCTTGCTGTGGCTGGCGCCGATGGCGATACTGACAATAAAGCTTGGATGGACGCATGCCTTGACTCAAATGGGCTGGTTTTTCACCAAGGCGGCATTGTTGACCTTCGGCGGCGCCTATGCGGTATTGCCTTACGTGTTTCAGGGCGCGGTCGAGCAATATCATTGGCTGTTGGCCCGGCAAATGATCGATGGCTTGGCCTTGGGCGAAACCACGCCGGGTCCATTGATCATGGTGGTCACCTTCGTCGGCTTCGTCGCCGGCTGGTCGCAAGCCCTGCTCGGCCCGGATCAATTGTTTTGGGCCGGAAGCCTGGCAGCCCTGGTGGTGACTTATTTTACCTTTTTGCCCGGTTTTCTATTCATCCTGATCGGCGGGCCGATGGTCGAATCGACCCACGGAAATCTGACCTTCACCGCGCCATTGACCGCGATCACGGCCGCCGTGGTCGGCGTGATCCTGAACCTGGCGCTGTTTTTCGGCTGGCATGTATTCTGGCCGCAAGGCTTCCAGGGCTCGATCGATGCAGTCGCCGTAATGATTTTTGCCTGCGCGGCATGGGCCTTGTTTCGATACAAAGTCGGCGTCATTCCGGTTATCGCCGCTTCCGGCGGGTTGGGACTTCTAATGGTTTTGCTTAACAGCTGGCTGATTTGAGTTTGCGGCATGAGATAAATCAGGCGGTCGAGACGCTTGGCATTTATATTTGAGGGCTGGTTGCTTTCGGCATGAACGGTAGTGCTTATCCAATGCAGCATGTCATAATCGGGCCTAA
The DNA here is from genome assembly GCF_015711015.1 of Methylomonas sp. LL1. Lineage (NCBI taxonomy): Bacteria > Pseudomonadati > Pseudomonadota > Gammaproteobacteria > Methylococcales > Methylococcaceae > Methylomonas > Methylomonas sp. LL1. The sequence continues at coordinate 147,558 of NZ_CP064653.1, forward strand.
ACGCGGGGGGAAACAGCATGCTGCAAAAACGTCTGATTATTCTGCTGTCGCTGTTGATTTTGTTGCCGACTCTGGTGATAGGCTGGATGGCCTATCATTTCTCGATCGAGGCTATCGGTGACGATAGGGTCAAGGTTGTCGGCAGAATAGCCGAGAATCGGCACCAGCAATTGAAGCAAGCATTACAGCGCTCCAACAGCCGCGCTCATAACTTTCTGGCCGACATATCAAGGAAATGCCTGAATGCCGGCAATCTCGACCGGGATTGCGCCGGCGGCCTTTTGGCTGATTATCTGCATATCGAGGCCGCCAGCGGGGTGGCGTTGTTTGGCCCCGATTCCGATGCTGTCCTGAGTGTCGGTGAGCCGGCCGTCGGCGAGAGAGTTTTAGCCGAATTCGGTCCGGAGCAGTTGGCCGGTATCACCGATCCGAATCCGCAAGGCCGGCGTTTTTATTATGTGATTGCCGGCGACAAGCAATCGGCACTGCAATTGCGGGTGGCCTATCCGCTCGATTTGATTCAGCCGATTTTTACCCCTCCCGCCGATCTCGGTCAATCCGGCGAAATCTTTTTGGCCGACAGGAACGGATTTTTTATCACCACGGCGCTTTATGCCGCTGCCCAAGGCCATAGTCATCCGATTTCGGCTCGGCCGATGCGGGATTGCTTGAGCCGGCTAAACACCGAGATGCTGGAACCGGATTACCGCGGGGTGGCGGTGATTCATGGTTTTCGTTATGTACCTGAAATCGGCGGCGGCTGCATCATGGCGCATATTGATCAAGCCGAAGCCTTTGCACCGGTTCGGGCATTGGAAAAGCGCATCGTCATTGCCGTGTTGCTGTTCATCGTTTTAACCTCGGCGATTGCCAAACTGCTGGCGCGGCGTATCGTCCGGCCGATACTACGTCTGACCGAGGCCGCGCGCCGGATCAGCGATGGGGATCATTCCATTCGCGCCGAGGTGAAAGGTCTCGATGAAATATCCGAACTGGCTAAATCGTTCAATCAGATGACCGATGCATTGGCGGATGCCCGGCGGGATTTGGAAGCCAAGGTTGCGGAGCGTACTCAAGCTCTGCGCACCAGCCAGGAGCGTTACATGCTGGCCGAGCGTTGCGTTAACGACGGTATCTGGGACTGGAATATCGTGACTCACGAATATTATTTGTCGCCGCGCTGGAATACGATTTTGGGTTATGCCGATGGTGAATTGCCGAATGAAGAATCGATTTTCTTTAAATTGATCCATCCGGAAGACAAAGCCCGCGCCAGCGAAGTGTTCCGCCGCCACCTGGAAAATATGGAACGCTACTGCGCCGAAATCCGCTTGCGTCACAAGGATGGCAGTTATCGCTGGGTGCTGGATAGGGGAGAGGCCTTGCGCGACCAGAACGGCAAGCCTGTACGCATGATAGGGTCCATCACCGACATTACCGAACGCAAGGCCGCCGAAGCCCAGTTGATCGAGTATCGCGAGCATCTGGAACAATTGGTGGCGATGGCCACCACCGAAGTCCAGGCTATCGTAAAGACCGCTGTTAACGGGGTGATTTCGATCGATGCGACCGGCGCCATTCGCGTATTCAACCCGGCCGCGGAAAGCCTGTTTGGCTGGAAAGCCGAGGAAGTGATAGGCAAGAATGTCTCGCTGTTAATGCCGGAACCCTTTGCCGGCGAACACGACGGCCATATCCAGCGTTTCTTGCAAACCAATCAATCGACAATTCTTGGCATCGAGCGGGAGGTGGTGGCCCAGCGCAAGGATGGCAGTGTTTTCCCGGCTAATTTGGCGGTGGGCCATGGCATCATCTCGGAAGGGCGGCATATTTTCGTCGGCTTTATCGCCGATATTAGCTCGCAAAAGCAAGTCGAACAGGAACTTAGATTAGCCAAGGAAGCGGCCGAAGCCGCGGCCAAGGCCAAAGCCAATTTTCTGGCTAATATGAGTCACGAGATCCGCACCCCGATGAATACCATTATCGGTTTTGCCGAGGTGGCACTGCAAAACAAGGCATTGTCGCCCGATACGCGGGAGCACGTCAGAACCATCCTCGGTTCCGGCAAGCATTTATTGAATGTCATCAACGACATTTTGGACTTTTCCAAGATCGAGGCCGGCAAGGTCGAGCTGGAATCGGTTTGCTTCAATCTGCATTTCGCCGTGCAGGAGACCTTGCAAACCATAGGCCTGAGGGCGGCGGAAAAAGGCTTGAAAATTGAATTACGGATTGCGCCGGATTTGCCGCGGTTTTTTAGCGGCGATCCCAACCGTTTGCGCCAGGTGATTTTGAATCTGGTCGGCAATGCGGTCAAATTCACCGAATCCGGCGTGATCTCGGTGTTGATCGAGCAGGCGGAAGGCGAAGACATGCTGCATTTTGCCATCAGCGATACCGGCATCGGCATGACAGTCGAGCAAGCCGATCGAATCTTCGATTCCTTTTCCCAGGCCGATACCACCACCAGTCGGCGTTTCGGCGGCACCGGCCTGGGGACCACCATCAGCAAGCAAATCGTTGAAATGATGGGTGGGCGCATCTGGGTCGAAAGCGCGTTGGGGCGAGGTTCCACCTTTCATTTCACCATTCGGCTACCGTCAACCATGGCGCAAGACAGTTGCCTTTATCTGGAGAGTCCTCAGTTGGTGATGGATTATTTCTCGCCGCGCTGTTTCAAGGTGCTGCTGGCGGAAGACATCGAGGCCAACGCCACGCTGGCTAGGTTACGGCTGGAGCAACAAGGGCATAGTGTGGTGTGGGTGAAAAACGGCCGGGAAGCCGTCGATGCTTTCAGTCAAGGCGGTTTCGATTTGATCTTGATGGACTTGCAAATGCCGGTTTTGGATGGCATTAATGCGACCAAACAGATTCGCCAACTCGAACACGCTGGTGGTGGCCGGATTCCGATTTTGGCATTGACCGCCAGCGTGTTGAAGCACGAAAAGATCCTTTGCACCGAAGCCGGCATGGACGCCATCATCGGCAAGCCGATCGATGTCAACGAACTGCTGGAACAGATGGAACTGCTGACGCCCAAGGGGGTAGGGCAGCCGAGGACAGCGATCAAGCTGGAGTCGACGCCGCAAATACCGATCGATTTCAGTCCGCTGTCTTCGGTTGCCGATACAGGCAAAGGCCTGCAAACCTGGCGCGAAGCTTTGGTGTATGCGCATGCGCTGATCCGGTTTGCCGAAGAACATGGTAACGACGCGGCCCGAATGGCCGCCTTGTTTGCGGAAAATCCGAACAATCTAGGGATTATCGAGCGCCTGGCCCATGCGCTAAAAGGCGTGGCCGGTAATCTGGCCTTGATCGAGGTGGCCCGCTTGGCCGTTAAACTGGATGACAGGCTAAAACAAGAGCAATTGGAAAATATTGCCGCCGAATTTTCTGCCTTGGATACCGCGCTGAAGGCCTCGGTTGCGGCAATCCGGCAACTGCAGTTGCCGGAGAAGCAGCCAATCCTGGCCAGGCAGGCGATCGATACCGAACGGGTGGCCGGTTTATTACGGCAACTCTTGGTTGCGCTTGATGGCTTGAATCCCGACCGGGTCGAGCCTATCGTGCAACAACTCGAGCCTTATCTGGACCAGGGGGAATTGAAAACCATACAGCACGAGGTGGACAATTTCGACTTCGATGCGGCCAAGGCAGAGGTGCAAAAATTGGTCAAGCGTTTTGGTTCGGATTAGCGAGAGAGGAATGCATGAAAGATAGTTACCAAGTGCTGCTGGTTGATGACGAGCCGAATAATTTGAAAGTGCTGCAGCAAATTTTAAAAGATCGCTTTGAACTGATTTTTGCGATCAACGGCGAAAAAGCCCTGGCGGCGGCCAGCGAACATCAACCCGATATCATCCTGTTGGACATCATGATGCCCGGCATGGATGGTTATCAGGTATGCCGGCAACTGAAGCAGAACCCGGCAACCGCCCATATCCCAGTGATTTTCGTCACCGCGATGAGCGAGATGGAGGATGAAGCCCGTGGCTTCGATGTCGGCGCGGTGGATTACATCCAAAAACCGGTGTCCGGGCCTATCGTATTAAGGCGGGTGCAAACCCATCTGTCGTTGGTCAAGGTCGATGCGTTGGATGATCTGGCCCGCGCGGCCATCAAAATGCTGGGCGAAGCCGGACATTACAACGATCCTTATACCGGCGAACACATCTGGCGCATGGCCGATTATTCGGCGGCATTGGCGCGCGCCGCCGGTTGGACCCCGGCTCGGGTCGAGATGATGGAACTGGCCGCGCCGACTCACGATACCGGTAAGATCGGTATTCCCCACAGCATTTTGAAAGCACCGCGCATGCTCAATGATGAGGAATGGGAAATCATGAAAACCCATTCCGCGATCGGTTACGACATCCTGAGTAAAAGCGATAATCCGGTGTTCAAGATGGCTGCGACTATTGCGCTGCATCACCATGAGAAATGGGATGGCAGCGGCTATCCCATGGGCTTGGCTGGAGAAAATATTCCTGAAGCGGCGCGTATCGTCGCCATCGCCGATGTATTCGATGCACTGACGACCAAGCGGCCCTATAAGCAACCGTGGACTCTGGAAAAAACCCTGGAAGTCATGCGCGAAAGCGCCGGCAGCCACCTTGATCCGCATTTGCTGGATGTGTTCATGCATATCATGCCGGAAATACTAGCGATCAAGGCAAACTGGGAGTGAGAGCGTTTTATTGGCGAGGTAAGCCATCCGCTTTTCGTCAAAATATTCGTGGTTTTTTCAGGTTGGGGCTTGGGCTACAATCAACGGGTTTTTAATCAGTCATGAATTTTGGAGACAAAAATGGCGGAATTCAGAAAGTACAAATGCAAAACCTGCGGACATATTTACGATGAGCAACTGGGCGATCCTAGGCAAGGTGTTGCGCCGGGCACGCGTTGGGAAGATGTGCCGGAAGATTGGGGCTGCCCGAAATGCGGCGCCGTGAAAGCGATGTTTACCCTGTTGAGATCCTGATTTCCCGCTAAGGGATGGTCGCGAAGAAAAGGGCGCCTTGGCGCTGGCCATTAGCTTAAAGTATGGCTAGCTTACACCAAGCTGACACAATCCCTGTTACTGGGAACGGTAATGGGGATTTTTTTATTTAATAGGCAGTGGAAGTTTAGGTTCGAACCCTATGTGTAGATTAACATAGCGACCCCTTGCTGCCGGTCACCTCATTTGAACCAATGTCTGCAATATTTTCCCTTTCAGACACTGGGTTCGCGGATGAAAAAAATGATACCGCTTGCTAGAAATGCGAACAGTCCTGAAGCAACAAAAGCCAAGTTGTAGTCGCCAATCAGACTATGGACGTAGCCGGCACTGTAGGCGGCAATGGCCGCCCCGATTTGATGGGCAAAGCAAATCCAGCCGAAAACCACGCCGACGTTTTGTTTCCCGAACAAGTCCGCGGTCAAGGCTGATGTTGCCGGAATGGTGGACAACCAATTCATGCCGTAAATAATCGAGAACATCATTAATTGACCGGTAGTATCTATGCTGGGCAGTACGATCAACGTTACGCCTCTGACGACGTAATAAAACGCCAGCGGCCAGCGCTTGCCGTACCGATCGCACAACCAGCCGGATAAAATGGTGCCGAACACATCGGCCGCACCCATTACCCCTAACGACATCGCCATGGTCATTTCGGTGAAGCCGTGTTCGATGCCGTGTGGAATCAAATGGGTCTGAAAAAGCCCGGAGGTGGTTAAGCCGCAAATCCCAAAACTCGAAGCCAACAGCCAGAATTGCGGGCTGCTCATGGCTGATCGCATGGGATTTCGATCGGGCTTAATGACTGTTTCATGAACGCCATTGGCGCCAAAAGGCAACAGGCCTTTGGATTCGGGATCGTCTCTTAAAAATTTCAGCACCAAGGGTAACGCCACCAAGCCTAACGCGACGGCGATAAACAGCGTCGCCGCTCTCCAGCCTTCATGAACATTGATTTGCATTAGGACCGGGGTGAACACTAACTGGCCGGAGGAGAAGGCTGCCCCCAATATGCCTAACGCTAATCCCCGGTGCCTATGGAACCAGCGATTGATCAACGCCGAGCCCATAATCATCGAAGTGCCGCCCGAACCTGCGCCGATCAGCAGTCCCCAAAACAAATACATTTGCCAGGATTCCTGCATAAAAACGCTGCCGGCAGCCCCCAATACCGATAGTATTAGCGTGATGACACTCACTTTTTTTGCGCCGTATAAATCCATCAATCGGCCTAAAAATGGCCCTGCCAGGCCAAATAACAGCAGGTTGAGCGAAATCGCGCCGCCGATGGTTTCCCTATTCCAATTAAACTCCTGTTCCAGGGACATCATGATAATCCCTGGAATGGAGCGCAGTGCCGAAGCCACAAACAAGCACAGAAACGTGACCGCGAGCACTACCCACGCATAGTGAACTGAATAAGTATGACTCTTTGGCATTGTTACTAAGGACTTAAACATTTTCGTGAGGGTTTGTTAGTAACTGATGTTATGCAACCTTATGGTTTGTCCAATGCCATCAGAATCAGTGTCGCTATCGCGACTGGTTTATGTAGAAGTCGGTTCTCGCACCGACAGGCGAGATACTTTCTTTTGCACGGCCAAAAGAAAGTATCCAAAGAAAAGGCCGCCCGGATTCCGCCTAGATCCTGCGCTTCTCGCTTTTGGCGAGGGTTTTCGGAAGGGCTATCCATAGCCCTCCGAAAACGAGCGGCTTCCTTGCCGCTCCCCTAACGGGCTGTTATCGCCAAAAGCTGCGATGCTCGGGGCGGAATAACGGGACTAAAAACCGGCTCTGCGTAACATCAGTTAATAAGCAGACTTATTTAGCATCTTCGATTTTGTCCAGCAGTTCAATCAGCCGTGTGACCCCTTGCAGCAAGATGCCGCCGACGCCCAAGGCGAACCACACCCCAATCACAAAACCCCAATGAATCGGCGCCGCGAAGAATTCCTCCCTAAACCAGAAGGTATGCCCCCACTCGTTGAAACCGACGCTGACCAAAATCATGAACGGTCCAAACACCGCCAAGGTCAAAGGCAACGAGATACCTTTGGCATACAAGGGCAAGCGGGTTCTGGCGTACAGCCAGGCACAGCCGCCCAGGATCACGTACAGCGGGAAGTTGAAATAGAACTCGATGATGTGGTTAGCGGTAAACGGCGTGTCGCGGATCGCCACCTGATGCCAGGAATTGTCCTGTTCGGCAAAATAACTGCCCGCCCAATACACGGCGAACGTGTATATGCTGATCCACATCGTCAACGTGAAATAGCGGCGTATCTCTTCCTTGGGTGCCAGTTGATCCAGATTCCGGTCGCGCGTGGTCCATAAGTAACCCCAAAAGCCGCTAGCGACGGCGGCGATAATGACCAGTTCGATATAAAACAGCCGCATCCAGTACTGTTCGAACGCCGGTTCCGTGGAATCCAAGCCGTGTTCTATGGCAAAAGCGCCCTGATACAACCGCAAGCTAACGTAGATAACGGTTAATAGGCCAAAGCCTTTTAAATATTTGGGTAAGTCAATCAAATACCAAGGCAATGATTTAGGGTTTTCGGTGCTTAAGCTAACGTGTTCTGTCGTGGTAGCCATGATTTATGCTCCTGAATTAATTGAATTTGGGAATGACGGCGGCGGAAATGCTCGAGATATAGCGTTTTCCCATCGTATCGTCGTAAAGGAAAAGCAAACCGCCGAGCCGGCTGTCCGCATCTTTGATCAGCCCATCCAGCTTTTCCGACTCCCAGGCGGCATCGCGCACTTCAATTGTGACGGTGCGTTGTTCGCCAGGCTCGATAGGCGCATTGTTATCCAGGCTCAAGCCGTTGTTACTGACGTCATCCTTGCCGGGAATGTTGCCCACATTGGCTAATTCGGCGTTCATGAAATGTACGTTAGAGCTGGAAAACTCGCCGATCCTGACCGCGCCTTGGCTTCGATTGTCGACACTAACCTGCAACACCATGGCACGTTGAGCCACGTTGTATTCCGCTTTTAGGGTGTCCACATTGACCGTTCCGGCATTGACTTTAGCCGGCAAAGGCAAAATCCGATCCAGTCCCGCTTGTAATGGAATAGCGTCCGGGTAACTGTTGGCGGTGATGGAATTCAGCGCCAATACCAAAACCGGCACACCCACTAACACGGCTTTGGCGATGAGTTTGTCCTGATCGGTGATCAACTCATGTTCCAAACCGGCATCCAGCATGCGGTAACGGCTGATGAACAAGGGACGACGCACCCACCACAACAACCAGGCAGCCGCCAATACACCCCAGAACAAGTGCCAGAACACGCCATTGGCAAAGCCGAAGCTTTCCATGTCGATCATTTCACCGTTAATGGTTTTAATCGTATTGGTGAAATCGCCGGGATCGCCGCCAATTTCCAGCCACACACCTGGGCCCATCACCTGACCCGCGTCTTTTAAATTAAAAAACGGGTGAATGTGATAACGCCCCGGCAAACGGCCTTTCAAGACCACTTTGAACTCATAGTCGCCACCCGGCTCCAGGGCCACCGAGTTGGTCCAAGGCTTACCGTTCAGGTAACGCTCGGTACGAATCAGCACGGGTCCGGGTGTGGAGATATTCAAGAAGCTGGCTTCCGGCTTGGGCACGCTGATCGGCCAGTCTTCGGCAACATGAAACTTGCCGCTGACACTGACTTCATCGTTGACGTTGAATTTTTGCGTGGACCACTGCACGTCGTACCACTGTATGGTCCGCATCCGAATGAACGGCTCCAGGGCTTTTTCGCCATGGGCCTGAGCGGTGGGTACTGACAACACTGACAATACATTTAAGCAAAGCAATGCCAACATCCAAGGTTTAAAAAGTGATTTCATGACAGTTCCTCCTTAGATTCTTTTCAGATAACGGGTATCGGCAAACCATTTGCCGATATGCCACCACAGCGGATACATCAATGAACATAACAATGCCGAACAAAATGCCGCCAACGGTGTGGCGTACTGGCCATAGGTTCGCAAAGTGCCGCGCTCGATGATGCGCAGGTATTCCGGCATGCCGGTACGGATATATTGAAAACCGAACAAATCGGCGACCGTCAGCTGACTATTGGCCACCTCGACCGGTTGGTGGAACATGCCGAAGATCGGCCAGTTGGTGGGGTAAAACAACAACGCAAACGCCGCGCCGCCGAAGATGGAAGTGATGGTCAGGCTGTTGGTGAGCATTAACAAGGTATCCAATACCAGTGCGCCCGGAATCATCGTCGCCGGCAGCACCATATTGATGGGGAAATAGTTCCAGTAGTGATAGGCAAATACGCGGGTAACCCAGGTGCCGAGCAATAAGGCGGCGACGCATAAGGTTGCCCCCAAAGGCAGGCGAAACTTTTCCCACATCACTGCTTGTACGGCGGCTGGAAAAGTAATACCGATCAGCGGCGTGACCAATGGCCACCATTGCCGATCTTTCCAATCGACCCAGAAATCCCAGTCGCCGACGGTCAGGGCAAAATGTAGATGAAACGAACCGATGAATAAAAACAGGGCCAGAACCAGGATCAGATAATCGTAAGCTCTGACCAACCGGGCTTTCTCGCCTTGATAGGGTTTGAACGTTGAAATTGGAATTTGTGCGGACATAGTAAGAATCCCCCGAAATATGATTTAGTGAGCGACAATCCATTGAGTATTTGGGCGCGTCGCCAACCGAAAGCTACCCTTGGGGGAGTAAAACCGTATTGGTTGGTCGACACGCTCGCGGTATAAGTTAGTGGGAATTGGTTGAACTGTGAAATGGTGAAATTTCATCCGCTATCATCAAGACTGTTCATACCGGCCAGCATCGATTTTGTTTACTCTGAAAGTAAAATATTGGGAAGAGCGCGGTTGCTTGTTGGATAGGCGTCGGCGGCAAGGATGCCGCCGTCGAGCCTACACGGACGTATTCACGGCGTCCTGTCCGGCAAGCAACCGCACCTTGGGAGGCAGCTTTCTTGGGCCGGGGAGATGCACTGGTTTCATGATCGTTAGCATGAAACCGAATTCATTGAGGAACATCCGTATGGCCAATCTGCGCACCTTCGACTTAAATCTGTTGCTAGCTTTCGATATATTGATGCGGGAGCGCAATGTCACCCGCGCGGCGGAATGCATGTTCGTGACGCAGTCGGCGATGAGCCATACCTTGCATCGCTTGCGCCAACAACTGAACGACCCGGTGCTGATCAAATCGCCTGCCGGCATGCAGCCAACCGCGCTAGCGCTGGCCTTGGTGGAGCCGGTACGCAGTCTTTTACAGGAAATGGAACGATTGCTCGAGGCACCTCAGGCCTTCGATCCGGCCTCCAGTCAGCGCCGTTTCACCATCGCCGCGACCGATTACATGGAGCTTTTAATCTTGCCGGAGTTGTCGAAATTGATTGAGCAGTCGGCGCCTGGCGTCGATATTCATGTCAAACGTACAGAATCTGCTTTTCCTTTGCCGCAGCTGGAAAACGGCAGCCTGGATGTGGTGTTGGGTTTTGCTTCGGTACTGAATCCGCCCGCGCATTTGAACTGCGAACAGTTATTCATGGATCGCATGGCTTGCGTCGTCAGGCAGGGCCATCCAAAGATCAAAGCGGCGCCATCGTTGCAGGAGTATTTGGCGGCAACGCACATGCTAATCTCCAGAACCGGCGATAAATTGGGTTTGATCGATGAGAAATTGACCGAGTTGGGTTTGGAGCGGCGCATTAATTTCATCGTGCCGCATTTTTTGTCGGCACCCTTAATCGTTGCCCAGTCCGATATGATTTTGTCCTTACCCTATCGCTTGGCGATAGCGTTTCAGAAACTGGTACCACTCGATGTCTTGCCGGTGCCGGTCGTTTTGCCGGACTACGATTTGGCGATGATTTGGCATCCTTTATGGGAAAAGGATCCGGCCCACGCTTGGTTGCGTGAACAAATTACCTCGATAGGCCGGAATATTGCCGCCAGTGAAATACGCCTTTAACGCCCCGGCAGGCCTGCGGACAAAGCTTTGACCTTCAACAGGAAGTAAGGCGGTTTGGATTGATCATCGCCGCCGTTCAATGTGGCCGAGCGATGCAAGCGATTAACAACGGCATACAGCTGTCCGTTAACGCCAAAGCTAAAGGAATCGACCCAAGACAATCTTGGGCATTGCGCCAATTGCCGGTATTGTCGTTTAGGATCGATCAAGCCAATGGCATTATTGGCTAAATCCCCCAGATAGATATTGTTATTCTCATCGATGCTGATGCCGTCCGAGATCGGTTTGTCGCTATAGCGTTCAACATTCTTAGCGAGTTCTTGAGCCGTTAACGACTCGTTAATCAAGTCGGCGGCTTTAATCCGGTAAAGGCTGAGGCCGTGCATCGGCCCGAAATACACCCATTCGTTCGCTAAATCCTCGGTAATGGGATTAACACCAATATGCGGCTTCACCAATTCGCCCGACGGGGTTTTCACCTGAATCGGCACATTGTCGATGACCAAATCGACGTTTTCCGGCACCACGCTATGGTGCCCCTCCAGCACCCTTCGAGCCGCTCCAGTCGACAAGTTGACCACGATCAACGCGGCATTCGTTCCACCCGCCGGATCGCTGATGAAGGCATGATTGTGCTTGGCATCCAACGCAAAGTCGTTGACGAACGCATCCTTGGGTGCGATCGGCGCGGGTAAATAAATCAAACGCTGGAGCTTATTGGTTTTGGTATTCCAGCCGACCAGTTTGGGCGCCACGCCGCTACGCATACAGTTGTCCAGCATCCAGACGATACCGTTGCTATCGGAGCGGATACCCAGCACCGAGTCGAGCTTGATCGGCGCAGTCGAATCGGCCGCGGACATTTCCTTATTCGGAAAAGGTAGCAAGGCTTGATCCTTGTACTCCACCACCGTGTATTGCGGTTGATAAAACTGATGTTGGCTCATGATGATCCGGCCGTTGGCGGTTGCCGTTACATTGCCGGGTCCAGTGTCGAGGTTGGCAAATACATCAAAATTAGAATTGCCTTCAGCCAAGGCCTCAAAGGCAGCAAATAGCATGACTGTGCAAGATCGAGTTACACGGTTCATTGTCATCTCCAGTATGTTGTTGGGTTGGGCAACACCATACTGGATCGTTAAACCCGTGTTAAATGACAATATTTAATCACGGACCATTCAGTACATTGATGATGAGTTGAGTATTCAATCTTGCCAGTAAGCATATTCAGAAGATCAATTCGAGATGAAAATTCGCTCTGGCTTGTTCCAAATTACTGGGTAAAGCAGCTGTTTACAGCTTTACTGGTGACATTCGCTGATATATTTGAATGTTGCAAAGTTGCCGTTATGCAAAGCTTTGCATAACGGCCAATAGCCGACAGACGAAACGGACATGTCAATGTCAATGTCAATGGCAAATGTCCCGCCGAAAACAGACATAGGGTATAGCGAGTTTAGAAACCGCACCAATCGCAAACTATGCAGTATGCATTTTTTTACTGCATACTACGAGCCATCGACATATCATCCCCTCTAACATGGAAGATCAAACTGCAATGGACAAGCGACTGATAACACTTCATCCAAAGCAGGCTCCAAACTGCTTGAATTCTTTAGCGCTGTACATGTTGATCTATTTCACTAAGAAATTTGCATTTCTTGACGCTTTGCAAAACTCAAATGACTCAACCCTAAGCTTAATTACGAGTGATCGGCCAAGACAGCTTTAGCGGCTTTCCCAGATAGTTTGCCGCAGCCACGCATTGAGCAAACATTATTCAATAGCTTATCCACAAATGATTACTGATTTCAAAAAAATTGACTTACTTTCTTCTTCAGACTTTGAAATTTTTGTCAGAGATGTTTTTGTTGCTGCCGGTTGGACTGACGCTCTTATTACTAAAGTAGGGCAAGAGTTTCAACATGGCGATGGCGGCGTTGATATTTTTGCATATAAAAATAAACGCAAATTCGCCATTGAGGTTAAACAAAGACGAGCCGGAAGCACCGTTGATATTAAAGCACTAAATCAATTGGTAACAGGAGCAAAACTCGCTAATGTAACCAATATGATTTTGGTGACCAATTCTTACTTCACGTCTGAAGTAAAAGTAAGAGCATTAAGGCTCGGTGTTGAATTGCTTGACAGAGATGGTTTGCAGAGTTTGTGGATTAAAAAGCATTCTGAAATCGGACGCGAAATTAAGCCCAGAAAATATCAAGAAACTGTTATAGATGATAGCGTGGCACGGTTTAATGCCGGTAAAAACCGCTTGCTTATAGAAATGGCGACTGGTTTAGGGAAAACGTATACTGTTGCCCATTTGGTCAAATTACTATTACAGCAAGGCAAGGTGAAGCGCGTACTTTTTTTAGCACACCAAGTTGAAATTTTATTACAGTCTGTCACTGCATTTAAAAACGTTTTGGGTATTGGCACTTACTCGTTTTCCGCTTGTTTTGGTGGCGCAACCCCAGAGCATACCGATTTTGTATTTGGCAGTTTCGACACGTTATATAGCAAAATAACCACTTTAGAGAAAGAATCATTTGATATGGTGATTGTCGATGAGGCTCATCATACTCCTGCCATCACTTACTCGACTGTCGTTGACCATTTTCACCCAAAATTACTGGTTGGACTTACCGCAACACCGTTTCGTGAAGATAATAAAGATGTTTTGGCATTTTTTGGAGGTTCTGCTGGGCATGTCGGTAAATATGATTTAGCATGGGCATTGCGACACAATAAGCTCGCGTTTCCAAAATATTTGGTTTTATTAGATGACTTGGACCAATCGCGAATTGACCAACTCGACCAAGGTATGTCGATTAGTGACTTAGATCAAAAGCTTTTTTTGCACAAAAAAGATGAGGAAGTGGTTCGCATCATAGAAAAAACTGTACAGGATAAACAAATGCCTAACCCTAAAGGCATTGTTTTTTGTCGTAGTATCAATCATATCAACTACCTCATTCAATTTTTTCCAGCGGGTAGCGCAACGTTTGTTCACTCGAGAATGAATGACCAACAGCGTTGGCAAAATATTCGGGATTTCCGCGAAGGCAATTATCGTTATATTTTAGTGAGAGATTTATTCAACGAAGGAGTGGATATTCCGGAAACTAATTTATTGGTTTTTATGCGTTATACTGGATCACATACCGTTTGGTTACAACAATTAGGTAGAGGTTTGCGAAAAACACCGAACAAAGATTATGTACACGTCTTGGATTTCGTTGGCTCATTAGAACGCTTAAATGAAGTGCATCAATTGACAAAACGAGTCAACAGTATACCTATTGAAAAGGAAAACTGGGAACAGCAACCCGGTGATAAAAAGGAAGCCGTGCATAATTCTTCGTTAGAAGTAAATTACAGTCAATCCGCTGCACAAGTTTTACAACTAATAGAAGAGCTTCAATATCGATTAAAATCACGAATGCAAGTTATGAGTGCGTTACAGAGATATTATGAGGATTACGAAAAAATACCGGAATTAAATCAGGTTGAAAGCGTTTTGACTGACATTACTGCCGACCAAGTCGCCACGCATTTTGACTCATATTTTGGTTATTTAGAAGCGGCGTTAGCAGGACGATATGATCAAGGTATATTTCGCACATTGTGCTTAAACTATGCAACTGATTTTTATCAAAAAAACCATATCTGTCCAACGTTTAGGGCTATTAGCTTAGCAAATCAGTACAACGGATTGTTGGCTTGCTCTGAGCTAGAAGTTAAGCTTTTATTGGGGAGCGAAGTTGAGTTAGAAAATCATTTGTTAGAGCAAAAAAAAGCAACTGAATTCAATAGTAAAATAGTTGAAGTAACTATTGAATTAGCGGAACCGACTGAAAACGTAAAAACTAACGAAATAAATAATGAGTCGCTAATTATTGAAAAATATTCAAAAATTATTAACACGCGACAAGATTTATTGAGACTTGCCGATGAGGAACGGGCAGAAATTAAAAAAGTATTTAATTCTGAGTTTCGGTTTCTTAGTTGCCTGCAAACTCAAAAAGACAAATGAATGCAAACTTTATGGATAAAAATGTTACTGTAGATATTACGGAGTATTACCTGACTCCTTTAGCTAATATTACACTGCCGGATAAGTATAATAAACTGATTAAACGCATAAAAAGCGCGTCGGAATACAACTTATCGGCTGAAACAATAGCGGACATTGTTAACCTCGATCCCAATGAATTTTCAGTATATGCCGGCATTGGCAAATCATACGTTCAAGCTCTGATAGAATTTAAAAATGAGCTACCGAGAATTTTAGAGTTGAATCAAGACTCAAACGTTGTCTTAGAAGAAAATTTATTTTCAACCGAAAATTTTAGACAACTCGAAGACCCAATAAATAGTATTGAATTCTCACCGAAATACCAGAAGCTCATAAAACGAATTTTTGCAGTAATGGATAACATTGCAACACTACAGGATATTGTTAATATTGATGTTGAAAAATTTTCAAAATTACCGGCGATCGGTAAGTTGTATGTTGAGCAGTTGGTAAGCTTGCAAAATGCTCTTTTGCCTCAAGACAATAAAGATGAGTCTATCGAAATAGCAGAAATACAATTGCCGTTAGAAACTATACTTTCAAAGCTTTATTTAAACTATAGTTTTTTAAATGATGTAGAAATTAAGCAATTAAAAAAGCTAGAAAAATTTTATGGCAAAGCTGTTGATGTTCGTAATGTGAATACTCTGCTAAATCTTGATAAGTTTCAATTGGCACAACAAGCTGGTTTCGGAAGGTCGTTTTTAACAGCTCTGAGTGATTTACAGAATAGACTAAAAAATGAGTTGAGTGCATTACCTGAAAATATAGCCGCATATACTATAAAACAAAAGGGTTTGTTTATATCAAGTGAAATTAAATTTATCGAGTTTAAAGAAATAGATGCCGTTTTAATAGAAGATGTTGAAAGTTATTTGTGGACATTAGGTGAAAAGGAAATGGATTTCGCGCTTTCGCGCTGGGGCTTTAATCAGAAACATGAAACACTTGAAGAAGTTGGAAGTCGATATGACATAACAAGAGAACGGGTGCGACAGGTTGAAAAAACTATCAATAATGGCTTACTTTTAAGCCTAAGAATACAGTCCAAAGTTTTGTGGGCTAATATTCGTGAAAAAATGACTGAAGACTTGACTATTTTACTACCTAATTTAGCAAAATGTTTTGAAACGGAAAAATT
Source organism: Methylomonas sp. LL1 (assembly GCF_015711015.1). Taxonomy (NCBI): domain Bacteria; kingdom Pseudomonadati; phylum Pseudomonadota; class Gammaproteobacteria; order Methylococcales; family Methylococcaceae; genus Methylomonas; species Methylomonas sp. LL1. The sequence continues at coordinate 163,754 of NZ_CP064653.1, forward strand.
GTTTTACGAATTTATAGAGCTATGCTGCCAAGTTGAAAATGGTAATATTCATAAAATTGTGTTTACCAAAATTAGCCCAAAAATTATCAATCAGTTATTTTGTACCAATCAATCTCCTATAGCGCATGAGGCAATTGTTAATGAATTGATGTCTAATTATGGCTATAGCAAAGCTGCAGCAATTAATGGCTTAAAACAACTAGCGAAACTCGATAAAATTAAAGTAACTGAACAAGGTATTTATCCTAATCGGCTTGGAAAAATAGAAGCCGTCGCTCACGTTTTAACTTTTCATCCGGCCGGTTTGCCTTGGAAAGATATAGCTAGGATTGTGAACAAAAATAATTATTCATCAACGCCATTTGATGAAACAAGGCAAGCAAGTGGATTTGCCAATGAATTTATTTATTTATCCGACCACGGGACGTATCGTAACTTAATATTTCTAGATATTGAAAAATTTAACATTCCTGAAATTATGCAACATCTGCTTGACTACTTCAAAAAAAATCAAACAACAACTTTGCATTTACATGATTATTATTACAAGACTAAGGAGCTATATTGTGAAATAGAATACTTTACTTTGCGACATATTATTAGAGAGCATGGCGAAGAAAGAGGGGTTTATTTTAATGGTAAATCAGGCACGGATAGTGTAAGTCTTGATCCAGAAGTAACTCTGATTTCACAATCTGATGTAATCATCAAAGTTCTGAATGAATCAAAAGTTGCCATGACTAAACAGGAAATTGCGGAGCGTTTAAGAAGTAAAAGTAAAGCTCATGCCACCTTTTATCTCAATAAACTCATGGAAGAGGGTAGACTGGTTCGAGTTGATCAGTTGGTTTATACAACACCTGAAAAGGCTTTCAAAAGTATGGACACAAAGGCAGTCATGATGGTTATTCAAGATATTATGAACACTTCTAGTACTATTGTTGAGGCCGATGTATTTCGTGAATACGTTAATTTGGAGCTGAATTTAAGCTATTCGAAATATATTTATGCAGCCTTAGTCAGAACAAAAATTAACGAATTAGGCTGGTACCGTAATGGCAGTTTATTTAGCAAAAACTCAATTCCTTATAAAAGCTTGGCTGATTTATGTCGCCAATTGTGCAATCGTACGTTGCCCAATGATAAAAACGCTGAAATTCTACAACAAGCAGTATGGCTAACCCGCGCAGTGACGGAAGATGCACTTCAATGGTGGAAATGGCAGCAAAAGCACAACAGTTAATTGGCTCTACGTGAATCTTAGCCTGATCAGATTAACGATATCGTAATCGGAGGAATGTTGGCTTCGAAATATGCGATTACGCAAGCCAATCGCACCTACAGTTGAAGGGCCGCTAATTGACCATTACGTGGAGTTTCATTTTATGCACAGTATCTTGGTTTCGACTAGTTGACATTAGGAATCAAGCGGCTTGGGCAAGGCAGCCAGATAAAAAGCTGATCATAATTTCTGCAAACTTCAGGAGTCAATTTTCTGTTGTTCAATTCAGATACAAACCCTCAGCACTACAGATAGCTTTTCCTACTTAAATATTGCTCCCAACAAGGAAACAATCATGCGGAATTTATCCATAATGTCGATAAAAAGTGAGAACTCAATACGTCTAATGAAATCGACTGGAATAATTGCTGATATTGCTCCCTCTGGGTGTATTTGAAAGTTTGTTTCAAATCATGGAAATTATGCAAAGATTGCGAGCGAGTTAGAGGCTTTAAAGCCAGCTTACATCATGGTTGTGCCAAAGTCGCTGCACATAAAAGGAAACTTCACATAATGGCCAGCTCTGTCTATCAGTATCTGATTGAATCGAAACTGGTTTTTATAATTGTAAGATTAAATTAGGGCTTTTTAAGGGATAGCCGTTGTCATCTTCAAAAAATTTCAGATGATTGCAGCGGTCTATCCCTTGTTATAAACCATTCTGAGTCGCCACCAGCCACACTTTGGCCTAATGGTTAGGCCTTGGCGCCCTTTTTATAGGTTCAATTTACGCCAGTTTGCTTTTCAAAAAGCCGACGATTTCGTCAAACGCCACTTCCTGGCTTTCCTTGTCGTTGCGGCCTTGATATTCGACGGTGCCGCTATCCAATCCGCGATCGCCGATCACGATTCGGTGCGGGATACCGATCAATTCCATATCCGAGAACATGAAGCCGGCACGCACTTTTCTGTCGTCCAGCAGCACTTCAATCCCGGCAGCCATTAACTCGCGGTAGATTTTCTCGACCGTGCCGGTCAGGCGGTCGGATTTATACATGTTCATGGGGCAGATAGCCACCTGGAAGGGAGCTAGTTCGTTCGGCCAGATGATGCCGCGCTCGTCATGGCCTTGCTCGATGGCGGCGGCCACCACGCGCGAAATGCCGATGCCGTAGCATCCCATGATCATGATCTGATTCTTGCCGGCTTCGTTGACGATGGCCGCGTTCATGGCCTCGCTGTATTTATCGCCCAACTGAAAGATATGACCGACTTCGATGCCGCGAGCAATCGTGATGTTGCCTTGGCCGTCCGGACTGGGGTCGCCTTCCACCACCATGCGCAGATCGGCAAATTGTTCGGGAGCTGGCAAATCGCGTTGCCAATTTACGCCGCTGTAATGCTTGCCGTCTTGGTTGGCGCCGCAGATAAAATCGGCCATCAGGCTGACGCTACGGTCGGCGATGACCGGCATGGTTAAGCCGATCGGCCCGATGGAACCGGGTTTGCAACCGCAAGCGGCGCTGATCTCTTCGTCGCTGGCCAATTGCAGCGGCGACAACACGCCTGGGATTTTTTCGGCCTTGATGGTATTTAATTCATGGTCGCCGCGCAGCAGCAGTGCAACCAGGGTGTTATCCTCGCCTCTGACGATCAGGGTTTTCAGGCATTGTTCGGGATCGACATTGAAAAACCGGCTGACTTCATCGATGCTGTGCTGGTTGGGAGTATCGACCAAGGTCATGGTTTGGGTCGCCGCGGGTCGCGTGCCTTGCGGCATCAAGGCTTCGGCCTTTTCGACGTTGGCGGCATAATCGCTGGCGTCGGAAAATGCGATGGCGTCCTCGCCGGAATCGGCCAGTACGTGAAATTCATGCGAGACCGCGCCGCCTATCGAGCCGGAGTCGGCGATCACGGCGCGGAATTTCAAACCAAAGCGATTGAAAATATTGGTATAGGTTTGATACATCAAGTCGTAGGTTTGCTGCAACGATTCCTGATTCAAATGGAAGGAGTAGGCGTCTTTCATGATGAATTCGCGCGAGCGCATCACGCCGAAGCGGGGGCGGATCTCGTCGCGGAATTTGGTTTGGATCTGGTAATAAGTGATCGGTAATTGCTTATAGCTTTTCAACTCGTTGCGGGCCAGGTCGGTGATGATTTCCTCGTGGGTGGGGCCCAGGCAGAAATCGCGGTCGTGCCGGTCTTTCATGCGCGCCAGTTCCGGGCCGTATTTTTCCCAGCGGCCGGTTTCCTGCCACAGTTCGGCGGGTTGCAGGGCGGGCATCAACACTTCCAGCGCGCCGGCCTTGTTCATTTCGTCGCGGGTGATTTGCTCCACCTTGCGCAGCACGCGCAAGCCCAGCGGCAACCAGACATAGATGCCGGCCGCCAGTTTGCGGATCAGGCCGGCGCGTATCATCAGTTTATGGCTGGCGATTTCGGCATCGGCGGGTGTTTCTTTTACGGTGCTCAGGGGGAATTGTGATGTGCGCATGTCGTTGATGGGTATTTAGTCAATAAATTGCCATTTTACCGTTTAACGGGCGGACTGAGAATTTTAGCGGGTGATTTTTCTGCCGGATCGGGCTTGATATTGCTTATGTTTGCTATAATTCGGGAGCATTTGGCAATTTCTTTGGATAGTGTGCCCGGAAGATTAGGAAAAATGATTAAAGTTTTGCTGGTTGATGATCATGAGTTGGTTAGAAGCGGCATCGAAGCATTGTTAAATGCAGTCGAGGGTATTGCCGTGGTTGCTGTCTGTGATTGCGGAGAAAAAGCGCTGCAGGTGATAGGCGCCGATCCTCCGGATGTGGTGCTGATGGATGTCAATATGCCGGGGATGGGCGGATTTGAAGCGTGCCGGCGTATTTTGCAGAGTTATCCCAAAGTCAAGATTATCGGTTTGTCGGTACACAATGGCGGCCCGATTCCTCAGCAATTGTTAAAGTTGGGAGTGGGCGGTTTTGTCTCCAAGGCTTCGCCCGTCAGCGAAATGGTCGGGGCGATCAAAACCGTGATGTCCGGCAAGCGCTATTTATGCCAGGATGTGGCCAGCAATCTGGTATTTGAGTCGATAGAGAGCGAAGAGGCTTCGCCGTTTTTTCAGCTGTCGCAACGCGAAGCCGAGGTGGCCCAGATGATTCTGCGGGGTAAGGGCATTCAGGAAATTGCCGAGGCATTGACGCTAAGCGACAAGACCGTCAATACCTACCGTTATCGCTTGTACGCCAAGCTGAAAATCAAAAATGACGTGGAACTGACCCGGTTGGCGGTCAAATTTAACTATTTCGAAACTTAGTGCGGTAAAAGTGCCCGCCGATGGACGAGCACTTTTGTCGGATCAAACCAAGCCGCGAGCCTTGGTGAAAGCTTCTCTAAAGTCGATAAAAACCGGCTTTTCACTTTCCAGCATGAACTTCAACAATTCATGCTGTAATTGATATTTCACATTGCCGACAGCCAACGCGCCCACGCCCACGGCGTTAGCCGACTGGGTGGCATGAATCAATGGAACGGCCATGTCGTTAGAGCCAATGCCCTCAATCCCCGGCGGCGGGACTGCGTTGACGTCACCCGCCACTTTCAATTGCTTGGCCCCGGCCAATACCGCCGCATTCAGCACCCGGATGCCGGCTTTTGCGGTACAGAACACAATGTCCGCATCGCCAAGCAGTTCTGCTTTTTCAGCATCGGTTCTGGCCACGGCACCGGTCATTTTGGCATTGAAACGGCGATTGTATTGCTTGGCCGCGTCATTTGCCGTATCCACCGATAAATGATCGACCAATACGGTTTCGGCGCCTTGCAGCGAAGCAATGATGCCGGTGGCAATGCCGACAGGGCCGGTACCGCCGAAAACCAAGGCCTTGCAGTCCTTTAATTCCTTGCCGTGGGTTTGTTGCAAGGCTTTTTCGACGCAGGCCACCAATGCCGCCGCCGTAGTGTAGGCGCCGCTGGGATCGGCGAAAACCGAAATCTCGAAAGGCGGCACCATGGCAGGCTTGGTCGCTTGCAACATATCGATGGCTAGGCCAATGTCGCGGCCACCGATAAAAATCCCGGTTTTCTTGATGCCGGACGGGCTGCGCGAAAAAATCGCATCCTGTGTCAGGTTTTGGATGTTCTCCAATTTGACGTTGGAATAAGGCATCAGCACGTCAAAACCGGCATCGAGCGCCATGTTGATGTCAAACGGGCTGTTGTTTGGCATCGGGTCGAACATGTGAAGTATGCTGCGTTTTGCCATTTTGATCTTACCTTCGGTAGTTGACGGATTGCTTGGCTGGAACAATACCTTAATTACTCGATTTAATAAATTCACGGGCTACTTCAAATGCGTGTTCAAAATGCAGGAACAGCGGTTGATCGCATTCCAGCATTCTTTTCAGTAAGCGGCTTTGCGCCTGGTATTTGATGTTGCCGATCGCCAACGCGCCGATACCGACCGCGCCGCTATTGGAACCCGCCAACGGTTTGCCGTTGTCGAAGGCGTCCAAGCCGGCAATGCCGGCGGGCGGCACGGCGTTGACGTCGGCGGCCACTTTCAATTGCGGGGCCGAGGCAATCAGTTCCGCGCTCAATAATTCGATGCCGGCGGCGCCGGTGGCAAATACCACGTCCGCTGTTTGCATGTATTCGGCTTTGTCGGCATCGGCGCCGGCGCTGATGCTGATTTTGCCGTCGCCGAATTCCTCGCTGCACAATTCGGCGGTGCGTTGGGCTCTATCCAGCTGTCTGCCGATGATTCTGACCTTGGCGCCTGCTTGGGCGGCAATCACGGCGGCGGCTTGGCCGACAGGGCCGGTACCGCCCAGCGCCAGTACGTTTTTGCCTTCCAGCGTGGTGCCGAATTTGTTGGCTAGTTCTTTTTCAACCGCCGCCACCATGCCGGCCGCGGTAGTGAAGGCGCCGCTGGGATCGGCAAATACGGAGACTTCGAAAGGCGGAACCATGGAATTTTTGGCCATTTTCAGCATGTCCATGGCTTGCTTGGTTTCGCGGCCACCAATGAAAATGGCGGTGCGCAACAGACCTTTCGGACTACGGGAGAAGATGGCGTCTTGCACCAAACCCCTTACTTCGCTGGGTTCAACGTTGATGTAAGGGACGGCCGAAATCCAGCCCGCATCCATCGCCATGTTGACGTCGAAAGGGCTTAGGTTTTTGGCTGTGGTCAGCATGTGTAGGATGAAAGGTTTTTCCATGGTTTCCTCTAGGATTTTGATTAGCCGTCAAGTATAAAAGAAAAGTCCGGCCGATAACAATTTTGCTCTGATGCTGGATTAAGTCGTCAGACTGCTCATTTCAGCTTGGAGGTGACGTGCGGTTCGATGGCGTGGTACATCAATTGATGCATGCGCGGATTGCCGACGATGATGTTGCCGGATTGTAAATACTTGTCGTTAAAGGAAAAGTCGGTAGCTACGCCGCCCGCTTCCTGGATCAACAAAACCCCGGCGGCAATGTCCCATTCCTTGACTCCGATCTCCCAATAAGCATCCAGACGGCCGCAGGCAACATAGGCCATATCCAGCGCGGCGGCGCCGGCTCTTCTGATGCCGGCGGTGTCGGCGGCAATCGCCTTGAACATGCCTAAATAAGGTTCGATATGTTCCATGGTTTTGAACGGAAAGCCGGTGCCGATCAAGGCCCCGCGCATGCTGTTTTGTTTGGTGACGCGGATTTTCCGGTTGTTCAGCATCGCGCCGCCGCCACGCTCGGCGGTGAACAGTTCATCGCGAACCGGATCGTAAATCACGCCGACTTCCAGCTTGTTTTTATGCTTCAGTGCGATCGAAACCGCATATTGCGGAAAACCATGTAGAAAATTGGTGGTGCCATCCAGCGGGTCGATAACCCAGACATAATCATTACCCTGATGCTCGCCGCTTTCTTCGGCCAGGATGCCGTGTTCCGGAAAGGCTGCTCGAATCACTTTGATGATTTCCTGCTCGGCCATGCGGTCGACTTCGGAGGCGTAGTCATTGCGGCTTTTTTGGTCGATGGTGAGTTTCTCGACATTTTGCGAGGAACGTTGAATCAGGTCGCCGGCGTTGCGCGCTGCGCGCACGGCTATATTAAGCATGGGATGCATAGATCGGATTGGTAATGAGCAGTTAGAAAACAGCGATAGCATAGCAAATCTTTTGCTAGAATCGCCGGTTTTTTAGCCGTTGAGAGCCGCCTTTGCTATCCAATTTTAAAGTCGTTCTGGTTGAGACATCCCATCCCGGCAACATCGGCGCCGTGGCGCGGGCGATGAAAAACATGGGCATGGATCAACTGCGGCTGGTGTCGCCCAAGCTGTTTCCTCATGCCGATGCCACGGCGCGCGCTTCCGGTGCCGATGATGTATTACGCGCAGCCCGTGTCCATGATTCCCTGCAACAGGCGATAGCCGATTGTCAGGTTGTTTTGGGATCCAGTGCCCGCGATAGAACCATAAGCTGGCCTTCGGTCACTGCACGCGAATGCGCCGAAAAATGGGGCGGCGGGGCGGCAAAGGAAAATATCGCCTTGGTATTTGGCCGGGAAAATTCCGGATTGAAAAATCACGAGCTGGATTTGTGTCATTATTTGCTGCGTATTCCTTGTAATCCCGACTACAGTTCGCTGAACTTGGCGGCGGCGGTGCAAGTAGTCAGTTATGAGTTATTCGTCGCCAGCGGCCGGGAATATGCCAGCAGCATAGGCGATCGCGGCGAGGAGCCCTTGGCGACGGCGGAGCAAATGGAAGCTTTTTATACCCATTTACACGAAACCATGGCCGATATTGGCTTTTTGCATCCGGAGCGTTCCCGCTCCATCATGCGCCGCTTGCGGCGTGTATTCAATCGTACTCAGCTCGATACCAAGGAGCTGGATATTTTGCGGGGTATCTTGCGATTCTCTCAAAACCACAACCTGAAGTAGGCGATATGTTCGACCAAATCAAAGAAGATATTCAGTGTGTGTTTGCGCGCGATCCGGCCGCGCAATCGGTGTTCGAGGTAATCACCACCTATCCGGGTTTCCATGCTGTATTGATTCACCGAGTCAGTCATTGGTTGTGGGAACGGCGGTTTAACTGGCCCGCGCGCTATGTTTCGTTTTTGGGGCGTTGGCTGACCGGGATTGAAATTCATCCGGGCGCCAAAATCGGCCGACGTTTTTTTATCGATCACGGCATGGGGGTGGTGATCGGTGAAACAGCCACCATCGGGGATGACTGCACCCTGTATCACGGCGTTACCCTGGGCGGAACCAGTTGGAACAAGGGCAAGCGCCACCCGACTTTAAAAAATGGCGTGGTGATAGGCGCCGGCGCCAAGGTGCTGGGGCCGATAGAAATAGGCGAGGGCGCCAGGGTGGGTTCCAATTCGGTGGTGGTAAAACCGGTGCCGGCGGGGGTGTCGGTGGTCGGAATTCCGGCGCATATTATCGATGCCAAGGCCAAACAGGAAAAAGCCCGACGCGATGCGATCGCGCAAAAAATCGGTTTCGACGCCTACGGCGCCACCGGCGATATGCCCGATCCGATTGCTAATGCCATCAATTTAATGTTGGATCATATTCATCAAATGGACAAACAACTGGAAGTGATGTGCCGGAAATTGAATGACGCCGGCATTCAATGCGGCGATCAACACATTCCGTACATGGATGATTGCCAGATTAAGGATAAGGATTGAAATGCGCGGGTCCGATTAGCGAAACGTAATCGGACGCATGTTGTCATGATTACCCGCTAGGTATCGACAAACACCACACCGGACAATTTAGTGGAATACTTAGGGCTTGAGTCAAGATGGTTGAAAAATACGCCCGCGCCAACCTTTGTAACGTTTTTTCTTGTGAGTTCTTTCATTCCAAACCAGAGCAAGCCTTTTTAGTTGAACACGATTGGGTGGATTTCCAGGTATACATTCATCTATTGAATTTGCAAATTCCCTATCACCGATAGGTCCGGGAAACAGCATCATAAAACGTACATTTTTTTTAAAAATACTTCCAGACTCAATCTTTGCCTGATGAAAGAACAAATACTCAAACTTACTGGTCACAATGTTATACATATTGCCTACGGAAGCTAAAGCATGCGTTATTTCACTGGTTGAATCGCCTATAATTACTAGAGCCGGTCTTTCATCACCCCCGATCGAACGCAGTCCCTTGAACCTATCAATATCCAATAACTGCCCGTTGCCTTCCGAATAATCAAAATAATCTAAAACGTGCGTTAAATTGGGCTCGGCTTTTCTTCGACAAGGACTGTAAATCCTCTCATTAAAAATCCTCCCGTAGGAAAAAGTGTTTGTAGAAATTGCATGGGATTCAAGAGTACCCACCCAAGATTTGACTGCCATAATGCTCCTTAGTAAATAGCCCCGGCTACGCAGGGCAGGGCAATCGCGCTATGTAGCACTTGCCCGATCCTATCGTTTAGTATAGTGATTTGCCCCAAAACGCAGATGTTACCTGATCCAATGCCCTATTTGGCTAATCTTGAAGACCCGCGGCGCGAAACCAAAAACAAGCTGCACAACCTCGGCGATATTGTCATGATTGTATTGTGCGCGGTGTTGAGTGGCATTGAAGACTGGGTAGGCATGGAAGAGTTTGCCGAAGAAAAAGAAGATTGGCTTAGGACATTTCTGGCACTACCGAACGGCATTCCCTCGCACGATACCTTGAGTGATGTATTTGGACGATTGAATCCCAAAGCCTTTGCGGATGCCTTTCAGTGTTGGGTGCGGGCGGCCTTGCCCAGCCTTTCGGGTCAGCAAGTTTGTTTGGATGGTAAAACCCTGCGCGGCAGTCGTGAAGGGGATAAAGCCGTGCATTTGATGAGTGCTTTTGCCGCTGAAGCGCGCTGGGTATTAGCGCAGCAAGCGGTCGGCGAAAAAACTAACGAAATCACGGCCATTCCGGATTTGTTGTCGATGTTGGATATTCAAGGCGCCTTGATCTCGATTGATGCCATGGGCTGCCAAAAAGCCATTGCCCAAACCATCGTCGCGGCGCAAGCCGATTATGTGTTGGCTCTCAAGGATAATCACGCCTTGCTTTGCGAAGACGTTCGACTCTGGCTGGATACGGAAAATGCCCAAAGTCGATTACCCATCCATGAAACGATCGACAAAAGTCACGGGCGCATCGAAATACGCCGCTATAGCTTGAGTACCCAGATTGATTGGTTGACGCAAAAGCCAGACTGGGCCGGACTACAAGCCGTTGGAAGGGTTGAATCAACGCGCATCATCGGCGATAAAACCTCGGTCGAGCATCGTTACTATTTGTGCTCATTTACCGATTTGTCGCGCTTTGCCAAAGGTGTCCGACAACATTGGGCGATTGAAAACTCACAGCACTGGGTGTTGGATGTGCAATTTGGCGAAGACGCCAATCGAGCCAGAACTGATCATTCCGCCGAAAATCTGGCATTGATGCGACGGATGGCCTTGAATCTGCTCAGGAACAACGGTCCAACTAAAGATAGCTTGAAGCGCCGTAAACTGCGGGCCTGTCTAAACGACAACTATCGCTTCAAGTTACTTTTTGGGACAGAAGCTACGTAGCGCGATTGCCCTGCTACGCAGGGGCTTTAATTGTGAAACGCCCGAAGGGGTTAAACGGGGTTGCCAGCACGGCTCCTGTTAGAGCCAACTAAATGTTGATATTCGACCAGAGACTAGAGGGGCAACGCACCAGCCTTTTCGTTGGGCCGTGATTGTTGCCTGATACATTCTTCTGAAGCCGAGGCAATCCACGAACCAGTCTCGCGGTCCTTGACCATTATCTTGTTTACCCTCGCCACCGACAATTACCTAAATAGGGGAATTAACCATGGATTTTGAAGTTTTCTTGACTGGCGTATGAAATGCATAGTTTCAAGGGATAATGCCGACGACATGCAGTTTACGAAAAAGACCATGGAATTCATGCATGCCTATGGCGCGATTTTGAGTCAGCTCCCGCAGAGCTGCAGTTTCTCTACTTCGGCTTAATTTTCTTCGGAATTGTCCTTTATTCCGTGTCGGCAAGGTCAGACAATGGCCGGACCTTGCCGCCTCACGCTATTTTTACCTAATTTTACAAACCGCCAACACTGCTTAACCGATAACGACAGCATAATGTCCCCCTCGTTCTCATGGGATTTTCAGTGATAATTAATTGGCCTAGAGTCGTCCATTATTGTTTACCAGCCACTACCCGTGCACTCATATTGACAGCTTGCGTTTTCCATCTCTCTGCGCTAATCGAGCAAGATCAGGCTGCCAAGCGCGATGCATTTATCGCCGATGGCGGCTACGCGGCGGCAAGACTGTTTGAAATCGATCACGCCAGCGTAACCAACGCGTTTATGGACAGCATCGCCATGAGGGACAATTTCGCCGCACTTTGGCTGGGGAAATACGCCCTGAGCTGGCTGAAACCCGTAGCGGATTTAACAGTCGAGCGATGAGCTTGCGTAAAAAAGCCATCCTGTGGATCAATTTGCTGCTGACGGGTTGCATGGTCGGCCCCGATTACCGAAGGCCGGAAACCAATCTCCCCGCCTCATGGAGCGGCACGGCGGCCAATATTGCAGCAACGGAGGCGGATATGGCCCAGTGGTGGCGGATCTTCAACGACCCGCTGTTATCCAATCTCATCGAACAGGCCAAAACCGGGAATCGCGATCTCTATCAAGCCCAGGCGCGTTTGCATGAAGCACGTGCTCGACGCCGTTTGGCCGATGCCAACCTGCTGCCTACCTCGTCAATGGAGCTATCCGCTAGCCAGACCGGCAGCAGTAAGCAGGCCGGTTTCAGTGCTGGGAGCACGGGCATCGGTGTGTCCAGCGAATTGTATAGCCACGGCATTGACGCCAGTTGGGAATTGGATCTGTTCGGCAAGTTGCGCCGCAACATCGAATCGGCCGAAGCCGGCGAACAAGCGGCGCGGGAAGATTTGCGCGATGTATTGGTCAGTCTGTGCGCGGAAGTCGCTTTGAACTATGTGGAGCTGCGCGGCTACCAAACCCGTTTGGCGATCACGGAAAATACTCTGGCCTCGCAGTCGGAAACTTACGACATTACCCGCTGGCGGGGCATGGCCGGCTTGACCACACAGTTGGACGTCGATCAGGCCAAATTGACGATGGAAAATACCCGCGCCAACTTGCCAAATCTGCGTAGCTCGATCAAGCAAAGCAAACATAGCTTGGCCTTATTGCTGGGCCTGCAGCCTGTCGACCTGGATACACAGCTGGCTGCTTCGGCTCCGATTCCAGCCGCAACCGGCCGGGTGGCGGTCGGCATCCCCGCCGACATGCTGCGGCAGCGGCCCGACGTGCGCCGCGCAGAACGTCAACTGGCGGCTCAAACCGCTCAAATAGGGGTTGCGGAAGCCGCGCGTTATCCTGACTTTACCTTAAGCGGTTCGATCGGTCTGGAATCCTTGGCTTATGCCAATCTCTATAGCGCCAGCGCCAAGGCCTTTCAAATGGCGGCCAAAGCGGCGTTGGTGTTGCTGGACGGCGGCCGCATCAGCGCCAACGTCGATATTCAAAACGCCTTGACCGAACAGGCATTGGGGTTGTACGAAGCGACGTTGTTGGCGGCCTTGCGCGATGTCGAAAATGCATTAACCGCTTATGAAGAGGAAATTAAGCGCCGCGACAGTCTGGAGTCAGCCGTCGCGGCCGGCATCAGCGCACTGGCTTTAGCTCAAACACAATACACCTCGGGTATCAGCGATTTCCAGCGAGTATTGGAAGCGCAGCGCTCTCTGCTCAGTGTGCAATTGCAGCTCGCTATCAGCCAAGCCGAAGTCGCCTCGAACGTCATCCGCCTTTACAAGGCGCTCGGCGGAGGATGGGATATTGAAAAAAACAAACAGGAAACAGGGCATGAACACTAAAAAAGTTCCCTCGCCGCAAGCTATTCGCCAACTGCTCGGATTGGAAACGCACGGCAAGCGCCAGACGCAAAAAAAGTGGTTGTGGATTGCGGTTGCCGGTTTTGTTATCGGCATGCTTGGCCTGTGGCTAAGCCGCACTGGCGGGCAGTCTGTTGCTTATAACACCCAAACCGTGACTCGCGGCGACTTATCGGTGACGGTTAGCGCCACCGGCACCCTAGCGCCGTTGAAAGAAGTGGATGTCGGTATCGAAGTGTCCGGCACCATCAAATCGGTGCAAGCGGATTACAACGATAGGGTAAAAATTGGCCAGGTACTGGCCAGTCTGGATACCACTCGACTGGAAGCGCAGGCTCTGCAGTCGCGGGCGGCGCTGGAAGCGGCAAAAGCCAAGGTACGGCAAGTGCGGGCCACGGTCAATGAAGCCGAGGTACAACTGGCCAAGCAGTTAAACGTACGAGAGTTGAGCGGCGGCAAAGTACCTTCGCAATACGACCTGGATGCCGCCAAGGCCACGTTGGCTCGTGCCCAAGCCGATGAAGCTTCTGCTAAAGCATCGGTCAACCAGGCCCAGGGTACGCTTAACGTCAATTTGACCGACTTGACCAAAGCCGTGGTGAAGTCACCGATCAACGGCGTGGTGTTGGCCCGCTCGGTCGAACCGGGCCAGACCGTCGCATCGCAGTTTCAGGCACCTATCTTGTTCACCTTGGCCGAAGACCTCACGCAAATGGAGTTGCAAGTCGACGTCGACGAAGCCGATGTCGGCATGGTGCGGCCCGGCCAGCCCGCCCAATTCACGGTCGACGCCTATCCGGACCGTAACTTTCCGGCCGAAATCACTCAAGTGCGTTACGGTTCGGAAACCGTGGACGGCGTGGTGACGTATAAAACAGTGCTACGGGTCGATAATTCATCGCTGACCTTGCGGCCCGGTATGACCGCCACGGCACTGATTACCGTCGAGCGGAAAAAAGACGTTTTACTGGTTCCCAACAGCGTCTTGCGTTTTACACCGCCGGCCGGTCGGCAAAAGAAAAACGGTGGCAACGGTGGTTTGCTGGGCGCTTTATTACCGCGTCCGCCGAGTTCGGAACCCATCAAAGACGTCCAAGCCTCGACCGGAAAAACCCAACAGGTATGGAGTTTACGCGACGGCCAATTGTTTCCGTTTGCTATCACCAAAGGCGTCAGCGACGGCAAAATGACCGAAATCGTTGTCGGCGATGTCGAGGTCGGAACGGAATTGGTAAGTGGAACGGCGCAACAGCCATGAACGCCTCCAAACCGTTATTGGCGTTGCGGGACATCCGCAAAATTTACGGCGGCGGCGTAGTGGAGATGCAGGCCTTGCGCGGCATCAGCCTAAACATAGAACAAGGCGAATTCGTTGCCGTCATGGGGCCGAGCGGCTCCGGCAAGAGTACCTGCATGAACATTCTCGGTTGCATGGATCAACCGACCGATGGGCAATACCTGCTTCAGGACATCGATGTCGGCAGCCTCTCACGCGACCAGCGAACGTTGCTGCGCCGGCATTATCTCGGCTTTATCTTCCAGGGCTTCAATCTGCTGAACCGCACCTCCGCCTTGGAAAACGTCGAGCTGCCGCTGATTTATCGCGGCGTCGACCCGGACGAACGCCATGCCGCCGCTTATCAAGCATTGAGAACCGTTGGCCTCGAAGGCTGGGAACACCATATGCCCAATGAATTATCCGGCGGCCAGCAGCAACGCGTGGCGATTGCCCGCGCCATGGTCACCCAACCCTTGTTACTTTTGGCAGACGAACCAACCGGCAACCTTGACACTCAGCGCAGTAAAGAAATCATGGAACTTCTGACCACCTTCAATCGCGACAACGACATTACCATCGTGATGGTCACCCACGAAGCCGACATGGCGGCTTACGCCAAGCGCATCGTACATTTTCGCGACGGTTTGATCGAATGCGACCAAACCACCGAGAGTGGCTCATGTTAGGAGTGGCCTTGCGACTGGCGTTTCGGGAATTGCGCCGTAACCTGATGCGTTCGATATTGACCATGCTCGGCATCATCATCGGCGTGGCGGCGGTTATCGTTTTGGTAACATTGGGCAGCGGCGCGACCCAGCAAGTGACGCAGCAAATTGCCAGTTTGGGTAGCAATTTATTGATGATTACCGGTGGCAAACGCATGGGGCCGGGACAAAGCGCCTCGGCGCCCGCGTTCAAAATAGCCGATGCCGAAGCCATCATGCGTGAAATTCCTGAATTGGCGGCGGTCGCACCCCAAGCATCGGCTTCTTCGACAGCGATTGTCGCCAACGAGAACTGGGGTACCAGTGTTACGGGCGGCACGGCGGAGCTTTTTAGCGTCAACAATCGCCAAATCGCCGAAGGCCGGATATTTACCCCTAGCGAAGCCCGTTCAGGAGCCGCCGTCTGCGTGATCGGCGAAACCGTGCGCGACAAGTTGTTCGGCCGGCAAAGTCCGCTGGGTGCGCGGGTGCGCTTGCAAAAATTGTCATGCGAAATCGTCGGCTTGCTGGAAGCTAAAGGCCAATCCAGTATGGGTACCGACCAGGACGACATCGTCGTCATGCCGTTAAGGACGTTTCAACGCCGGATAGCCGGTAATAACGACGTGACCATGATTCAAGTGTCTGCCCAAGACGGCGTTTCGACCGACACCGTCAAGCTGGCGTTGCAACGGGTACTGCGGGTGCGCCGGCATATCTCGGCCGATGAAGACGACAATTTCAACGTAATGGACATGAAGGAAATTGCCAGCATGTTGTCCGGCACCACGCAAATGATGACCAGCTTGCTCGGCGCGGTGGCTGCGGTGAGCCTGCTGGTCGGCGGAATCGGCATTATGAACATCATGCTGGTGTCGGTGACGGAACGTACGCGCGAGATCGGCATTCGTTTGGCGATTGGCGCCCTGGAAAAGGAAATCATGCTGCAGTTTCTGGTGGAAGCCGTCGTGTTGTCGTCTACCGGCGGCGTCATCGGTATTGTACTGGCGATGCTGTTTTCCAACTTGCTGGCGACCTTGCTGCAGGTGCCTTGGGTGCTGAATTTATCGGTGATTTTGGCGGCTTTCGCCTTTTCCGCCGGGGTAGGCATCGTGTTTGGTTATGTGCCGGCCCGCAAGGCGGCCAGAATGGACCCGATTGAGGCGTTGCGGCACGAATAAACTATGACAGATGGGCCTTGCCGAGCCAGAGGGCCATCAGCGCCGCGCGGTTGTTGACTCCAAACTTGCGGTAAATTGCCTTGATGTGGGAATGGGGGGTGCTATAGCTTTGTTCCAGCGAGGAGGCGATTTGTTTTTCCGATTGCCCGCTCAGCAAGGCCAGCAAAACTTTTCGTTCAGCTGCTGTCAGCGGAGAACGGGCGACGAGGTTGAGTCAAATCGCGGAACACGCCGATATATATTTCGGCATCCTCATTTGGTGATCGTTTGCGCGAGTAGCCGCAAATTGATGGCGACTTTTCAGGTATCGAATTGGTTTGGTTTCTCAACCGGACGCCTGGGTCAAACAACGATGATTTTATTCCGGTCGATGACTTCACCGATGACGCAGGCTCTGGTAACACCGTTATCATGCAGAGCTTGTAAACAAGCTTTGGTCTGATCGTGCGCTACTGAAAATAAAAGCCCGCCGCTGGTTTGCGGATCGAACAACGCCGGAAAGTGTTGTGGGCTGATGTCGGCATTCAGCAGGCAAGCCAAGGACGCATGATTTTGAGGCGCGATGGAGGCGAAATAACCTTTATTAAATAATTCGGCAACGCCGGCGAATAGCGGAATGGCCTGGTAATCGAGTTTAACCCCCAAAGCGCTATCGCCTGTGCCCATCATTTCAAATACGTGTCCCAGTACGCCAAAACCGGTAATATCGGTGCAACCGGATATATCAAAAGATCGGATCGCTTCCATCGCGACATAATTAGACTGCAACATGCTGGAAAGCGCCTCGTCTACCCATTTACCATTAGCCTGGGCCAGCATATTGGCGGCAAGGATCACACCGGTGCCGATGGGTTTGGTCAAAATCAAGCGGTTGCCGGATTTGGTCAGCCGTTTCCTTAAAACCCGATGCGGCACCACTTCGCCCTGGACCGCAATAGAAATCGAGAACTCCGAGCCTTCGCCGGTATGGCCGCCGACCAGGGAAACTCCGCTTTTAGCCAAACTATCCAGTACGCCGGACATGACCTGAAAAATGTCTTCTTTATGAATCCTTGCCGCTGCCGGCTGGAGTGTCAGGCCTACCTGAACCGTCTTGGCGACGCCGCCCATCGCATAGACATCGCTCAACGCATGCTGGGTGGCGATTTGCCCGAATAGAAAAGGGTCTGAAATGAAGGAGCGGAACTGGTCTATGGTTTGCAAACACAGCGTATGTTCGGAGAAGCGGGTCAAGGCGCAGTCTTCGCCGTCGTTTACGCCCAGCAGCACGGAGTCGTCTTTGGGAATCGCCAGTTTATCCAGGCCTTGCGTCAGCGTGGAGGCCGCCAGCTTGCTGCCGCAGCCTCCGCAAGTGTTGTCTTCCCAATCCTCCGGCACCAGGGATGTTTTAGCTTTGGGCATGGTTTTATTGAAAGACGGCGGCTTTACATTAAAAGTCCCGGCCTGGAAACGCTGCATGAAACGCCGATCGATTTGGTCCTTGACCCGCCACAACAGCGAGGGCCACATCCATCTCAAAATGGAGGCATCGTCTTGATGAACCAGGGCTTGACGTTCGCCTATCGTAATCAACGACAACACATGTTTTTTGGGCTGAAAGCTTTTTAACGCGGATTGGCGGGTAAAGAAGGCGCGGATATTGTGTTCGAGCACCATGCCTTGCCTGACCGCATAAACACCGGCCTTCTTCAACGGCGAGGGCGAAAAATGAATGCAATCGCCGGCGGCAAATAGGGCGTCGGCATTTTCGACCCGAAGTTTCTCGCTGACCTTGACGAAACCGTCCCGATCAACCGCCAGCCCAGAACTTTCGAACCACTCCGGCGCGGCGGCCTGGGTGGCGATCAGCGCCCGATAAAAGTTTTCAGTACCAACCAGTCCTGTAGCATTTTTAAGTACCAGGCCATTTTCTTGGACTTCAAGCACTTCGGTATTCTGTAAGACTGTAATGCCCAATTCGTTCAGCGTTTTTGCCAGCCGCTGTTGGGCGCAAAGGTCTTTTGCCGAAACCAAGAATTCATGCCGATGGATCAGGTTCACCTCGGCCTTCCAGCAGTTTTGGGTTATCAGCATTTTCAGGATGATCGCGATTTCGACGCCCGAGGCGCCGGCTCCCACAACCGCCAGCCGTAAGGGGGCCTCGCCTCGATAAGCCTCAAGATCGGCAAGCAACCTCTGCCAATGGGCGATAAACCGGGAAATCGGTTTCAGCGGGATCAGTTTTGCCGCGGCTTCTGCCGATAAATTCTCTATGCTCTTGGGCTGAATGCCGACATTGATAGCCGCGCAGTCATAGCTGATTTCCGCCCTGTTCTCCAGTTGGACGGTTTTTCTGTGCGGGTCCAGCCCGACGATCTTGGCCTTGATAAAGCGTTGGCCGAGTTCTTCGCAGAGCCTTCTCAGATCGAAATGGCATTCCTCGTAGGAATAATAACCGGCCAGAAAGCCGGGTATCATGCCGGAGTACGGCGAATGGGTCTGATCGGATATTAACGTGATTCTCAGGCCGCCAATGGGATTCATCGCCAACATCTTCAATACCTGAATATTGGCATGGCCGCCGCCGAGCAAAACCAAATCCGAAATGGTGGGTATCGGGTTGTTATGCATGTTGTAGATCTTGCAAAAAATCCAGACAATCCCGCCAGGAACCTTTGAACAAGGTTGGCCGCGATTTTAGCGAAAGAGCATACAGATAGCGCTTGTCGTAATAAATGGTCAGCAAACGCTCGATCCAGTCGAGATGGGGCGCTTCGCTATCTTCATTCATCGCGCCAATTGCAAAAGCTTGTTTTAGTAGGTTTTTAATCTGATCGCACTCAAGGCCGCCCAGCCGGTTACGGATTTTTTCCATGTTCAGCAGAAAGCGATTTTCCATATCACTTATTGGTACGCCGCTGGCATGAGGGGCTTGAATGTATTCCCGGTAGATTTCCAAGGCTCGCGCCCGGACGGGTGTATCTATCATTACCATCGGCGCTTCGGCCATGCGGGCATAAATGTGATCGGGCAGATGACAGCGGCCGATATTGGGGCTCTCGTCTTCTAGCACGTAGTTTCCGGAAGCCTGGTAAAACGATAGCGCAAGCTGGTTTTCAAAGGTAGCTTGTTGCGGCTGGAGGACGCCCAACCGCAGGCCAAAAGCGCTGCCTCTATGCTTGGCAATGCCTTCGATATCGACATAGCTCCGCAGTTGATGCAGCAATCGGGTTTTACCTGAGCCGGTCATGCCGGAAAGGACGATAAAGGGCGCGGGATTTTCCAGCACCTTGAGCGCTTCATGTCTCAAGGCTTTATAGCCGCCTTCGACCCGAATTGCTTCGCAGCCGTTTTGATAAATCCAATCCTGAGCCAATCGAGAGCGCAGTCCGCCGCGCCAGCAAAAGACTAAAGCCGGCTGCCGGGGACGGCTTTTGATCGCTTCGCTCCAGCGCTGAATCATATTGTCCTTATACTCGCCACTGACGAGTTGATGCCCAAGCACTTGTGCCGCTTCGGAGCCTTCGACTTTATACGTCAGACCAACATCATGGCGATGCGCATCGGACAGGATGGGAATATTGACTGTATTATCGAAATGAGCCTTTTCAAATTCACCCTCCGACCTGACATCGATAATAGCCACTTCAAGATTGCCCAACTGATTGAAGGCTTCGGATGCGGGGATAGTGGGGTGTTTGATCATAAACCTAGTGTGGATGTGTTGTAACTATTCAGCGCGAAGCATAGCTTACCCTCTACAGCGGAGGCTGTCATAAACAAAGATACGGTACATCTTATGCCTCCGGCGGCCCCGATTCGTCCGCGTCACCTCGTTTCGACCCAACAAGGGGTCGATACATCGGCTCTCGCATGACTTGACGCCGTTTCGCGAGGCCTTGCAGGTTTTCTCCGCTTCGCTACGAAAACCCGCCCGGCGCTACGGCTTCCAGGGACTACTCAACCTTCACTCGCTAGCGCTTCGTTTCCAAGGTTTCGCAGCGGCTGAATAAATACAACTTTTATTTGATTTTATTGATTGCCACGGGCTATCGTCGATTAAAATCACAAATTTTAACGAGCCAAACTTTAAAACTTAGCCTTGAAAAATCGCCGGCAAATAACGAAGTATCCAATGGAAATTTGCAATATCGAATCCTGCGGCGAAGTTGCGGGACGCAGACTCGCGGAGCAATGTCTGCTCGAACAGAAAAACCACTACCGCGACATTTTCCACAACCTTTCCGATGCCATCTATCTGGTGGAAGTGGCCGAGGACGGACGCTTCCGCTATCTGGAAACCAACCAACATCGTCAAGTATGCGCAGGCCAGTAAAGTCAGCATTGTCCTGACTCGGGAGGATGGTGCTTACCGCCTGGACATCCAAGACGACGGCAAGGGTTTCAACCTCGGTACCGCTAAAAAAATGGGAGCGTTAGGCCTAAAAGGTATAGAGGAGCGGGTCCAAGTGTTGGGCGGCAAACTGACCATAGCATCCGAGCCTGGCTGCGGGGCGAAATTGACGGTGAAATTGCCACGGTGATGTCGACTTATTCCTTGTTTCTTTAGGGCTTCCGAGTTCCTGATTAGCCCATCACTGATGTCGATACCTCATAATCACAATGGTAGTTAAACCTAGAACAGGTTTCCTTCCACCGCAAGCTCGCGGGCATCCCATTCCGCTTTAATAGCTAGAATTTTTGGCAGAATGTCCATGAAGGCCTGGACTAGGCGACTATCAAGATGTGTTCCGGCGTTTTCCTTGAGGAAGCCCAGTGTCTTCTCCAAAGGCCAAGCCTCTTTATAGGGGCGTTTCATGGAAAGGGCGTCGAATACATCGGCAACCGCCACGACGCGCGCCGACTCGGGAATCTCCTCCGCCGATAAGCCATTCGGATAACCGCTGCCATCCCATTTTTCATGGTGATTTAGCGCGATTTCTCCGGCAAGCTGAAACACGGCCGCCTCGCTTTGTTTGAGGATGCCATAACCTATGGTCGTATGGGTTTTCATAATCCGCCATTCTTCCGCATCCAGCTTGCCGGGCTTTTTCAATACAGCATCGGGGATGCCGATTTTGCCGGTATCGTGCATGGGGGCAGCCAGTTCCAACAGTTTGCAGCGTTCGTCGTTCCAGCCTATCGTTTCAGCTAGGGAGCGGCTGTACGCCGCCATGCGCCAGATGTGGGCGCCGGTGTCGGTATCGTTGTAATGGCCGGCTTTGCCGAGCATGTGGATCGCATCGTGATAACTTTTTTCCAGTTTATCGATCCCCACGAGCGACAGATGAGTTTGCACCCTGGCTTGTACGATAGGGACTGAAATGGGTTTGGTGATGTAATCCACCGCGCCGACGTCGAACCCGGCCTTTTCGTCGATTTCTTGCGTCATTCCCGTGACGAAGATGATCGGTATGTCCTGCGTCTCGTGATTACTCTTGAGTCGGCGACAAACTTCGTAGCCATCCATGTCGGGCATCTGCACATCGAGCAAGATCAGTGCGGGATTGTGTTTTTCCACGGCCTGTAAGGTTTCCAGCCCACTACGGGCAAAGGCGAGGGCATGATGATGTTTTAACGCCATGCGCAGGATGCCAAGGTTGTAAGGTTCATCATCGACACATAGAATCGGACCGTTTGACATGGTTAAACCTTCTGTTAATTAATGTTGAACTGTTTAATGAGGGCTTTGGTCTGTTCCTCGGCGGCACGGAAATCGAAGTTATCCAGCAGTTCCCGTATCGGTTGCAGCATCTGTAATGGCAGCAGTTTCTCGAGGGCGGCCAGAGCAGGTTCTGCTTCATCAGGGTTGTCTCGATCGAGCGCCAGCAATAACTCGCGCAACAATCGCAGAGGGGCGTCGCTGTCAGCTATGCAGGAAATAGCCCCATCATTTGGTGAATTTGGTTTGGTAAGGCCGGTTATTTCGCTCAAGACGTCATCCAGTGCCAATTGTAGTGTTTTCGGCCAATCACCCGTTTCACGACCTTCGATCAGCGCGCGTTCGATTTTTTCGGCCAGTTCCCAAACCACCATCATTGCCAAATTACCGGCGGTGCCTTTTAATTTGTGCGCCGAGACACGGGCATGTTCCAACGATCCTTGCGCAATGAGAGTGCCAATTTCATCGCCATCGTGTCCGTGGGCGTCGGCAAACTTGCGCAGATACTTATGGTAAGTTTCCACATCGCCCCAACTGCGCACACCGCGCTCCAGATCAATAATTGGGGCTGGGCCGGTTTTAGTGTTGGCGGGGCGTGAAGTCGTGATCGGCGCGGTGTTTTCCTGATGGTGACCCGTGGCGTATTGCTGAAGTTGTCTAATCAAATCGTCGACATCAAAAGGCTTAGCGATGAAGCCATTCATGCCTGCCGCCAGTGCCGCGGCCTGCTGGTTTTTGAAGGCGCCCGCGGTCAGGGCGATGATGGGTAGCGAGGCCAAGTCCAGTGTGTTACGAATCTGCCGGGTCGCTTCATAACCGTCCATTAACGGCATCTGGATGTCCATTAAAACCACGTCGATGCGGTCAGGATTATCACTTAGCCATTGCAATGCGGTTTTACCGTCATCGGCGAGATGAACGATGGCGCCTTCCGATTCCAGGATGCGGCGCGCCATATCGCGATTGATTTCGCTATCGTCCACTACCAGCACCCGAAGCGGGTATAGACGACTATCGTTTGCCGCCAAGGTCGTAGAGTCAGGCGCTAAATCCCCATTGTGGCGCCGTTTAGCTTCGGAAACGGCGTTATACAATGCGGAGGCTGTTACCGGCTTGTTCAGGATGGCATCGGCTAAATTTGAACCCGGCTCACGCACCAAGGCATCGCGGTCATGAGCCGTGGCCATTACGATCAGCGGTGCGTTAGGGATATTGCCCAGGGCTTGCTTAATCTGCTGTCCGGCCGTCAGCCCATCCATGCCCGGCATGCGCCAGTCCAGCAGCAGCAGGTCCGGGAGCTTGTTATTCTGTGCGCGGGCAATGACGCGCTGCACAGCTTCCTCACCGGAGGAGACCACTTCCGGATTCCAGCCCAGACTGCGCACAGTGGCGGCCAGCATCTCCCGTGCAAGCGGATGGTCGTCGGCGATCAGCACATTCTGAAAAGCCATGGCCGGCTGTACGTAGTCCTGAGGCTCAACCAATTCCACGGGTAGTACAAACCAAAATTCGCTGCCATTGCCGAGCTCGCTGATGACGCCGATCTCGCCACCCATCATCTTCACCAAGCATCGGCAAATGGAGAGACCTAGCCCGGTGCCGCCGAAACAGCGTGTCGTGGAAGTATCTTCCTGGGCGAAGGGGGAAAAGATTTCAATCTGCTTGTCGGGGGCGATGCCTTTACCGGTATCCTGTACGCTGAATCGCAAGTAGTCTTGCCCATTCATGACAGGCACTCGTGTCACCGTAAGTGTAACGCTACCGCGCTCGGTGAATTTGAGTGCATTGCTGGTCAAATTCACCAATATCTGTTCCAGTCGTAACGCATCTCCACGCAGGAATTCCATGCCTTCCGGCGCCGGCCCCATCACCAGTTCGACATCATGTCTATATTCGACGGCCGACATCAGTGTTGCCACATTATCCAGTACGTCATTAAGCCGGAATGGTGCATGTTCGATTTCGAGGCGCCCTGATTCGATCTTGGAAAAATCCAGGATGTCATTGATGATCCCCAGTAACGAACGGCCAGCGATGCGAATTTTTTTGACCAGATTTTGTTCCTCGGCCGCGAGATTGGCCTTTTCCAGTAGATAGGCCAGTCCAAGAATGGCGTTCATCGGCGTGCGTATTTCATGACTCATGTTGGCCAGGAAATTTCCTTTGACGCTGGATAAGCGTTCCGCCTCTTGTCGAGCCGCTTGTAGTTCGGCCGTACGCTCGACCACGCGCTGTTCCAGGATTTCATTCATGTGGATGATTTCGTCCTGGGCGCGCTTGCGTTCGGAAATGTCCACGACCGTGGCCAACACAAAAGATTGGTTATTATCCTGATAAGGGCTCAAGCCGATTTCGATGGGAAACACGCTGCCATTCTTGCGGGTGCCATGTAGATCCCTGCCGGCGCCCATGGCGCGACTGGTGGGCGCTTGGAGATACGCCTCTCGTTGTTCGGTGTGGTGGGAGCGCAGCGTTTCCGGTAACAGCATTTCTACGGGGTGGTCGATCAGTTCCGAAAACCGGTAACCGAACATGTTTTCAAACGCGGAATTAGCCATGACGATTCGGCCCGCGGCATCTACCACCAATAAGCCGCTGGTGTTGGCCTCAAACAGCATCCGGAAACCGGCCTGCGATTCCTGTAATCGATGGGCTGCTTCCGCTTCGCTACGCGCCAGCGCCGCTTCCTTTTCAGCCCGCGCGCGCGCCGTTTTGGCCTGGATCAAGCGGCCAATGCCGAATCCAAACAGCGAAAGTACAATAAGTCCGCCGCCTAACTTGGCCGGCCAAACCTGATGTTCCAGGGTAGACAATTTGCTTGCCGGCAGTTGCGTGACGACTTTCCAGTGTATGTTATGCGAAAGCCGGGTATTCTGTTCGGAAACGGGCAATACCGAGTTCCAGGTCCAAAGTCCATCCGGCAGAAGAACTTGCCCCTTATCCGCCTTCGATATGGCTTCCCAAGCCTCCGGGTGTCGGCTACCCAAGGTGACTTTGCGCTGGAACATGAAATCCCATTCGTCGGTCTCGTCGGGGCTTTTGAGCCAATAACCGTCGTCATTAAGCAGCATTATGCGGCCGGCGGCGGGGCCGGCACTGCCGACAAAGGCATTCAGCATTGAACGGGCGGCAATATTAATAATCAGGATGCCGCGAGGCGTGCCGTCCGCGGCAAAAATTCGAGTTGCAACTCTTATCGTCGGTTTGTAAGGCATCTCGAACTGGCCATTTTCCATGTTCAGATCGAGTGGAGAAATATAAATCTCACCCTTTTCGAGCCGCAGCGTATCAATGAAAAAATAGCGGTCGTGCTTGTCCTGCAAATCGCTGTGCTGGACTAGCCGAGGTTGTCCGTTGTTATTATTGGCTCGAACGCGTTCTATTCCATGATCGTCAATCCAACGTACTTTGTCGTAATTGGGGTTGCGCGACATTAACGAAATAAAAGCCTCTTCCATTTGCGTCGGATCCGACCTTTCGGCGGCCTCATATACTTGGCGCACGGGCGTTTCATTGGCCAGGCTAACCATATGCCGTATCGGTATTGCCAGTTCTCGGGTCAAACGCCCCTGGCTTAGCTCCACATACGTTTTCTCGTCAGACATCAACATGGATATTTCGGCCTTGATGCGCGATTCGCCTATAGACCAGGTGCCGGCCGAGACCAGCACAACGATAGGCAGAAACAACAGCAGAAATTCCCTTAACATGCCGTCTTTCCCGAAGGCATTTGACTTGTGGGACAGCCTTTTTGGGGTATTCAAAAAATTTTCCATGGTGGTCTCAAAAAATATTTGAAATATTTTCAGCGGTATTTTGCTCTGCAGCGACAAACCAACCAGTGCTACAAGGAATACTGTTTCAATAGATATTGAATGGCTTGGATTGATCCTTCCGAGTGTGCTGAATCATTAAAAAATGATAGTGTCCGCGCCTGGTCCACATATTTTATACACCAGACTATGACGCATTAAAAACAATAAAATTCACTCTGGATTCCAAGTTAATTCCTATTGGCCGAATTGAGGCGAATTTTGTCACAATCAATCATCGAGACTTGGATTAAGTACTACTTGTAGCTCGTAACCCAAATGGCCGGGCTTTTTTCGACATCATTTCGGAAAAAAGGGAGGATGTTTTCGTTCGGAACGAGATGCGCCGAGTTCGGAAGCGGATCGTTTCGGTTGCGAGCGGGAAAGATGCGCTTCCGAGGGAAAACAGTGTCGTTCCGATGGAGGACGTTGTCGTTGGTAGGGAGAATGGCCGGGTTCGGAACGGGATCGTTGAGGTTCCGATCGAGGCGATTGCATGTTCGAACGAAATCGTCGAGTCTTTTTTATGGAACGATCCGTATCAAAGACTCAATGCCGAGCCGGCGAACGGCAATAATCTCGTTCGCCGGCTCGGTGGGATCGTCTAAATTCGCTCAGGCGGAGTTGGCGCCACCATTGCCGGGACCGGCCGATTTATGCGCGAAGCGGCGGCCCAGGCTGTCCAGATGTTCGCCCAACGAACCATCCTTGCCGGCCAGTTTAGCGGCTTGATAAACCACCAAGCTCTGGGCATAAGCATCGCTGCCGACCGCCAGGTAAGTGTCCTCCAGGCGTTTAGTCAGTTGCCGCATGGCCATCAGCACCGGTTCCAGTTGCTTGACCAGGGCCACATCGCGGCGATATTCCCCCAGATCGAAATTGCGCGGCAATATGCCTTCGTTCTGGGTTGCCAATAGCAGTCCTTGGTCGACGAAGGCGCGGCTCTTGTCGCCCATCTTGGGCAAGGTGCGGCGATCTTCGATGGTTAAATCGATCAGAAACGGCATTTGGTCTTGAATCTGCTTCATGGCCTGTAATGCGGCTTGTTGTTGTTCCGGCGGCAATTCGCCCTTGACTAAGTCTTTATTCATCTAGCTCTCCTTGTGTATCGGCACGATTAACAAACCGCCGGAATTCGGCCGGCAACCGGCGGCGGGGTATACGGGCAAGCTGATATCGTCCGAATTTGAATGGTTTTTTCATTCAAGAAACGTTGAATAAGGTGGTCCAGTTATGATTTGGCAAGGCCACTATAAATGGCGGCGAGCGCCTAACGTTGATCCTAAGCCCAGTTGTTACGCTCGGGACAGGCTTGCCAAGGGGCTTAGGCGATTTATGGCAATAAATTTACCCCTTCTTAAAAACTGTCCTTGACTGAACGCAGTCAAGGTCAACTATTCGCTTCGACTCCGCTCAGCGACCGGCTTAGCTCCGTTCAACGAACGAGTCAGCTCCGCTTGGCGAACGATAGTTTCGGCATCGGTAATGAGTACAAGCGTTCTCAAAAATAGCCGTAATCAAAATTTTCTTAATGTCGGCCAAGCTGCGTATATATTCCGGTTGAAATGAGCAAGCTAACGATGCCGGCGGCGGTTTTCCGATCGGTTAATATGGGATTTGGCTCATGCAATAGGGCATTTGGCGGCATGTGATGCCGCTTATGAGGCTTGCACC
Source organism: Methylomonas sp. LL1 (assembly GCF_015711015.1). Taxonomy (NCBI): domain Bacteria; kingdom Pseudomonadati; phylum Pseudomonadota; class Gammaproteobacteria; order Methylococcales; family Methylococcaceae; genus Methylomonas; species Methylomonas sp. LL1. Next base: position 191,174 of record NZ_CP064653.1, read on the forward strand.
TATGCTAAGCGGCCGGCTTGTATGCATGCCCATCTCTGTTGTTGCTGATTGCAGCAAATCTCATACCCAAATCCAGCCATCGCCGGGACCGTATAAATTATGCCGGTGCATACGTTTTTCTGGCTTGCCACTTGCCGAGTTCCGGGTTTGATAGGTGCCTGGCATGCGGGATAACAAAGCCGATGGATTATTATCCGGTTCCACGGCGAAATTTTAGGTGGAGCAGGCGCCGTTAAAGCATAATACTTGACTAAAATAGTGGGTTTATTTATAGTCTCCCTACTTTAACTAAGTTTTATTCAGGGGGCTTTATGCGACTCACCACCAAAGGGCGTTATGCGGTCACGGCCATGCTGGATTTGGCATATCACAGCCAAACCAAGCCGGTAACATTGACCGACATTGCGACCCGGCAGACTATTTCGCTGTCTTATCTGGAGCAGTTATTTGCTCGCTTGCGTAAGGCTGGCATGGTCAAGGGCGTCAGAGGGCCGGGCGGTGGTTATACCTTAAGCCGCAATGCTCGCGATATCAACGTTGCCGATATTATCGAAGCGGTCGACGAACCGGTCGATTCCACCAAATGCGGCGGTAAATCCAATTGTCACAACGATCAGCCCTGCATCACCCATGATTTGTGGATGGGATTGAGCGAGCAAATTCGGGCCTATTTGAAACAAATCAGCCTCGGCCAGTTGCTGGAAAGGGAATTGGTCAGCGAAGTGGCGAAAAGGCAGGGCAAACAGGTTGAGCAGGTGATTGGCATTCAGAGTTTGCAGGAAAGAAAATCGGCTTAAATGATCTATTTTGATCACAATGCCACTACTCCGGTCGATGAGCGGGTAGTGGACGCGATGTTGCCGTATTTACACGATTTGTACGGCAATCCTTCCAGTCTGTATCGGCTGGGCCGCATGGCTCGCAGCGCTATCGATAGCGCCCGAGAGCAGGTGGCGGCCTTGATCGATGCACCGGCATCGCAAATTTTGTTTACCAGCGGCGGCACCGAAGCCAATGCCTTGGCCTTGGCGAGCGCCCAGGGCAAGCGTTTATGGATTTCGGCGATTGAACATCCGGCCGTTGTTGAAAATGCCTTGCGCCAATCCGGCCGCTATGCGGGGATTAACAGTTTGCCGGTGGAACCTTCGGGACTGGTTGCCGAACAAGCGCTTCGGCAATTCGATCTTGGAGCAGGCGATTTTATTTCGCTGATGCTGGCGAATAATGAGACCGGCGCCATCCAGGATGTTGCCGGATGGGTTGATCGGCTCAAGGGGCGGGGCGTTATTATGCATACCGACGCCGTGCAGGCTCTGGGTAAAATTCCGGTTAGTTTCAAACAGCTGGGCGTGCAGTTGATGAGTCTTTCCAGCCATAAGATATACGGTCCCAAGGGCTGTGGCGCGCTGGTTCATGACGCCGGGTTTTCCGTGCAACCCATGCAATGGGGCGGAGATCAGGAGCAAGGTCTGCGGGCCGGCACCGAAAATGTGCCGGCGATCGTCGGTTTCGGCAAGGCGGCGGAATTGGCCCGGCTTGAAATCGAGCAGCGGACCCACCATATCCAACGTCTCCGAATCCGCTTGGAGCAACAACTAAAAACCATTACCGATTTGGTGATTTTTGCCGAGCAGGCGCAGCGCTTGCCCAATACCGTGCAGTTCGGCATTCCCGGTGTGAATGGCCAAATGCTGTTGATGCAACTGGACCGGCGTAATATCGCCGTTTCCAGCGGTTCGGCCTGCGCGGCGGGTTCGGAACAAATCAGCCCGGTGCTGGCGGCGATGGGCGTGGATGCGGCGTTGGCCAAATCCGCGATTCGGATCAGCCTGGGCCAGGGCAACAACCAAAATGAAATCGATCAATTTGTCGATGTCTTAAAGACATTGCTAGCTGGAAATTAGGAGTTATTAGCATGAGTATTAGTGTGACGGAACGGGCGGCCAAACAAATTCAGAAACAATTGCAAAAACGCGGCTCCGGCTTGGGCTTGCGGCTGGGGGTCAAGCCTTCGGGCTGTTCCGGTTACGCCTATGTGTTGGATTACGCGGACGAACAGGCGGCCGATGAAATCGTGTTCGATCAGCACGATGTCAAAGTGCTGGTGAAGCAGGCTGATCTGGATAAACTGGAAGGGATAGAATTGGATTATGCCAAGGAAGGTTTCAACGAAGCCTTTAAATTCAATAATCCCAACGTCAAGGGCATGTGCGGTTGCGGGGAAAGCTTTAGCGTTTGAGTTTCAAGAAGCACCGGCTTGGAAATACCGAAGCCGGTGTCATACGGTTTATTTCATATTGGCGCCGCAGTTGCCTTCCATTTTTTTGTCGCCAGTGGCTTTATCTCCGGCGGGGGCGGGAGCCGATTTGTTGCCGGCGCATTTGCCTTCCATTGCCTTGGTATCGGTGCTTTTTTGTTTCATGGCGCCGCCGCATTTGCCTTCGCCGCAAGCGCCGTCCTTCATTTTCGCAGCGCCATCTTTTTCGGCCTCCGCGGTTTGCATATAGCCCGAGCTCAAATCCGATAAAGCAAAAGGATTACTGTCAATTTGCACAGCATTGGCCGCGAAAGGTAACAAGGATGCGCTCATTGCAATGGCAAAAGGGGTTTTTTGAATATTTTTCATGTTATCTCCTGGTTATGGTTGATTTTGAAGCCGTGGGCGCCCGGGCCATGGACTCTGGCGTTACTATCACAAAAAAGCCGGTTAAAGTAAAGGTGAGCAAATTCTAATAAACAACAGCCGTCGGCCTCTGGTAACATGGTTTCCACGATTGATTTATCTTTGGTTTTTAAAATGGCTGAAAAACCCGAAATTGTACAATTGGGCGCCGAGATACTACGCCAACAGGCGCGTCGTGTTGACGATTTTGATTGTTCCAAGTTCCATCATCTGATCGATGATATGCAAGCTTTGATGCTGGAGAGTAACGGTGTCGGCATCGCCGCCCCGCAACTGGGTGCGTCCTGGCAAATCGTGATCATCGCTTCTCGTCCGACCGCGCGTTATCCCAATGCGCCGGACATGGCGCCCTTGCTGATGGTCAATCCCGAATGCCAGGTCCTGGATGCTAGTATGCATAAGGATTGGGAAGGCTGTTTAAGCGTGCCGGGTATTCGAGCCTTGGTGCCGCGCTATCAAACCGTGCAAATTAGCTATCAGGACCGGCAAGGCCGGGCCGATCAAATCGTTTTGCGAGATTTTCCGGCTCGCGTGTTTCAGCATGAATTCGATCACTTGCAAGGTTTAGTCTATCTGGATAGAGTCGAATCCAATCGCGACATTATTTCCGAAACCGAATTCTTCAAAAAAATAGCCGCTTAAGGTGAAAGGCATGCGTTTTTTTTTCGTACTGTTAGGGCTTTTAATCAATAATCCCAGCCAGGCACTATTGCCGCTGTCCGTGTCGGAAGTGGCGCCCGGCGTTTATGTGCATGTATCCGACCATCATTGGCCGGACCGGGATAATCATGGCGAAATCGCCAATATCGGTTTTATCGTCGGCGATCGCTGCGTGGCGGTGATAGACAGTGGCGGTAGTCCGCGGCAAGGCATCGCCTTACGCAATGCGGTCAAACAGGTTACCGACAAGCCAATATGTTATTTGATCAATACCCATGTGCATCCCGATCACATCTACGGCAACAGCGCATTCAAGGCGGACGGGGTAAAATTCGTCGGCCATCATAAGTTGGCGCGGGCGATGGCAACAAGGGCGCCTCATTATCTGAGCAAGGCCGATGAATTGCTCGATATTCGCGTCACCAACGATAATATCATCCCGCCGGATTTGCAGGTCAGGGATAAGATGACCTTGAATCTGGGGAATCGCGAACTGGTCTTGACCGCACATGCCACGGCCCACACCGATAACGATTTAAGCGTCTACGATAAAAGCACCGATACAATGTGGCTGGCCGACTTATTGTTTCTGGAACATATCCCGGTGATCGACGGCAGTATCAAGGGTTGGTTGAAAGAGTTGGACGGGCTGGAAAAAAATCATTACAAACTGGTGATTCCCGGTCACGGTAGGCTGGTGAGAGACTGGCCGACTGCCTTGCAACCGGAAAAAGCCTATTTGGCTCAATTGGCCGCCGAAATCAGAAGCATGATTAAACAAGGCAAAACGCTGGAGTACGCGGTTGAACATGTCGGCTTATCGGCCAAGGATCACTGGCAACTTTTTGAACAATTCCATCGCAAAAACGTCACCATTGCCTTTGCCGAGCTGGAATGGGAAGACTGATTCTTTATCCTTAACGAGAGAGATTGACCATGATTAAACCGCATAAGATTTTATGGCTGTTGTTTTTTTTGCCGGCCATGATTTGGGCCGAGGGCGACGATAGCGTCTGGAACAGTGTGCTGAAAAACCAGTATTTTGCCGGTAAAAGCATCGAAGAGTCGGATGCCGTGATTGAATTGGAAGCGCCTTATCGGGCCGAGGACCCGGCGATCGTGCCGGTCAAGGTTTCCAGCAAGATTGCGCAAACCCAGGGCAAATACATCAAGAAAATCTGGCTGTTTGTCGATAAAAATCCGTTCCCATTCGTCGGCGAGTTTGAGTTTTTCCCGGAAAGCGGCAAGGCCGATTTGGCGATGCGGGTGCGGGTCAACACTTACAGTAATATCCGGGCGGTTGCCGAAACCAACGACGGCAAACTGAGCATGAGCAAAAAATTCGTCAAGGCCAGTGGCGGTTGTTCGGCACCGATAGGCGCCGATCTGGACGAAGCGATGAAACGGTTGGGCAAGGTCAAGTTCCGGCTGGATGAAGGCGTTAAAACCGGACAGCCCACCCAGGCGCAGTTAATGATTAGCCATCCCAATATCACCGGCATGCAAATGGATCAGATGACCAGATTTGTTAGAAAATCGCATTTCATCGATCAGTTGAAAGTGACATTTAATGACAAGCCGGTTTTAAACGCTAAAATCGACATTGCTATCAGTGCCGATCCCAATTTCCGGTTTTATTTCGTGCCGGACAAGCCTGGCGAGCTGAAAGCCGAATTCAGCGATATTTCCTGCGCATCGCCAATCAGCAGGGACGTTTGCAACAAGGGCGCAAGTTATTCGCAGCAGTATTCGGTTGCGCCCTAAGCTATCATTATGAACAAAACCGCGTTTTTGCTGTGCCTGTTGCTCTGCACAACCGATGCGCAGGCATTTCGTTGTGGTCGCCAACTGGTTCAGGAGGGCGATCATAAACTGGATGTATTGGAAAAATGCGGCGAACCTGAATGGACCGATCAACGGATTACCGTGGTTGCTAGTCGATTGCGTCACCCCTATGGCGCGTTGGAATATGATCAATATGAAGAAATAGTCATCGACGAATGGGTCTATAACTTCGGATCAAGAAAATTCAAACAATTTTTACAGTTTGAAAATGGCGTGTTAAAGAAAATTAAAAATTTGAGTTATGGACGCTGATCAGGGATGGCTTTCCCTCTTTAACGAATTCATAGCGCGACTTTCCGGGATCATTACTTAAAAATCATATGACAAAGCAAAGCAGCAATACCGTTTGGCACCACGCTACCGTGTCTAGGATCAGGCGCGAGCAACAAAATGGCCACAAATCCGTGATTATTTGGTTTACCGGCCTATCCGGGGCAGGGAAGTCGACCTTGGCGCACGCGGTCGAAGAGCGTTTGTATCAATTAGGCTGCCGTACCTTTGTGCTGGACGGCGATAATGTTCGGCATGGCTTGTGCGGCGATCTCGGTTTTACCGATGAGGATAGGCAGGAGAACATCCGGCGCATCGCCGAGTTAGCCAAGTTGATGCTGGAAGCAGGCACTATTTCATTAACGGCCTTTATTTCTCCGTTCAGAGCGGAACGGAACTTGGCTAGAAAGCTGGTGCCGCATGGCGATTTTATCGAGGTTTATTGCTCATGCGATCTATCGATCTGCGAGCAACGCGATGTCAAGGGTCTATACAAAAAAGCCCGGCGGGGTGAAATCAAACACTTTACCGGCATATCCTCACCCTATGAAGTGCCGGAAAATCCGGAGTTGAGCATCGATACCGGTAGTCATTCCTTGGACGAATGCGTCGATCAGGTTTTGGCCTTATTGGTGGAACGCGGCATTATCAATAATGCTGAATAGGTAACTGCGATGAATTTTGATGTATTCAACGGCGACGCCGACGGTATTTGCGCGCTAATACAATTGCGCTTGGCGGAGCCGGTAGACGCGACATTAATCACCGGCGTCAAACGCGACATCAGCCTGCTAAAACGAGTCGATGCCAATGCGGGCGATATAGTCACCGTGCTGGATATTTCCCTGGATAAAAATCGCCAGCCCTTAGTGGAAATGCTGGACAATCAAGTCGAGGTGTTTTACGTCGACCATCATCAAGCCGGCGAAATACCCGAGCATCCTGGGCTGACGGCTTTGATAAATACCGACGCCAATGTCTGTACCAGTTTGTTGGTGGATCGCTATTTGGATCATCGCTTTACCGCTTGGGCCGTGACGGCGGCGTTTGGCGATAATTTGGAAGACAGTGCGGTTCTTGCGGCGCAAGGCTTGAATCTAACTTCGGCACAACTTGACTCGTTGCGGCAACTGGGCATATATATTAACTACAACGGATACGGATCGAGTGTGGAAGACTTGTATTTTGCCCCCGATCAGTTGTACCGTTTGTTATCCGGTTATGAATCGCCGCTTGATTTCATTGCCAGCCGCGCGGATATTTACCGGCAGTTGCGGGAAGGTTATGACGGCGATATGGCGCTGGCCGAGCACACAAAAGCTGAATTTAAAACCGATAAAGTTGCGGTTTTCATCTTGCCGGATGCAAAATGGGCACGCCGGGTTAGCGGGGTCTGGAGCAATGATCTCGCCAACCAGTATCCCGAGCGGGCGCATGCAGTGTTGACGCATAATCAGCAGGGTGGTTATCTGGTAAGCGTTCGGGCGCCGTTGAATAATAAGACCGGCGCTGACGAGTTGTGCAAGCAGTTTCCGGGAGGAGGAGGGAGAAAGGCTGCGGCGGGGATTAATCATCTGCCGCTGGAGTTTTTACCTACTATGATTCAAGCCTTCGAACAACGTTATGCATGAGGGATTGATAAGAGTTTCGAAATGGCATAACTGTTTAGTTGTTTATCAAAGTGGCGTTAGTATTTTTAAGTATTATTTTGGTTTTGGATCGAGTTAAGCTGTTTTAATAATTTAGTTGAGTGAGGAAATACGATGATGAAATATTTTATTTTTACAAGTGTGCTTTTGTTAAACAGCGTGATGTCTGGAGAAGCAATGGCGGATTGCGCTACAAATCAGTTGACGGATGCTTCGAATCCTACTCTAAACGACTTACTTTCAGGCCATACTGTTTGTGAAGCTGCAGGGGATGCGGCGGCTACGGGGCCTGACCAGTCATGGGGCGTGCAAGAAGAGCATCGGTCTGGAGGTGAATTGTGGGATTACAAAAGAGGGCCTTCTAGTACAATTGACCCTACTAAACTTATCGGAGCTTGGTCGGTATCAGGTACTGGAGCAAACACTGTAGTCAATTATAGTTACCTTGCCGGTGGCGGTGGCGGTATTTATAAAGTCTATAATAATGGTAATGCAAGCTACGATATTTGTAACGGTCCTGCTCGGGTTGCTACTGTTACTGTAGTGCCTAGCATAGGCTCAGGTTGTTCTGGGTTTGCTCATGGCGCGCCATGATATGTAGTATCTATTTATATTTTGGTATTTGATTTCTTCAAACCCCTTATCGTAGAGGTTTATGCGTAAGGGGTTTTTTATGCCTGTTTGTACTCTACATAGTAGAAAATTAGCCGTATCGCTATATAGGATAAAAATTTTATTTATGATTTAAATTATTATGCCTTATGTTTTGATTTTTATTTTTTATTTGTCTTTCGTGGTTTACGGTAGTTTAGTTCCTCTTGAATACAAGTATATTTCTATAGATCAAGCGATAATAAAATTTAAAAGTATCAAATATCTTTCATTAGGCATTGAATCCAGAGCCGACTGGATTGCCAATATTCTGCTTTATATTCCACTCTCGTTTCTGGCACTCGGTACTGTTCGGAATTGGCTAAAAAGCGGTTTTTTGGCCAAGATTATTTTTCCGATTCTGGTTTTGTCGTTTTGTTTGGCAACGGCTGTTGGCATCGAATTCGCGCAGCAGTTTTTCCCCCCGCGCACCGTTTCATTGAACGATTTAATTGCCGAAGCCCTCGGTACGGTCATCGGCATTGTTTTGTGGTTTGGCGTCGGTGAAAAATCCATCGCTTATAGTCGGCAAATGACTCATGGCAATTGGTTGTCCATCAAATCGGCAATCATCCTTTACTTGCCGGCCTATGTTTTTCTAAGTTTGTTCCCTTTCGATTTCGTCACCTCGATCGATGAGTTAAATAACAAACTTGCCGGCGGCCACGATGCGCTTTTCATCAATATTGATGACTGCGGGGAAAATCCGTTTCGCTGCTCGGTGAAATGGGTGGTGGAAATACTGGTATTAATGCCCTTGGGCGGGCTTTTTGCCGCACTACCTTATGTGCCGAATCGGAAAGGATTGGCCGTGGTCGTGGGGTTTTTGTTGGGACTGGCGATAGAGGGTACTCAACTATTTATTTTTTCCGGTAGCGCGCAAGGCTTCTCCATCGTTACCCGGATGCTGGGCATGGCGGCCGGCGTCAAAGCCTATAGTGTTTTCGCGGCTCTGGATTCGTCAACTCTCAAACCTTGGATAGGCAGGGTGATTGGGCTGGCTTTAGTTCCTTATATTGGGGTGGTGGCCGCCATCAATGGCTGGATGGACGGAAATTGGATTTCCATGTCAGCCGCGCGGCAGAAATTAGACGATACCCATTTTTTGCCGTTTTATTATTTTTATTACACGACCGAAACCGTCGCGCTGGTGAGTTTGTTAAGCAATATCGGTGCTTATATGCCGGTGGGCTTGTTGTTTTGGCTGAATGGCCTGAGAAATCCCGGACGGCCTAAAACTCATGGTTTTTGGGTGGGGCTAACTGCGGCGACTTTTGCCGTAATCATCGAGACAGGCAAACTGTTTTTGAAGGCAAAACATGTAGACCCCACCGATGTGTTACTGGCCTTTGCGGCCGGGGCGGGTACTTATTGGGCGTTGAATGGTATTCAGCGTGTGTTGGGCCAATCCAGGCGAAGAGATTCTTCTCTCTATCAGACTCGATCAATACCGGAAGATGAGTCTATCGGCTCGAGGGCGGAGGATTTTTCGGGCGCGAAATCCTTGCCGATAGACAAAAATGGCTTACTGCCGGCCGGTTTGATCGGTCTATTGATTGTTTACCAGATGATGCACTATCCGCTGATGCCGGTTTTGTTAGCGCTAGCTTTGCTTGCTTATGCGTATGCGCTATTGCAAAAACCTTTAATCGGTTTTTTTGTATTGCCGGCCTTGTTGCCACTCCTGGACCTCGCGCCCTGGAGCGGGCGTTTTTTCTTCGACGAGTTTGATCTGTTAATACTGTCGACTTTGAGCATGTGGTTAATTCGGCCTGTTGCTGAGCCAAGGCAGATGCCGGGTATTCGAATAGCCGGATTTTTTTGTATGGGTTTGTTTTTGCTGTCGTTGGGCGTCAGTTTAATGATAGGTTTGATGCCATTGCCCAGCATCGACGCCAATGCCTTTAGTAATTATTACAGCAATTTCAACGCATTACGGATAGCGAAAGGCTTTTTGTGGGGGCTGCTTTTAATGCCCTATTTGAATAGAATTTTGCCGGGTAGCCCCGGGCGAGATTATTTTTCAAGCGGATTATTGATTGGCCTGGTTGGACTGGCAATTTTCTCGATTATCGAGCGCTGGGTATTTCCGGGGTTGTTCGATTTTTCCACCGATTATCGAATCAACGGCTTGTTTTCGACCATGCACACCGGGGGCGGACATATCGAGTCCTATCTGGCGTTGACTATGCCTTTTATTGCCTCGCTGTTCTTTAGCGACAAACATCCGCTATTGGCTCGCGTGGGTGGGGGAGTACTATTCGTTTTAAGCCTTTACACGTTGTTGATGACTTTTTCGCGTGGTGGGATGATTGGTATTGCCGTGGCATTTCTGGTCTTGCTGGCGGGACTTTATTTTCATTTTAGCAGTCATCGGCGGTTAAAAATCTGGCAGTCGCTCGCGAGTGTCGCGCTTTTGTTGATCGCCATCGCCATGCTGGCCGTCCCGGTGTTCAAGGGCGACTTGATCAAACACCGTATCAGTGTGGCCGAAAAGGATAGCGAGAGCCGCCATAAACATTGGGCCGCGGCGATCGATATGATGGATGGCGATTTTGTGAGTCAAGCTTTCGGCATGGGCTTGGGAAGTTTTCCCCGTACGTTTTTTTGGTCGAATCAGGAAAATGCCCATCCGGCAATCTACCGTGTCGCGGCTGACAATGGCAATCAATTTTTGGCTTTACAGGGTGGTGATGCATTGTTTATCGGGCAGTATGTCGCCATGCAGCCGCATCAAAAGCTGAAATTATCCATAGAGGTGCGTAGTCCCGAACAAAATGCAGTGTTGTCTGTTCCAATCTGCGAGAAATCCTTACAATACTCGTTTCGATGTGTTTCCACTGAAATCAAGGTGGTCTCCGCCCAGTGGCAGCGCATCGTAAAGGACATAGACAGCGGCGATTTGGGCGCGAGTTCATCGGACATTGCAAATGGGTGGCCGAGTAGGCCGGTGCAGCTGGCACTCTATGCCGGCGGCGATGTCGGCAAGATTGTCGAGGTGGACAATCTAAGTTTGCAGGATGCAAAGGGTAATAATCTAATCAGTAATGGCGATTTCTCCGCGGGTACCGACCGCTGGTACTTTTCCACGGAAAAGCATAATCCCTGGCATATCTTCAATATTTGGGTACAAGTGCTATTCGATATGGGTTGGCTAGGTTTGTGCGCCTTTATTATATTGATCCTATATGTTTATTACCGTTTATTGAAATCCCTGCGGCACGACATCCATGCCCCAATTTTACTGGCTTCTTTCAGCGGGTTTTTGATTATCGGTTATGTGGATAGTCCATTTGACGCGCCAAGATTGACGTTTTTGTTTTTCATGCTGGTCGCTTTTGCAATTTTTGGCTGCAAGAGACCGGATAAATCATTGAGAAGATTAAATAAATAATGAACGACTTTATTCCCGGCCAACGCTGGATGAGTAACACCGAGTCGGAACTCGGTTTGGGTATGATTTTGGAAGCGGAGTTTAATCGCGTAACCGTGCTGTTTCTGGCCACCGGCGACAAGCGGGTGTATGCCAAGGATAATGCGCCGTTGACTCGCGTGCGCTTTGCCGAGGGCGATGTGATCGAATCGACCGACTACAGCAAATTGACCGTGCAGCAGGTGCAACAGCATGATGGACTGCTGAGTTATTTCGGACTGGATGAGGATGGCCAGTTTCTACAGATCGACGAGATGGAACTCAATCACCATATCCAATTCAACAAGCCGCAGGATAGGTTGTTTACCGGTCAGTTCGATCCCAGCGCCTGGTTCAGCCTGCGGTTTGAAACCTGGCGCCGGCAACGGCAACATCAACAATCGGCGGTCAAGGGCTTGCAGGGCGCGCGAGCGGCATTGATTCCGCACCAGTTGTACATCGCCCACCAAGCAGCCAATCGGATCGCGCCACGGATCATGCTGGCGGACGAGGTCGGTTTGGGCAAAACCATCGAAGCCGGTTTGATTCTGCATCACCGATTGATCAATGGTTTGAGCCAACGGGTGCTGATTTTGGTGCCGGAAGCATTGATGTATCAATGGCTGGTGGAAATGCTGCGGCGCTTCAATTTGCGTTTTAGTCTGTTGGATGAAACACGTTGCTTGTCTTGTCCGGAGGACAATCCGTTTTCGACCGAGCAATTGGTGTTGTGCAGCCAACAGTTTTTCGCCGATTTCCCCGAGCGTCAGGCTCAAGCCCTGGATGCCGGTTGGGATATGGTGGTGGTGGACGAGGCGCATCATTTGGAATGGAGTGAACAAGCACCGAGTAGCGATTATCTGTTTGTCGAGCAATTGGCGCACAGCGTGGATGGCTTGGTTTTGTTGACCGCCACTCCCGAACAGCTGGGCAAGGAAAGTCATTTTGCCCGCTTGCGCTTGCTCGACCCCGATCGCTTTTATAGCTTTCAGCAATTCGTCAAGGAGGAAAGCCAGTTTGCCCCGGTTGCCGAATTAGCCAATCAACTGATTTCGGGGCAGCGGTTGAATGCCGACCAGCAAACCCGGCTGAAAAACCTGTTGCAACAAGATAATGTCGACAAGTTGCTGCAACAATTCAATACCGAACCGGAGAACCATGAGGTGCGGGAGGAATTGATCAAGTTGCTGCTGGATCATCATGGTACCGGGCGGATTTTGTTCAGAAATTCCCGGCATACCGTGCAGGGATTTCCGGATCGCCAGCGCCATGGCTATCCCTTGCAAGGCGATGCGGGCGCCGAGTTGGCCGATAGTCCCTATTTTGTCTGGTTGGTCGCTAAGCTGAAAGAACTGGGCGAGGAAAAGGCGCTGTTGATTTGTCAGCGCGCGGACACGGTGATCAAGCTTGAGCAATTGCTGCGGCTGCATGTGGGCCATACCGCCGCCGTATTTCATGAAGGCATGAGCATCGTCGAGCGCGACCGTGCCGCGGCGTTTTTTGCCGACGACGAAAGCCGGGCGCAAGTCTTGTTATGCTCCGAAATCGGCAGCGAAGGGCGCAATTTTCAGTTCGTGCGGCATTTGATACTATTTGATTTACCGCGTAATCCCGATCTGTTGCAACAACGTATCGGCCGGCTGGATAGGATAGGCCAAAAGCATGTGATTCAGATTCATATTCCCTATCTGCTCGATAGTCCTCGGCATCTGTTGTTCCGCTGGTATGAAGAGGGCCTGGATGCCTTCCGGCATAATTGTTCGGCCGCCGGTCATGTCGCCAAGCAATTGGATGCCGAGTTGACCAAATTGCTTGTCAGCCTCGATCAGGATGCGATTGAGCGTTTTATTACAACGACCAAGGCACTGACTCGGCAAATTGAAGCCGAACTGCAAAGCGGCCGCGATCAATTGCTGGAGCTGAATTCATGTCGTCCGGACGAGGCGGCGGGTTTGATCGGGCAGCTGCATGCGATTGAAAATGATGGCGGCCTTTGGCCTTATATGGAAGCCCTGTTCGACTGCTATGGGGTGGATGTCGAGTATCATTCCAAGGATTGCCATATTCTATGGCCCAGCGAAAACTTGCGCATCGCCCATTTTCCGATGTTGCAGGATGATGGCTTGACCGTCACCGTCGACCGCGATATAGCGCTGGCGCGCGAGGATATGCAGTTCTTGACCCAGGAACATCCGATGGTGTTGTCGGCGATGGATTTGGTACTGTCCAGCGAAACCGGCAATGCGGCGGTCAGCATTATCAAGCAACCTCAGTTGAAAGCCGGGCGGTTCCTGCTGGAATTGCTGTTTGTGGTGGAGTGTAGCGCACCGGCGGAGCTGCAGATAGGCCGCTTTTTGCCGCATACGCCGCTTAGGGTTTTGATCGATCAGGACAAGAAGGATTTAACCGAGGCGATTACGCACGAGTCCATGCTGGAAACTCCGGATAGTATCGATAAGGAACAGATCAGCCAGTTCTTGAATAGTCAGCGTCAGCATATTCAAGACATGATTAAAGCCGGCGAGCAAAAAGCCCAAGCGCGCATGCAAAACCTGATTACCGAGAGTGGTAATCGGATGATCGCGGCCTTCACCGGTGAAATCAAACGCATGGTCAGATTGAAAAAAATCAATCCCGGCATCAAGGATCAGGAAATCCAGCAACTGAAGGAAATGACCATGTTGGCCCACGAAAGCATACAGGATGCGCAATTGCGGCTGGATGCGGTGCGGTTCGTGGTCACCGGCTAACCCTAGTGACATTTGGATGCGGGCCTCTGATAGTAATCCGGCTGGTTAACCTGAAAATCCAACATCCGATGGGCTGAACAACGAAAAGCCCATCGATGGATAAGGTAACGCCAGTCCGGTTATCAGTGGGTTTTGATCAGTACCGTGGTTTCGTCGAGTTCCACGCATTCGAACATCAGATCGTCGATGGAGCCGTCGATATGATCCACATAATGCAGGCCACACTCGTCGTCCGCTGTTTGATGCTTTAAAATGCCGTGTACGCAAAATGGCGCGTTCGATTCCGGCAGTATCATATTGATTCTGATGTTGCCGGTCATGTCGGTGGCAATCGGTTTTTTCAGCTTGACCCGGATGCCGCTATAACTGATGTCCAGAATGTCCGCGTCCAGAGCAATTTCTTGGTTTTCCGAATTGAAAATCAACCCGGCTTGTAAGCCTTTTGGTTTGATACGCTGGTGAATGCGTTTCTCGGATTTCATGCGTTTTCTCCCTCTAGCTAATCCACTGGATAGGCTAGGCATGTTTTTTTAGTTGTCCGATTAGGATTGTAGCGTTTTTTGCAAAAAAAACATCTGAATCGGATATTTATTTGCTGCTCGACAGGCGGCTCTCAACAAAGGTTAATTGATGTTATTTTCAGATTTGGAACTATCGGAACAGTTGCTTAAGGCTGTTGCCGAACAAGGCTATCTAACGCCTACGCCGATTCAGGATAAGGCCATTCCGGTTATTTTGCAAGGACGCGACGTGTTGGCGGGCGCGCAAACCGGTACCGGTAAAACCGCCGGTTTTACCTTGCCGTTGTTACAATTGTTGCAAAATCAACCGATTCCGCAGAAACCGCGCCCGGTGAGGGTGTTGATTCTGACGCCGACCCGCGAGCTGGCGATGCAGGTCTACGAGAGCGTCAGAACCTACGGCAGGCATTTGCCGTTTTTTGCCGAAGCCATATTCGGCGGTGTCAGTATCAATCCGCAGATCCAAAAAATACAGCGTGGCGCCGATATTGTGGTCGCCACGCCCGGCCGGTTATTGGATTTGATTCATCAACAGCATCTGGATTTGTCGCGAGTCGAGCATTTCGTACTGGATGAGGCTGACCGGATGCTGGACATGGGCTTCATCCGTGACATCCGCAAAATCATTGCTTTGTTGCCGCCCAAGCGGCAAAACCTGTTGTTTTCCGCTACCTATGCGCCGGAAATCAGCGCGTTGGCCGAACAAATTTTGCATGATCCGGTGGAAATCGCGGTTGCCAGGAAAAATGCGGCGGCCGATACTGTCTCGCAGTTGGTGTATCCGATCAAGCGTGAATATAAGCGCGAGCTGCTGTCGTATTTGATCGGCAATGGAAATTGGCGGCAGGTGTTGGTATTCGTCAGAACCAAGCACGGTGCCGACCGCTTGAGCAAACAGTTGATCAAGGACGGCATTCGTTGCGCTGCATTACACGGCGATAAAAGCCAAGGCGCGCGCGTGCGGGCCTTGGAAGATTTCAAGTCAGGCAATATCACGGCATTGATTGCGACCGATATTGCCGCCCGGGGTTTGGATATTGATCAATTGCCGCATGTGGTCAATTTTGACCTGCCGCAAGTGGCGGAAGATTATGTGCATCGCATCGGCCGAACCGGCCGGGCCGGCGCGGACGGCCAGGCCATTTCGCTGGTCGATCAGGAGGAAGCCTATTTGCTGGCGGCGATTGAAAAGCTGTTGAAGCGGGAAATTCCGCGAGTAGCCGATACCGGCTATGAAAAAGTATCGCTGGATATGGGGGCGAGCAAACCTAAAACAGCGCAAACTCCAAAGCCCGCGCCAAAACCACATGCCGCGCGATCGGTACGCCCCGCGGCAAAGCCGGGTTCGGCCAGGAAACCGGCTAGCCGCCAGCGTTCGGCGAATCGCTAGGCTTTGGGTCGGCAATATGCACCGCCAGCCAGATACAAACTGGGTTGCTACTGGTCCATTCCACCCTGTGTTTGCAATGCGCGGGGAGCAACAGATAATCGCCGGGGTTTAGTTCGACCGGTTCGGCGTCGGCAAAGCCGAGCCTGGCCTTACCTTGCAATAGGATGACCCATTCTGTTTGTTCTTGGTCGTACCAGGCGTTTTCCGCGCTATGGTGTCCCCTAGATAGAATGCGTTCAATCCGGATGGTAGGATTCTGAAACAAGGTTTGGCATAATTCATCGGGTAATTGTCGGGGAATGTCGGCAAATAGGGAGGCGAGGCTGATGTTCATTTCTCAATCGGGTTTGAAGGGGAGGGAGCATGGATCATAAAACTTTTTCTGGATTAATGGCGCTTGTGATAGAACGGGCGCCCGCTATCGTAAGATTGGTTAGGCGTGCTTGCGATCGGGCCAGATATCTGGATTTTCTGGCGCCGTTGCTATTGCGCTTGTATCTGGCGCCGGTTTTTTGGATGGCGGGAACCAAGAAATTCGCCAATTTTTCCGATACCGCCGACTGGTTCGGCAATAGCGAATGGGGCTTGGGCTTGCCGATGCCTTATTTATTGGTGTTTTTGGTCGCCTTGTTGGAAACCCTGGGCGCGTTATTTCTGTTGTTTGGTTTTGCGACCCGTTTGATGTCATTGCCTTTGATGGTCATCATGGTATTTGCGGCGCTGACCACGCATTGGAGCAATGGTTGGCTGGCGGTTGCGACCGGCAGCGGTATTTTTGCCAATGATAGGACCATGGGCGCCATGGAGCGTCTGGAGCAGGCCAAGCAAATCCTGCAATCGCAGGGCGATTATCAATGGCTGACAGAGCATGGCAATCTGGTGGTTCTAAATAACGGTATCGAATTCGCCGCGACCTACTTTGTGATGCTGCTGGTATTGTTTTTTATCGGCGGCGGGCGCTTTATCAGCGTCGATTATTGGTTGGTCCGAAAATATTTTAATGACTGATCAGCGGCGGGTGTTGGGGTCTTGTACCAGTATCCAGGGTTTCACCACAACCGCCCAGACCTCGGTTTTATCGTTATACCAGTCCTTAGCTTGCTGATCGGAGACCGGCCCAACGAGATTGTGTTTGAGCCAGTTTTCCACCAACGCTTTATTGTCGATAGAAAACTGATAAGCCACTTCGATCAAGTCCAATTGCTTGTCGACGGCAATCGCCAGGCCGGCGGCGAAGAAACGTTGTAATTCCGGCCAAGGGATTTGCGAGGTTTCCAGGTTGACCTTGGCTTTTTCCAGTTCGCTGCCGCTGTCTGTCATTTTGATGTTCCGGTTATAAAAGGGATGTTGTAGACTTGCCGGCTATTTTATCGCAACCTGCCGCAAAGCAGACCCGTGAGGAGTCAGTCATGTCACTTTTGAGTTCATTTAAGAAGCGTTCAACCCTGGATGCCGCCATCAAGCAAGTGGCGCAGGCCCGTAAAAGCGATGCCGGCAAGGCCGAGCAATTGTATAAAAGTGCTTATCAAGGTTTTGCCAGCGTGATTGCCGACAATTTGATGTTCTCCGAAGCCTTGTATCACTGGGGATTTGCCTTGTTGCACGAAGCCAGGGCCAAGCCGCCGCTCGAGGCTATCGAAATTTACGAAGATGCGATTTCCAAGTTTTCATTCTGTTTGCTGACATCGCCCAATTATCTGGGCGCGGCAATTGATGGCGGCGTGGCGTTCATGGAGTTGGCCCGTATCAGTCCGGATGACGGAAAGGCCGGCTTATATGGTTTGGCGGAAGATTTTTTCGAAAAAGCCGGCAAGATTCAAAAAGGCAGCGCGGCCTATAATCTGGCTTGTATTTACGCGTTGCGCGGAGATGAAGAGGCTTGTCAACAAGCCTTGCGGCAAGCCAAGGAATTTGGCAGTTTGCCGGACGAAACCAATATCATGCGGGACGAGGATATGGAAAACGTCAAGCAGGCGCAATGGTTTACCGAATTCATGGACGCGGTGCGCGCTCAACCCGAGCCGGTTCGGGAAAAATTGACCGATGTCGAGATAAGCGGCGAGCCCAAGTTCAAATTGAAAAAATCCGAAGACTTTGATTACTATTCCAAATAGCAGGCCGCCAAAATAGCCTGCAATTTTTCTAAGCCCAGTTCGCGGGTCAGTTTGATATTGCGGGCTGGGATATTTTCCGGGTCCGGGTAGTGTGCTATCGCGTGCTCCATGCTGGTTTCCCTGATGATGTGCAGCATCGGATAGGGGGAGCGGTTGGTGTAATTGGCGGGATCGTTTTCATCATCCGTTTCGCTGGCCATTTCAAAACGATAGTCTGGATGAAAGCTGGCCAGTTGATAAATGCCTTCATAACCTTGTTCAACCAATAATTGCTCGGCGACAGCCAGCATGTCCAGATAATCGTCAAAATCGCTAAATCCGTTCGGTAAAATCAGCAGCGTGGTTTCCGTTTCAGGGTGTGCGTCAAGATGAGTGCATTCGTCTATTAAATTTTCCAATGCGGTTTCCATGCGATCTGTTTGTGCAACCTGATAACGGATGCTATTTCTCTGCTGTTCGCGCTGCGCAAATGGACAAATATTGAAGGCGATGATGAATGAGCTAAGCCAGGTTCGGGTGGCGTTAATAATCTGTTGATCAGTCATGGGGTGGCGTTAAAAATGTTAAAGAAAAGCCTAATGCATTGGATATGCGTGGCAGCTTTGTTACCGGCAATCTTGCATGCCGATGTGTTTGAATGGGTCGATGGCCACGGCCGGCATCACTATTCCGACCGCAAGCAAGAGCAAGCAAGGATTTTACCAGTTGATCGCGGCGTTTCTTATCTTGTCGTGGAAAAAGTATTCGATGGCGATACCATTTTGTTGAGCAACGGTCAAAAGGTCAGATTGCTGGGAGTCAATACGCCGGAAGTGGCGGGCCGCAACAAAAATGCCGAAGCAGGGGGCGAGCAAGCCAAGGCTTGGTTGAAAAGCCGTTTGGAACATCATAAAGTCCGATTGGAAGCCGATGTGGAAAAACAGGATAAATATCAGCGCACTCTGGCACATGTGTTTGGCGAAGATAAACTGCATATCAATCTGGAGTTGGTTCGGCGTGGGTTGGCCACGGTGAGTATTTATCCGCCAAATTTGAAATATGTTGATGCATTACTGAAAGCGCAGCAGGGTGCCGAGCAGGCTCGCCTGGGAATATGGCGCGATTCGGTGTACATGCCGCAGGCATTCGATGCATTAACCGCGGATAATTACAAAGGCTGGAAACGGATAACAGGACCAATACAGGGAGTCAAACAGACCCGCAAATACAGCTACTTGCGGTTTTCCGATCGGGTTGCCGTGCGGATCGAAAATGCATCGTTGAATTTATTTCCGGTTTTACAGAGCTATGTGGGTAAAAGTGTCGAAGCTCGGGGTTGGGTGATCAGGCAAAAAGATCGCTTTGTTGTGCCGGTCCGCCACCCTGGCGAATTTAAAATTCTTCGGCCCGCAGGTTGATTTCTCGGCATACCTATCGATCAGGAAAGCTCAGCGTCGCCCTGGCCCATTAAAGTAGTGCGCGTTGCTTGTCGGACGGGCGTGTGAATACGTTTATTTAAGCTCGGCGGCGGCATCCTTGTCGTCGACGCCTGCCCAACAAGCAACCGCACCCTCCCAATTATTTACCCTCAGAGTAATTTGCTTTCACGCACAAAAAACCCGCCTTTCGGCGGGTTCATTTGCTCAATCATTCTGCTAATGCAGGATGACTTTTTACTTTCTCAACGGTTGTTGTGGCTGACCATTCACTTCCAATTGAACGCGGCGGTTATTGGCTTGGCCTTCCGCAGTCTCATTGGTATCGATTGGGTTGTTCCAGCCATAACCTTTAGATGAGATGTTGGTGGAAGGGTTGTTTTTGGTCAGGTACTTCTTAACCGCCAATGCACGACGCTCCGACAGATCCATGTTATGTTCGTATGAACCTGTTTTGCTGGTGTGGCCTTGAACTTCGAAAGATTCATTTGGGAATTTTTTGATAATCTCGGCCGCTCTATCCAGTTTTTGGTAATACGCGGGTTTGATAATATCTTTGTCGTTGTCAAATTTCACGTCAAGAATCCAGCAGCCATGAATGCTGACTTCGACGCCTGGCAGCGTGTTAGGGCATTTGTCCTGGCAGTTGTTGACGCCGTCTTTGTCATCATCCAGTTTTGAGCAGTCCGGGATGGGGGTGCCGGGTTTGAGGAATACGGTTTTGACGAAATCACTCATGCCAGCGGGGCTGGAAATCGTGTTGACATCGGTTGCCATGCCGCAACTGGATACGTCGGCAATCTGTTGCAGGCTATCTCTGCCGATGGCATCGTTTTGATTACCCACCCATACGGTGTAAATGCATAATTTATCGCCATATTGCGCTTTCAGTGCTTGCGCGGCGGGTACCGGGTTGGTTTCGTCCATGCCGTCGCTAAACACAATCAGAGCAATGTTGCCTGACTCCGCGCCCAAGTCAGGCTTGGCGGCAGTCAAGGCTTCAGCCAATGGAGTACCGCCACTTGAGCAAGTCATTGTGGTAATGGCGCTTTCGAAGCTACCCGCTGTATATTGCTGTACGGGTTGATTCAGCTTGGTTTCGTGCCAGTCCGTGCAAGGTCCCATGCCGAAACTGCGCAAACCTGAAGTCAGCGGAATGGATGGAATGGATTTGTTAAATTTGTGCAGCAGATTTTTTTCAACATCCAATTTGGTGCCGCTGTATTCAGCGGAATTCAGGTAGGTTTTGCCTGTTGATGACGATGAGTCATTCAATACGAAAAAACTGTTGGTTTTTTGAACTAACAAGCCGGATTGAACTTGAGCATTCAGATCGTTTGCTTGAAACGGCTGAAAAGTGTTACTCGATTGCGTGGCGCAACCGGATACGAGTGCGGCTGTCAGTGCCGCGGAAAGGGTGAGGAACTTTTGCATTGTTATTATCTCCAGATTGTTTTCGAAATTTCGGCGGGCACTAAACCCTAGTTACGAGTCTAGCACTAAAAAGCTTATTTTTTAATGCTTACGTTCACCTTAATGGTCCGGCGTGAAATAATATAGGTTTTGCCATTGGGGGCTGTCATGGCTGCGATCACTCGAATCATCTATTTTTGTATGTTATGTCTGCCGGTTCAGCTTGTGTGGGCGGAGACTGCCGATGCAATTAAGCAAATGGCCGAACAAGGCAACTCACTAGCGCAAGCCAAACTGGCTTCTTTATATCTGCTCGGCAGGGATGGTGTGGACAAGAATGAGGACTTGGCGGCGGATTGGATGGAAAAATCCGCTAATCAAGGCGTCGTCGATGCTCAAGTGGTGATGGGTGCCTTGTATGATCGCGGTATCGGCGTGGTTGCCGATCGGGATAAGGCAACAAAATGGTATGAAAAAGCCGCGGCGCAAGGGCATGGCACATCATTGGCCATTCTGGGTAAAAACGAAGCCGCCAAAGGCAGTGTGCAGTTTAATTATCAGGCAATGCGCCTTAGTGCGGCGCGTTCGATCCCGATGGAATATGCGAAAAGATTTTTAACAGGTAAGTAATTGTAATGAGTATAAGAACCCGCTTTGCCCCCAGTCCCACCGGCTATTTACATGTCGGTGGCGCCAGAACCGCCTTGTTTTCCTGGTTATATGCCCGTAAGCACGGCGGCAAATTTATTTTGCGCATCGAGGATACCGATCTGGAGCGTTCCAGCCAGGAATCGGTGAATGCAATTTTGGAAGGCATGACTTGGTTGGGATTGGAGTATGACGAAGGCCCGTTTTATCAAACCCATCGTTTCGATCGCTACAAGGAGGTGATTCAGCAATTGTTGGATCAGGGCGATGCTTATTATTGCTATTGCAGCCGCGAAGAATTGGATGCCTTACGCGAGCAGCAAATGGCCGATAAGGAAAAGCCGCGTTACAACGGTAAGTGCCGTCATGGAGCGAGCGGCGATGGTGAACGAGTAGTTCGTTTCAAGAATCCCGAGCAAGGCGAGGTGGTGATCGATGACCTGGTAAAAGGCCGTATCGTGGTAGCGAATAAGGAACTGGACGATTTAATCATCGCCCGTTCCGACGGTACGCCGACCTATAATCTGACCGTGGTGGTCGACGATATGGACATGGGCGTGACCCATGTGATTCGTGGCGACGACCATGTCAATAATACGCCGCGTCAGATCAATATCTTGAAAGCCTTGGGCGCGCAATTGCCGGTTTATGCGCATGTGCCGATGATTCTGGGTTCGGATGGGGCGCGTTTGTCCAAGCGTCACGGCGCGGTTAGCGTGATGCAGTATCGCAACGACGGTTATTTACCCGAGGCTTTGCTGAATTATCTAGTGCGCTTGGGCTGGTCGCATGGCGATCAGGAGTTGTTCAGTATCGACGAAATGATTCAGTTTTTTGAGCTGGAAAAAGTCAATGTGTCGGCCTCGACCTTCAATACCGAAAAGCTGATATGGCTGAATCATCAATACATCATGAGCAGTGATCCGGCCCGTGTCGCGCATCACTTAAGCTGGCATCTGGGGGAGAGGGGCATCGATCCTACCTGTGGGCCGGCATTGGTTGACTTGGTCAAGGCGCAACGGGAGCGCTGCAAAACTTTGGTCGATATGGCGGAGGAAAGTCTTTATTTCTATCGCGATTTCGATACCTATGACGAAAAGGCGGTCAAGAAGAACTTCAAAGCCGGTGTCGATGAGATATTGCAACATCTGTGGAGCCGATTCGATGCATTGACGGGATGGGAGGCCGAAGCCTTGCATCAGGTGGTACTGGACAGTGCCGAGCAATTGCAATTGAATATGGGTAAGGTGGCTCAACCTTTACGCGTTGCTGTCTGTGGTTGTGCTGTGTCGCCGGCTATCGATGTGACATTGTGTCTGTTGGGTAAAGAGAAAACCTTGGACAGAATCGCGCGTGCGATAGAATTTATAAAAAATAACTAGACAAGGATTAAAATATCCGTATAATGGGCGGTCTCAACTACGGGGCCATAGCTCAGCTGGGAGAGCGCTTGCATGGCATGCAAGAGGTCAGGAGTTCGATCCTCCTTGGCTCCACCAATGTAGTTGATAGTTTAAAGTCTTAGTCCCCATCGTCTAGTGGCCTAGGACACCGCCCTTTCACGGCGGTAACCGGGGTTCGAACCCCCGTGGGGACGCCACTTTTTGGCGGGCTTTAAACGCTTATCGGCAGTTGATCTATACCAGTTCTTAGTCCCCATCGTCTAGTGGCCTAGGACACCGCCCTTTCACGGCGGTAACCGGGGTTCGAACCCCCGTGGGGACGCCAAACAATTAAGCCGCCTATTCTCAATGAGAATAGGCGGCTTTTTTATGGGCGTTATTCGGGTCGAGATTACCCAACAACCATGGGCTGTTGGGTGCATCGCTTCGTTAGCAGTAAATGACGCGTTTGCCGTCCGCGGCCGGGATGATCTCGCCGATACTAAAGGCGGTTTCGCCCAGTTCATTAAGTAGTGATACGGCAGTGTTTTCATCGGCCGCATCCACGCAGACTATCATGCCAACACCACAGTTGAAGGTGATTAGCATGTCGGCCAAATCCACATTGCCTTGCTGTTGCAACCAAACAAAAATTTCCGGCAGCTGCCAAGCCGATAAATCGATTTTGGCGCTCAAATCGTTCGGCAATACGCGGGGTAAGTTTTCGGTAATGCCGCCGCCGGTGATGTGGGCCATGGCATGTATGTCGACGCTTTTCAATAATTCCAGCAGCGGCTTTACATAGATACGCGTGGGAGTCAGCAGGGTTTCGCCGAGTGGTTTGCCGTTGACGCTATCGGTCAATGCTAGTCCGCTACGCTCGATGATTTTACGGATCAGTGAATAGCCATTGGAATGCGGGCCGGAAGAGGATATGCCGATCAATTTGTCGCCGACCTTGACCTTGTCGCCGTCGATAATGCGGTCCTTTTCGACGATACCGACGCAAAAACCGGCCAGGTCATAATCGCCATCGCTGTACATGCCGGGCATTTCGGCGGTTTCACCACCCACCAGCGCGGCGCCGGCTTGTTCACAGCCTTTGCCTATGCCTTCGATTACCGCCGCGGCCGTGTCGACCTCCAGTTTGCCGGTGGCGAAATAATCCAGAAAAAACAGCGGTTCGGCGCCTTGAACGACGATGTCGTTGACGCACATGGCGACCAGGTCTATGCCAACCGTGTTATGCAGATTAAGATCCAGCGCCAGCTTTAATTTTGTGCCGACGCCATCGGTACCTGAGACTAATACTGGGTTTTTATAGCGGTCCAGCGGCAATTCGAACAGCGAGCCAAAGCCGCCAAGTCCGGCCATGACGCCGGCATTACGGGTTCTGGCCGCGATAGGTTTGATGCGGTCGACTAAAGCATTGCCGGCTTCAATGTCGACGCCCGCACTCTTATAATTCAGGCGATCGTGCTGTTGTGAGCTCAATGGGGGCCTCTTACTAAAGTTAAGATTGAAACAACCGATATTGTACTATAGTTCCAATTCATACACCGTCAGGGTAGGCCGCAAGCAATGATTTTTAACAAGGGAAAACGAGTGTTTTGGCTAGTATTTTTGCTGGCTTGTCTGCCTGTCGAAACACCCCGTGCCGTCGAGGTAACAGGCCTGTACGAAATCGAGCTGATTGCCAACAGCCAGTCCGCCGCCGATAGGGAGTTGGCGATCAAGCAGGCTTTGTATGGTGTGCTGAGCCGGGTGTTGGTTTCCGAAGATATTTCCAAAATTCCCGCTGTGCAACAGGTGTTAAGCGGCGCACAGCATTATGTCAAACAATTCCAATACTCGTTGATCGCGGCCGATGAATATTCCGACAGCGACGCGCGCCTGATTCGGGTGGAATTCGACGAGGATCAGTTGCTGGAAGTGATGCGCAAGAGTCAGGTTGGTATCTGGAGCGAAATCAGGCCGCAAACCCTAGTTTGGTTGGTGGTGGACGAAGACGGCAAGCGGCAGTTTTTTAACAGCGATGCGATGGCGGATTTCGAAAGTGCGTTGGCGCTGGCGTCGAAAGTGAAGGGCGTGCCGATCATGTTTCCAATGCTGGATCTGGAGGAACAACAACGAATTTCGGTCAGCGAAGTATTGGGCGCCGATTCCAGAAATTTGTTGGCGGTTTCGGCGCGCTATGAAGTACCGGCGGTGATGGCGGGTCGAGTAGTGAAAAAAGACCAATGCTGGCAGGGAGAATGGGCCTTTTATTTCGACGGAAAAATCAAACAATGGAATAGCGATTGCCTGCCGCTGAAGGCGGCTATGTTGGACGGCATGCAGGGGGCTTACACCGTACTGTCTAACTACTATGGGATTAAGCCTTAGTCGGTTGCTAATTTAGCGTGCTGAAAAATCTAATGCCCGATTTCAATTCGGGCATTATTTTTTCAAGATTGTCTTCACATCAGCAGCAAATGCTGCTCATGGTTTCAGCTGTCAAACCTCAGTGTCTGAAATGCCGCATACCGGTCAACACCATCGCGATGTTGTGTTCGTCGGCGGCGTCGATGACTTCCTGGTCGCGCATCGAGCCGCCGGGATGAATCACGGCGGTGATGCCGGCGGCCGCGGCGGCGTCGATACCGTCGCGGAACGGGAAGAAGGCATCCGAGGCCATGACGGAACCGGCTACCTCCAGTCCTTCGTCGGCGGCTTTGATGCCGGCAATCTTGGCGGAATAGACCCGGCTCATCTGTCCGGCGCCGATGCCGATGGTTTGGCCTTCCTTGCCGTAGACGATGGCGTTGGATTTGACGAATTTAGCCACTTTCCAGACGAACATCAGGTCGGCCATTTCCTGCTCGGTGGGCGCGCGCTTGCTGACCACTTTGACATCCGCCGCGTTGATGCTGCCCGTATCTTTATCCTGTACCAATAATCCGCCGCCGACGCGTTTGAAGTCCTGCGCCGCAATGCCGGTTTCGTTCCAGTAACCGCATTCCAGAACCCGCACGTTCTGTTTTTTCGCCAAGGCTGCTCTGGCAGCTTGGCTAATGGCGGGCGCGATGATCACTTCGACAAACTGACGAGCGACGATTTCGGCGGCGGTGGTTGAGTCCAGTTCCCGGTTGAAAGCGATAATGCCGCCGAAGGCGGAAGTCGGGTCGGTTACATAAGCCAGATTGTAGGCCTCGAAAATGTTGTCGCTGATCGCGACGCCGCAGGGGTTGGCGTGCTTGACAATCACGCAAGCGGGTTGATCGCCGAAGGCCTTGACGCATTCCAGCGCGGCATCGGCATCGGCGATGTTGTTATACGATAGTTCCTTGCCTTGCAATTGCTTGGCGGCGGCGATGCTGCCGGCGGGCGGATTTTTTTCGCCGTAAAACGCCGCGTTTTGATGCGGGTTTTCGCCGTAGCGCATGCTTTGCAGACGGTGGAATTGCATGTTCAGGGTTTCGGGGAAATTGCCGGCGTCAACCACTTTACTTAAATAAGCCGCAATCATGCTGTCGTAACGGGCGGTGTGCTCGAAACTTTTCAAAGCCAGCTTGAAACGGGTTTCATGGCTCAATGAGGTTTGGTTTGCTTGCAGTTCGGCCAGAATCGCCGCATAGTCGGTCGGATCGACCACGATGGCGACATCGTTGTGGTTCTTGGCCGCGCCGCGGATCATGCTGGGGCCGCCGATGTCGATGTTTTCGATCGCGGTTTCCAGATCGCAATCCGGCTTGGCGACGGTTTGCTCGAAGGGATAGAGGTTGACCACCACCATGTCGATAGGCTTGATGCCGCTTTCGGCCATCACGGCATCGTCGATGCCGCGCCGGCCCAAAATGCCGCCATGAACCTTGGGGTGCAGGGTTTTTACCCGACCGTCCATCATTTCCGGAAAACCGGTGTAATCGGAGACTTCGGTAACGTCGATGTTATTTTCCGCCAGTAGTTTGGCGGTACCGCCGGTGGATAGCAGCTCGATCCCTAAGCCGTTTAGTTCACGGCAGAATTCCAAAACGCCGGTTTTATCCGAAACGCTGACTAGCGCGCGAGTGACTTTTTTGTTTATGCCCAAAGGGGTATTCATGCAAACCTCAAAAAAGGAAATGAAAAAGAATTTTTAACAATTGGTTAGCAAAAGTGGAGAAACCTAGGTCGCTAACCGGCTGGTATTAGCCGAATAAGGAGAATAGAGCTGCTCGGTGGAAAGTCCACTGCTATTACAATAAGCTGGGTAAATAACAGCAATCAGCCTATGCCATATTGGTCGAGTTTTTTGCGCAAGGTACTGCGGCTCAGACCCAGTATTTTGGCGGCCTTGCTTTGATTGAAATCGGAATGTTTCAGCGCGGTTTCCAGCAAGGGTTTTTCGACTTCGGTCAAGACCAGTTGATACAGGCCGGATGAGTCGTGGCCATTCAGATGGGCGAAATAATCTTCCACCGATTGGCGCACATGATCGGATAAGGTGTGACCGTTACTATTGGTTATTTTGATTGATTCTACTTCCATCTAGGCGACTCGTGGGGTGATGAAATTAAACGAGGCGTTAACCAGCGCAAGTTGCCGCGCCGGATGTTGTGCCTGATTGATTAGGTTTTTTTGTTCGGCGGGCAGGGTGCCGAGCGGGTCGAAATACCAACCTATGTGCTTACGTGCAATTCTAACACCACTGGTAGCGCCGTAAAAACTGTATAAAGTTTCCAGGTGTTGCAGGATGACGGTTTTGATTTCGGACAAGGATAGCGGCAAAAAATCGTCATTGTCCGCTAGTTTTGCCAGAAGCTCCTTGAATATCCAGGGTTTGCCTTGCGCCGCCCGGCCTATCATGACGGCGTCTGCGCCGGTATAATTAAGCACTTGTCTAGCTTTTTCCGCGCTGTCGATATCGCCGTTAGCGATAACCGGGATACTGATAGCCTGTTTAACCTGTTTGATGGTGTCGTATTCGGCGTTGCCGTTGAATTTGCAGGCTCTGCTGCGGCCATGAACGGTCAAGGCCTGAATCCCGCAATTTTCGGCAATCCTGGCGATTCTTACGGCATTTCTATTGGCTAAATCCCAGCCCGTGCGGATTTTCAAGCTCACCGGCACTTCGACCGCATCGACCACGGCGGTCAGGATTTTTTCCACCAACTGTTCGTCTTTCATCAATGCGGAGCCGGCCGCCACCGAGCAGACTTTTTTTGCCGGGCAACCCATGTTGATGTCGATGATTTGCGCGCCGCGATCCTGATTCAGGCGGGCGGCGGCGGCCATTTGCAGCGGCTCCGTGCCGAGAATTTGAACCGAACGTAATCCGGTTTCACCGCTGTAATCGGTTTTTTGCAGAGTGCGTGGATGCTGTTGTAACCCGCTGTTGGAAATCACCATTTCCGACACGGTTAAACCGGCGCCGAATTGGCTGCACAGCCGGCGAAACGGGTTGTCGGTAATGCCCGCCATCGGGGCGAGAAGAATGTTATTCGGAAGTTGATAGGGGCCGATTTGCATGGAGAGCCAAGCAGTCAAAAAGGCGGCACATAATACCCGAAAAACAGGCGGCAATGTAGCCTACTTTTTCGTACGAGGAAATAGGCTGGCGGCGTGGTCCAAGCGCTGTCAGTCAGGACAGCCCACACTGCTTTCCTGGAACCATGGGAAAGCAGTTGCGAACTGTCGGGCGAGAATTACAGGCCTTGGCTGTTCAGGTAATCCTCGTAATTGCCGTTGAAATCGACGATGCCGTTCGGCGTCAGTTCGATGATGCGAGTCGCGAGAGAGGAAACGAACTCACGGTCGTGACTGACGAAAATCAAGGTGCCGGGATAATTTTCCAGCGCGGTGTTCAGCGACTCGATCGATTCCATATCCAAATGGTTGGTCGGTTCGTCCAGCACCATGATGTTGTTCTTTTGCAGAATTAGCTTGCCGAACAGCATTCGGCCTTGCTCGCCGCCGGAAATGACTTTGACGGATTTATTGATTTCATCATTGGAAAACAACAAGCGCCCCAGCGTGCCGCGAATCGTCTGATCGTCGTCGGTTTCCTTGCGCCATTGGCCCATCCAGTTGATCAAACTCATGTCCTCGGCGAAGTCCTCGGCATGATCCTGGGCAAAATAGCCGACATCTGCGTTTTCCGACCATTTCACTTCGCCGCTATCCGGCGTCAATTCGCCGACCAAGGTTTTCAGCAGCGTGGACTTGCCGATGCCATTGGGACCGATCACCGCCACCCGTTCACCGACCGGAATCATCAGATTCAGGTTTTTGAATAAGGGTTGTTCGCCATAACCTTTACTTAAATCTTGAACTTCCAAGGCCAGCCTATGCAGCTTCTTGGTCTGGTCGAAACGGATGAAGGGATTGACTCGGCTTGAAGGCTTGACTTCGTCGAGCTTGATTTTTTCCAATTGGCGCGCGCGCGAGGTGGCTTGTTTGGCCTTGGAGGCATTGGCCGAGAAACGGCTGACGAAGGTCTGCAACTCGGCGATCTGGGCTTTTTTCTTGGCGTTGCCGGCCAGCAGCCGCTCTCTGACTTCGGTCACGGCTATCATGTAGTCGTCATAGTTGCCCGGATATACACGCAGTTCGCCGTAATCCAGATCGGCCATGTGAGTGCAGACGCTGTTCAGGAAATGGCGGTCATGCGAGATGATGATCATGGTCGAATTGCGCTCGTTCAGCACGTTTTCCAGCCAGCGGATGGTGTTGATGTCCAGGTTGTTGGTGGGCTCGTCCAGCAGCATGATGTCGGGATTGGCGAACAAGGCCTGAGCCAGCAATACCCGCAATTTCCAGCCCGGAGCCACCGCGCTCATCGGACCGTTATGCTGTTCCAGCGGAATGTCCAGGCCCAGCAGCAGTTCGCCGGCCCTGGCTTCGGCGGTATAACCGTTGTATTCGGCGAACACCGACTCCAGCTCGGCGGCGCGCATATAGTCGTCTTCGCTGGCTTCCAGGTTGGCGTAGATGGCGTCGCGTTCCGACATGGCCGCCCACATTTCGGCGTGTCCCATTAGTACGACATCCAGCACGCGCCTGTCTTCATAAGCAAATTGATCCTGGCGCAGGATGCCGAGGCGTTCATTGGCGTCGATGCTGACGTTGCCGGCGGAAGGCTCCAGGTCGCCGCTCAAGATTTTCATCAGGGTGGATTTTCCACAGCCGTTGGCGCCAATCAGGCCGTAACGGTTGCCGTTGCCGAATTTAACGGAAATGTTTTCAAACAGGGGTTTGGCCCCAAATTGCATGGTGATATTAGCGGTAGAAATCAAGATAATGTCCGGAAAGTTGGGATAACAGGCATGCGCTGTTGTTGTGAGTTAAACGATGAAGTTGGTTATGGAAAAATAAGGCTATCCGTAAAAATTCGTAAACCTTGGGATCTGGATTAGCGGCAAGCCGGTTAACAGTCCGATTTTGTATGAGAACGGATTCTTGGATATTCTCGTTGACTATTTTATCAGAGTATAGCCGGTAAGAGATTTTGTCTGCTTAGGCTAAAATGATAGCGGCGGTAAATCCTGCTTTCCGCAACCGGGGCAGCTTAAGCCCTAAATTCTTTGTTCCAGGATGATTTGAATGCAAAAACTGGTTATTTACAATCATGGCAAGGACAGCATACCCTGGGGCGAAAAACCCTTGGCGTTGGCCGAAGTAGCCAAGGATCATGGTTTTATGTTTATTAGTCCGGATTATCAGGCCAGCAATGACCCGGAACTGCGCGTCAAGCAGCTGTTGAATATGGAATTATCCGGGTATCGAACCATCGTACTTATCGGTTCCAGCATGGGCGCTTATGTGGCAACGGTCGCCGCCGAGCGGATCAAGCCCGCCGGACTGTTTTTGCTCGCGCCGGCTTTTTATTTGCCAGGATATGCCCGCGGTGAATTTAAGCCGCATACCGAACGGATTGAAGTGTTTCATGGTTGGCGAGACGAGGTGGTAGCGCCTGAAAATGCTTGGCGATTTTGTCAAACACACCGGGCTTGTCTGCATATGTTGGATGCCGATCATCGCCTGTTGAGCGTGTTGCCGGTTATGGTAGAGGCATTTGATCGATTTTTAAGTCATTGCAATCGTTAAATTTTAAGTCCGAGGTGCGGCATGTCCGATTTTAAAAAGTACCATTGTATGGAGTGCGAGCATATCTATGACGAAGCCAAGGGCGATCCCGATAGCGGTATTGCTCCGGGTACGCGTTGGGAGGATATTGCGGACGATTGGTCCTGTCCGATTTGCGGCGCGCCGAAAAGCTTTTTTAAGTTGTTGAATTATTAAATTCGTCTGAAAAAGCTTTACATAAATTATGTCCGAATTAAATGTTCGGGCCGTTCAGTTTTAATCCATTGAAAAGGAAGATTTAAATGATACCCGTCATACTTTCTGGAGGTTCCGGCACCCGGTTGTGGCCATTGTCGCGAGGCCAGTACCCCAAACAATTTTTGCCATTGGTTTCCGGCAATACCATGATTCAGGAAACCCTGCTCAGATTAAATGGCATGGCCGGGTTGCAACCGCCGATTGCGGTCTGTAATGAAGATCACCGTTTCATGATGGCCGAGCAGCTTTGGGAAATCGGCATCAAACCCGCCGCTATTATTCTGGAACCGATGGGTAAAAATACCGCGCCCGCGGTGGCCATGGCGGCATTGAGCGCCCGCTCCGATGACGACGTTTTACTGATACTGCCCGCCGACCATGTGATTGCCGACACGGCCGCTTTCCATAAAGCCATTGTTCAAGCCGAAGCCTTGGCGCGACAAGACTTGCTGGTGACTTTCGGTATCGTCGCTACCCAGCCGGAAACCGGCTATGGCTATATCAAGGCCGGCGGAACCAGCATGGGCAGTGCTTTTGACGTGGCTGCCTTCGTCGAAAAGCCCGACTTAGCCACGGCGCAAGGCTATCTCGAAAATGGCGGGTATTTCTGGAATAGCGGCATGTTTGCTTTTAAAGCCGGTTGTTTCTTGCGCGAGCTGGAAAAATTTAATCCTGAAATGCTGGACGTGTGCCGGCGAGCGTTGGCCGAGGCGAAAACCGATCTTGATTTTGTCAGGCTGGACAAGGCGATATTTTCAACCTGTCCATCCGACTCTATCGACTATGCCGTGATGGAAAAAACCGATAAAGCCGCAGTGATACCGTTGGACGCCGGTTGGAACGATGTCGGTTCCTGGTCGGCACTGTGGGACGTGACCAGTAAAGACGAAGCAGGCAATGCCATCAAGGGCGACGTGCTGTCCATCGATACGGTCAATTCTTTCATTCATTCCAGTAATAAACTGGTGGCCGTAATCGGCGTCAAGGATTTGGTGGTGGTTGAAACCGACGATGCGGTGATGGTGGCGGCTAAAGATCGGGTGCAGGATGTCAAGGTTATCGTCGATCGGTTAAAAGCCTTAAAACGCGATGAAGCGCAGGTGCATCGTAAGGTTTATCGGCCGTGGGGACATTATGATCTGGTCGATACCGGCGATCGGCATCATACCAAACGGATCGTGGTTAAACCCGGCGCCAAGTTGTCGGTACAGAAACATCATCACCGCGCCGAGCATTGGGTGGTGGTAAAAGGCACTGCTTGGGTCAATAAGAATGGCGAAAATATTCTGGTCACGGAAAACGAGTCGATTTACATCCCGGTGGGCGTGGTGCATAGCCTGGAAAATCCCGGCGTGATTCCGTTGGAAATGGTGGAGGTGCAGTCCGGCAGTTATTTGGGCGAGGACGACATCGTGCGCTACCAAGACAATTACGGGCGGGTTTAGCGGCGCGCTAGAAACAGTTTTCGAACTGTAGCCACATCAACCCGGCAACGAAGCAAATTGAATCAATCTCGGTTTCGCCTCAACGTGTTAAGTTTTATTTGCGTTGCAGGCGAAGCGAATTCAACACCACTGAAATCGAGCTCATCGCCATCGCCCCCGAGGCGATCATCGGGTTCAGTTTGCCCATAGCCGCCACCGGGATCGCCACGGTGTTGTAACCCAAGGCCCAAAATAAATTTTGCTTGATGATGCGCAGGGTTGCACCGCTCAATTCCATCACATCCGCCACCTTACCGATGTCGCCGTTGACCAGGATCAGGTCGGCGGTTTCGATCGCCACGTCGGTACCGGTTCCGATCGCAAAGCCGACATCGGATGCGGCCAGCGCCGGCGCATCGTTGATGCCGTCGCCTATCATGCCGACCTTGGCGCCCTCGGCTTGCAATTGGCGGACGATCTCCAGCTTTTGTTCCGGCTTGGCCTGGGCGATGACCGTAGTGATACCGACTTGTTCGGCGATATAGTTGGCGGTGGCTTCGGTGTCGCCGGTGACCATCAGCGGCTCTAGGCCCTGGCGGCGCAAACGTTGAATGGCTTCGGCGGCATGCTCTCTCGGTTTATCGGCAATGCCGAACAAGGCGGCCGCCTTACCGCCGATGGCGACAAAAACGGGGGTTTTGCCTTGTTCCGCCAGAGGCGCGGCGCGTTTGCTGAGGGTTTTGATGGCAATGCCGGACTGTTCCAGCCAGTCGGCGTTGCCGATCAATACTTCCGTGCGGTCGACTTGGGCCTTGATGCCTTGGCCGGGAATGTTTTCAAAGGTTTCGACCTTGCCCGGCGTGACTTGACGCGCTTCGGCATAGGCGACGATGGTTTTGGCCAGGAAATGCTCGGAATCGAATTCCGCCGTGGCGGCCAAGGCCAGTACATGTTCTTCGTTTTGTCTTGCCGCAACAATGAAATCGGTGACCCGTGGTTTGCCTTCGGTGATGGTGCCGGTCTTGTCGAACACGATGTGGGTCAGTTTGGAAGCCATTTCCAGGCTGCCGCCGTTGCGGATATACACGCCGCGCTTGGCCGACTGGCCGGTGCCGACCATGATGGCCATCGGCGTGGCCAGGCCCAGCGAACACGGGCAGGCTATCAGCAGTACCGCGATGGCATTGCTGAACGCCACGCCAAAACTGGCGCCGGCCAGCATCCAGCCGCCGAAGGTAAAGGCCGACAGCGCCATCACCGAAGGCACGAATACAGCCGAGATTTGATCGACGGTTTTTTGTATCGGCAGTTTGGATGACTGGGCCTGATCGACCATGTGGATGATGTTGGCCAGTACCGTGTCCTTGCCGACCGCGCTGACCCGCATCTTCAACACGCCGTTGGCGTTGATGCAGCCGCCTATCAATTTGTGGCCGACCGCCTTGACTACCGGCAGACTTTCGCCGGTGACCATGGCTTCATCGACGGTCGACAAGCCTTCGATGACGATGCCATCGGTGGGAATCTTTTCGCCGGGCCGCACCAACAGAATGTCATCGACCGCGACTCGGTCCAGCATGATGATGATTTCCTGACCATCGCGCAGCAAGGTGGCGTGTTGCGGTTGTAAATCGACCAACTTGCGGATGGCTTCGTGGGCCTTGCCCTTGGCTTGCTCTTCCAGATAGCGGCCGATCAGGACGAAGGTGATGATGCCGGTGGCCGAGTCTATATAGAGTCCGCGCTTGCCGGACAGCAGCGAGAACAAACTGTAACCGTAGGAAGAACCCACGCCCAGCGCGATCAGGCTGTCCATGTTGGTGGCGCGCTGTTTGGCGAGTTTGGCGGCCTTGACGAAAAACGGCTTGCCGGCCCAAAACACCACAGGCAAGGCCAGCAAATGTTGCGCCCAATGCCAGAAACGCGAGGAAGGCGCGGCCATGCCGAGCACCATTACCGGTACGCTTAAGGCCACCGACAGAAACGCGCGGTTGCGGGCGTCTCTCAGGCGCTGCTTTTCCCGCGCAATCAGCAGTTGCCGCTGTGCCAGGTTGTCAAAATTATGGGCTTTGTAGCCGGTTTTTTCGATTAATGCAATAACTTCGTCCTTGCCGATTCGGCCCTTGATCATGGCTGTTTCCGAGGCATAATTGACATTGGCAAGCGTGATGCGTTGGTCTCGCCTCAAGAGCATTTCGATCAACAGCGCGCAGGACACGCAAGTCATGCCTTCGATGCTCAGATTGTATTCCCGTTCCGGTAGATTGATAACCGCAGCGGGCGTGTCGGTCGGTAGGGCCGAATGGCTGTTGTTTTGGCCGATGTTGCCGAGCAAGGCGTCCAGCAGCGTTAACAGGCTAGCTTTGGGTAGTTGCTTGGGATCAAACTTGATCGTGACCGAAGCGATACTCGGCACACTGCGAACCTCGACAATGCCGGGGCGCTTTTTCAGCAGAATTTCCAGGATGTAGGCGCGTTCCGGGTCTTTGAGCAAAACCGGGGCGATAACACGGATTCTACGTTTTAAGGCATGAACCAATTGGCCATGGCTAAGGCTGGTCCTGTCGGTTATAGTCATGAGCTGCTCCGCTGAAAAATAACTGGCTTAAACGATCAGTGTCCAGTTTATTTTGTTCTGTTGGCGCTACGCCGGGTTCCAAATCTTGCGCTTTAGGACAGGCCCGCGCCCTGACTAAAGCGGGTTTCTATGGGAGTCGCTTTCTTCCTTGATCTCGGCGATAAAGTCGCCAAGATTTTCTTTTTGCCGCAGCACGAAGTTCTTGCTTTCCACGGCGGTTTGAGTGCCGACCGCAATGAGTTCCTTGCGGTATTTATGGGTCATGTAGCCCGTGACCACGCCGAGGGAAAACAAAGATAAGGGGTGTCGGACCAATGCGTTGGTGAGACTTCTGCTGGCATGACTGACTCCGGAAATGACGAAACCCATCACCAGACCCTTGACCAGGGTTTCACCACGCGTGGGCGGTGCCATGCGCTTTTTGCCTTTACGGCCTCCGGTTTTCTTATGTTTGTCGTCCGCGGTATCGAGGGATTTTTCTTTGTCGTTCATGACTTACCTCCGTGTTCTTGAAACGGTGAGGGGCGTTACTGCTATATTGGTCGTGATCACTTAATCGAAAAATTCGCTAACAAGTTTGACCATATTATTCATCTGAAAGTTAAAATTAGGGCAAGGTCGTTGGCAGGCGTCGGCGACAAGGATGCCGCTGTCGAGCCTGCATGGACGCATTCACGGCGTCCTGCCCGGCAAGTAATCGCGCCCTGGACGCTAGTTTAATGGGCAGGGGCGATGCTGAGCTTGCAAGAACTTTAGCTTTCAATAATCTTGGACCACTTTATCCGGCCGGTCAAATCATTTGCACCCTTTGATAGCTTTGGGTGTGGCTCGAACTTTTATGTTACTCGGAATTCCATCATGAGCGTATCCAATACACCCCAAGCAGCCAATGGTGTCGTGAAAAAAGCCGTGATGATCACGTTGGCTTTGCTGGGCATCACGTTCATCCTGTGGCTGGATAGCTGGTTCATGGATCACGCCGGCATGCCGGATTTGGCGGGTGATGTTAATTTCGGCCTGTTGATATTGATCGGCTTTTTGACTAGTTTCCATTGCGTCGGCATGTGTGGGCCATTGATTCTGGGGTATACCGCCAAGGAGGCCAGGACCGGCCGCAAAACCTATATTACGCATTTGTTGTATGGGCTAGGTAAAACTATTTCCTACACCAGTATCGGCGCCTTGTTCGGTGCCTTCGGCGCGATCGTGGCCTTTACGCCCTACACCCAGGGCGCGGTCGGCATGGCGGCCGGTTTTTTTCTGATGTTGTTCGGTTTGCACATGCTGGAGGTATTTCCGGCGCTGAATCATTTTCAATTCAAGACACCGGCCTTCGTGATGCGCTTCGTCGGCAAGGAATACCGCAAGCACAGCAACCCATTCGTGATCGGCTTGTTGAACGGGCTGATGATTATCTGCGGACCCCTGCAAGCCATGTATGTGATGGCGGCCGGCTCCGGCAGCTGGACGCAAGGCGCGGCGATTCTGTTCTTTTTCGGTGTCGGCACCTTGCCGTTGTTGTTGGGTTTTGGCTTCCTGACCAGCCTGTTGTCCGGCAATCTGACGCCAAAACTGCTGAAGGCATCCGGTGTGATTGTGATGGCTTTGGGGCTGATCATGTTGAATCGCGGCTTGGCAGTCACCGGCACTGGCCTGGATTTCAACACCCTGGTCGCGCGCGGATCGCAGTATTTGGCGCCCACTGCCGCGGATTCCGCCAACTGCGAAAACGAGCAAACTATCCATATGGATGTACTGAAAACCCGCTTCTCGCCGAATAAATTTACCCTACGCAAGGGCATACCGGTGAAATGGGCGATCAATGTCAAGGAATTGAATGAATGCAACAATCAAATTGTGGTGCGTGAATATGGGCTGGAAATCAAATTGAAAACCGGCTTGCAGGTCATCGAATTTACGCCCACCGAAGCCGGGGTGGTGCCTTGGAGTTGTTGGATGGGCATGATTCCGGGCACGTTCATCGTGGTCGAAGATACGCTTCAATCCGAGCAGAGTCCCGCTGTCGCCCCTCAAGCGGCTGAAGCTGGCCAGCTGCTCGAAGAAACCGATCAACAACGTCTGATCCGTCAATTTCAGGACAAGTGGCGGAAAATTGCGGCTTTTTGGCAAAGCAGCGCTACCGAATAAATTTATTTTTCCAGGCGTGTGAAAGAAATTTGCAGATGGAGTGAGTGCTATGCCTTGGTTGCTGTTGTTAAATAACACAGTTAATTTTTATTGATTGGTCGCAGCTGTCTTGACTAGTCTGATTTGTATGGAAAATTTTAACTTGGTTAATAATTTGCCTATCGATGGGGTTTTATTTGTCAGGTTATTTGTTTTTTCTAATATTCAAATACCGTGTCTTGCCAAGCGCCATTTGGGTGCCGATAATCGTGTCGAAACCCAATCACGATGGTAAGTCAGACTAGCCTGTGAGTTTCTGATTTATCCTGGGACTGAAGTTATGCCTAAAGTTATGGGATATGCCATGAGAAATTCCTCGCTATTTTTTCTAAGTCTCACAGGTCAGGCCATAGTGCTGGGTCTGTTGTTGATGCATGCGTCATTAAGCGAAACTTCCAGGCTATCCCTGCTCGAACATAAAACGGCATTGGTCAAAAATCTGCGGCTGACCGACTTATGTTTGTTCACCGAAGCCCGTTATACCCGGCATCTATCGCAGGCCGATTTGAACACCGCCTTCCAGGATCATCCATTGTCGCTGGAACATTTTCCGTCCGGGTCATTTACCCAGCCTAGCCTCGAAAATAAAGCCCCATGAATCCCTGGATTGAAAAACAACGCTATATCATCGATTTCACGATTTCGTCCCTGCTGCGGCGCAAGGTCAAGAATATCGGTTTGCTGACTCTGTATACCTTGATCGTATTCATCTTGGCATCGACCATGTTTTTTACCTATTCGATCAAGAAAGAGGCCAAAATGATTCTGCAAGGCTCGCCGGAAATCGTGGTGCAGAAAATCATCGCCGGCCGCCATGACTTGTTTCCGGTTGATCATATTGATCAGATCAAAGCCATACGCGGCGTCGCCGATGTCGAAGGTAGGCTGTGGGGCTATTATTACGACAGCCTGGTGCAGGCTAATTACACGGTGTTGACGCCATCGAAACCAGTCGATGAATCGGCTTCGCAAGCTCGCACCACCGTGGTGGTCGATCCCAACGATCCTCATGCCGCCGATGTCAATAAACCCCTGTACGATTACGACGGCACGGCACCGGAAGCCGGCGGCATCGTGATCGGCAATGGCGTGGCGAGGATGCGCGAGATTGGCGTCGGCGACTTCATGCCGTTCATGGCCTTCGACGGCCAGATCATGAACTTGAAAGTGGTCGGAACCTTGTCTTCCCAATCGGAATTGGTGTCGTCGGATTTGATCCTGGTCAACGGCGATGATTTCAGGAAATTATTTGGCATAGCTCCCACATTCGTTACCGACGTCATCGTCAGCGTGAAAAATCCCAGCGAAGTCAGCATGGTGGCTGGCAAGATCAAGAAAAAACTGCACGACTCTCGTCCCATCATCCGCGAGGAAATTCTCCGTACTTACGACTCAATCTTCAACTGGCGCGGCGGCATGATGATCGTGGTGTTCTCGGCGGCGGTGCTGGCCTTCGTCATTTTCGCCTGGGACAAGGCTTCCGGCTTGAGTGCCGGCGAACGGCGCGAGATCGGCATCCTGAAGGCGGTGGGCTGGGAGACGGCTGACGTAATTCAGA
This sequence comes from Methylomonas sp. LL1, assembly GCF_015711015.1. Classification (NCBI taxonomy): domain Bacteria; kingdom Pseudomonadati; phylum Pseudomonadota; class Gammaproteobacteria; order Methylococcales; family Methylococcaceae; genus Methylomonas; species Methylomonas sp. LL1. The sequence goes on from NZ_CP064653.1 coordinate 230,028, forward strand.
TGAAATTCTGGGAAGGGGCGATGGTGTCGCTGACGGCGTTTTTCACCGGCGTAATTTTGGCCTACATCCATGTATTTTTCACCGGTTCGGCGGTATTCGAACCGGCATTGAAGGGCTGGTCGGCGCTGTATCCCAACTTCGCCCTGACGCCGTTCGTCAATGCCGAGCAACTGACCACCCTGTTTTTCCTGACCGTGGTGCCGTATACCGTCGCCACTATCGTCCCGACCTGGCGCGCGGCGACCATCGATCCCGACAGCGCGATGCGCCACACCGGAGAATAAGCATGATAGAACTGGTCAACGTCAGAAAAGTCTTCAATGCCGGCAACCCCAGCGAATTTTCCGCGATCAACAACGTCAGCCTGCATATCGCGGGAAACAAGGTGACGGTACTGAAAGGGCCGAGCGGCTCCGGCAAGACCACGTTGCTGAGTATCGTCGGCTGTATGAGCCGGCCCTCGGCGGGTCGGGTCAAGTTGAATGAACGGGAAATCACCAGTTTGCCGGAACGTTTTTTGACCGACATCCGCCGCACGACTTTCGGTTTCATCTTTCAGCAACCCAATCTGATCAAGGGTATTTCGGTGCTGGAGAATGTGATGTTGCCTGCCTATCCCTTGGGCGAGAAACGCGCCACGTTGAAAGTCAAGGCCATGAACGGCCTGGATAAACTCAATCTATCCAGCAAGGCGGCCTCGAAAGTGGAATGGTTATCCGGTGGCGAGGCGCAACGGGTGGCTATCGTTCGCGCCTTGATCAACGATCCGCAGATCATCATTGCCGACGAGCCGACCGCGCATCTGGATACCAAGCTGTCGTACCGCTTCATGGAAATCGTCGAACAATTCAAGGCTCAGGGCAAGACCGTAATTATCACCAGCCACGATCCGTTGGTCTACGATTCCAAGATAGTCGATGACGTGGTGAACCTGCGCGACGGCAAACTCGAGGACAAGCCGGCGTGATCCTGAATCCCACCGTCATCGCCAACTTGCTGGCATCGTATATCTCCAGCTTCATGCTGGTCTATGCGGCCTATTACGGCGCGCAAATCCTGAAGCACTGGAATATCGAAAGTGGCGACGAATTGCAGCTGATATTGGAGCGCAAGACCTATCTGATTTCGACCGTCCTCAGTTATGTGTTCGGTCTGCAATTATTGTCATTATTTTTGTACATCTTCACCGCCGATGCGCTATGTCCGTTATTCGTCGGCGCGATGTGCGCGGCCGGCACCTTGAATGTGAATGCCTTCGGCTATCCGACCCTGGAATTGAAAATTCTCAATTTCATCCTGGCCGGGCTTTGGCTGGTACTGAATCACGCCGATAATCAGGGCTACGACTACCCGCTGATCAAGAAAAAATACCTGCTGCTGGTTTTGGTCGCGCCATTCATCGTCATCGAAACCGTGCTGGAAAGCTTTTATTTCCTGGGGATGCGGGCCGACGTGATCACTTCCTGCTGCGGTAGTCTGTTCAGCAGCGAAAAGGCTGGCGGCTTGGGTTCGGAAATCGCCTCGTTGCCGGCAAGGCCGATACTGTGGACTTTTTATGTCCCGATGAGCGTCACCTTGATTTATGGGCTGTTCTTTTACCTCAAACGCATCGGCGCTTATTTTTATGCCGGTTTGAGTCTGTTGATGTTCATCGTCTCGATGTTGGCCATCGTCTCGGCGATTTCGTTGTACATCTACGAACTGCCGACTCATCACTGCCCGTTCTGCATCATCATGCAGGACTATCATTACATCGGCTATTTGCTGTATGTGCTGTTGTTCGGCGGAGTGGTGTCGGGCATGGGCGTGGGCGTATTGACGCCTTTTCGCGGGGTGGAAAGTCTAAAGCAGGTGTTGGATGGTTTCATCGGCAAGTTAGCGTTGGCATCCGTGCTGTTTTATGCGGCGTTTACCGCGCTGGTGACTTATGAAATCGTTAGCTCCAGTTTGGTGATCAGTTATGAAGTGGTCTATTAAGTTCGGGGGAACCATGAAAATAAAAATTCAGTTTGCCAGGATAGGTGCGGGCTTGTTGGTGCTATGGCTGTTTTTCGGTGCCGTCAATAGCCGTGCCGAAGAACAAAAAGTCGAAATCACCAAACAGGATCGCTGCCCGGTCTGCGGCATGTTCGTCTACAAATACCCTAAATGGGTCGCGCAAATCTATTTCAAGGACGGCAGCGCTTATTTCTACGACGGCGCCAAGGATATGTTCAAGCATATCTTTAATACCGAAAAATACACACCGGGCAAGACCGTGGAGATGATGACCGAGATACTGGTCACCGATTATTACGAAGTGGAACTGATAGATGCCAAATCGGCGTATTACGTGATTGGCTCCGACGTATTGGGGCCCATGGGGCATGAATTGTTGCCGTTCAAGGATCAGGACGCGGCGAAGGAGTTTCTGGAGGATCACAAGGGTAATTCCATTATCCGTTATCAGGATGTGACACCGACGATCATCGAATCCTTGGATAGACGTGGATGAGCACGGCGAAATTTCGGAATAGGCTCCGATTGATACTCCTGATTTTAATCGTATTAACCGGCTGTCATAAACGCAGTGGGCTGCAAATCGACGATCCAGTTCCGGTCGTTAGTTTGCAAGATTTTCACGGTCGGAGCCTTACCTTGCCGCAAGACTTGCAAGGCAAGACGATGTTGATCCGCTTCTGGTCACTGGAGTGCGGTTTTTGCGACAAGGAGGTTTTGCTCGGTTTGGAACAGCTCTATCAAAAGTATAAGGGTCGCGGCTTCGTGCCGGTGGCGGTCAATGTCAGCAAAATCGATCCCAACGACGAGCGCTTGCAACGTTTCGAGCACCTGACTTATCCGATGTTGGTGGACGAGCGGGGGCTAGTGGCGAAAAAGTTCGGCGTGATCGGTTTGCCGACCAGTTTTGTAATCGATAGTGAAGGTGTATTGAAGGGAAAAATTACCGGCGAAGCCGGGCTGGATGAATTTGAAAAGCTGTTTACGGCAGTCTTAAAATAAGGAGAAAGTGATGAAGACAAAAACAATGTTATGGATGGTATTGCTGTTTCAATTGTTGCTGATGCCGGCCTGGGTAGTGGCTGAAGAGCAGCAGATGAAGCCTGTCGTGGTAACTCCGCACGATAACGAGAAGCGGCCTAGCTGCCGGGTCTGCGGGATGTGGATAGACCAGTACATCAAGACCGCCGGTGTCATTACCTATAAGGACGACAGCAAGGAATATACCTGCGGCGTGGCTTGCTTGTTGCGCGAAGTCGAGGATGCCGGCGGCATCTCCGAATTGAAGTCGGCCAAGGTAACCGACTGGGTATCCGGTGAATTGGTCGATGCGGATGCCGCGACTTATGTGGTTGGCAGCAAGGTGATTCCCGACATGCTGCCCAACTATATCGCCTTTGCCAAACGTAGCGAAGCCGAAGAATTCGCAGCCAAAGAGGGCGGAGAAATCATGGAGTTTGGCGTTGCATTTCAAGACTCCTCGCCGGTCGGCACTACCGCGCCGTTTCGGATTCGGACCGCGGTAACGCCGGGAGCGGGCAACTTCAGCGTGGGCATGGTATATGGCTACACCGAGAAAAATAACGTCAAGAATGGTTCGAACGGTATTGATGCCAGCGAATTCATTCACAATAACAGGGGGCAAGCTCAGGCGCCTGGCGATGTTCAAATCCATTCGCAAGCGATTACCTTCAACTATTCGCCCACCGATAGCCTGGCGTTGTTCATGAATATTCCGATGGCTGAAAGAAGAACGCATACACTTACGCAAACAGCCCCCAATGTAGCGCAGCGCTTTAACGAGACGGTTGCCGATGAAAGCGGTATCGGCGATATTCAGTTAGAAGGCCGCTATAACTTCTGGCATAGCACCCGATACGATCAGTTTGCCAGTTTGCTGCTCGGTACCAGTTTGCCTACCGGCGATTTCGACGGCACACGAGCCTTCAATGCGCGTGTCGGACGAGATCTAGTTGCGAGGGGACCCGCGTTGCAATCAGGCAAGGAGGTTGCGACATTTACCGCCGGTTTGTTGTATTCGCAACGTTGGAAAGACATCTGGTTTCATGCCTCCGCGCTTCACACGGTCAATCCCGAAAATGATCAACAGTTCAAGTTCGGTGATGTCACCACCGGCGGCTTGGCCTTGCATTACACACCCAATTACGATTTGATGCTGGGCATTGAAATGGACGCCAGCTATACCCAGAAGAACCAGGATATGGGCTATAACGTCGGTAACAGCGGTGGTGTCGTCACCAATCTGGCATTCGTCGGCGATTATCGGTTTCTCAACGCCTTTGGCGGTAACTTCAAGTTGCGAGGTTCGGTGGGTCTGCCGATCTACGAAGACTTGAATTCACAACAGATAAACTATGTATCCAACGGGCCGCGGTCGCTGACACAAGTACAAGCTGGCGACGGTTTCTTCGCCAACTTAGCCGTTCAATGGACTTTCCGCGACGCGCCCGATTACCATAATCACTAACACCTATTCCGTGGGCCTGTTTGTCCGAGTCGGGCAAATCGGCGCAAATGCCGGTTAGTTGCAAATGTTTTCGCCAGCCATGGTGACTGAGGCGATTTATGGTAATAAATGTACCCAATCCAAGCAATTTACCGTTGACTGAGCGGAGTCGAAGTCAACCGTTCGCTTCGGCTACTTCGGCTTTGCTCCGCACAAGTCCGCTCAGCGAACGACACATATTTGATATTGGCAATGGGTACAAACTTTCTCAAAAATCACCTAAAGGAGACATCGTGAGAAGCCCGTTCGTCTCAAGGCCATGGCTATTAGTGGTATTCATGTTCGCGGTCAATCCGGCGCTGCTGTTAGCTGGCGAACAAACGCTGGAATCAGAGCAGGCTTTTGAATTGAGTGCCGACCTCAAGGATGCCGAGACGGTGCGCTTGTCTTGGAATATTGCCGATGGCTATTATCTGTATCGGCAAAAATTCAAATTCGTCTCGTTGACGCCCGGCCCAAGGCTCGGCGAACCGTTGTTCCCAGTAGGGCAAAGCAGACAGGACAAGTCTCTTGGTTTGGTGGAAGTCTACCGGGAAAGCCTGGAACTGGAACTCCCCATTCGGCCGCCGGCGGCTAAAGCGGAGCCTTTGAGTCTGGAAGTAACATTTCAGGGCTGCGCGGATGCCGGGTTTTGTTATATGCCGGTTAAAAAAGTCATCACGCTTGATCTGAGCGATTAACCCGAGCCGGCCTGAGCCTGGCGATGTTTTATTGATGGAGCAATATTTTGATACCGCTCGGTCAACAGCGCGGACCGAGCGGCATCTCGCCAGCAAGAGTTTATTTTTGATTAACTAGACCCAGTCCGAGTCGGATTCGCTATCGTCAAAAAAACTGTCGCTGTCATCGCTGGCCAAATAATTATGCTCTGAGGCGGGAAAATGATCGTCGCCGTAATAATTGTTGATGACGGTTTGGTCGGGTGTCTGTTCCGGTGTGTGTTCTGAATGTGCCTGTTGATCGGGGACCGGCTGATGATGGCCCATCAGGTTTTGAATGCCTTGAAATAAAAACGAGCCGGCTACCACGCCAGCCGCCGTGGTGGCAACATTGCCCAGAAAACTGGAGCCAAAGCCGGCCGCACCTGGTGTTTGGGGTGCGGCCCGTGAAAATCCCGGATTCATTGCTCCCGAGGCTGCGGCAGGCATTTGGTAATTGGAGGCGCCCGGTACTGGTTGGGCGTTGGCTGGTGTTTGCGCCCAGGGATCGCCGTTCAGAAAACTATTGCCACTGGAAGCCGTGTTTGTTTGTTGTAGCTGATTTTGCAATTCAGCAATTTTGGCTTGAGCAGTCGCCAGGGCCTGGTTCTGTAGTAAACAGCGTTGCACCAACAAATAGGCTGCATCCGGCTGGCGGGCAATGGCCTCTCGAATCAGGTTTTCCGCTTCGTTGTTTTTGCCGGTTAATTTGACCTCGACCAATTGGCTTAAAAATTGATTCAGTTGTTCGCGTTCTTGTATGTTCATATTCATCTCTCCAGTCGGTTCGGGTATGCGCGGGGGGCGATCAAGGATTCAATTGCTGTTTGTCCAGTATGGTGCCGTTGTCCTTGATTGCCACTTTCCAGTTTTTCCCCGCGCTGGCCAAATAAATTTCGTATTCTTCGCCGACGCTGTTGGGGTTGACGATCAGTTCGGCTCTTTGCAGCTCGTAATTGGGAAATTCCTGTTTTAGGCTGGCGATGACCGGTGGAGTGATCTCGCTAAGATCTTCGATCTTGATTTCGTTGGTGAATAGATGGCCCTTGGCGGTAAATAACTCCAGAATTTCTTGGCCGGTTTCGTCCTTAAAACTGACTTCCAGCAATTTTTGCCCAAAATGAGTTTCCTGGGTCGCCAGCATGTCCTGTGCTTTGGGGTGCCTTTTTAGAATGTTGCTGCTGACTTTTTCCGGAATGCTGACGGATGGGCCTGGCTCCGCATTGACAGCCAATGCCAGAGACAAAGCGAAAAAGCCGAGTGATGAAGCAAAAAGTTGAAGCATGGTTTCCTCATTGAGTTGAAAAAAGATCGCTGGAACCGGTTTGATGTCAAGAAACAGGTTTTGTTCGCCGTGGTTCAACGAACCCGTCTAAATTATGCCATGAGCTGTGCCGTTCTTGATGGCCAATTTGGAGAGGTCAGCCTCGAAAGTCAGAATTCTCCGGCATTTACCTAGCGGTTTTAACCAAAAAAAATTATGTGGGCCATTGCAAATTTGTTCTTCACTTAAACTCTAAATAAAGGCTATTATTTGTTGAAAGTTTTGGTGATTATTTGCCAACTATTTAACCAATCGCAGCAAAGCTGATCCTGTTGAATCAACCCACAAAAGACCATGAATCGACTGATCCTAAGAGTGTCCCTGTTACCCGTGATTTTGCTGCTGTTAAATGCTTGTGGCGGCAATAGCTCGGTCGTCAAGCGCGATAATAAAACCACGGTGTACAGAGCTAACGCACAGAAACAGCCTATCCAGTCCGTTCAGCCTCGACAGACTTATCAACCGGCAACCTATTCCGGGATTTTTCCGAAACCCGCCGCGCTGGAGCCGGCGGTCGACTTTTGGCGTAAAACCTATGCGGTCTGGCAGCGCTCGGAAGTGGCATTTCACGACGATCGCTATATGGATGTGGTTTACGAGGTGATGAGGTTTCCCGGCTATGTGGCCGAGGGGCTGACTAGCGAGCAAAAGCAGATCATGAATGAGCGGCGGGAGTTTTGGAAATCGCGACTGGCTGCCTTGGAATCCAAATTACGCTACAACGCCGCCTTGAATGCCGACGATAGGCAATTGATTGCCAAGCTGGAAAGCAACGGCCATTCGTTGAACAGTATCTTACCGGGTGCCAGCGATCGGGTCCGATCTCAACGGGGAACGCGCGAACGATTCAAGCGAGGCTTGGAAATCAGTGGCCGTTATAATTTGCAATTTAGACAAATCTTCCGTGATGCCGGATTGCCGGAGGAATTGGCTTATCTGCCGCATGTGGAATCTTCGTTTCAGCCCGCGGCCAGATCGTCGGCCGGTGCGGTAGGGATGTGGCAGTTCACCAAGGCTGCGGCGCAAACCTTTATGCCCGGCAACGATAGAGTCGATCAGCGCCTGGACCCTATTGCTTCGGCCAATGGCGCGGCCCGCTATCTGAGTTATGCCTATGCCAAGCTAGGCGATTGGCCGGCGGCATTGACCTCCTATAATCATGGGGTAGGTGGTATGAAACGGGCGCAAAATCAAATGGGTAGGGACTTTGTCCAAATTGTCGAACAATATGACGGGCCGGCATTCGGTTTTGCCTCTCGTAATTACTATGCGCAATTTTTGGCCGCGCGCGAGATCGCGGCAAATCCGGAACCCTTTTTCCGCGAAGGTATCTTGTACGAGTCTCCGCTAAGTCCTGGACAGTATCTGGCCGCGGAATAAACCGTAAGTCAGGTTAGTTCCTGTCTGTATGAAGTGTGTCCCCTTAAAATGGCGGCGTCAGCCGCCGTGCATCATTTGCTTGCTGCTTGGTGTAATCGCCATCGGTGCGGTTATCGCCTTGCAAATATCGGGCAGTTTACAAGGCTTTGAATTGCGGGCTTTCGACCAGTATTTGTTGCATCGCCCCACTGTAGCCATCGATGACCGTATTGTTTTAATCGACGAAACCGAAGCCGATATCAGGCGCCATGGTCATCCCTTGCCGGATCAGGTTTTGGCGGATGCCTTGTTGGCGTTGGAAAAGGCCGGTGCCAGGGTTATCGGTGTCGACAAATACCGTGATGTCGCGGTCGAGCCGGGCACCGAGGCTTTGAATGCCGTATTGCAGCAACACAACAATATCGTCTGGATTTTTTTTGCCGGTAATTCGACCGAAGAATATATCCCGGCACCCTCGGTATTGCTGAACAATCCGGAACGGGCCGGATTTAACGACATCATCGAAGACCCTGACGGCGTGTCGCGTCGTGGGCTGTTGTTTCTGGATCTCGACGGCAACAGCTACTACGCGTTTCCATTATTATTGACTCTGCATTATCTGGCTCACGAAAACATCGGTGCTCAAAGCGATTCCGACGGCTATCTCAGCCTGAACGGTGTCAGTCTTCCCCGCATCGATGCGGATTTTGGCGCCTACAGCGGGATTGATGCCGCCGGTTATCAGATTATGCTGGATTTTCCGGGATTGCAGCAGCCCTTCAAAATTTTTAGCCTTTCCGATTTGCTGGATGGAAAGATCCCGGTAGACGTTTTGCGGGATAAGCTGGTACTGCTGGGCAGCACCTCGCCCAGTTTGCATGATTACCGGTTGTTGCCGAATGAATTCAGGGGCTTCGGGATCGACTACCATGCCTATTTTAGTAGCCAGCTACTGAATTCGGCCTTGAATCGGAAACAACCCTTACGTGCTTGGCCGAATGCCATCGAGTATGTTTGGCTGGGTTTATGGTGTCTGGTAGGCGTGTTTACCGGCTTGCGCCGTGGCGGTTTACGCCGCTTGATGCTGTTGATCGTAGCCGAACTGTTACTGCTATTGATCTGTAGCCAGTTGTTATTCAATCAGGGCTGGTGGTTACCCTTGGTGATGCCGCTGCTAGGCTGGGCCGCGGCCCTGGGGGCCAGTGTGCTGTTCTTTTTTACCCGAGAGCGGGCCGAACGCCGACAACTGATGCAGTTATTTGCCAGTCATGTGTCGCCGGAAGTGGCGAATCGGCTTTGGGAAGTGCGTGACCAATTTTTCAGCGAAGGCGGGGTGCGTCCCGATACCTTGACGGCGACCGTGTTGTTTACCGATTTGTCGAATTTCACCACGGTGGCCGAATCGATGGAACCGCTGGTATTGATGAGCTGGCTCAATCAATACATGGATGAAATGAGCCGTATCGTCATTGATCATGGCGGCATCATTAACAAATATATCGGCGATGCGATCATGGCGGTGTTCGGCGTGCCGGTTAAACGTGAAACGGAAACCGATATTGCCATTGATGCCCGGCATGCGGTTCAATGCGCACTGGATTTCAATTTTAGATTGCGAGAACTGAACCAGCAATGGCAGGCGCAAGGGCTACCCACTATTACCATGCGTACCGGAATTCAAACCGGGCCATTGGTTGCCGGTAGTTTCGGCGGGGCGCTTAGGATGGAGTACACTGTGATAGGTGATACAGTAAATACTGCTTCGCGCCTCGAAAGCTTTGATAAAACTGTTGCCACGCCTGATTCGGATCATCCTTGTAGGATTTTGATTGGCGAAACAACTTACAAATATGTTTATCATAGCTGTAAGGCCTTAATGGTCGGAGAATGTCAGCTGAAGGGTAAAAATAAACAATTAAAAATTTATCGGGTTATCCCGCCCGGGATGTAAGAACAACTGTTTAACCGGAGTCTTGCAATGCACAAAAAAATCATGCCTTTACTTGTTTTAGCCAGCTTAACCCCTAACTGGGCCAATGCCGAAGGCTTATTATTATACAAGCCGCCGCAAACTGGCGCGCCGGCCGCCCGAATCGGTGGCGGTACGCGGGGGCTGAGCTTGTCCGTGGCCAATATTCAGGTGCTGGCGCCTCAGCAGATGGCTTTAACCGGCGAGGCCCAGCCGGTCTTATACTGGTATGCATCCGAAGCCAGTCAACAATGGATTGAAATTACCTTGCTGAAGGACGGCACCGATCAACCTGTTTTGCAAAAACAATTACCGCCTATCGCCAGCGCCGGGTTACAAAGCTTTTCCTTGGCCGACCATGATGTGTCACTGGAAGCCGGACAGGATTATCATTGGTCGGTTGCGCTGATTAATGATGTTGAAAACCTCAAGCAAGAGACCTCCAAGGCCGGGCTGCGTTATCAAATGCCGCCATCCAAGTTGAACAGTGCGGAAAAGTTAGCCGAGGCCGGTTATTGGTACGATGCATTGCAACAGTTGGTTGAAAGTCGCTCGCCCCGGGCCAATGAGTTGTTGTCGCAAATCGGTTTGTCGGTATCGCTTTGGTAATCATTGTGCGCAATCTATTTTTGCGACTGGCGGGAAATAAGTGACTCGATCCGAGAAATTGACCAATATCGCTGGGATTTAACCTTACAAATACAGCCTGTTATGAGTGATCGTGGAATTATCCAACAAATAGACAAGCTGATCGATATTGGTATTGCTTTATCGAACGAGCGGGATAAGGAAATTCTGCTGGAGAAAATTCTGCTTTCCGCAAAAGCCATCGCCGGGGCGGATGGCGGCAGTTTGTACCGGATCGAAGGTAGTGATATTTGCGCGGCCATCATTCATTCCGATGGCCTCAAAATTCACTTGGGTGGTTGTTCGGGAATGCCGGTGAAGATGGCGAAAGTACCGCTGTATCTTGATAACGGCGCGATCAATTTAAGCCATGTAGTCAGCTATGCCTACCATAGTCAACGCGCGGTCAATATCCCGGACGTTTATGATCCCAATGATGATTTCGACTTTTCGGGGCCAAGGGAATTTGATCAGACTTATCACTATCGGACCAAATCATTATTGACTATCCCGCTAAAAAATCACAAAGACGATGTGATCGGCGTCTTGCAACTGATCAATGCGATGGACTCGGAAACCGGCCAGGTGATCGAGTTCGACGACATCTCGCAGAAAATGACCACCGCAATGGCTTCGCAGGCGGCCATTGTGTTGACGCAACAACAATTGATCGGCGATCTGGAAAAATTATTTCAATCGCTGGTCAAATTGGTCGCTACCGCCATCGATCAAAAATCGCCGTATACCGGGGCTCATTCACGCCGGGTGCCGGTGATTACGATGCTGTTGGCGGAAGCCGTGCATGAAATCGATCATGGCTGTTTCAAGGATTTTTGCTTGAGCGATGCCGATCGTTACGAACTTGAAATCGCTTCCTGGCTGCATGATTGCGGAAAAATCACCACGCCTGAATTTGTGATGGATAAGGCGACCAAGTTGGAAACCATCTTCGATCGTATCGAATTGGTCGAAACCCGCTTCGAGATAGTCAAGCGGGATTTGGAAATCGAAAAGTTGAAGCGGCAAGTCGCCGCAATCGAAAACGGAGTGGCTTTGGACGAGGAGGTCGAACGGCATTTTCAACGGCAAATCGCCCAACTCGAGGACGATCTGGCCTTTATCAGGCGCGTGAATATCGGAGCGGAATTCATGTCCGAACAGGATCAGGCGCGGATCAAGGCCTTAAGCAGTCAAGTTTGTAGGTTTGGCCAGCAGGATAGGCCGTTGCTGTCGGATGACGAAGCCTATAACCTGAGTATTTCGCGCGGAACACTCACTCAAGAAGAACGGCAAGTGATCAATCATCATATTGTCGCCACCATTGAGATGTTAAAAACCATCGATTTTCCCAAGCATTTGAAAAATGTGCCGGAATTTGCCGGCGGTCATCATGAAAGAATGGATGGCAAGGGCTACCCAAACGGCCTGCGTCGAGAACAAATGTCGGTACAAGCCCGGATAATGGGGATTGCCGATATTTTCGAAGCCTTGATGGATTCCGATCGGCCTTATAAAAAAGGCAAAAAATTGTCCGAAGCCCTATCCATCTTAAAAAACATGAAGGAAAACGGCCATATCGATCCTGATCTATATGATGTGTTCATGGAGAAAAAGGTTTATAAAGCCTATGCCGACAATTATGTCCCGGCCGAACAGATTGATGTGGATTAAGCGTGTAAGTCGGCAATCAGCTTCTGATGTAACGGCTGTCATGGATGTTGGTTCAGATAGGTTTGCAAAATCATCGGCCAAATGTCGATCCAACAACAGGCGTGTTCATATTCCGGTTGGGCAAGATATAAGGCGTTCTGTTGGGTTAGGCTGAAGGACTCGATGATTTTGGCCGGTACATTGTCGTCTTTAAGCCCGGCCAGATGAATTTGACGTACGCTGGCCGGAATATGCGCATCATTGATCGGATTTAAAGAGCCGGCGGGTTGCAGGTAGCCATGATAATCGCTCCAAGCTTTAACGTTCAGATTGGCGGCGATGGTTACCACGGCCGAGGTGTTTTTGATGCGCGTGGCCAGTAAGGTGGCCAACGTGCCTCCGCCGCTGAAACCGATCAGCACCAGTTTTTTGACTTTTTTGGTCGACAACCAATTCTCAAGCGCCGTTTGCATGCTGCTTACTACTTCGGCCGAATAGCGATGCGAAGTCCATAAGGAATTGTTGCATGAGTGCGACAAACTGATTTCGTAGTAGCAAGGTCTGCCTAATAGAATGGAGGCCGCCGGATCCGTTGCCATCAATTCCAAAATCAGTGGATTCCTGGGGGTCGGATCGTCGGCGACGCCGGTTCGGGTCCAAGGAGTGCCGTCTCCATCCAGATATACGTGTAATTCTTCGATGGCATCGGCATGGTGGGCTTGGTTATTGCTGAACAATCGATGTCTATGATCCATGCCATCGACCAACTGGTTGCCGAATCCCATTCGGGTTGCCGTGGTGATGAATTTTTCCGAGGGTGTAGCGCATCCTTGGAGTAATAAGACCAGGCCAAGGCATAGGGCTGAAGGCAAATTGACTAGGGTAAAAAAATCATTCATTTTTGAAAATTGTACTAGAATAACAACAGTTGTTGTTTTGTAGGTGTCTGGATACGGGATTGTTTCCAGGTTGCCATAAATAACATGAATTGAGCGGCCAGCGTTTCAATCGATTTTGTTAATTTTTATTTAGGTGATTTTATGGCAAGTTATAAACAAATGCGGTTACTGTTTTCCGCGGGGGTTCTAAGTGGAATGGCTCTCAACGCCGCCCATGCTTCGGGTGTGGAAGACATTATTTCGGATCAGCGCGCAAGACAGATTTCCCGTCAAATCAGTGATAACATCGCTCGGCGGGTAACGAGCGATATCGACGCCACCTTTACCGGGCCTTTAACCGAAAAAGCCAAGGGAGCCTCGGCGGATCGTAATTCTCTGTTACCCGACTCTTTGTGGTCGTCCTTTTCATGGTCAAGAATTAGCGATGACGCGGACCTTGGTAGTTCATTTGACGTCGACATCTACCAAACCACGACCGGCATCGACAAGAATATCGGCAATTTTTATTTCGGTACTACTTTGACTTATGCGGGGACCGTCAGCGAGATTGCTCCGGGTGACCCTTTTGAAATCGATGGTTCGGTTCATTCGGTAGGTATGACACCTTATGCCGCTTATGTGATTAACAAAAATGTGTTTTTGTCGGCCATGTCCGGTTATACCTATTCAAATAGCAACTCTAAGGGAGCTTTCGAGATTCCGGAATCTGAATCCGATGCTTACCAAACCGAGATTGATTTGAACGGTCTGCATGTGATCGATCAATGGTTCATGAAAGGTAAAATCGGTACCCGGTACCAACATACCCATACTAAAACCGATCCATTCTTCCCTGGCGGCGATGTTGCACGCATCAATGGAGACAGCTGGACCTATTTGGTGGACTCCGAAATAGGCTATGCTTTCAACAATGGCATAAAAGCCTTCACTGGCGTGTTATTCGAGTATAACAACCCATCGAAAGATCAAGGATTGGCCGATGGCGTTTTCTATTACAGCGCGGGAATGGATTATTCGGTCACCAAAAAACTGAATTTGGGTGCAAAAGTTCAGACCGATTTGTCGAATGAGGATATCGATTTGACTACCGTGGCGTTGACCGCCCGGTTGGCATTAGACTAAACATTAAATTGGTCCGCACTCCTGTTGGATGATAGGCGTGCGGCCACTTGTTTGTTTCTTTCTAGCTCAAGAGCATAAATCAAGGAACGCAAAGGTCTTTCGTAATCTGGGAGAAATTTTGTAGTTGTAAAAACGTTACTGGAGCTTTTTTAGTGAGCCTCGTGAGTGGTGATTTCAAAAATCGCTAAACGTTTTTTTGTATTGGAGTCAGCACTTAAATACAACCAGTAATTTCAACAAATATATAACGGTAATTTTATGATTAGCAGAAAACATATCCATTTATCGTTGCCTTTGTGGATTGTAGGTTTGGCTACAAGCAATATTGCAAACGCAGCTCCTTTTTTCACCTGCCCTAGTGGAGACATCATAGACCTTGCAGTCACTACTTCCGCATCCTGTCCTACTATAACTCCCACTGCCACGTCTACCCCGACTTCTTCGCATGCCGAGAACGAACAGCGTATCGTTTCTGACCAACAAACCCGGCAAGTATTCAGGCAAATCAGCAGTTACATCAATAGCCGAATCGAAAGAGATATTAATCCGGAGTTTTTCGGTCCTTCGATGGCGGTAACTAGAGGGGCTTCGGCGGACGGCAATTCCTTATTACCCGACTCATTATGGTCTGCTTTTTCCTGGTCTCGGCTTAGTAACGATGTCAAGGCTAATGGCGATTTTGATGCCAATATCTATCAAACCACCACGGGCGTGGATAAAAAATTCGGGAATTTTTATATAGGCACAACGTTGAACTATGCCGGTACCAGTGTCGATATTAACCCAAACACGGTTGGCGGCATGGTGGGATCTAACCATAACGTGGGTTTGACACCTTACGCGGCTTATATCATCAATAAAAATTTCTTTGTTTCCGCCTTGACGGGTTACATGTATTCAAACAGCAGCTACAGAGGCGCGGCGCCAGGGTCAGAGATGGATGCCTATCAATCCGAGGTCGATCTGAATGGGTTGCACGTTATCGACCAATGGTTCATGAAAGGTAAGGCCGGCGCTCGGTATATTCATTCGCATACGAAAACCGACCCAGTCATTGCCGGCGGGGAGATCGTAAGGGATAATCAGGATAGCTGGACCTATTTAGCCGAGGTTGAAGGCGGCTATGCTTTCAAGAACGGCCTAAGAGCGTTTACCGGTGTGCTGTACGAATATAACGATTCTTCGGAACAAAATCTGAATGGTGTGATTAATGTCGCGGGGAAGAGCACCTTTTATTACAGTGCCGGGGCCGATTATTCGGTCAGCAACAAACTCAGTCTGGGTGCAAAAGTCCAGACCGATTTGAATAATCATTACGTTGATTTGACCACGGTGACCCTGACTGCGCGTTTATGGTTTGACTAGGTTTCCATTATTTCTGTTTATGACAAGCCCCCGGCTCCATAAGGAACGGGGGTTTTTGTTTTAGGGGGTATCATGAAAATGCATGTTGCAAAAACAAGCTTTATCGTTATTTTGCCTTTGTTATCGGAACTGGCATACGCGCAAGCCATAGATGGCTTTATAGCCGATCAAATCCAGAACCAAGTTTCACGCCAAATCAGTTCCGGAATTTCCAAGAATCTGAACGAAAACTTGCTGATTCCGATGCTCAAGATTCGCAACGAGTCCGGAGAGGTCAAGGACTTTAGCCTGAGTAGCGACGAGCGTTACTACAATCTGCTGCATCAGGATGGCACGGTTCGGGTTTGGGATTCCAAACAAGGCGTGCAAAGACCGACCATACAGCCGGCGGGAAGGCGGTTTAGCAAGGTCGTTTCCAGTTCGGCCGCCGGCATCGTCTGTGTCGGTGGCGAGGATGGTAGGGTCAATGTTTTCGACATTCCGACCGCTAAACCGGTCACTGAATTAGCAGGCGTTTCCGGCGAGGCCGTCGTGGCGATGTCGGTATCCAAGGCCGAGAATAAACTGGCTGCGGCCTTTGCCGACGGCACTATTGTGGTATGGGATTTAAACGGTTATCAAAATGTTGCCAAATTGAATACCCGGCATGAAAACGAGCTGACGCGGATTGCCTTTACCGATTCCGATAAATCTTTGTTGATCGCGGGCGAGGGCGGTTTTTCCGAAGTCTGGGATTTGGACCAAGCTCGGAAAAAATCTTCTCTGCCCAAGCAGTCCGGCGATCCCTTGGGGGCCTGGGAAAGCAATTCCGGTGATCTGATCAATGTGGATAGCGACGGTAATCTGCAGTGGCTTGAACAACCTGGAGGGCAGGTTCGGCTTAATAAAAAAATAGACGCTGGAGACGATTTGGTTTCCGTTGCGGTTAGTTTTAATGCCAATTTACTGGCGCTGTCGACCAATGCCAATCAAATCAAATTATTCAATCTCAACGGCTTAACCCTAGCCAAGCAAATTGCAACTCCAGAATCTATTTCGCATCTGCAATTCATCAATCAAGGCAAGCAGTTAGTGGGCGCGGATCAGAAAGGCGTTCTGCACGTTTGGGATAGCGGCATGGCTACCGAGCTGTTGAAATTGATCTCGACCGATAGTGGCTGGACCGTGGTCGATAATGCCGGACGGTTTGACAGTTCCGAAGCGGGAATGCCAAATGTATCCTGGGTGGCGGCGGACAAGGATATCCCCATCGATAACTTTTCCGGAAACTATTACGAGCCGGGTTTGTTGGCGACCCATTTGACTAAGGACGCCTTTATCAACCAACCGCCGCGTAAAGTGCAGGAGGGTATCACGCTTCCGCCGGATGTCAGTTTGACTCTGCCTGCTAGCGGGGCGGCGGGTGACGAAATCGAAGTGTCTTTCCTGATGCTGGACGCCGGAGGCGGGTTAGGCGATCACCGTTTGTACCATAATGGTAAAATCGTCGACAAAAGCCTGTTGGAGGATAGCAGCGACAGTGAAGTCAACGGCAAGGCCCAGCGTAAAGTCAGTTATAACGTCGTACTTACGGCCGGAGCCAACACCTTCAAAGTGGTCGCCGCCAATATGATGGGGATAGACAGCCAACCCCAGCAACAAATTGTGCAGGTCGGCGGTGCCGATACGCCGGCTAAATTGCACGTGCTGACGGTCGGTATCGACAAGTATTCCGACAGCAAGCTGAATCTGGCCTACAGCGTGGCGGATGCCAAGGCGATTGAGTCGACCTTGAACGCAAACAGTAAAGTGGTGTTTCGCGATGTGGTTATGCATGATTTATTGGATCAAAATGCCACCAAAAGCTCGATTACCGACAAGTTGACCGAAATAGCGGCGGATTCGCAGAATGATGTGTTGGTCGTTTATCTGGCCGGACATGGGATTGCGATGAAAGGTGAGTGGTATTTTCTGCCCCACGAAACCCGGTTGCCGATCAGCGAGCAGTACATCAGCAATGTCGGTGTTTCGGCTAAGCAGATTCAGGCTTTACTGGCTAAAATACCAGTTCAGAAAGTGCTGGTGATGATCGATTCCTGTTATTCCGGGGCGGGCTTGAGTGCATTGCAAAACCTGCAAAATACCCAGCGCCATTTCAGTCGGGCGTTGAGTAAAACGGTCGGAGTCGTGGTATTGACCGCTACCCGTCAAGATCAGGAAGCAATGGAATTGACCGAACTGGGGCATGGTTTGTTCACTTATGTAACCAATAATGGTATGCAGGGCGCGGCCGACACGTCTCCTCGCGATCAAAAAATCAGCGCGCATGAGCTGGTGACATATTCGACGGCGACCATTCCGACCTTTTCCAAAAAGTATTCGGCCGCATCGCAAGAGCCATCCTCGTTTACCATTGGCGACGACTTTGTTTTATTGAAACAATAATTGAACGCTAGGTTTGGTTTCGGGGGTATTGTCATAATGTAATGGGTTGATCCGGCTACCGGCTGGGACCGGATATATCAAACACTAGCTCTTAAGCACTATGGGTTGATTTCATCTTTTTTTGGGAGGTTATTATGGGTTTTCAACAACGAAACAGTTTGTTTATAGTGCCGTTGCTATTGCTTCTGTCGAATGCGCAAGCACAACAACATGAAGAAAACTTCGGCAAGAGTACGCCGAGTCAGGAACAAATCATCGACTTGTTTAAATCCGGCGAGGCTGACTCGGAAGTAACGCCGGGGGTTAAAACTCGCGGCCTGAATATCATCGACAGCGGCAAATCGAAACCGAAACATAAACCGGTTACGCCGGCGATGGAAGAAAAAGCCATTTCGATGGAAATTCTGTTTGATTACAATTCGGCAACCTTGACCGCCGAGGCTAAGCAGCAGTTGGGACCGGTTGGGATGGCCTTGGCCTCCGACGATTTAAAAGGCTTGAATTTCAGAATCGAGGGCCATACCGATGCCATCGGCAGCGATCAGTATAATATCGACTTATCTCGCCAGCGCGCGGAAGCGGTCAAGCAGTTTTTGACCGAGCAATATGGACTGGCCGGTGTTTCGATTGAGATTGTCGGTAAAGGCAAAAATGATCTGGCCGACAAGGACAATCCGACCAGCGAAGCCAACCGGCGGGTCCGAATCGTTCGGTTGGGCAAATGAATGTAACTTGCGCCCGACCCAAGTGGGTTGTAAGCGCGAGGCGATGGATAATTTTTAACAGAGAACATTGAGCTTGTGACGGACGACGATAAAACGCATTTGCAGCAAGACAACAAGACAGTAGCGACCGGGTTTAATCCAAACCGCCCAACAGCCACTGTCGCGCCACATGGTCAATCTCCCGTCGTCCATTCGGTCGGCAAGGATAGCGCCTTAGCCATGGATGCCGAAAAAACCAGGATGACTACCGGGCCGGGTGTGGTAACCCCCGCACCTGCCAATCCGGTAGCACAACCAACCAGCTATCCGACTCAATTGATTACGCCGTCGGGCCAAACCGCATCGTTGGCGGTTGGCGATGTGTTGAAAGGCCGCTTCGAAATCGTGGAGGCGCTTGGCGAGGGCGGAATGGGGATGGTGTTCAAGGCGATCGATGCGCGCAAGTTGGAAGCGAAGTCTCGAAATCCCTATGTCGCGATCAAGGTTTTGAGTCCGGCGTTAGCCCAAAACGCCGTGTTGATTGCCGGTCTGCAGCGCGAGTGCGAAAAAGCCCAGGAATTGTCGCATCCCAATATCATCACCGTATATGACTTCGACAGGGATGGCGATTTTGTCTTTATGTCTATGGAATATCTGGCGGGACAACCGTTATCTAAAATCATTCGGCAATCCGCGGTATCAGGCGGTCTCAAACTGGAACGGGCCTGGCCCATTATTCGGAAAATGGGCGAAGCCCTGGTTTACGCGCACAAAAAACATATTGTTCACAGCGATTTCAAGCCGGCCAATGTGTTTGTCACCGATAACGATGACGTCAAGGTGTTGGATTTCGGCATTGCGTCCCGGCTCGGTCAAACCGAGGCGGACGAAACCATTTTTGATGCCCGCGCCGAAGGTGGTTTGACACCACCCTATGCCAGTTTCGAAATGCTGAACGGTTCCAGGGCCGATCCACGCGACGATATCTATGCCTTCGGCTTGGTGGTTTATGAGTTGTTGAGCGGCAAGCATCCCTACGATCGTAAGCCGGCCTCCAAGGTGTTTCTGGAGCAGCGTAGCGGCCAGCAGGCGATGCCGAAGCCGGTGGCGGGACTCAACCGGAAACAATGGCAGCTGTTGAAATCGGCGATCGAGATCTTGCAAGAGCAACGGCCCATGCGTTTGGACGAATGGCTGGAACTGTTCGAACCGAATAATCAACCGAAATGGGCTTATGGGGTGACGGGTGGCTTGTTACTACTGCTGCTGGGTGGCGGCGGCTTTTATTATTTACAGTCACAATCACGGCCGGATCGCCCTGTTGAAGCTCAATCGCCGCCGGTAGCACCAGCTGAGGTAGCGCGGCCGCAAGTTGAAAACTCGGTAATACCCGCCGAACCGCCCCTGGCAAATGCGGGTGACAATCTCAACGCAATCGTAGGCCAGACTGTGGTATTAAACGGCGGCCAGTCCCGCTCGCGCGATGGCGGCCCGTTAAAATATGCATGGCGCATTATTACGCGCCCGGCCGATAGCAAAGCCGCCTTAACCGACGCCGATAGCGCGACCCCACGTTTCATTCCGGACCAAGCCGGCAATTACACGGCCGAGTTGAGTGTGACCGATACCGGCAACCAATTGTCGCAGCCGGTTACGGTATCAATCAATGTCGATCAAGCGATGCCGTCGGCGCCCGAGATAGAGGCGGTGCTGCATGAATCGACCAGTAGAGACGGGGTGCTCTATTTGGCCGCCAGTAAACCTAAATACCTTATTGGCGACCAACTCGCGCTGAATTTTCGAGTTGCCAAAGCTGGTTACTTGCGGGTGGCTTATTTGAGTAGCATGGGGGAGATCAGTGAATTGCTGCCTAACAAGTATCAACCGGGTAAAGTCAAGCCGGGCGTGGAATACCGGATACCGCCCAAGGCGCAGTCATTCAAATTACAAGTGACGGGTCCCGCTGGGATAGACCGGATCGTGGCGGTTTTCAGTGAATCGCCGATAGCCAAAGTCAAAAATATTGCGACCGCGGAGGGAACGCTGGTCAACGAGTTGCAGGATTTGGCCGCATCCTCCGTCATGGTTCAATACGATGTGTTGAACAAGCAATAGCCGTATAAGGTGCAGGTCCGGTTCTGCTCGGGAAAAGGCTCGATCAAGCCAATTTCTTGATGCCGACAAACTTGCGTTGCGGAGTCAGTTCCATTTCGAAATAACCTTGTATGCCGGCTTTGGTTAAAAAACGCCGAATGTTGCCGGCCGGAAAGACGATACGGCGGCCATCGTCCGCAATCACCGATACGGTCTTGGCGATACCCTGATAAAACGCCAGGTACTGGTCGTAACTGATGTTCATGCTGAAGCGGATGAATTGATTATCGGACATGCAAAAAGACTGTGCCGGTAAAACCGGCACAGTAGGGATAGGTTAACGATTGTTTTGCAGCGCCGCGATGCGTTCTTCCAGCGGCGGATGGCTCATGAACAGCCGTTGCACGCCGCCACCGTTGATGCCGAAGGCGGCCAGTTCGCCCGGCAACTGAGCAGGTTCATGCGAGCGTTGCAGGGCTTGTAAAGCGGAGATCATTTTTTGGCGTCCGGCCAGTTGCGCGCCGCCAGCGTCCGCTCGGTATTCGCGGTAACGCGAGAACCACATCACCAGCATTGAGGCCAGAATAGACAAGGCGATTTGCGCCACCATTTGGGTGACGTAATAGGCCGGGCCATAGCCGCGTTCGGTTTTGAACACCAGGCGGTCGACCAGATGGCCGATCACAGTGGCGAAGAAATACACAAAGGTATTGACCACGCCTTGCATCAACGCCATGGTCACCATGTCGCCGTTGGCAACGTGGCTGATTTCGTGACCGACTACCGCTTCCACTTCGTCGGCATTCATGTTTTGCAGTAATCCGGTACTGACGGCAACCAGCGCGCTATTGCGGTTGGCGCCGGTAGCGAAGGCGTTGGGTTCGGCGGTATCGAATATGCCCACTTCCGGCATGCCGATACCGGCTTGTTGCGCTTGTCTGGCCACGATGCCGACCAGCCATTGTTCGGTTTGGTTTTGCGGTCTATCGATCACATGCACGCCCATGGCGTTTTTGGCCGACCATTTGGACATGAATAATGAAATTACCGAGCCGGTCATGCCGATAATCGCCGACATCATTAACAGTGCATCTAGGTTGAGATTGACGCCCTGCGCATCCAGTGTGCTTTTCAGGCCTAGTACATTGAAAATCACGCTAATCGCGATCATGATGGCCACGTTGGTAGCCAGGAACAGCAATATTCTCATCATGGTAAAAAATCCTGTGTTGTAAGGGATGGAAACGAGGTGGGTGCTGAATGGTTAAATTCAAGGGTTAGAGTGGTAAGATGCGGCAAAGTTTATTTGAGGGGGGAGAAAAATGAAAGGCATAAAATTGCTATGGCTACTGCTGGTAATGACACCGTTGTGTTTTGCCGCCAAACCGGAGCACGAAGCGGTGTTGAAGCAGCTTCATCTGCCGTATGGATTTAAAATCTCGATATTCGCCGACAATCTGCCCAATGCCAGACAAATGGCGTTGGGCGAGCGTGGGGTGCTGTTCGTCGGGACTCGGGAAGGTAACGTTTATGCCGTGCAAGATCAGGATAATGACGGTTTTGCCGAGCAGCATTATACGCTGGCCCGAGATCTTTATTTGCCTAATGGGGTAGCGTATAAGAGCGGGGCTTTGTATGTCGCCGAAGTCAATCGGATCATACGTTTTGATGAAATTGAAGCCCATCTGGATAATCCGCCCGCTCCTGTAGTGGTTTTCGACAAATTGCCTTCCGATAAACACCATGGCTGGAAATATCTGCGTTTTGGTCCAGACGGCAAGTTATATAGCGCGGTCGGTGCCCCTTGCAATATTTGTAATCCTGAGCAGCAAATTTATGCCTCATTGTTTCGCATCAATCCGGATGGCAGCGGTTTCCAGATTTTAGCCCAGGGTGTCCGTAACAGCGTGGGCTTTGACTGGGAACCTCACACCCATCACTTGTTTTTCAACGAAAACGGCCGCGACTATCTGGGGGAGGATGTGCCGCCCGACGAATTGAATCAATGGACCGGAGACAATGAACATTACGGATTTCCGTATTGTCATGCCGGAACCATTCCCGATCCCGATCATGCCGGGGACAAGAAATGCGGACAGTTCAAGGGGCCGGTCTGGCGTTATAAAGCGCATATCGCGCCGTTGGGCATGCGGTTTTATACCGGTTCGCAATTTCCCGAGCACTATTACAAGCAGCTGTTCGTGGCGCAACATGGTTCCTGGAATCGTTCCGCGCCGCAAGGTTATCAAGTGGCGCTGATCAAATTCAGCGCGGGTCATCCATTTAGCGAACAACCCTTTGTATCCGGTTGGCTGACGCCAGCGGGCGAGGTTTTGGGGCGGCCGGTAGATATTCTACAATTGCCGAATGGTAGCTTATTGATCAGCGACGACAAATTGGGCGTGATTTATAAAGTCGAGTACACCCAGTGAGCGCCAAGCAATTCGAGGTATTGGAAAAAGAAACCGTCTACCAAGGTTTCTTCAGATTAGAGCAATATACGCTCAAACATACCTTGTTCAAGGGCGGTTGGAGCGCGCCGATCACCCGTGAGCTGTTTCGTCGAGGTAATTGCGTGGCCGTGCTGTTGTACGACCCCGAACGCGACGAAGTGGTGTTGATAGAGCAGTTTCGGGTCGGAGCGGTACATCAACCCCACAGGGCCTGGTTGATAGAAATCGTGGCCGGTGCTATCGAGGAGGGCGAAACCGCCGAGGAAGTGGCCTATCGGGAAGCGCGGGAAGAAGCTGGTTGTGAAATCGAGGAATTAATCGAAATTCAGCAATTCTATACCACGCCAGGCGGTTGCTCGGAACGCATCACGCTGTTTTGCGGGCGGGTGGATAGCCGCGATGTCGGCGGTGTGCATGGCCTGGTAGAAGAGGATGAAGATATACATGTCAGCGCCGTCAAATTCGATGAGGTGTTCAAAATGCTAGAGGATGGCGAAATTGAGTCGGGGATTCCGATCATCGCCATTCAATGGCTGTATATTCACCGTAATAAACTTAGGGCTCGCTGGAGTAAAACCGAATTATAAAATTGACAGCGTTCATGCGAGAATAATCAGGCTCGGCCGCTTAGCGGGTAAGTTGGGCGCTTTCGTTTTTGCCGCAATCGGATGAATTGTTACAGAGCTAAAATAAGAAAAATTACGTGGCCAATATTCTGATTTATTCCAATAATCCGCGGCTCACCGCCGAGTGGACCCATACATTGATTAGCGAGCATAGCGTTAGCAGGTTATTGAATATGCAGCATGAATACCATGCCGACGCCGTCATTTTCGATGCACGCAAGCTGGACGAGGATGCCAGTCTGATAGCGGTTTTTGCCAATAAAAACACCCGTTTTTTGGTGATGGGCTCGAATTGGCCCGAGCAAAAACAAATCGATGTGTTGGTACATGGCGCGGCGGGCTATTGCGAGGAAGCCGAAGCGACGCTATTATTGAAACGCGCGGTGGAGTGTATCCTAAAGGGCGATATCTGGATCCGGCGGGCGTTGGTGCCGAAAGTGATAGGCGTGTTAACCGGCAGCCTAAACAACGGACATAATAACCACCATCTATCCGCCACCGATATTGATAAGTTTAACAAGATGGCCGATTCATTGTCGGCGCGGGAATTGGAAGTCGCCAATATGATCAGGCAGGGTGAAAACAATAAAACGATCGCTCAGGCCATGAATATTTCCGAACGCACGGTCAAGGCCCACTTATCCTCCATTTTTAGAAAGTTCGAAGTCGACGATCGCTTGCGGCTGGCCATACGTCTGAAAGAAATCGATCAATATCGGTAACAAACCGGTTCAGTCATCCCCGTCGGATGGCGGCGCAAGGGCTAGCTGTTTGATGCGCTCAGCTTAAAAAGTCGTCCAGTTCCAGCCCGATAAAGCCCCGTTGATACGCTAGTGTTTTGTCTTCGGCGGTGTTGTAACCCCACGAAGCGAACAACAATTCAACCTCGGCCAGTTCCGGCTGTTTTTGCACATTAATCAAGGTCGGTAAGCGGTCTTCGACAAAATGCATGGCTTGATGGGGATGGGTTCTCAACAGGCCTTTCAAGACTTCCGATTTACTCATATTACGGTCCAGCCCGAAAATCCGTTCCTCGGCCAGTTCGATGGCATTGGCTTGCAAAATCTGTTTTACAAAACGTTCTTGTTTGGTGGTGATCACATACCAGGTATTGGTTTGACTCAGTTTTCGCAGCTTTTCGGCAACGCCGGGAAATAAGGGGTTCATGGCTATCCAGTCGGCCAAGTCGGCGGCTATCCAGTGATCTCGAGTTTCGCCGAACAGTTTTTTCAAGTCGTCGCTGCCGACCTTGGCTTGCTGCAATAACTGCCCGGTTTTTTCGGCATAGTCGCTGAAAATGGCTTCGCAGCTTACGCCCAAATCCAGCAGCCGCATCGCCAGGATGGCTTCGTAGCCGGTTTCGATGATGGGGCGTACCCGGCGGAATTGATCTATCATGATTTGCGGAGCGGAGGCGGGCATATCTTCCCAGATTTGGCTGGCCGCTTTCCAGCCGGTGATGGCGGTTTCCACCGCGCTGTCACAGATGACGCCGTCAAAATCGAGGGCATGGATAATCGAGTCGTTCATGTGCTTGTTCGTGTAATGGGATAGGATTAAAGGTAGAGGGTTCGGCTCCGCCAAGCCAACCGGTAATTCATCAGAATGCATGCGGGGAAGGGGCGCTTCAGGACGCGTCCATTTTGTAGCCGTAGCCTCGCACGGTTTTCAGCAGTTTCAGTTCGTATTCGTCATCGATCTTGCGTCGCAATTGCCGGATATACACATCCACCACATTGGTCAACGGGTCGGCGCTGTAACCCCAGACTTGCTCCAGAATGCGGGTGCGGCTCAATACCTTGCCGGGCATGCGCATGAAACATTCCAACAGGGCGAATTCCTTTGGCGTCAGCTCGATCTGGTTGGCGCCACGTCTGACGTCATGGGTGGAGACGTTCAGGATCAGGTCGGCAATCTGCAATTCCTTCAGGTCCAGTTTGATCTCGCCGGTGCGCCGCCGCATCAGCACTTCTATCCGCGCCAGCAGTTCCTCGAAGGCGAAGGGTTTGGTCATGTAGTCGTCGGCACCGGAGCGCAAGCCCGTGACTTTATCCTGTACCGTATCGCGCGCGGTCAGCATCAGTATCGGGGTGTCTATGCCCATGCCGCGCAAGCGTTCACAGACTTCCCGGCCGTCCACGATCGGCAGGCCCAGGTCCAGAATGATGGCCTGAAATTGGCCTTCGCCGCCAATCGCGATGGCTTCCTGGCCGTTGCGAGCCACCTCGACCGCATAGCCTTCGGCCTTGAGACCCCGCTCGACAAAGTCGGCGATCCGTTTGTCGTCTTCCACCAGCAGAATGCGCATGTAACCATCGTCGGTTTGGAAATTGGACTTAAGTTGTCGTTCACTCATGGCTGTCATTATCCCCTTCCGCGGAAATTAGCGGTAGTGTCACGGTAAAGGTGGAGCCCGAGTTTTCAATGCTGGTCACGGTGATGTTACCTCCATGTGCCTTCAGAATGGATCGGGCCAGCGGTAAGCCCAGACCCGAGCCATCGCTACGGGACTGTTGGGCGTTATCGCTACGAAAATGGCGCTCGAAAACCCGCTCCAGATCCTGGGCGGGAATGCCTATGCCTTGATCACTCAGGCTAAAAAAGGCTTGATTGTGCTCCAACCACAGCGCCATGGCAATATGGCCGCCAGGCTTGGAATAGCGGCAGGCATTGTCGCCTAATATGAACAACACCTGCCGCAGCCTTTGTTTATCGCCTTGAACCCAAACAGGTTGGCCGGGAGCGTCGAATGAAACCGCAATGGCGTTTTCCTCGGCCATGACTTGAAAGTCTTCAACGCTAGCGGCAATCAGTTCCTTCAGATCCAGTATATCCCATTCGAATTGTAGGTTGGCGGTTTCGGCGCGGGCCAGAAACAACAAATCGTTAACGTATTTTCCCAGTTGCATCGACAGTTCGACTATGCGCTGCAAGGTGTCCTTGTAATCCTCGGCATCGTGTCCGCTCCCGCGCAGCGTGACTTCGGCTTCGCCGCGAATGACCGTAATCGGCGTGCGCAGTTCGTGGCTGATATCGGCTAAAAATTCGCGTCGCTCGCTATCCATGCGCTTCAATTCTTCATTGAGTTGATTCAACTCATGGGTGCGGGCGGCCACCCGATTTTCCAGTTCAAGCCGGCCCTGATGCAATTTTTCCTGCTGCACGCCGAGTTCGAGCGCCATTTTATTGAAGTGGCTGGCGAGGTAGGCAAACTCGTCCCGGCTATTCAGCGCGATGCGGTAATTCAGATTGCCCGAGGCAATCTCGTTGGTGCCTTTCATCAAGGCTTCGATCGGCTTTTTGACTCTGCCCAGCAGTAATATGCCGGCCGTCAGGCTGAAGATGGCGGCGGTCACCGATGCTAAAATAGCGATCCAGCGCGACTGGCTAACCAGGCTCTCCAACTCCTGTTTGGCTTTCGCGGCTTTTTGGCGCTCGGCGTCGATGGCGGCATCGATTAGCGGTTGAAACTTGATGTCGATTTCTTCGTCGGAAAACTTGGACAAGGCTTGCACGGCCTGATCGCGCTTGCCTTGCTGGTACAAATGCTCGACTTCGTTGAAACGGTATTCGCTGGCGTCCAGAAAGGCGGTCAAATTGGCCACCCGTTCCAGTTCGGCCGGTTTGTCCTGCTGGTCGGCGTCGTTAGTCGGCTCCTTGACCGCCTCATTCCGCAAGGTCTGCATCGCTTCGAACAAACGTTGTTTGGAGGCGCCCACGCCGGCCTCGGCATCCGGCCCACCCGTTATCAAACGATCCATCTGCTGTTTGAAATAACGATAGGCTTCCTGCGACAAATTTTCGTAACGGTCGAAGGCCTGGTAGGCGCGCTGGCTACGTTGAAAATGGCCGGCGACCTGATCCGACCCCCAGTGCATCACGGCGCCCAACAGTAATACGAAGCCGAAGGATACGATGATCACCAAGGCCAGTCTGAAACGGAACATCGGGATTAATTACTCTCCACGCTCTCATCCATTTGTTTTTCCATCGATCGGATGGCGTCCAGTTTTTCTCGCAACAATCGGTTTTCGTCCTTTTTGGGTTCCGCGGTTTCTTTCGATTCAAGCACGGTTTTGACTTTTTTCTGTTTTTGTTCGGCCGTGTTCAATTTTTTCGACTGGTTATGCATGCGCGTCAAGGTCTGGGTGTGAATGGCTATCAGCCTTTGCACCCGTTCATCGGAAGCATAGCCGGGACTGACCGCTTGGACGCCGTCCAGAATCCTCGGAATGTCGCCGCAAGCCTCGGAAAGCAGTCTGCCTACCATCAGGTGTAACTGTTTGCCGTCCGAAGGCGAGAGCTTTTGGGTATTCAGCAACGATCTGCAAACATCGGCCCGGCCGGATTCCGGCATATTGGCCATGCTGGCGCCGAAGGCAAGTAGTTCATCGATACCGGATTGGGCGTAAGGATCGTAAATATCGGCCGGCCGGTTCGAATAGGCGGAATTGTAGCCGGCGCAGCCGGGCAGTAAAAAAAACAGCGAAGATAACAGCAGTAAACGCATGGCTAAATAGAGTGACATTAGAAAATTCCGGGGTTTCAGGCTTCAATATCCAGCGGTAGTTGCACCCTGACTCGGGCGCCTTGATGATCCTGTCTGGGGTCGATGAATTCGATATTGCCTTGGTGATGGGTGACATACTCGCGAACCATGGCCAAGCCTAAACCGGGATTGTCGCCGGGCTGATCGGCGAGGGTTTTGTTACCGCGGTAAAACGGCTCGAATACATGGATACGCTGGTCGGATTCAATGCCGGGGCCGTCGTCCTCGATTTCCAATTCCAGGTGTTCCCCGGCATCGCGCAGCATGATGCGAATTTCACCGTTTGCCGGCGAATAATGGATGGCGTTGGTTAGCAATTGTTCGAATATACCGCGCAGTTGCTCCGGTATACCGTCAATCCGGATCGGACGCAGCAGTTTTTTGATGCGTATTGACTTGGTTTGTATCGAGTCCTGAAAGGACTCGATCACTGTTTCCAGCAGTTCCTTCATGTCGACCGCTTGTTTTTGATGCGGGGCCGGCGCCGCATGGAGCTGGCTGTATTTCAGCAATTGCTCGGAGACGAGCTTCAGCTTATCGACACCGGTTCCCATTTGTTGGACGATGCCCGCTTCCGGGATCAATTCGGGTTGATCGAGCGGGTTGGTCAGGTGTTCGCTAGCCTCGCGGATGGCTTGCAGCGGTTGCTCGATTTCACGGGCTAGATTCTGCATCAATTGCTGTTTGGAGGATTCCAGCACGATCAAATGCGTGCGCAGCCACTCCAGGCGGTCGCCCAGATAACGCAAATCGGCCGGGCCATTGACTTCGATCGGTTCTTGCAAATCGTTGGAACCCAAGCGGCGGATCGAGCTATCCAGTTGCCGCATCGAGCGGGACAGCACCGTCAGCAAGGCCAAAACAAATGCACATGACATCGCCAGTAAAACCAATCCCTTGATCAATAGGCCTTGTTCCAGCGATTCCGATAGCTGGCGCAACTCGTTGAAAGTGTGTTCGACATGGTTTTCGAACTCGCGCGACAGGGTATTCGAGGATTCGCGCAAACCCTGAAAGGCTTCGTCTATGGGTAGTTTGAAACTATCCTCGGTTTCCGAGCCGATGATTTGCTGGTAAATCAAATTTTCCTTTTCCGACAGTTCATTGACCAGCAACGCGATTTTGTTGTCGACGTGCAGTTTCAGCAAATCGCTCAAGGCTTGTTTGAACGAAGCCCGAGCCGATTCGTAAGACTCGCGTTCATAAGGTTGCCGCAAGGCGGGGTCCGACAACAGCACGAACAGCCGGGCCTTGCGCTCGATGTCCGAGGATTTTTGCAGCACCAGGCGTATGGTTTTGGTTTGTTCGAATACTTGGGAGTTGATGGTTCTGCCCAGGGCGGCTGTTTCCCTCAGCCCGAAAGCCGCATAGATGACGCCGACAAAAAGCGGAATCACGGCCACGGCAAAGCCCAGCACGATCAGGGATTTAAGCGATAAAAGATTTTTGAATTTCATCCGCGCGCAAGAAGTAAATAACCCGTCCATGGTAACGGTAAATCCGATTTTAATGAAAATTTCAGGTCAAAGCCTGTGATGATCGGGTACATTGGTTTTTTGAAGTGATCCGGTACGGCGTCGGTTTGCTAATGCTTTGATTTATCTATTCCAAACAGGCAACGGAAACATCCGCTCATTTGACTTGTAAATGCTTATGATACGCTTAAAGTCCGGTTGCTTGTCACCTTACCATCCGTTGCCGCCGATTTGCCAGGTTAAAACATTATGAGACGAGTTTCCGCGATGGTGATCGCATTGTTCGCGATAGCTGCTTTGTGCTTGGCGCATGCCGATAACGCGGCGACACTACCGATTCAGACCTCGAGTTCATGGCCGGCTTTATTGCTCGATCTGGGCGGCGAGAGCATGGCAACGGCCGGCAAAGCCGATGCCATCCAGGTAATCCAGGGAGCGGCTTCAACCCAGGAAGCCGGTATTTCGCTGCGGGCCGATAACAGCGAAGTCACGGTTTTGCATCCCGGCTTCGGCAGTTGGAAGGTCGATTTTCGGTTTCCGTTAACGGCGGCTCCGCCGGCAACGGCGTATCGATTTTGGGCCCGTTGGCGTCAAGGCGGCGAGCCGGATGTGTGTGTGCAAACTTTCGAGATTTGGGCCGGGCCGGATGCCGATCATCTGCAACAGCGGGCCACATATCAGCTAAAACCCAAGGGCTGGGAGTCGGCCTGGATCAGCAGTCAGTCCCTGGTCAGTTTAAAAGCCGACGACAAGCTAATCGAAATCCGCGACAGCGGCGCCGGGCATGATGCCAAGGTTTTTGATGCCTTTTTACTGGCGCCGCCCTTGGCTACCTTGCCCGTTAACGGAACTGTGGAAAATCCCGCCGTGCTGTTGGAACTGGGAAAATCTCCCGTTTTCGCCGGCATGGCGGCGCAACCCGGATTACGGGTTCTGGCCGGCGGCGCGCAAGCCGGCCCAGGCGCCGAATCGCTATTGACCGAAACCGATGAAGTACAGGTTTTTCACCAGGGTTTCGGGGCGTGGCAAGCCGATTTTCGTTTTCAACTCGATCCCTCGATTAAGCCTGGACGTTACCGTTTTTTCGCCCGCTACAAAAGCGGCGGCGAAGTGTCGCAAGTCACGCAGCGTTTTGTCGTCAAGGCCGGCGCCAGTCCAGAGCAAATGGCGAATCGTGCCGAATTGACCACGCTGAACAACACGCCATGGGAATATCAATGGCTGCAAGCCGAAGATATGCTGACACTATTGCCTGGCGATCGCTGGCTGGAAATCAACAACAGTGGGCAGGCGGACGGCGCCAAGGTGTTCGATGGTTTTGTGCTGAAAATGGATGCCGGAATAGGCAACTGGATGAGTGCCGAACAGGCCCGGGCCAGAAACCGGTTTTTGGCCTTGACTCAACCTGTGTCCAATCCGAAGCGGTATCTGTATGTTTTGGACGGCAAAGGCGAAAACGACAAGCTATTGTTTGCCGGGCTGGCAAGCGCGCAAGCTAAAACCCAGTATGCGCAGTTGCCGGTTTCCTACCTGATCGGCGAGCAGGCCGAGACGCTGGCAAACCGTTTGAACATCAGCCAATTTCCCGCTGCGGTAATCAGTGACGATCATCATACCTTGCTGGGCGTATTGAGCCGGCCCAAGAGCGAAACCGAGGTGGTGCAATTCTTGGCCGAACCCGAAAAAGCCGGCGGCATGCCGACCCCAACCGTAGCCGTGGCCGATAAAGCCACAACCATGCAACACGGCATGCCCGCCGCCTGGTTGGTGGGTGGCGTGCAGGATGGTCTGGCGGGGATGTCGGTAGCCGGTCTGGACAGCGAAAGCGTGTTGCGGCCCAATCCCGGCCAAGCCTATTTGAGTTTGCAAATGATGGGCGGCGAAATGAAAACCTGGCAGCCCGCGCAACCCCAGCTCGACGGCAGTGTCGACATTTTGAAATCTACTCCGCATGCCTACGGCTGGTCGCGCGGCACCGGTTATGCCCAGCTTTATCTGCATACCGGGCAGGCGACCCAGGCCTGGTTGCATCTAACCCAATCCGGCATCAAAACCGCCGTCTGGCTGGATGGAAAAACATTGGAGGTTGTCGATGATCCCCGGCCGCCGGCGGGATGGGGAACGGCCGGCGAGCGGATTAAAACCTTGCTGAAAGGGCTGAAGACCGAAGGCTTGACGGCAACCGCTGTTGCCGAACAGCACGAAACGCCACGGATGGCCAAGCTGGAACTGGCGCCGGGTTGGCATAGCTTGCTGCTGAAACTGGCAATGCAGCACGATGAAGGCCAGCGCTTCTTCTTTAAGGCGCTATTCACCGATAGCCAGGGGCAAGCTATCAATGGTTTGCAAACCCAACTTGATGATCCTACCGTTAATCCGGCGCTGAATCGGATCGCGTCCCAAATCCGGCCGCTGATCCGTGTCGATGCGCCGGCCAATTTACCGCATCCGGGTGACAGGATAAAACTGAAGCTGGATATGCGCTGGCATCCGATATTGGAACAAACTCGATTGCCGGCTCCGCTGCCGCGCTTTAAAGCCAAATTGCTGCTGCGGTTGCTGGACTATAACGGCAAACAAATCGGGCAGAGGGAAGTTCATGATCTGTTTCCGGGACAGGTTGAAATCGATTTCGACCGGATCGAACTGCCGGGTTACTACGCGGTTTATCCGTCTCTGCACGCCGAGGATGGGCAATTGATCATGAACTATCCCGCCGACGGCTTTTCGGTGGTGGCGGGCGCGGCCGAACAAAAGCAGCGGCTGGCCGACAAAAAACTGTGGAACAACGATTATTACGCGCTGGCCGATGGCGATAAAAGCTTTAGCCAAACGGGCGATTATTTTAGCTGGCTGCAACGCATGGGAATTTTTAACAGCTACGGTAGTTATCCGGGCTTCGATGCCCAATACCGAGCTAAATGGGAACAAGCCAAACAATCGGGTTTGCAAGTGTTTGCCGATTCGGCCGGCGATAGCCACTGGCTGAACGACAAGCCGGAAGATGGTCGGCGTTTCATCGACGCCGCCGCCGGCTATAGCCGTTATTTCAAGTCCAGCAACGAGATAGACATTCGCCACGAACCCGAATGGCAAAAATTGCGCGAGCCGGCGCATTGGCTGGAACGGGCTAAATCTGAATATCAGCGGATTCATCAAGCGCGCAAGGACGGTCATTATGTCGGAGGCAGTCTGGTGCGTCCGGCGGAGGGCGACTGGTTCAAACAAGTGCTGCAACTGGGTCTGGATCGCTATCAGGATGCCTGGGATGTGCATGCCTATCCGCAAAAATCCCCGCGTTTCGGCCAGCCTTTGGGTAACGGCGAGACCGAGGACGAACGCGGCGTGCTGGCGGTGTATGCAGGTTTGGGTAAAAAAAATACCCTGCCGTTCTGGTTGGGCGAAACCGGTGCCAAAGCCATGCATGGTTTTAGCGGCAGGCGCTGGCAGGCGGAGCAGGTGGCTAAAATGATCGCCTGGGTCAACAGTCGCCGGGATTATCTGGGCCTGGCCTTTTGTATCGCGCATGAGTACGATCAGGCCTATGGCCGGATCTGGGATTATTCCATGGGCCACAAACCCGGCGAGGCGGCCTTATACACCGCCGGCGCCTTGATCGACGGTTTGCCGTATCAAGCCGTCGATACGCGCGATGCGGCTATCCAAGCGGCCAAGTTTGGTTCAACCTTCATGGTCTGGCGCGATGACGCGGCCGTTAGCGAATGGCCGTTACGGCTCGATCCGGGCAAAACCTGGGTGATGGTGGATGTGGTGGGGAATAATCAGGCATTAACAGTCGACGCTACTTCCGGCAATGCGAATATCCCTATTTCCGCCAGTCCGGTCTATGTGCTGCCGAAAACCGACTATGAGCGGTTGACCCGAAATTAGTGCCGATTAACCAAGCGGGCGGTTGTAGTGTTAGAACTCATATTGCAGGACTTCATAACTCTGATGCGTTAGTCAGGCAGTGTTCATAGAACGCCCTATCCTCGGCGGACAAAACGAGGCGATTGAATCCCGGCCAGCCTTGTAACTGCGCGACCGCCAAGTTCCATGCATCTTTGAAATAGCTGTCATCAAGAGTATGCCGGTCTAAGTCGTGAAAAAGGATAAGCCTCGCGATCCAAAGGTCAGCTAATTTTTCGCGGCCATCTTCGGAGAGCCCAACGATGAAAAGCCCCTCATCGTCCCAGACTAAGCAACCCTTCAGTGCTTCGTAACCGGGTTTCAAGCTTGGGTTGTACTCAAGACTCTCGATTAGCTGGCGGTCTTCAGCGCTGAAATACATCTTTAATACTCGCTGATAGGAGCTAATGATAGGCATGATCCACGCAGCGAAGCGAAGCCGGGCTGATGCGTTGGTTGGGCTATCATTTCAGAAATTCTGAGATTTCAAGTGCTGCCGTACTAAGAGTTACACCGACAAAGAGCCACGATGCACCAATAGCAGAAATGTGTACTCCACCAGTACCGGTTGCTTCAAGTTTACTATGAAGCGAATCAACTTCCGATTGTCTCTCGCGTTCCTCGTTTTTCAGAGCATCAGAAACTTTTCGGAACTCGTCATCCATTTCCTTTTCAGTTCCAGTAATTCGCTCATGAATCAAAGTGATATTTCGCTCAAGAGATGCAATGCGATCCTCAATAGTAGGGTTTGTACCAGGGTTATGAGTTGAGTGGGCCCGTGCTTTTCCGGTCGTAAGAAAGCCCGAACCCGAAACAGTAGCTGTATATTGTCGTCGAAGTAGTGGAAACCCTGTTAACCAGGATTTTGCCTTAGCAACAAAAGAAGGTTGCCCGAAGAGAACTCTTGTTTCAGATATACCCCAAATGACGGTGGCAATCCCAAGAATTTGAAGTGCCAGACCTGTGATGCGAATAACCGGCTCCGGGGTATTTGGCCGAAGAGATATGATGAGAGCGACTAAAATCACACCTACCGAGAACCAAGTGTAGCGAGCCTCAGCCAACCAAGGCCTAATGGCTTTAATTCGTGAGATATTTATTTGCATGGGAACCCTTTTCTATATTCCTAACAAATGATTGGATAGTTTTCGTATATCTACCAAGAAACTTGCATCCTCCTAATAAGTCTTTGATAGGCAAGGATTCTCCCTTTTTGTATATCATTCAGCTCGTACTTATCAGGGCTTTTAGAGGTTGTGATGCGACAACTTCGGCGGGCGTTCGAAGCTCTGCTGGTCGCTGTTGGATTCGGTCGAGTCAATTATTCAGTTGCCCGAGAATGCCGAAGCCAAGTCCTTGGGACGGCAATCTTATCCGGAACAGGCGTCGCTTCAACGCTTTACTGACACGGTGATTTGGTTGGAAATAATTTCCTTGAATTCATTGTAGGGGCGATTTTAATCGCCCAAGGCGAATGAATTCGCCCCTACGGGATATTCGAATATCGGGAACTTATTTGTCACGGAACCTTAGTGCGCTTACAGTTTTTTTACCGCTTCGGCCACGATGTCCATTAACTCCGCGCCGCCATTTTCAAGATAGGCAACGATCTGGTGGCGCATGCGCGGTTCCCAGAAATTTCTGATGTGCTGCTCCACGCCTTGAATGGCGAGATTTCTGTCGGGTTCGGATTTAAAAAAAGCGCCGATGTTATTGGCCATTTTGATCAAATTGCTGTTGTCCATGAGTTACGCGACCGATTCTTGAAAATGTTGTAAACGATGAGGGTGAGTATAGATGACGTGATTGTCATTGCGGGCGAAGCCAATTAGAGTCAGGCCGCATTCTTCGGCCAACTGTATCGCCAGTCCGGTGGGGGCCGAGATGGCCGCCAGCAGGGTGATGCCGACGCTGGCGGCTTTTTGTACCATTTCATAACTGGCGCGGCTGGTGACCAGCAGCCAGCCCGCATCAAAATTGCAGCCGGCCTTGGCCAGCGAGCCTATCAATTTGTCCAGGGCATTATGTCGGCCCACATCCTCGCGCACGGCAATGATGCCGCGATCAGGATCCAGCCAGGCGGCGGCATGCACGGCGCCGGTCAATTGGTTCAGGATTTGTTTGCCGGGCATTTCCCGCAAGGCGTTAGCTAATAACTCGGCATCCAACGGCAAGCCTATACCCACCGGTTTTGGCGGGCGGATAGCTTGTTCCAGCGTGCTGGCGCCGCACAGGCCGCAACCGGTGCGGCCCGTCATGTTGCGGCCCTTGCCATGCATGTTTTCGAAACGTTGTTCCGGAATGGTCATGCGCACTTCAACGCCCTTGGAGCGCTGTACCACTCTGACTGATTGCAGTTCAGCCGGATGCGGAATGATGCCTTCGGTCAGGCTAAAGCCCAGCGCAAAATCCTCCAGATTTAATGGCGTGGCCAGCATCACCACATGAGGAATGGTGTTGTAGACCAGCACCACCGGTACTTCCTCGGCCACCGAATCTTCCTTGTTCTGATGGGCTGGGCCGCGCCAGACATCGTAATGACCTTTGCGGTAACTGCTCCAGCCCAACTCACTGATTGCATCCATATCCAAGATTGCGGCTTATTCGTCCGCCGAGATACGGTTTTCCAGCAGTGACAATTGCTTGTCGGAGAAGCTTTGGTATTGCTGCTGCCATTCCGACGGTTGCGCGACTTTGGCGACATGCACGGCGGTTACCTTGTATTCCGGACAATTGGTGGCCCAGTCCGAGTTGTCGGTGGTGATGACGTTGGCGCCGGAATGCGGGAAGTGGAAGGTAGTATAGACCACGCCCGGTTGCATGCGGTCGGTGACCCGCGCGCGCAACACGGTCTCGCCGGTACGACTCTTGACGCCGACCCAGTCGTCATCGGCGATCCCCAGAACTTCGGCATCGTGCGGATGGATTTCCAGCTTGTCTTCTCCGTGCCAGGCGACATTGTCGGTACGGCGAGTTTGGGCGCCGACGTTGTATTGCGACAGAATCCGGCCCGTGGTCAGAATCAGCGGATATTTACTGCTGGTGCGCTCTGCGGTGGGGATGTACTCGGTCAGCAGGAAACGGCCCTTGCCACGCACGAAATGATCGGCATGCATGATGGGCGTGCCATTGGGTGATTCATCGTTGCAAGGCCACTGTATGCTGCCCATTTCGTCGATTTTCCGGTAGCTGACGCCGGCAAATTGCGGAGTCAGGCTGGCAATTTCGTCCATGATTTCCGACGGATGGCTGTAGTTCATCGGATAACCCAACGCATTGGCCAAATCCTGGGTGACTTGCCAGTCTTCCTTGCCTGCCAGCGGCGTCATTACCTTGCGCACCGGCGAAATACGGCGTTCGGCATTGGTAAAGGTGCCGTTTTTCTCCAGGAAGGAAGAACCCGGCAAAAATACATGGGCAAACTTGGCGGTTTCATTGAGGAATATATCCTGGACGACGATGCATTCCATTTCCCGCAAGGCATGATGCACATGGTTGATGTCGGGGTCGGACTGAGCGATGTCTTCGCCTTGCACGTACAAACCCTTGAAGCTGCCTTCAATGGCGGCAGCAAACATGTTGGGGATGCGTAGGCCGGGTTCCGATGCCAATTTGACGCCCCAAGCGGCTTCGAATTGGGCGTGAACTTGCGGGTCGGATACATGGCGGTAACCGACGAATTCGTGCGGGAATGAACCCATGTCGCAGGAACCTTGCACGTTGTTTTGACCGCGCAATGGATTGACGCCGACGCCTTCGCGACCGATGTTGCCGGTGGCCATCGCCAGATTGGCGATGCCGATCACGGTGGTCGAGCCTTGGCTGTGTTCGGTAACGCCCAGGCCATAGTAAATCGCGCCATTACCGCCGGTTGCATACAATCGAGCTGCGCCGCGAATGGTCTCGGCGTCGACGCCGGTTAATTCGGCGACGGCTTCGGGCGAATTTTGCGGCAGAGCGACAAAAGTTTTCCATTTATTGAAGGATTCGACATCGCAACGCTCGCTGGCGAACTGTTCGTCGGCCAAGCCTTCGGTGACGATGACATGAGCCAGGGCGGTGACCACGGCGACATTGGTGCCGGGACGCAGTTTCAAGTGATAATCGGCTTTGACATGCGGACTGTTGCGCACGAGGTCGATGCTGCGCGGGTCGATCACAATCAGTTTGGCGCCTTGGCGCAGACGACGTTTCATCATCGAACCGAACACCGGGTGGCCGTCGGTCGGATTGGCGCCAATCACCAGTATCACGTCGGATTTTAATACCGAGTCGAAGGTCTGGGTGCCGGACGATTCGCCGAAGGTGGTTTTCAGGCCGTAACCGGTCGGGGAGTGGCAGACGCGGGCGCAAGTGTCGACGTTGTTGTTGCCGAAGCCGGCGCGGATCAGTTTTTGCACCAGATAGGTTTCTTCGTTGGTGCAGCGTGACGAGGTAATACCGCCGATCGAGTCTTTACCGTATTTGGCTTGCAGTTGTTTGAAACGGTCGGCGGCGAACTGGATGGCTTCTTGCCAGCTGACTTCGCGCCAGGGATCGGAAATCTTGTCGCGCACCATTGGCGTGGTGATACGGTCTTTGTGGGTGGCGTAACCGAAGGCGAATCGGCCCTTGACGCAGGAGTGTCCGTGGTTGGCCTGGCCGTTTTTATCGGGCACCATGCGTACCAGTTGTTCGCCTTTCATGTCGGCGCGGAACGAGCAACCGACGCCGCAATAGGCGCAAGTGGTGATGGTGCTGTGTTCCGGTTGGCCGAGATCGATCACGGCTTTTTCCATCAAGGTCGCGGTTGGGCAGGCTTGCACGCAGGCGCCGCAGGAGACGCATTCCGATTCCATGAACGGCTGGTCCTGGCCCGGAGAAACTTTGGAGTCGAAGCCACGGCCATCGATGGTTAGCGCGAAAGTGCCTTGCACTTCCTCGCAAGCACGCACGCAACGCGAACAGACGATACATTTGGCTGGATCGAACGCAAAATAGGGGTTGCTGGTGTCCTTTTCGCTATCGAGGTGATTTTCGCCTTCGAAACCGTAGCGTACTTCGCGCAGACCGACTTGGCCGACGGTATCCTGCAATTCGCAATCACCGTTGGCCGCGCAAGTCAGACAGTCCAGAGGGTGGTCCGAGATATACAGTTCGGCGATCCCGCGCCGGATATTGGCCAGTTTGTCATTCTGGGTGCAGACCTTCATGCCTTCGGCAACCGGTGTGGTGCAAGAGGCCGGATAGCCGCGCGCGCCTTCGATTTGCACCAGACACATGCGGCAGGAACCGAAAGGGTCGAGACTATCGGTGGCGCACAGTTTGGGGATGCTGATTCCCGCTTCGGCGGCTGCGCGCATCACGGAGCTGCCGGCATTGACGGTCACCTGGCGGCCGTCGATCTCCAGGGTGACTTGATTTTCGGACGGACTGGCGGGTGTTCCGTAATCGATTTCTATATTGGCTGACATGAGCTACCTCCGGGTGATCGATCAGGCTTTGGCGGCTGGAAGGCCAAAGTCTTCGGGAAAATGATTCAGCGAACTCAACACCGGATAAGGTGTCATGCCGCCCATCGCACACAAGGAACCGTACATCATGGTGTCGCACAAATCGCGTAGCAGTACGGTATTTTTGTCTTTTTGAGTGCCGTCGACGATGCGGTCTATTACCTCGACGCCTCGGGTCGAACCAATCCGGCAGGGTGTGCACTTGCCGCAGGATTCTTCGACGCAAAACTCCATCGCATAGCGGGCCATATCGGCCATATTGACGCTGTCGTCGTGGACGACGATACCGCCGTGGCCCAATACCGCCGAAATCGCCGCGAAAGCTTCGTAGTCTAGTGGTGTGTCGAACTGGCCTTCATGCAGATAGGCGCCCAAGGGGCCGCCGACTTGCACGGCACGGATCGGCCGGCCGCTGGCGGAACCACCGCCGTAAGCGTAGAGAATTTCGCGCAAGGTCATACCGAACGCGGCTTCGAACAAACCGGGATGTTTGATGTTGCCGGCCAGTTGCAGGGGTAGGGTGCCGCGCGAACGGCCCATGCCATAGTTTTTATAGTATTCGCCGCCCTTGTCCAGAATGACCGGAATCGAAGCGAGTGAAATGACGTTGTTGACGACGGTTGGTTTACCGAACAAGCCGACGATGGCGGGAAGCGGTGGTTTGAAGCGGACCAGGCCGCGTTTGCCTTCCAGACTTTCCAGCAACGAAGTTTCCTCGCCGCAGATATAAGCGCCGGCACCGCTGCGCACTTCCAGATGGAAGGTCTTACCGCTGCCTTGAATGTTTTCGCCCAGATAACCGTTTTTATACGCGGCTGCTATCGCTTGGTTCAGTGCAACCTTGGCATGCGGGTATTCGACGCGCAAGTAGATGTAACCTTGAGTCGCACCGACCGCCAAGCCGGCGATGGTCATGCCTTCGATCAGTACGAAAGGGTCGCCCTCCATGATCATCCGGTCGGAGAAGGTGCCGGAGTCGCCTTCGTCGGCGTTGCAGACGATGTATTTTTGCTCGGCGGGTGCGTTCAGCACGGTGTTCCATTTGATGCCGGTCGGAAACGCCGCGCCGCCGCGGCCGCGCAATCCGGAATCGGTGACGTGCTTGACGATGTCGGCCGGTTGCAGAGCCAGTGCGTTTTTCAAGCCGCGATAGCCGTCGTGAGCAATGTAGTCATCGATATTGACCGGATCGGTCAGGCCGACGCGGGCGAAAGTCAGGCGGTTTTGATTTTTGAAATAAGGCAATTCTTCGATATTGCCCAAATACAGCGGGTGCTGTTTACCTTCCAATAATCCGGTTTCCAACAAGGAGGCCACATCTTCGGCTTGAACAGGTCCGTAAGCGACTCGGCCTTGGTCGGTTTCGACCTCGATCAGTGGCTCCAGCCAAAATAACCCGCGCGAGCCGTTGCGGACGATTTCGATCTTCAAACCTTTAGTGTCGGACAATTGTTGCAAGGTGGCCGCTACTTTTTCGGCACCCAGGGACAGCGCGGTGGAATCGCGGGAAATGAATACACGGCTCATTATTTGGCACCTTTGCATGCGGCTAACAGTTGATCGAATTTTTCCGGAGTAACACGGCCATGAACTTCGTCATCGATAGTGATGGAGGGCGAACATGCGCAGTTTCCGAGGCAGTAGACAGGCTCGAGGGAAAAATGTTCATCGGAGCTGGTTTCGTGGAAATCGATACCCAGGGTTTGTTTGGCGTGACTTTCCAGGGCCTTGCCGTTCATGGCTTGGCAAGATTCGGCTCGGCAGATGCGGATGGTATGTTTGCCTGGCGGCGTGGTGCGGAAATAATGATAAAAACTGATGACGCCATGCACTTCGGCTTTGGACAAATTCAACGACCTGGCAATGTCTTCTACCGCCGCCGACGGGATATAACCCAGCGTATCCTGAATGCCGTGAAGGATAGGAAGCAGATTGCCCGGCATGGTCCGGTGGGCATCCAGTATGTCAAGCACGATAGGTTTTTGGCTTTGGTAGTCTTGCATCATGGGCTCTGTAAGTAATGATGAAATGTTCAGCGAGCTATTTAATCATGAACAAACGCGCATTTGCAATGCAAGGTAACGCCTCAATCCCGCGAATTACCTAACGTTTACGTGGTTTTTTAAGGGCTTACAGGTTTGGTTTCAAAAAAGGCAACAATTAATTAATCGGAAGGGCTTTACTTTCAAATGATAATCGTTATCATTAGTAGCCATTCATCAGAGAGTTTGGTTCGCGAGGTAGCTATGTACGTTTGTGTGTGTAAAGCCGTTACCGATAATCAAGTGGTTCGGGCAATCGATCAGGGTGCTTGTACGCGCAGACAGTTGATGCAATGCACCGGTGCCGGTGGGGTATGCGGGAAATGTACGCAAAGCATCAAAAGTTTGCTGGATGAGAGAGTGTGTCGGCAGCGGACTATGCAACAGGCTTAGGCCGTTGGTTGGTCGGCGAATGCATTTACATTGGTAACCGGCATGGGATTCGTATTCTGAGCGGATACGGTTTGAAAAAGCAGGATGATCAAGCCATCCTGCTTTTTGTGGTCGCTTTATTGAGCCGGAACTGCTTCGGGCTTGGCGGGTTCCACGGGAGCAGGTGCCGCTTCAGTAGTGGCTGGGGCTGCTTGGGTTGTGGTATTTTCAGCGGCTGGTTGAGCTTCGCTGGCTGGTTCGGACGCAGCCGGAGCGGGTGCTTCGCTAGGTTTTGCCTCGGCCGGTTTTAATTCGGCTGGCGGTAAAAGCACTTCGACTTTTGCGCTATTGCGCAAGTTTTCTATCATGGTCTGGGCTTTTTGACGTTGCAGCATTGGGCGGATTTGCTCCTTGACTGCGTCAAACGGAGGCGGAGTCAGCGCCCTGGCTTCTTCTCTCAAGATAACGTGCCAGCCGAATTGAGTTTGTACCGGTTGTTTGCTGTATTTGCCGTTTTCCAGCGCGACCACGGCTTCCGAAAAGGGTGGGACCATGCGGTCAGCGGTAAACCAGCCCAGGTCTCCGCCTTCGGCACCCATCGGATCAATCGAGTGTTTTTTGGCCAGGGCCTGAAAGTCCCCGCCTTTTTCCAATTCCTCGATGATTTTCTTGGCTTCATCCTCGGTTTTTACCAAAATATGGCGGGCCTTGTATTCTTCGCCCATGTTTGCCATTTTGGAGTCATATTCGGCCTTGATTTCTTCTTCGGTCACCGGGTTGGCTTTTAAATAATCCTGTAAAGCGGCTTGAGACAACAATGAATTTTTCACGGTTGCCATTCGCTCAATCACTTCGGGTGATTGATCCAGTTTCTTTTGCAGAGCTTGTTGAATCAGCAATTCGCGCTGGATCAGCTCTTCCAATAATTGTTCCTTGGGGAAGGATTGGCCTTGGCTACGCTCGGCAATTTCTTTTTCCAGGGTTTCCAAGGTTTTTTTACTGATATAAACGCCATTGACCGATGCGACCGCATCTTGCTTGCTGACGGTGGGGGCGGCGGCAGCGGGTGTTTCCGGTTTTTCGCAGCCGGAGACCATGGCGGCACCGGCCAGAATCAGTGGGATGATTTTTATTTTCATTGATTAATTTCCTTTACTGTTTTCGGAGGGGGTTAAGGCGTTAATACCAAGCGCATGGATTTCATCTTTCATCATGTCGCCTAATATTTGATAAATCAGTTGATGTCTTTGTACCAGGGATTTGCCTTCAAATTTTTCGGAAACCAGGGTGACATTGTAATGACCGCCGCCTTTGTTGCCGGCATGTCCGGCGTGGGCGGCACTATGGTCAATAATTTCGATTAAATCCGGCTTAAGAGCTTCTTCCAGTTTTTGTCTGATTTGGGTAGCGGTCATTGTGGAAATACTTGTTTGAAAGGTTTGACGGTAACGCGAGCATATACGCCCGCATCGATATAAGGATCGGCATCGGCCCATAGCCGGGCGTCTGTCAGGCTTTGGAAGTCGGCAACGATCAAGCTGCCGCTAAAACCGGCCTCGCCGGGGTTTTCCGCGTCGATCGCGGGATGCGGGCCCGCCAGGATTAGCCGACCTTGGTTTTGTAAATCCTGAAGTCTTTGTAAATGAGCGGGACGGGCGGCCAGGCGTTTTGCCAGGCTATCGTTCGCATCTTCACTGATGATGGCGTAAAGCATTATTTTTTGGCCTCTGTTTCCGGGGCATATTTATATAAAAACGCCATTTGGATCACGATAAAAGCCACCATCAAGCCGGGGACTCCGAAGGTTTTGAAACTGACCCACTCGTCGGTGCTGTAATGGTTCATTACATAAAGGTTTACACAGCCCACGCCAATAAAAAAACAGGCCCAACTCAGATTTAACCGTTTCCAGATGCGGGCGGGTAATTCCAGATTGGCGCCCATCATGCGTTCGATGAAGGTTTTAGGGCCGATGAATTGGCTAGCCAAGAAAGCGCCCCCAAATAGCCATTCGATAATGGTCAATTTCCATTTGATAAATTGTTCATCCTGCAGGTAAAGCGTTGCTCCCCCCATCACCAGGATCAAACCCAGCGTAATCCATTGCATGGTTTCTACTTTACGATACATCAGCCAATAGCTGATGACTTGAATAATGGTTGCCGCAATCACAACCGCGGTGGCGATGTAGATGTCGTAAAGTTTATAGGCAATAAAAAATAGAACAATAGGGAAAAATTCTAAAAATGGTTTCATCTAGGGTTGGGAAGCAATGGAAAGTAAAAAATTAAACGTAAATATCGAGATGGAAAAGGTCGGCGGCAAGTTCGGTCTGAATCGGTTGGTTACGGGCTTCGGCGTAGGCGATTAACGCTTTAGCCGTGCGGGAGCTACCGGATTGCTCGTAACTGTTGACTTTATTCAGCTCACTTTTGTCCAGGGCCGCCTTAACTTGCTCCGGGGTCGAAACCGGTCCGGTAAGTTGCTGATTGTTGGAGGAGCCAGCATTGGCTTCAGCCGGGTTGGCTGGATTTTTTTCAAAACGATCCGGCTCCGGTTTGATGTAACCGATACGATACGACGCCAGCGATGAACTGTGTATGGTGTTCACAAGTTAGTATTAAACGCACGGATAAATAATCGCCAATTGTAGATTCTTTACTTTCAAATGTACATGAGGCGAACGGCTTTACTGATAAAATGCAAATTTTAGGAGGAAGTTGATGCAAGACAAAACTATTGAATTTGAGGCTGCCGCATTCAGACGCTTAGTAGAGCATCTGCGGCTACACACCGAAGTACAGAACATTGAATTGATGATTCTGGCCGATTTTTGCCGTAATTGCTTGGCTAAATGGTATGCGGCGGCGGCGGCCGATCGTGGCGGCGACGTCACTTACGAGCAAGCCAGGGAAATCGTCTACGGCATGCCTTACAGCGAGTGGAAAGAGCGCTATCAAACC
This sequence comes from Methylomonas sp. LL1, assembly GCF_015711015.1. Lineage (NCBI taxonomy): Bacteria > Pseudomonadati > Pseudomonadota > Gammaproteobacteria > Methylococcales > Methylococcaceae > Methylomonas > Methylomonas sp. LL1. Next base: position 274,669 of record NZ_CP064653.1, read on the forward strand.
GAGGCTACGGCGGAGCAATTGGCCGCTTATGACGCCAAACAAAAAGCAAAAGCGCAATCATGAGAGCCGATTATAGTCTTGATGCGATGTTCTCCGGGATCATCGGTCATGAATACCGGATGTTGAAACAGATTTGCCCATCCGCTACCGAAATGAGTCAGCTGGTCGGGGGTGAAGTTGGTGAATACTGCCGGACCAAAGCCTACCCGCTGACCGTGGTTGAATTAGGCGGCGGTACCGGTATCACCACATTGTCCCTGTTGTCGGCCGACGACCGGCTACGGCTGCTGAGCGTCGATAATGAGCCGACCATGCAAAACCAGGCAAGGCAAAGTCTACAGGATTGGGTCGATGCTGGCCGTTTGCGGTTTTCCGGCGATGATGCCTTAACCGCCTTGAAAAAACTGGACGACGACAGCGTTGATCTGGTGGCGTCGGCTTATACACTGCATAATTTCGAAGCCGGTTATCGGGAACAAGTTTTGCATGAGATATTTCGGGTACTAAAACCCGACGCTCGGTTTGTCAACGGCGATCGCTATGCCTTGGACGATGTCGCTACCCATACGCGCAATACTCAGCTGGAAGTGGCTGGCTATTTCAAGGTCTTGACTGAAATCAATCGTCTGGATTTATTGGAACATTGGGTTATTCACCTGTTCAGCGACGAGTCCGAGAATCGCATCATGCGCGAGTCCGTGGCCATGCAACAGCTGATCGCCGCCGGTTTTAAACAAATTCAGTTCAAGATGCGTAAAGATGTGAATGCTCTGATGACTGCGGTTAAATGACAAAAAGCTGTCGGGTTTCGTTTTTGAGATACATGATTAGGGTGCGAGGTTAACAATGGCTGAGTCTAAAAACGATAAAAAACCAAAATCACAGGGTAGTTTTGCCGATGATCTGGATTCGATGCTGAATCTCGATGAGACGAACGAACAGCAAGTCGGGCTGATTGACGATGACGAGGCTATCGATCGATTATTGGTCGGCGATGTGTTTCCGGAGGAAGACGAGAACGCCGAGTCTGGCGGGTTAAATGACATCGACCAGTTGCTTGCCGAGCAAGTCGGCAAGGATCAGTCGTTGGCGGCGGAATACGATGAATTTGGCGATGATGTCGACGATATTATCGCCGAGATTAATATCACGCCCAAGCCCAAGAACGAACCGGATGCGGACGAGATAAGTCCGTTCGATCAGGTTGATGAGGATGAGCATGTCGATCTGAGTCCATTGGAAAGCGTGGAAGAGATCGATGAGTTTGCTGACACCGCCCCGGCCTTTCCCGATTTCAAGGCCGATCCCGTTCCTCTAAAAGACGAACTGGAAAACATGGCTGAAATTGATGAGTTTTCCGATGTGCCTGGACAGTTTAACCGCGACAATGCTGATTTCTTGCTGGCCGATTTCGATATTTCAGCGGATGACCATATCGATAGCGCCGCTAAATCGGCCATCACCGCCGATCTTGAAGCGAAAGTCGAAAGTCTTGATGCAGATCTTGCAATACACGCTAGCGAGCGGGACATCGAGGCCGAGCATGACGACTTTGCCGCGGACATTGGTGAGCCGCTAGCGGAAACGCCGAAAACCGTCGATTTATCCGGTATCGATACGGCTCAAGCCGACGGCGCCGTGCGGACTATGCCTGAAAAGTCCGGCGCGATAATCGACCATGGCGCTGAACTGGCGGGGTTAAGCCGTCAAATCAACGATTTGAAAAAACAGCAAACCTTGGTCAAGCAGGAAATTCAGCTCAAAAGCAATAAGGATGAACTGAACGCCTGCCTGGATAGCATCGATATGCTAAAGACCGAGCAAAAGAAAGCCAAGCGCAATTTCGATGCACTGGCCAATAAAAAACCGCTATCCGCTTATGTAGCCAATGCCATTGCGGGCGTGGCGCTGATCGTCGGAGGCGGATTGGGCTTTCAGGGCTATATCGCCAAGTTGCAGGTTAGCCAATTAGTGGAGCACATCGGTAAGTTGCAGGAACAGATTAGTAGCGCGCCGGCCGCCGATGCCGCCGAAACGGAAATGTTACGAAAACAACTGGATGAATTGACCTTGGCCAATACGGTTACGGCCAATCAGCTTGCCGATTTAACCAAATCCCTTCAAGGTGGTGGCGATACCGGCAAACCGGCCGGAGATTTGGCCAAACACCTGAGCGACCTGAGTAATCAGGATATGCAAATGGGGGCCGCGATCGAAGCGTTGCAGAGTAAACTGGCGGCCTTGGAAAAAGGCAAAGTCGGCTCGGCGCCGAAACCGGCAGTTCAAAAGCCGCCGGCGGTTCAGGAAAATTGGATAGTCAATTTGGTGGCATTCAAGCAAGATTGGTATGCAAAGCGCAAAGCCGAGGAATTCACGGCCAAGGGCGTGCCGGCCAGAGTCGACAAAGCTGTGACCAAGGGTGAAACTTGGTACCGGTTGGTGGTCGACGGTTTTAAAACCCAATACGAGGCCGCGGCTTACGCGGCGCGGGTCAAGAAAACCCTTAACTTGGATTCGGTCTGGGTTGCCAAAATCAAAAATTAGCCGGTAGCTTCCATGCAGCAGAATCAGAAATTGGTGGTTGCGATCTCTTCCAGGGCCTTGTTTAATCTGGATGAATCGCATGCGATATTCGAAACTCAAGGCAAGGAAGCGTTCTGCCGTTATCAAATCGAACACGAAAACGAAGTTCTGCAACCGGGCTTTGGATTCCAGTTGGTGAAAAAGTTTCTCGATATCAACCAGGCCTTTCCGGCTCAACCGTTGGTGGAAATCATCCTGTTGTCGCAAAACAGCGCCGACACCGGGTTGCGGATCTTCAATTCGATCAACCACTACGGTTTGGCGATTAGCCGGGCGGCGTTTACCAGCGGGGTATCGCCTTATGAGTATATTCCGGCCTTCGGGGCTCATCTTTTCTTGTCCGCCAACGGCGAGGATGTCAAAAAAGCGCTGGCGGCCGGCTATGCCGCCGCAACCATCGTCTCGGGTTCGGGCAGCAATGCTTCGAATCAACTACGGATTGCCTTCGATGGCGATTCCGTGCTGTTTTCCGACCAGTCCGAGCGCATCTATCAACAGCAGGGGCTGGCCGCATTTGCCGCCAATGAGCGAGATCAAGCACACAAGCCCTTGTCCGACGGGCCGTTGAAAGAGTTTTTGAGTGCTTTGCATCGGATTCAGAACCATTTCGAGCCGGAGGTTTCTCCGATTCGCACGGCTTTGGTGACGGCGCGGGCGGCACCGGCGCATGAGCGGGTGGTGCGGACCTTGAGAGCCTGGGAAATTCGTATCGATGAAGCCTTGTTCTTGGGCGGCATGCCGAAGGGTGCGTTTCTAAAGGCGTTTGGCGCGGATATTTTCTTCGACGATCAAAAAGGTCATTGCGAGTCGGCCGAAATGCATCAAGTCGCTTCGGCCCATGTACCGCATGGGATTACGAATCAAAGCTGAATTTGAAACGGGCAAAATAAGCGTTGCTCTCCAGGCAGGCCGTCAAAATCAATGAGTGGCCTATCGATAATTGAATTTTACCGCCGACGTTGTATTTGCCGCTGGCTAAAAATACTTGCGGGTGTTCACTGTCTTCGCCAACAATGATGGCATGAGGAACAATCGCGTTTTTAGCCAGGCTGTAGATGGTGCATTGGCCGGGTACCATTTCCAGCAGAACGTGATTGGCATTGGAAAGATCGTTGAAGTTTTGTTGGCGGATGATAGCCAACGACACCGGATGTTGCTCTTTATACAGTAAGGCAAGATCGCCGGTGCTACAGTCGAGCCCGCGGCTTTCGGCAATCTGATAGAGTTTGTTGGGGGTTTTCAACACATTGACCGATTTGCCGACGCTTTGTTGTTTGGCGGAAAAGGGCTGGTCAAGGGCCTCGAAAACATTGCGTTGATGTTCCAAGGGTACCAAGGATAAATCCCGTTTCAGGCTTTTCTCGCCAGACAAGGAGCTGAGTTGCTGAATCTTGACTAATTTATTCAGTTCCTGCAAATAGTTGGTTATCCCGCCAAAACCCAAAATCAATTTCGAATAGGACGGCAGGCCGGGAATAATGGATCCGAAGACTTGATGATAGCCACTCAGGAACAGCGCCAGTTTGTTTTGGGTGCTTGGGGGCAGCTTGGTCGCAATGCCTCCCAGTTGTAAGTCATGGCTGATCCGCTGACTGTCGATTGCAATATAGCCCTCGGGTAGGGATTTGTTGGTTTTCCTAACCGGGCAGGGCGGCAGTTCGTCGTTCAAATCCCAGTAAAACCCGAAATTCCAGGCCTGGCGATCGCTGGTGATTTCCAGCAGATCGGCGTGTTGATTGGCGAGCAGGAAAAACTGGTTGATTTCTTCACGGCTAAACTGGTTGGGCATCAAAACACTGAACAGCAGATTGCGTTTGACGACGGTTTCTATCGTGGTTTGCGACTTGAATTCGGCTAACTTTGTCGCTTGGCTGGTATTTAAACAATCGTTTGTGCTGGCCAGTTTGAATAGCGCTGCGGATTTTTTCCAGAGCGTGGCGGACGGCGCTTCGTAAAACAGGCTGTAGCTGCGAAAACAGATGCCGATTAACTGCAAGGCATAATAAATCGCCGTTTGTAAATCCGTCCCTTCAAGTGTGTTGCTTTCCGCTAATTGGCAAAAAAGCAAACCCAGTTGTCTGGGTAATTGCATGCTCAATTTTCCAAGCTTATACGCCGTGCCCGAGCTACTCGGCTCATTGCTTGCCGAGGCCGATAGGCTGCCGGAAAAATGCAGGGTTAGCGGGGTTAAATTGGTCAAAAGCGCTAACAATACTCCGGTCTGGCATTTTTCGTCCTTGAGTTGTTTCAGAACTTGATTCAATTGATGGGCGGCTTGGGCATGCGGCAGCTTGCTCAAGGAATCCAGCCAGCCGGCTAACGCCTCTGACGTCGGTTCAAACGGTAAATTACGGTTGGCTGTCATTGTTATTCTTTTTTAAGGTCTGTCATATACCGTGCAAGTCTAGCCGAAATAAGTTTGATTATGAAAACAGAACTTTAGACTAAACATGATCAAGGCATAATAATGCGCCGGTTTTTACATCCTACAATAGACAATGACTCGAATAATGCAATGGAAATGGGAAATGGTAGCGCCGTTGTTTGGCGTTATGCTGACACTGGCATTTGCGCCTTACGATTATGGTTACGCCGCATTAGTGGCGCTGGTATTTTTTTATTCGGCCTGTCTGAATCGGCCAGTTAAACGAGCCGCCCTGATCGGCTATCTTTTCGGTTTGGGTTTATTCGGCTCAGGTATCTGGTGGGTCTACATCAGTATCCATGATTTCGGCGGGGCCGATCCTGTCAGTTCAGGTTTCTTGACGTTGTTGCTGGTGGCTTTATGGGCGCTATTTCCGGCGTTGACGGCGGCGTTGTCGGCAAAAGTGTTCGGCATGGCGGGTGCCTGGTTCAGGGTCTTGGCGCTGGCCTTACTTTGGGTGGCCGTGGAATATTTTCGCGGCTACTGGTTGTTAAACGGATTTCCCTGGTTGCAAATCGCTTATAGCCAGTTGGATACGCCGCTAGCCGGCTATGCGGCCGTCAGTGGTGTCTATGGTGTCGGATTTTTGTTGTCGGCTTCGGCCGCCGCGTTGGTTGAAATAGGGCGCGGCAAGTTGCCGCCATGGCCGGGCTTGATATTCCCCGGCTTGATTTGGGGCTGCGGCTGGATTTTGATGGGCGTGCAATGGACCCAGGCGGTTGGCGAGCCGATTAACATCACATTGGTGCAAGGCAATATCCAGCAAAATCTAAAATGGCTGCCTAATCAAAAGTTGAATACCTTGACGCTGTATCAACAACTGACTAATCGGCATTGGGACTCCGATGTGATTATCTGGCCGGAAACCTCGATTCCGGTCTTTTGGTCGGAAGTGAAGGATTTTTATCTGGAGCCATTGGCGGCGACGGCGCGAGAAAAGGGTGTGGATTTGGTGGTCAGTCTGCCGGTCGAAGGTTCTGGCGGGGAATATTACAACAGCGTGATGACTCTGGGCCGGACCCAAGCCTTGTATCACAAAAATCATTTATTGCCATTCGGCGAATATCTGCCGTTGCAGCCCCTGTCGGGTTGGGTCTTGGACCGATTGCAAATTCCGCTGGGCAATTTTGCCGCGGGTGGCGACAGACAGCCGCTGTTGCAAGCCGGCGGCCATGCCTTTGTCACCACTATTTGCTATGAAGACGCGTTTGGCGAATTGGTCATTCGGCAGGTGGAAAAGGCCGCTTATCTGGTCAATGTCACCAACGATGCCTGGTTCGGCGACACCTCGCAGCCTCATCAACATATGCAAATGGCCCGGATGCGCGCACTGGAAACCGGGCGCTATTTGCTGCGCGCTACCAACACCGGTCTGACCGGATTCGTGCTGCCCAACGGCAAGATCGCTAAACAAGCGCCGCTATACACGACAACCACCGTGACCGACAGCATCATCCCGATGGCCGGCATGACACCTTATGCTCAATTGGGCGACCAGCTTTTGTTCGCCGGCATGAGTTTGTTGGTGTTGGCCGTGCTTGGGATTAGCCGCTATTCGAGCCGGAATCAAGGTTTAAGGCGCAAGATTTTAACCGCCGCTCGAGCTAGCCACTTGGTTTAGTCCGTCAAATGGACATAAGCCGGAAAGGTTTGCAGGCGATTGTCATTCAGCGCTTCGCCCACCGTGAAGTGATACAAACTCTGCCAAGCATTATCCTTTAATCCCAAAACCCCATGCACTGCGTCGTCGAAGAAGCAACCGATGCCTGTGCCCCTGACGCCGGCCGCCTCGGCTTCCAGATATAAAATCTGTCCGATCAGGCCGCATTCCCAGAACAAGCGCCGGTAGCGCCAGGCTTCGGCTTCAACATTGCTGGCGAAGCGGGCCAGCATGCCCAGGCTGAAAGCGCTGTCGCTGGCAATCGGTTGATGGCAGGATAGGGTTTTGGCGGCTTGGCGCACATTGCCGGGAGTCAGTTGATAAAACTCGAATGGCGCTTCGGCTTTTTGCCAGACGAACTCGGCGGAAAAGGCCTGCCTCAGTTCCTCTATATCGCCGGCCTCCCGTGGCAGCAGATATAGCCCCGGCTCCATTTCGGCCACCCGGTGCACGAATAGCACTATATGCACTTGAGCCGGCCAGTTCCAGGCGCTGAACGGCGGTTTCGCGCTGGGCAGCAGTGCCAGTAGCATGCGTTGAAAATCCGCCAGCGGCAACGGTTCGGCCTTGCCGTTGAAATGCTGGGCGCTACGGCGTTGGCGTATCAGACTACTGGCGGCGCCGTTATGGCTGGGTATCGGTAGTTCCGAAACCGGGGCTTGCCAACGTTCGGCCGCGGTGACCGGTTTTTGCGCCTGTTGCGAGACTTCCTCGATGATGGGCCAACGGTAAAAATGCCGGCCGCTCAGTTTGTCGGCCGTGCCGAACCATTCGGCCGATTGTAGGATTTGCGACAATTGCTCGAAATCCAAGCCCGATACGGCTTGGTGGCCAATATGCAGTCGGCAGAACAGATCGGCCGCTTCATGCTCACTAGCGACAAAGTCGCCTACTCGATCCAGCCCCAGCCAGCCGGCGATCTGGCTATCGCCGGCTTCGCCGCACAATTCCAACGACCAGCCCAGACAGGCGGCGGCGTAACTCAAGGCGGCCAGGGCGTGGCCGATGTCGTGTTGGCAATAACGGAACGCACGTTCGCCGTATTTCCAGGCTTCGCGCCAGTGTATCGATGACAGGCCTATGTACAACTCGGATTGCAAATCGCCGGCATCGAAGCGGCAGCGGCGTTCCAATAGATGGTCGCGGCTGACGTAATGATAGACACCGGGCTGGAGTAGGGCTGAATCGGTGCAAAGCAGATAAGCCTCGGTCGGATGCAGGTTGCCGCTGGACGGATTGCAGCGCAAGGCCCAACGGTCCGGGCCGAATTGTTTCCAAGCCGACAAGCCGAACGACAATTCCAGCAGCAGGCCCAGATTCGCCAACGTCAACGGCCGTGGGGCAATCCGCTCGGGTTTGTCCAAATCGGCGAACAGACAATCCAGTTCGGTGCCGGGTGTCGGCAGTTTCACCGTCTCGCAGCCGCTGAAACGCCGAAACGGGTTGGGTTGGTCGTCCCAATCCAGGGATTCCGGACCCTTGGCGTAAGCGTTGAGTTGGTGTTTGCTGCGGTTGTGATATTGAATGACTGCGTTGGGGTCAGTGGTCATGGCGGCTGGTTAAATTAGGGGAATACGATACAGAGCCTATCAATCGGCGGCTTCGGAAACAGACGGAACAGGCTCTGCAACGGTGCAATATCCAAGATCACGGCGCAGGCACACAACCTGTCCAGAATTATCCATGGCTAACCGACCTATAGCACTGCCTCCGGCGCAGCGATCGGGAACATGCGCTTCTCTACGCCGGATTGCCCGGACGCCAGCGAAGATCAGCATGGCGCCGAGTATGGTTGCGGCCCAATCGATAAATTCCATTCACTTTCTCCGGAGGAGTATGAGATTAGAATAGACGATGCTCGCTTGCGCCGATGATTTTATTCGTTTAGGCAGTCATTTCCGGCGCCATCAAATCCTCGATCCAGCAGCCGATCGGCCGCCCCAGATTCAATTCCTTGTCTTCGAACCGTACCAGAAACACGCTACGGCCTGGATCTTCTTCCACATAGCCTTTCATCACGATCACGCCGCGAGTGCCTTCCTCGGCCAGAACCTCGCCTTCCTCGCTTTCGGGCATGCTGCCGTCATCGACGATGGTGTGCGCGGCATAAACCACATCGCCTAAATCCAAGTCTTCTATGTTCATTTGATTCTCCTGTGCGTAATTTGTAGCAAAACCGACAATAACAGATGGATTGTTATGAAACGGCTTGCCCATTGAGGGTGGCCGGCTGCCTTGATTCGAATAAATACAGTGGCTTAGCCGGTATTTTCTCGCATGGCATGCTGGTTGCTTTAACTGTTTACAAGATCAATGCCAACCCGTTCAGGAGATTTAAAAATGATTACATTAACCGAAAGCGCCATTCAGGCCGTGGGCCGTTTTATCAGTAGTTCCGACAAGCCGACCGGCGGGTTGCGCATCGAAGTGACCGATGGCGGTTGTTCCGGCTTGTCTTATGGAATGAAGTTGGAAGCGAAAGAAAATCCGGATGACAGCGTGATCGATTGCGGCGCGGTCAAAGTGTTTGTCGATCCGCTCAGTCTGCCCAAGCTGGACGGTATGTCCATCGATTTTGTCGATAGCCTGGAGGGCTCGGGCTTTAAATTTACCAATCCCAACGCGGTTAAAAGCTGTGCCTGCGGATCATCATTTACCACCGGCGAGAGCGGCGGCACCCCAAAAACCTGTTCTTAAGAACTCGAGGAAATAGCTATGTGGGATTATTCAGATAAAGTTAAAGATCATTTTTTCAACCCGAAAAACGCCGGTGCGGTGGAAGGGGCCAATGCGATTGGCGAAGTGGGTTCCATCAGTTGTGGCGACGCCCTGAGGCTGACCCTGAAGGTGAATGAAGAATCGGAAGTCATCGAAGATGCCGGTTTCCAAACTTTCGGTTGCGGTTCGGCGATTGCATCGTCATCGGTATTAACCGAAATCATCAAAGGCATGACGCTGGACGACGCCTTGAAAGTCACCAACCAGGACATCGCCGCCGAATTGGATGGCCTGCCGCCGGAAAAAATGCACTGTTCGGTCATGGGCCGCGAAGCGCTGCAAGCCGCCGTCGCCAACTATCGGGGCGAGGAATGGAAAGACGATCACGAAGAAGGCGCCTTGGTGTGCAAATGTTTTGCCATCGACGCGGTGATGATCGAGGAAATGGTTTGGGCCAACAAACTACGCACGGTCGAGGACGTCACCAACTTTACCAAGGCCGGCGGTGGTTGCGCGGCTTGCCACGAAGACATCGAAGCTATTTTGGAAAAAGTCTTGAAGGAACGCGGCGAAAGCTTCGATCCGAGTGCGGCGCCGATCGAGAAAGTCGAGGCCAAGGCCGAGAAAAAACCGCTGACCAATCTGCAACGCATCAAGAAAATCGAGGAAGTGCTGACCGCATTGCGGCCGCAATTGATGGCCGACGGCGGTGACGTCGAGTTGGTGGAAGTGATCGGTAATACCGCCTATGTCAACATGACCGGCGCTTGCAACGGTTGCCAAATGGCGGCAATGACTATCGCCGGCATTCAACAGCGCCTGATGGAAGTATTGGGCGAATTCATCAAAGTGGTGCCGGCTTCGCAAATGCCCAGCAGCGAATTGGTGAACATCAAGGAGGCCGGTCATGCCTGATATTTATCTGGATAACAACGCCACCACCAAGGTGGACCGGGCGGTGGTCGATGCGATGATCCCGTATTTTACCGAACAATTCGGCAATCCGTCCTCAATCCACCGTTTCGCCGACGGCGTGGCCAAGGCGATCAAGAAGGCTAGAGGCCAGGTGCAGGAATTGTTGGGCGCCGAACACGATTCGGAGATCATCTTTACCTCTTGCGGCACCGAGTCGGATTCGACCGCGATTTTATCGGCGATCAAAGCCCAGCCCAACCGCAAGGAAATCATCACCACGGCGGTCGAGCATCCGGCGATTTTGAGCCTGTGCGATTATCTGGAAAAGGAAGGCTATACCATACACCGGATGCCGGTGGATAAGTGCGGCCGCCTGAATCTGGAGGCCTACAAAAATCTGTTGTCGGATCAAGTCGCCATCGTCTCGGTGATGTGGGCCAACAACGAAACCGGCACCATTTTTCCAGTCGAGCAAATGGCCGATATGGCCAATGCCGCCGGCGTGATGTTCCATACCGATGCGGTGCAGGCGGTCGGCAAAATTCCGATGATGTTGCAGGATACCAAGATCGATATGTTATCTCTGTCAGGACATAAGCTGCATGCGCCCAAAGGCATAGGCGTGTTGTACTTGCGCCGCGGTACCCGCTATCGGCCGTTGTTGCGTGGCGGACATCAGGAGCGCGGCCGCCGGGCCGGCACCGAGAACACCGCGTCCATCGTCGGCTTGGGCGTGGCCTGCGAACTGGCGATGCAGCACATGGAGTTCGAGAACAACCAAGTCAAGGCCATGCGCGACCGGTTGGAACGCGGCATCGTCGAGCAAATCCCGCATTGTTTTATTACCGGCGATATGAACAACCGTTTGCCGAATACCACCGATATTGCTTTTGAATACATCGAGGGCGAGGCGATTTTGATGCTGCTGAACAAGGCCGGCATCGCGGCCTCCAGCGGATCGGCTTGTACTTCGGGTTCGCTGGAACCGTCGCATGTGATGCGGGCGATGGACATTCCGTACACCGCCGCTCACGGCACCATCCGTTTCTCGTTTTCGCGTTACAACAGCATGCACGAAGTCGATGAAGTGTTGAAGGTGATGCCGGATATTGCCGCCGCCTTACGGAAGTTGTCACCCTACTGGGATAGCAGTATCAACGCCCCGGTTGCCAATCCCGAACAGGCGTTTCAACCGACTTACGCCTAACACATTAGGGCGATAGAAAAAGCCCGTATTCGGTAAATGCCGATACGGGCGGCTATGGTCGCGCTACGCCGCAACCATCTTCATCCCATGGACGCCTGTGCAAGTCGATCCGGTAGCTCGATTGATTTCGCGCTTTTAGCCGGCTTACCGCTGTTATAAGAAATCACCAGCATGACCGGGCGCCGCAATTAGCGATCGGATAAGGCTCTCAACCCTACTTCTAATCGGGCTGGCTTCGCCTTTCTCGTCATCCAATTTCAGTTATTCCTCGCCAATTTTGTTCCGGAAAAAAGAATTTGGCTATACTCAGGGCCTAACAGCTCCCCTCACTTTTAATGGCGATAATGGAGCCGATACTTGCCTTCTTCAACTATAAGGAATTGTTTCATGCGACTTCTAGCATCAGAACCCGTCAGTATTGCAAAAGTGTTGGATACCAGTATTAAGCTGTACGCGGCCGGCTTTAACAAGCAAATCGGCATTCTTTCAATTTTGGCCGTGCTTTATATCGCGATGGCATTGCTAACCGTGCAATTGCAACCCGATCCGGCCACCATCACCGACGTGGCGACTGAATTTCCAATCGGGCATCTTCCGTTGCTGGGTTTCATTGCTGTGTTTTCTATCCTGTCCTTCGTGCTTTACGCCGCCTTGATCTATCGGGTGGATAACGTGGCCAACGGCCGTCAGGACAGCTTTATGGAGGCGATCAGTGTAGGCTTCGGGAAATTTCCGGCCATGTTTTTGGCTTTGATTCTGTACGTGCTTGCGGTAATGCTGGGTACCCTCTTGTTGATAATACCAGGCTTGATCTTGATGCTGTCGCTGGCGTTTTATCTTTACTTTATCGTGATCGATTCCTACGGCGGCTATTCCGCCTTGAGGGCTAGCCATTCGCTGGTTTGGGGGCATTGGTGGCGCACCATGGCGATATTTACCGTGCCTATGGCCATCTGGATGGCCGTCCTGTTTACCTTGGGTTTTCTGCTTGCCTTACTGGTACCGGGCAACCCGGTTTTGATGCAGGTTTTGATGAATGTCCTGTCGGTTTTTTTTACACCCTATTTTTTCACATTAGGCTATGTGTTGTTCAACGACCTGAAATTGCGTAAATCGGGTAGCGATCTGGCATCGCGTCTTGCCCGCTAATGCGGTTTCCGGTTTTATGGTTGCTAGCCTGTCTGGCAATGCCGGCTCAAGCTGGCGACAAAAACCTGCAAGCTTGCCTGAGTCTGGCGGAACAGCGGATCGATCGAGCGCTGAATTTATCGCAAGACTGCCCGCTGCTGTATGACGAGTTGAAAAATCAAGGCCTGTTGAACAGTGTCGAGCCGCCGTTAACAGCGGAGGTTAGTGTTGCGCAATTGGTGTTTTTGGCTGACAGCCGGCTCAACATGCGTCCAACCGGCCTTATCGATCGAGACGGCTTGGAGGGGCTGTTGGCCGATATTTTAACCGCCGAAACCGGCGACCCGGAGTCGGCATGGTGGCAAGCCGTGCTGGAATGGCTGGATAGTCTGCAACCGGCCGAATACGAGGCCGAATATCAATGGCTGATGCACTGGTTGAAGGGCATGAAACCCTCCGAACGCACAGCGCTGATGCTGCTCTACGGTTCAATACTGCTATTGTCGGCTGCCTCCGCTTGGCTGGTGCTGCGCGAGTTCTATCAAGCCGGTTTTTTCCGCAACCTATACGGCCGGCAGCGGCCGGTGCTACAGGCCGCCACGCGGCCGCAAACCTCCCGGCCAGCTCTGCTACACCCATTTGGTGATTTGCCGCCCCAACTACAAATGGCCGCTTTGCTGGCGCAACTGGTGCAAACACTGGCCGAACGCCGGTTGATTCCCCTCGATCCTAGCCTGACCCATCGCCAGCTTCTGGCGGATTTAGGCCGTCAACCGGGCCTACCGAATCGGGAATTGGCTCATCTGGTTTACCGGGCCGAGCCGGTGTTGTTCGGCAATCGCACGCTTGATTCGGATGCGCTGGGCCAATATCGGCTCGAAGTGCAAGCCCTATTGGACAAACTGGTTTCATGAAAGAACGGTTTATGACGTTGCTGACCGCCTTGGCGGCTCTGGCGCTGGTGATATTTTTGTTTTCGCCGCCTAGGAGCCAACAAAAGCCGGTGTCGCTACCGACCAGCGAAGATCGCGGCCCCGACGGACTTAAAGGGCTTTATAGCTGGCTAGGCCGCGAAGGTCTTGCGGTGGTCAGTTTCCGCAAACGCTTTACCGACCTGCGGACTGAGCGCGGTCTCCCGGAACAGGGTAATGTGCTGATCGTCAGCATGCCCGCGCCAACAGAAATCAGGGGCACGGAATGGTCGGCCTTGTCGAGTTGGCTGGATCAAGGCAACACGCTGATCGTTCTGGGCGCGGTTTATCAGCATCCCGCTTGGGTCGCGGCCGGCGATTGCTTTTGCGATATTCAGGAGTTTTTATCCTGGTACGATTGGACCCTAGAGGCTGAAACCGACAAGTCTCAAGCTGCCGCTGCAGATGTAGAGGCGGGCAAAACCCTGCGGGGAACGATAGAAGCCTTGCAAGCCGGCGTGAAAGAAGCTGTTCCGCAACCTAATCAATTACTTGCCCAATCCGGGCACCCGTTGTTGCAGGGTGTTCGAACCCTTGATACTCAAACTAGGGCGGATCTGTTAAAACAGCCTTGGACATTGAGCGCCGGCGGCAAGCACAGCTTGGCCTTGCGCTTGCTGGGTCTGGCCGAGGGCAATCTCGCCAGCGCTTGGCAGTTGAATGCCGGTTCGGGTCGGATAGTGCTGCTGTTGACGCCCGACCTATTCAGCAATAGTCGGCTGGGCCGGGCCGATAACGCGCGGTTTATCGGTAATCTACTCGACCAGTCCCTGGCGCCGGATGGGCGGTTGCTGTTCGACGACTATCATTTTGGTTTATCGGAACTTTACGATCCGGAACATTTTTTTAAGGACGAACGCTTGCATAATACCTTGGCCTGCCTGGGTATATTCTGGTTACTTTATCTGATTGGTTATACCACGCGTTTGGCGCCGGTCAGGCCGCCTATCATCCAATTGTCCAGCCGTGATTTCATTCAAGTGACGGCCGAATTCTTCGCTCGCCGGCTGACAAAAGCCGTATTGGCCGAAGCCTTGGTCAAACATCTGCTGGCGGATATTCATCATCGGCGCCGGTTGCGGGATGAGGCGGAAGTCTGGCATTGGCTGGCACAGCATGGCCGGGTGACCGGCGAACAACTTAGGTTGCTGAAAAAAGCGCTGAACGGGCAACGCATTTCGCTATTTCGTTTATCCAACACTATCACTTACATCAGGACAGTCACCTTATGATCCACAATGCGGCACGAAGTTTTGAACTTCATCTGCGCCATGAATTAGGGAAAGTAGTATTTGGTATGGAGCAGGTACTCCACGGACTGGCCATCGCCCGAATCGCCGATGGGCATGTGCTGCTGGAAGGGGCACCGGGTTTGGGGAAAACCCTATTGGCAAAAGCCCTGGCGCAGATGCTGGGCGGCAGTTTCGGACGCATCCAGGGCACCGCCGACCTGATGCCGTCGGACATTACCGGCCTGCATATTTTTAATGCCGAGCGTAACCGCTTCGAATTCGTACCGGGGCCGTTATTCAATGACGTGGTGATGGTCGATGAAATCAATCGCGCCGGCCCCAAAACCCAATCGGCATTGTTGCAGGCGATGGAGGAAAAACTGGTCACCTTGGATCGGCAAACCTATCCGCTGGCGGACAATTTTTTTCTGATAGCCGCCCAAAATCCGTTCGATTTCGAAGGGGTCTATCCCTTGCTGGAGTCGCAATTGGACCGGTTTTTAGTCCGCCTGGACCTGGCTTATCCCGAAATGGACATGGAACTGGCTGTACTTAATCATTACGACAAACCGGGCGGCGGACACGGAGCGGCGCTGCGGCAAATTCGGGCGCTGCCGGATAATCTGTTGCAACAGGCGCGCGAGCAGGCGGCGGCCGTGCATGTCGAAGAGTGTTTATACCGTTACACGATATTGCTGGCCGAAGCCAGCCGCCATCATCCGCGCGTCAGTTTGGGCTTGTCGACGCGCGGCGCGCTTTCCATCATGCGTTGCGCTCGAGTCGAAGCGGCGCTGGATGGCCGTGATTACCTGATCCCCGACGATATAAAAGCGGCTGCGCCGCTAGTGGTCGGACATCGTCTATTGCTGACTTCGGAGGCGTTATTGGAAGGCTTTTCCGCCGTGCAGATCTACCGGGAAATCGAAAGTCAGGTTGTTGTTCCCAGGTCGCCGGAAACGGTCTAATGTCCATTTCTCGTTTAACCCTGCTGCTGGCCGGGCTGATTATTCTGCTCGCCATTGCCGGGATCTGGACAGCCGAGCCGCTGCAAGGCTTTTGGCGTTGGCCGGCCGCCCTATTGGCGGCAATGATTGCCTGGGAACGCTTTAAACTAACCGACAGCGTTAGCGTGAGGCGGTTGCCGCCGGCCGTCTTGACGCTGGGCGAGCCCGGCCTTTATTCGGTCATAGTCAGTAATCGGGCCGCGTCCAGGGTCTGTTTCGAAACCCAAACCGATTATCCGGTCGGCATCGCAGGCGACAATTCATTACAGCATTGGCGGCTGAAGGCCTATGAAACCCAGACCAGGCAGTTTTCGATGACGCCTACCCGCTTGGGCAGCGCGAGCCTGGGCGAATTGTATTTGAAGCAACTGGGCTTATTCGGTTTATGCTGGTGGCCGCGGCGGATCGAGGATGAAAGCGCTTTCCGAATCGAGCCGGCCCGGATGCGCGACAGCGTCCAAATCTCCGGCTTGCAACCGCCGGGTAGCCGCGGTAGCGCCCAATATCACAGCAGCGGTGTCGAGTTTCTGGATTTGAATGATTATCGGCCCGGTGATTCCCCGCGCAATATAGACTGGAAAGCGACCGCCCGGCGCGGAAAGCCGATGGTGCGTCGTTTCGAACGCGAGCACCAGCTGGAAATCGTGGTGCTGATTGATTGCGGACACGGCAGCCGCGTGCAATGCGGGCAGCTCGAGCGTCTGCATCATTACATCAATGTCGCGGCTAAATTGACTGAATTCGCAGCTTCCCAAGGGGATAGAGTTGCTTGCCTGGCTTATGCTCAACAGACAGTCGAGAAAACGCCGATGACGGGCGGCATTAACTCGGTCCGCTCCGTGCGGCGTTTGTTGCATCGCCTGGCGGTGGTCAACGAAAACGCCAATGCCCTCAACGCGGCACTGGAGATTCGGCAATTGCTTAAACGGCGAGGATTGGTGGTGTTTTTGACGGAATTGGAACAGCCCGAAGCCGCTAGACAATTAATCCAGGCCGGAAAATTGCTATCCGCCAAACATCAAGTATTGGTCGCCACGCTGGAGGAACCTGAGCTCATGCAAGAGCTAACGCAAAGCCCCCGGCACTGGCAAGATCCTTATCGGCAATTTGCCATTCTCGAGTATCAGCATGGCCGCGAATTGACGCGCAAGCATTTACAAGGCGGCGGGGTGGCTGTTATCGCTGCGGCGGCCCGCTATTTGGATCGGCAGGTTCTGGCTTATTACCGGGATAAGCGCGACACGATAGGGGCCGCGTAATGGCGGCCCGCTTACTTACGATTTATTGGTGATTTTTTATGCGCGATAACAGATTGGAAGAAGCCGGCCGTGCCGCCGATTATCTACGGATTCAATCGGCCGAAGGCATGGAGTATCAGCTGGAAATTGCCGGGATGGGCGCTCGTTCGTATGCATTCCTGATCGACTGGCATATTCGTTTGCTACTGGCGATCACCTGGGTGGCCTCCGTTGGCTGGGCTTTTTTTAGCTGGGAAGAACTGCGCAACCTGTTCGAACATGGACATGCCTCCGCTGCGTTGGCCTTGTTAGTCCCGCCCGCATCGATCTATCTTTTTTACCACCCGTTGCTGGAAATTTTGATGGGTGGACGCACTCCCGGCAAGCGGATGACCGGCGTGCGCTTGGTCGATTCGCAAGGACACACGCCGGGTATCGGCGCCCTGTTACTCCGCAATGTGTTTCGCCTGATAGACTCGCTGCCGGGTTTTTATTTTTTGGGCTTGGCCGCCGTCGCGTTGACCAGTAAGCAGCAGCGTATCGGTGATTTGGCGGCCGGCTTGGTATTGGTTTACGACAAGGCTGCTGAAGCCGGCTCATTGCGAGGGATTTCCGATTTAGCGATCCATTCCGGGCTAAGCGCTAACGATCAGGCCTTGCTGCTTGATTTATTAATGCGTTGGAACGAATTGCCGCAAGAACGGCGTACGTTGTTTGCGCGGCAATTTTTAACCCGTATCGGTCGAACGGTTCCCCCCATCGACGAAAAACTAAAACCGGACCGAGCACTGAAGCAGGCCTTGGACGATTTGCTAACCAAGCATTGAGCGCTAATGATACCTAACGACCAAAACCGAGCGCTGGCGCATTGGTTAAATGCCAGGAAAAGCCAATGGGAAATCCTGGAAAACAAACTCGGTCGGCGTGGCGGTGGCCGTGGCCGGGAGTTGGACGATGCCCGCGATTTGTTATCAGGCTATCGCGCGTTGCTGAGCGATCTGTCTCTGTCTCGCCGAATCCACGGTGAAATCATGGTTACCCGTTATCTGGAAAACCTGTGTTTAAAAGCTCATGAAGAAATATATCGTCCCGCCAACCGTCCGTTAGCCCGGCTGATCGATTTATACCACTGGCAAGTGCCGAGCTTGATGCGGCAACTGAACAATGCCATCGCCAGTGCATGGGCGCTGTTCATGCTGAGCATGGTGGCCGGCTGGTTGCTGGTCCGTGCCTATCCGGAATTAATCAGTTTGATTGCGTCGCCGGAGATGATAAGCCAGGTTCAACATGGCGAACTGTGGACTGACGGCTTGCTTAACCTGATGCCTTCGTCGATCCTGTCGGTCAGTATTGCCGCGAACAATATCGCGGTGACCTTGTTTGCCTTTGCGCTAGGGGCGTTTTACGGCGTCGGTACCCTGTATATTCTCGGCCTGAATGGTTTTATGCTGGGCGGCATATTTGCGTTTACCGCCGAATATGATCTGCAGCAACGGCTGTTTGCCTTTATAGTCGCGCATGGCGTGGTCGAATTGAGCGTGATCATCATCGCCGGCGCCATGGGCTTGCAACTCGGCGAGGCGTTGATACGTCCTGGGTCTCGAAATCGGCTGCAAGCGTTTCAGGCTACCAGTATCGACGCCGGCAAAGTTTTGCTGGCGGCAACGCCGTTTCTGATTTTTGCCGGTTTGATAGAGGGGTTTGTCTCCCCCGATCAGGCGTTCAATTTGCTTCAGCGCGGCATCATCGGTATTTGCAGCGGGACGATTTTCTGGTTGATCATGTTATTCGGCATACCGGGGAAATCGCGCCGGTAAAAAAAACGCAGATGACTTTTTCGGGTTCGGTAACGCCGCTGAGCGAGTTTATTGACCCAAGCCCGTGGTGTTTGTGTTTAATCGGAATTGCTGGCGGCCGCGAGTAGGGGTTCTAAATCGGCTTGGATCGCGCCGGGTTTCGTCATCGGCGAGTAACGCCTGACGGCTAGTCCATCGCGGTCGATCAGAAATTTGGTGAAATTCCATTTGATGGCTTGGCTGCCGAGTAGGCCGGGCGCGGCTGATTTCAGGTACCGGTACAACGGGTGGGCTTGACTGCCATTGACTTCGATCTTTTCAAATAGCGGGAAACTGATTCGAAAATTCGACTCGCAGAAATCGGCTATTTCTCCACTACTTCCAGGCTCCTGCTTGCCGAACTGGTTGCAAGGAAAGCCTAAAATCGCAAAGCCTCGGTCCTTCAGTGCCCGATACAAATCTTCCAATTCCCGGTATTGCGGGGTGAAGCCACAGCGGCTGGCCGTGTTGACGATCAGCAATACCTTACCGCGATAGCTTTCCAGTGCAACGGGCTGGCCGGCAAGGTTGTTGGCGCTGAACGAATAGACGTTATCCATGATGATGACTCAGGCGGTTTGCGTTTGTTGAATTTGTACCCTAAGGAAATTTTTGAAATAGGGCATGAAACTGGCGGTAATCGGAATCGAGTAAAAACAATAGATGGCGGCCGCTTCGCCGGTGGATACGCCCAACAACCACTGCGGCATGAACAAGGTCATCAACGCCATGAATAGGTGGTATGAGGAAATTTTCCAGTTATCTTTCCAGACAAAGCCGCTCAGGGCCAGCGCAAACAGCGAACCGTGGGTGACGAACAAGCCGAACGCACTGGGAATGGCGTAGCCGATGTGATAAATCCCCATATATAAACAGGCGACCATGTCGCCGATGAAGTTGGGATTAATACCGAACAATTGCCATTGCTTGGGCAAAAAGGTGCAGATCAGAAACAGCGCGCTTAAGCTGGTGCCGGCCAATGTGGCATTTTTCAAGGCCTGTTTGTCGCTGGAATAAGTCGCCAGCGCCGGCATGATGGCGAAGGCCTGCAAGGCGATGTGGTAGGTCGATAATTCACTGAGAAACAGATTGGTGCCGTAACCGCACTGGTCGGCCACCGGATAGGCGAAATATTGTATAAATTCCATTAATGAGAAATGGAAAATAGCGTAGGCGCGAGCCAGTCGCACCCAAAAGGCTTCGTCTTTATCTAAAAAAGTCACACTGGAGGCCAGTAGTCCGGCCACGCCAAGACCTAACGACATATTTGCACTAAAACACATGATCAATCCGTATATATTTTTTTTAGCAAAACGATACGGGTATTCTTAATAATCGTTATTGCTGGGTTGAAGAAATGTTCTATTAAAATCAGCCGAACGGCAAACGGTTAAATCGGCACCCAGTTAGGGGTAATCCGCGAAATTTGCTCGATCATTGATTTGAACGGCCGCCGATTTTAACAAAGTTCGAGCATCGGAAGGGTAAAACACGCGTCTGCTTGCCTGAATATCAATCGATTTTTAGTACTTAGCCTTATTGGCCAACAGCTGTTCAAGCCGCTGTTGCATGCCGGATAACTCGAATATGCCGATCTTTTGCATGACAATCGCTCCGGTCCCGTCAATCAAAAATGTGGTGGGCGTCAATTGCACGTTACCGAAAGCCTGGGCCAGCATGCCCGTCGGATCGAGCGCGACGGCATAGGGTAATTGCTTGGATGCCGCCATCTCCAGTACGTGATTGGGTGGATCGTAATGCATGGCCACCGCGATAATATTCACTCCGCGCCGGCTGTATTGTTGATGTAGGCTGATCAGGTGCGGGATTTCCTCGATGCAGCCAGGGCAATCGGTGGCCCAGAAGGTGACGATGACAGGATTGCCTTTCAAGCCGGTCAGATCGATACTTTCGCCTTTGATGGTTTGGAAACTTACGGCGGGCGCCGAAGCGACTGTTTGGGTTTGCCAAAACCAGATGCCCGTACTCAGCAGGCCAAGAATAAAAAAGGTGACAACGATGGGTTTGATGCGCATAAATTTAAGCGTTAATGGATGAGTCCGGCCGATGCCGATTACGGCGATAAAGGTAAAGCTGCTAAAATAATCATCTTATCCAATAATCTCGGGACATGACGATGAAAAAGATACTGGTTTCCGACAAGCTGGCAGATGATGGTATCAACTTTTTGAATGAACAGGACGGCATTCAAATTCACATCCAGACCGGTCTGAGCGAAGAGGCCTTGTGTGAAATCATTCCCGATTACGATGCCTTGTTGATTCGTAGCGATACCCAGGTCACGGCGCGGGTATTAAAGGCCGCCAAAAATCTGAAAGTGGTCGGACGGGCCGGGATCGGGGTGGATAATGTCGATCTGGCGGTGGCGATGGAGCAGGGCATCATCGTCATGAATACCCCGGACGCCAACGCTACCACCACGGCGGAACTGGCGATCGCGCACATGTTTTCCTTGAGTCGGAACCTGCCTATCGCCAACCAATCGGTACGAGAAGGCAAATGGGAACGCTCCAAACTGATGGGGGCTGAAATCAGCCATAAAACCCTGGCGATTTTGGGTTTCGGAACCATCGGTCGGATTGTGGCTCAGCGTGGCATTGGCCTGGGGATGCGGGTGATTGCCCACGATCCTTTCGTGGCCCCGGAAATATTCGAAAAATACGGCGCCGAAATGGTCGATCTGGACACGCTGGTGAAGCAGGCCGATTATCTGACCTTGCATTGTCCGTTGCTGGAAAAAACCCGTAACATCATCGGCCGCGAACAATTCGCGCTGATGAAAAAATCGGCGCGCTTGATCAACTGTGCCCGCGGAGGTCTGGTGGATGAAGCCGGGCTGTACGATGCTTTGAAAGAAGGCCGAATCGCCGGAGCGGCGCTGGATGTCTACGAACACGAACCGCCCAAGGATTCGCCGCTATTGGAGTTGAGCAATGTGGTGTTCACCCCGCATCTAGGCGCATCGACCAAGGAAGCGCAGGTGGCGGTCAGCGTCGAAATCGCCCGGCAGGTAGTCAAATATCTGCAAACCGGCGAAGCCGTCAATGCGTTGAATTTACCGCGATTATCAGCGGAGGAATTGAAGCAGGCCCAGCCCTTCATGAATTTGGCGCATATCTTGGGTAAAGTTTTGCTAGGTTTGATCGATCAGCCGATTCAAAAGTTGGAAGTCGCGGTCTACGGCAAGGCGGCCCTGGGTAAAATCCGGCCGATTTCCAGCGAAGCCATGGTCGGATTGTTGTCGGGCCAGTTTTCCACGCCGGTCAACCGGGTCAATGTCGAGAATATCGCCAAGCGCCAGGGGATTACTCTGATCGAATCGCAATCCGAGGAATCCGAAGGTTACCAATCCTTGATCAAAATCACCGGACATTGCGCCGATAAATCGGTGTCGCTGGCGGGGACGCTGCTGGGGCATCATCACCCTCGCTTGGTCAGCATCAATCATTTTGAGATCGAAGTGGTGCCGGAAGGGGCTCTGCTGATTACCCGGCATGACGACAAGCCCGGCGTGATCGCGGCGATCAGTTCCATTTTGGGTGTGTCCAATATCAATATCACCCGGATGCAAGTCAGCGTGGCGGACCAAAATCAATCGGCAATGATGGTGATCAGTGTGTCCGATCCATTGAATGAACAAGTTTTGAAAGCGGTCTGCGATGTAACGGCCGTGCACAGCGCCAGGCAGATCGTACTATGAGTTTCGATGTTGTCTGCTTCGATTGCGATAGCACCTTGAGCCGGGTTGAAGGCATAGACGAACTGGCGCGGCGCCACGGCCTGTTTGAACAAGTGGCGGCATTGACCGATGCGGCCATGAATGGCGAACTGGCGTTGGAACAAGTCTACGGCCATCGCCTGGATTTGATTAGGCCCGACAAGGCTTCGATGGATTGGCTGGCGGATTTATATATCGCCGAAATCGTCGACGGTGTCGGTGAAACCATCAAAACCCTGCGGGAGAACGGCAAACTGATTCATATCATCAGCGGTGGTTTACGGCAGGCAATTCTACCCTTGGCCGCCCTGCTGGGCATCGATGAAGATCACGTGCATGCGGTGGATGTAGTGTTTGACGAACAGGGCGGCTATCTGGATTTTGCACGGCATTCGCCGTTGGCGGTCAGTGGCGGCAAGGCCCGGATCTGTCGCCGGCTTAGGATGCATCATTCGTCCTTGGTGATGATAGGTGACGGCAAGACCGATCTGGAAGCCAAGCAGGCCGGCGCCTTCATGATTGGTTTCGGCGGCGTGGTGGCTAGGCCGTTGGTCCAGGAGCAGGCCGATGTGTTTGTCTCGGAGGCCTCGTTGACGGCGATATTGCCTTATGTGCTGTAGTTGGGGTCGATAAGCCGGGAAGACGATGATAAAATTCAATATTTTTTTAAAGCTTTAGAGAGAGACCATGGCAGGGCATAGCAAGTGGGCCAATATCAAACATCGCAAAGGCGCGCAGGACGCCAAGCGCGGCAAGATTTTTACCAAGCTCATTCGGGAAATTACCGTGGCGGCAAAAGGTTCCGGCGGTGGCGACCCGACTAACAATCCCAGTTTGCGTACCGCGATCGACAAGGCGCTGGGCGCCAACATGAAGCGCGATACCATCGACAACACCATCAAAAAGGCCATTGGTGCTGTCGATGGCGTGGTTTATGAAGAAGTGCGCTACGAAGGCTACGGCCCCGGTGGTACCGCGGTGATGGTGAACTGCCTGACCGATAACCGCAATCGTACCGTGGCCGATGTGCGCCATGCCTTTTCCAAGCACGGCGGCAATTTGGGAACCGATGGTTCGGTGGCCTATCTGTTCCGCAAGGCCGGCATCATCGGTTTTTCCAGCGAAGTCGATGAGGATTCCGTGATGGAGGCGGCAATGGAAGCCGGTGCCGAGGATGTGGTGACCAACGATGACGGATCAATTGATGTTTTCACAACACCCGAAGACTATTTGACGGTCAAGGAAGCGCTATTGGCTGCGGGATTTGAGCCGGAAAATGCCGAAGTCACCATGCATGCCGACGTCAAGACCGAACTGGATGCCGATGCGGCCGAAAAAATGCTGAAGTTGATCGATCGATTGGAAGATTTGGACGATGTGCAGGACGTCTATTCCAACGCCGACATCAGTGATGACATCATGGACAGCATGGGGGCGGGCTAACCGACCTTTAATATTATTATTTCCGACAAATTGATTAGAATCCTCGGGATAGATCCCGGTTCGCGCATTACCGGATACGGGGTGGTGGAAACCACGCCGCGCGGTATCCGCTATGTCGCCAGTGGCTGTATTCGGGTGAAGGCCGAGGATTTTCCGGCTCGGCTCAAGCAAATTTTTGATGGTGTCACCGAGATCATTGCGGTCTATCAACCCCAACAAATGGCCATAGAGCAAGTGTTTATGCACAAGAACGCCGATTCGGCCTTGAAACTGGGCCAAGCGCGCGGCGCGGCTATTTGCGCGACCCTCAATCAACACTTGCCGGTGTATGAATATGCGGCCCGGCAAGTCAAGCAGGCCTTGGTCGGCAAGGGTAGCGCCGAAAAGCAGCAAGTCCAGCATATGGTGAAAATTTTGCTGGGTATTCAGGGCGAGATGCAGATCGATGCCAGCGATGCGTTGGCGATAGGGCTTTGCCATCATCATTATCACCAAACCGCGCAGCGCATAAGGCAGGCGATGTCATGATCGGATTTTTACGTGGGATCTTGATCGGCAAGGCACCGCCGCAATTGCTGCTGGACGTGCATGGAGTCGGTTACGAAGTGGAAGCGCCGATGACCACTTTCTATGATCTGCCGGCCCTGGGCGAAGAAGTTAAATTGCACACGCATCTGGTGGTGCGGGAAGATGCCCATATTCTGTTCGGTTTTGCCAGCGAAACCGAGCGCATGTTATTCAGAGTCCTGATCAAGGTCAACGGTGTCGGCCCCAAGTTGGCGTTGACCATATTATCCGGGCAAAGCGTCGAGGAGTTTTACCGTTGCGTGCATGACAATGACGTTAAGGCCCTGGTGCGCTTGCCGGGGGTTGGTCAGAAGACCGCCGAGCGCCTGATCATCGAAATGCGCGGACGCCTACCGGAATTAAGTGATACGCCTCAAACCAAGGGCCAATCCGGCTTGGGCGCCAGTTTGGCGGCCAGTCCCAAGCAAGAAGCGGTCACTGCGTTATGCGCCCTGGGTTATAAACCCCAGGATGCGGCAAAAATGGTGCAAGCCATCGCCACCGAGGACAAGAGTTGCGAAGACATCATTCGGCTGGCGCTGAGAGGCTCGATTAAATGATAGAAAGCGACAGGTTGATAACCGCCCAGGGCAGCAATGACGAAGAGCGCTTGGATCGGGCGATAAGGCCCAAACGTTTGAAAGACTATGTCGGGCAGAAGGAGTTGCGGCTGCAGATGGAAATCTTCATTCAGGCAGCCGTTAGCCGTTCCGAAGCCTTGGACCATGTCTTGATTTTCGGACCGCCCGGTCTGGGTAAAACCACGCTGGCCAATATCGTCGCCACCGAGATGAATGTCAATATTCGCCAGACTTCCGGGCCTGTTTTGGATAAAGCCGGCGATCTGGCGGCTTTGTTGACCAATTTACAGGCGCACGATGTATTGTTCATCGACGAGATCCATAGACTCAGCCCGGCGGTGGAAGAGGTGCTGTATCCGGCTATGGAAGACTACCAGATTGATATTATAATAGGCGAAGGTCCCGCGGCACGCTCGATCAAACTGGATTTGCCGCCGTTTACCCTGGTGGGCGCCACCACGCGGGCCGGTTTGTTGACCTCGCCGCTACGCGACCGCTTCGGTATTGTCCAGCGTTTGGAGTTTTATTCGGTCGAGGAGTTGTCCACTATCGTCGGCCGCTCCGCTAAATTGCTGGGTATCGGTATGGATAGCGCCGGCGCGGATGAAATTGCTTGCCGATCGCGGGGGACGCCACGTATCGCCAACCGCTTGTTGCGCCGGGTGCGGGATTTTGCCGAGGTCAAGGGCAATGGCACGGTCACCCGAACCATTGCCGAACAAGCATTGGAAATGTTGAAAATCGATCAGCACGGTTTTGACATGCTGGACCGTAAATTGCTAATGGCGATGATCGAACATTTTCAAGGCGGGCCGGTCGGTCTGGATACCTTGGCGGCGGCGATCAGCGAAGAGCGTGGAACGGTCGAGGATGTGTTGGAGCCCTATTTATTGCAACAGGGTTTTATCATGCGCACACCGCGCGGACGGGTAGCGACGCACAAGGCTTATACCCATTTTGGCTTGCAAGCGCCCCGGCGGCAACCCGGCACCGATGACATTTTTGAACATTAATAATTCGTTAAGAGGCGAATGAAACAATTTAATTGGCCGGTCAGGGTTTATTATGAAGACACCGATGCCGGTGGTGTAGTGTTTTACGCCAATTACCTTAAATTTTTTGAGCGTGCCAGAACCGAAATGTTGCGCAGTTTCGGTTTCGAGCAAGATCGGCTGATTGCCGAACAGAATGTATTGTTTGTGGTGCGTTCGGTCAGCATCGATTATTTAAAACCGGCCCGTTTCAACGAACAGATTGACGTTAGCGCCAAAATCATTGAAAACAAAAAAGCCAGCCTCACATTTGAACAATCCATCACCCGCCAACAAGATCTGTTATGTAACGGAAAAATACGCATAGCCTGCCTCGATGCGAAAAGCATGAAACCCAAACTTATTCCTATTGCCATTTTGGAGCAATTAACTTAAATGAATACCGATTTATCCATACTGCATCTGGTTAAAGAAGCCAGTATTGTCGTTCAGTTTGTCATGTTTATCCTGTTGTCGGCCTCGGTCGCGTCCTGGACCTTTATCTTCAGCAAACGCAAGGAGTTGAGCCAGGCCATCGCCATCACCGATGATTTCGAACAGGAATTCTGGTCTGGGGTTGGTTTGGCGGAATTGTATAAAAAAATGTCAGGCGACCGCTTCGATCCGGAAGGTATTGAAAAAATCTTCCTGGCCGGTTATCGAGAGTTTGCCCGGATGCGGCAAAAAGGCGATGTCGAACCGGTGGTGCAAGTCGAAAGCGCGCAACGGGCCATGCGTATCGAATTGATGCGTGAACTGGATCGGTTGGACGAGACTTTGCCGTTTCTGGCCACTGTCGGTTCCACCAGTCCTTACATCGGTCTGTTCGGTACGGTCTGGGGCATCATGAATTCGTTCCGCGCCCTCGGCGAAATTAAAAATGCCACGCTGGCCAATGTTGCGCCCGGTATTTCCGAAGCCTTGATCGCCACCGCGATCGGCTTATTCGCCGCGATTCCGGCGGTTATTGCCTACAACCGTTTTTCGACGCGCCTGGACAGGTTGGCCGGACGTTATGAATTATTTATCGACGAATTCGTCGTGTTGTTACAAAGACAGGCGCACAGCAAATGAATGTAAGCGGTGGCGGTAATCGCAGGTCGCGTAAAAAGCGCGGGCCGATGGCGGAAATCAATGTCGTGCCCTATATCGACGTTACTTTTGTGTTGTTGATGATTTTCATGATCACGGCGCCGCTGGTACAGACCGGTGTCGATGTCGATTTGCCCGAAGCCGAAGCGGAATCGGTCGATCTACAAGACCAGACCCCGGTGATAGTATCAATCAAGCAAGACGGCAGCTTGTATGTCGATATCGGCAATGGCGACGAAGACGCCGATACTCCGGTGGACGTCGAAACCGTCAAGACACGGGTCGCGGCGGTGTTCAGAAATAATCCGAAGGCGCAACTCTACGTCAGGGGCGATCACGCGGTCGATTACGGCAGTATCGTCAAGGTCATGGTCGAATTGAAGAAAACCGGAGCGCCCAAGGTAGGCTTGATGACCGCTCCGCCGCCCGAAGGTAAATAACACATCGCCATGAAAAGTTTCAAACCCTCGTTTGTATTGGCGGTGGCGCTGCATGTCCTGATCGTGCTGTTATTCAGCTTCAGCTTTCTGACCGAAACCGATAATACCGCCCGGACCTCGCCGCCGTCCGAGATTATCGAAGCTACGATGATCGATGGCTCGGAAATCGACGCCGAAGCTGAACGCCTGAAACAGGCCGAAGCCAACAAGCAAGCGGCGGAGCAGCAGCATCGGGAACAGTTGGAAAACGCCAGGAAATCCGAAGAGCAATTGTTACAGCAAGCCCAAAAACAGCGGGTGTTGGAAGAGCAAAAGGCCTTGGAGCTTGCCGAAAAGCGCAGGCAGGAAGCGCTCGCGGAGCAGAAAAAGCAGGAGCAATTGGAGGCCAAGCGCCAGGAGCAGGAACGAAAGCTGGAAGAGGCCAAGCTGAAGCAGGCGCTCGAGGAAAAAAAGGCCAAGGAAGCGGCTGAAAAACAGAAAGAAATCGAAAAACAGGTGTCGGTGGAACAGGAAAAACAGGCGGCCGCCGAACGGGAAGCTAAAATCAAGGAACAAAAAGCTCTCGAGCAACAAAAGCAGCAGGAGCGGAAAGCCGCCGAAGCCAAGGCTAAAGCGGAAAAAGATAAACAGCTAGCCGTGGAAAAAGCCAGGGCCGAGCAGGAACAGAAAGCCGCGGAGTTAAAGGCAAAAGCCGAAGCGGAAAAGCAGGCGGATTTGGCGGCTGAAAAAGCCGAGAAAGCCCGTCAAGTGGCCGAAGCCGATGCAAAGGCCAAGGCGGAAAAAGAAAAACAAGTAGCCGAAGAAAAGTCGAGCAAGGAGCGCCAGGCCAAGCAAGCGGCTGAAAGGGCTGAAAAAGAGCGTCAGGCTAACGA
Source organism: Methylomonas sp. LL1 (assembly GCF_015711015.1). Taxonomy (NCBI): domain Bacteria; kingdom Pseudomonadati; phylum Pseudomonadota; class Gammaproteobacteria; order Methylococcales; family Methylococcaceae; genus Methylomonas; species Methylomonas sp. LL1. The sequence continues at coordinate 303,350 of NZ_CP064653.1, forward strand.
AGCGTCCGCTAGGGCTAAGGCTGAAAAGGATAAACAGGAAGCCGCCGCTAAAGCCAGGGCCGAGCAGGAAAGGCAGGCAGCCGAGGCAAGGGTCAAGGCGGAGAAGGAAAAGCAATTAGCCACGGAAAAAGCCGAGAAGGAACGCCAAGCTAAACTGGCGGCCGAGAAGGCTGAAAAAGAACGTCAAGCCGCCGAAGCGGCCGCCAAGGCCAAGGCGGAAGTCGATGCAAAAGCCAAGGCGGAGGCTGCCGCCAAAGCCAGGGCGGAACAGGAAAGACAAGCGGCCATTGCCGCGGCTGAAAAGGCTGAAAAAGAACGCCAGGCTGCCGAAGCCGCCGCAGCAGCCAAGGCCGAACAGGAAAGACAGGCAGCTGCGGCGGCTAAGGCTGAATCCGACAAGCAAGCCAGTCAGGAGGCCAAACAGGCTATTGCTCGCAAGGTGGAAGGTGCCTGGACTAGGCCGATGAACGCAACGGCGGGCTTGAAATGCACAATTCAGGTAAAATTACTGGCCAGTGGCGAAGTGATGGATGCGGTGGTGGTGAGCAGTAGCGGTGATGCGGTTTTCGACCGTTCGGCCGAAAATGCGGTGAGAAAAGCCTCGCCGTTGCCAGTTCCGCAAGATAGGGCGCTGTTCAATCAGGAATTTAGAGTCTTTTCGTTTGTGTTTAAACCGGAATAATCAAAACAAATCGGATCAATAGAATGATTTTAGTAGCAAGAGTTTTCTTCATTGGCCTAATGGCTTCATGGATAGGCGTGGCGCAAGCCGATGGTTTAACCATTGAAATCACCAAGGGCTCGCAAGCGGCAGTGCCAATTGCCATCGTGCCGTTTGAGCAGCAAGGTTCCGTGGGCAATGTCAAACTTTCCGATGTGGTTAATTCGGATTTGGCCGGCAGTGGTTTTTTCAAGACACTGTCCGAAGACGATATGCTGACCAAGCCCAGCGAGCCGGATAAGGTCAATTTCCGTGACTGGCAGGCCTTGGGCCAGGATTATATGGTGATTGGGCAGGTAGTTGGTAACGGCGGCAGTTTCAATATCCAGTTCCATTTGTTCAATGTGCATAACGGCCAATTGTTGATGGGATATAAATTGACGGTGGGCGGTAACGAACTGCGCCGCGCCGCGCACCATATCAGCGATTTGATCTATGAAAAACTCACCGGCCGCAAGGGTGCGTTCAATACCCGCATTGCTTATGTGACCAGTGCGTCCAGAGGTCAAGGCAAACAATTCATGTTGCAAGTGGCGGATGCGGATGGTTATAACCCCAGAACCATAGCCGAATCGCCGGAACCCATCATGGCGCCGGCTTGGTCGCCGGACGGTTCGAAAATCGCCTATGTATCATTCCATACCAAGCGTTCGGAAATCTTCGTGCAAACACTGGCGACCGGACAGCGCGAAAGCGTTGCCTCCTATCCGGGCATCAACGGCGCGCCGGCCTTTTCGCCGGACGGTAGCCGGTTGGCGGTTACCTTGTCCAAGGACGGTAGTCCCGATGTCTATATCCTGAATCTGGCGAACAAGGGCTTAACCCGGTTGACTTCAAGCTTGTCTATCGATACCGAACCGACATGGTCGCCCGACGGCAGTACCATCGTGTTTACCTCGGATCAAGGCGGCAAGCCGCAGTTGTACACGGTTCCCAGTTCGGGCGGTAGAGCGACGCGATTGACTTTTCAGGGTGATTACAATGCCAGGGGCCGGTTCTCCGCCGATGGTAGAAGCTTGGCAATGGTTAGCGGCAACGGCGGCAGTTACCGGATAGCGGTAATGGACATGGCCTCTCGCACGGTCAATGTGTTGAGCGACGGTAATCTCGACGAGTCGCCCAGCTTCGCGCCGAATGGCAGCATGATACTGTTTTCAGCCAACAAAGGCGGTCGCTCGGTATTGTCGGTGGTTTCAACCGATGGCGCCATGCAGCAAAAACTGGACTTCCAAAGCGGCGGTGTCAGAGAACCGGCCTGGGCACCTTAAATCGTATTGATAAATTTTTTTCGTTTGAACTTTAAAATTTTGGAGAGGATGTATGAAATTGAATAAAACCTATTTGGCATTGGCGATGAGCGCTATTTTGATCAGCGGTTGTAGCTCAACAGAAGAGGAAGGCAGTTTGACCGATGCGGCGCAAGGTACCGATGCTTCCACCAGCGGCTATAGCGACGGCTCGATGTCCGGCAGTCAGATCGGTTCGGGCAATGGTTACAATACCGGTTCAGGTTATGGCTCGGGATCGGGTGCTAACTTAGGCCCCGAATTCAGCGATCCCAATAATCCGCTGTCAAAACAAACTATTTACTTCGAACTCGATAGCAGTCAAGTGAAACAGGAATTCGTGCCGGTGGTTGCCGCCCATGCCCAATACCTGGCATCGCATCCTAATCAACATGTGATTTTGTCCGGTCATGCCGATGAACGCGGTTCAAGCGAATACAACATCGCCTTGGGCGAACAACGCGCCAAGTCGGTGGAAAGAATGATGCGTTCGCAAGGCGTTACCGCCGGCCAGTTGGAAATCGTTAGTTACGGCGAAGAAAAACCGGCGGTTTCCGGTGGCGGCGAATCGGCTTGGCAAATGAATCGTCGAGTAGAAGTAGGCTATCAATGAAAAAAACCGCACTTTTGATGCTGTGCGCGGGTTTCGGTGTTTGCACCGAAGCCGGCGCGCTGCCGGTTGATAATTCCGGATATCAGGGAAATGCCGGCTACGGAGCGCCTTCGGCGGCATCCGATGGCGCCATTTTTGAAGTACTGGGAAGACTTGAGCAGTTGCAATCGGAAGTGCAGCAATTAAGAGGCATGGTGGAGGAGCAGTCGCAAACCATCGCTGATCTGCAACGTAAGCAAGGCAACATGTATTCGGATTTGGATGAAAGAATCCAGATGTTGACGCCGGCTAATCAACAGGCCGGCGGCCAAGCGGTGCCCGCGCCGGCAACGGCGGGCACGGATGCGGGTCAAGCCATTACGCCGCCGGCGGCGGCTTCAACGCCAACTCCAGCCTCATCTCCGGCTCCCGCGACCGCGGCCCAGCCGGCGGCTCCGGTTGCCGGTTCGACCGCCCCCGTGGTTGCGGCCGAAAGCAAGCCGGTGGCGCCCCCCGCCGCCACATCCAAGGCCAGCGAAAAAGAACGTTATCAGGAAGCTTACGATACCTTGCGCAATGGACATAATGCACAGGCCATCAAAATGTTCGAAGCGCTGCAAGCCGATTATCCGGCCGGCGAGTTCAGCGATAATTCTCAGTATTGGTTGGGCGAGGCCTACAAGATTAATCGGGAATATGACAAGGCCCGCGCGGCATTTACCAAGGTGATCGGTCAGTATCCCAATAGCTCCAAGGTGCCCGATGCGATATTGAAGCTGGGATATATCGAGTTCGACCAGCAGAATCTGGCCAAGGCCCGCGATTATCTGACCCGCGTCACCACCAGTTATCCGGGCACTACCGCCGCCCATTTGGCTTCAAAAAAATTGGCGCAAATGCCGCAATAATGGCGCGAATGGATTCAACACTGCGTATTAGCGAAATATTTTATTCATTACAAGGTGAAACCAATACGGTAGGTCTACCTACCGTATTTATTCGCCTGACCGGTTGCCCTTTGCGCTGTGTTTATTGCGATACCGCCTATGCCTTTACCGGCGGCGAAAAGCTTACACTGCGGCAAATACTTGACAAAGTCGAAGGTTTCAATACCAGATATGTGACGGTGACCGGTGGCGAGCCCTTGGCTCAACCGGGTTGCAATACGCTGATGATAGCGTTGTTGGATGCCGGTTATCAGGTATCGCTGGAAACCAGCGGGGCGCTGGATGTGTCCGGCGTCGATCCTCGAGTGGTCAAAGTCATGGATTTAAAAACACCGGCTTCTGGCGAGATGCAGCGGAATCTCCATGCCAATATCGAGCATCTGACCGCGCGGGACCAAGTCAAGTTCGTGATTGCCGACGATGCCGATTACCTTTGGGCCAAACAACAGCTGATCGAACACCGGCTGGCGGAGCGCTGCCAGACCTTGTTTTCTCCGGTGATGGGCGCTATTTCGGCTACCCAACTGGCCGATAAAATTCTGGCGGATCAATTGCCGGTCCGCTTTCAAATTCAATTGCACAAATATCTTTGGGACGATGCGCGAGGAAAATAACCTTAAGGGCATGAATCACGGCGAACAAAAAAAAGCCATCATTTTATTATCCGGCGGATTGGACTCGATTACCGTATTGGCGCATGCCCAACAGCAGGGATATGCTTGTTATGCATTGAGTTTCGATTACGGTCAGCGGCATAATGCCGAACTGGCGGCCGCCAAGGCAATCGCCCAACATTATGAGGTGCTTGTACATAAGGTCATTCACTTGGGATTGGATAGTATTGGTGGTTCGGCGCTGACCGACGAACATATTGCCGTTCCCCAGTCGCCGCAAGAAGGAATCCCGGTAACCTATGTGCCGGCCCGCAATACCATTTTCTTGTCATTTGCCTTGGGTTGGGCGGAAGTGTTGAATGTGCGCGATGTCTTCATCGGCGTCAATGCGGTCGATTTTTCCGGTTATCCCGATTGCCGGCCCGAGTTTATCCAGGCGTTTCAGGACATGGCTAATCTGGCCACCAAGGCAGGTGTCGAAGGCCACCAAATCCGGATACACACACCGCTGATTGCAATGAGTAAGGCCCAAATCATAGCGCAGGGCTTGAGTCTGGGTGTGGATTACGCCAGTACCGTATCCTGTTATGCCGCCGACCACCAGGGCAGGGCTTGTGGCGGTTGCGATGCCTGCCGCTTGCGTAAAGCCGGATTCATGGCTTTGGGGATAACCGATCCCACGCGCTATCAGTAGCCGGGTTTTGACGGCTGGCCAGGGAAAAGGTATACAGCTTCGTGTCGTCGAGTATGCTTGTAGCGTTTTGACTTCAATCCAACCTCAACCGTGAGCCGATGAATATGTCCATGAGCCCTAATAAATCCCAGTTCGTCGCGGTGGCCTCGATCGCCGCCGAATTAAGCGCGGTGATGGATGTTGCCAAGGAAATCTCGCTGGCGGCTGCCAACGCCAAGGCGATTGCCTTTCGGGCCGGCGAAAAAGCCAAGGGTTTTCAACCGATTACCGACTTCATCAATGAGTTGGCGAAGGAAACCATTCAGTTAGTCAATACCATAAACGAACATGCGCTGAAACTCTATCGCTTGACCGTCAAGGAACACCGAATATCGGAAGCCTGCAAGCGCTTTGAACAAGTCGCGGTCAATGCCTCGGCGGCGGCCCATGCCGATTCATTAATCCATGCATTACAACAAGTCAGGCAGCGGCGCGCCGATTGCCGGCGGCAATTTGCCAGCCATGTTGCGGAATTATTGGCCCAGTTGGCCGATGTGATGCATCCGGCCCGGGCCGCGCGAGTGATTGCGGCTAATTCCCGCATAGAAGCCTCGCAGGCGGGTGAATATTTACAGAGTCTACAAGCGGTCGCGGAAAGCGTGGATCACGCGGCTCAGATTATTCATGACAAAGTGCATAAGTGCCGCAGTGCATTGAGTGTCATCAATACCGAAGAATGATATGCGCCAAAATCCAACTATAACCATGAGGTAGCGTCATCCATGAAAATGACCAAAATTTACGAGGGAGCTTATCAATGGATCATGTATGGCCGTGACCCGTATAAGCCCGACAAAATCATCGATACCAATCAATATGTGGTCCGCACCGCCAATCGCTGCTTATTGATCGATCCCGGCGGGATTGAATTGTTTGCACCGATGTTGGCCGCCGTGTTGCATCACGCACCGGTCGATGAAATTACCGATTTGTTCGCTTCGCATCAGGACCCCGACATTATTTCCTCACTGGGTTTATGGGATCAGGCCCTGCCGCACGCCAGACTACATGCGGCCGGATTATGGGAGGGGTTTTTACGCCATTTCGGTTGCGAAAGCATTCAGTATGTTCCGATTCCCGATAATGGCGGCGTGATTAATTTGGGGGCGACCGAACTGCAGATCATTCCGGCGCATTATTTACACTCCTCGGCCAACTTTAATCTGTACGATCCGCAAGCCAAAATATTGTTTTCCGGCGATATCGGAGCGGCGCTGGAAGCGCCGGATGCGCCGGTGTTCGTGGATAATTTCGATGCCCATGTCGAGAAAATGCGCTATTTCCACCAACGCTGGATGCCGTCCAACCAGGCTAAACGGGTCTGGATCGATCGAGTCAGAAACTTGGACATCGAGATACTGGCGCCGCAGCATGGCCGAATGTTCAAGGGCAACGATGTCAAACGCTTTCTGGATTGGTTTGAGGCTTTGCAAGTCGGGATTGCCGTATAAAACAAACATTTGCCATGAATACCGTTTATAATTCCGCCGTTTTAAGCCCCCGTCGCAATACGGGGGTTTTTTGTTGGGGAGGCGCGGCGGCGTTTCCCGGACGATTGTAGTTGGAGTATCTGATCAAGCATGGCGCAAAAACTTTATATACAAACTAACGGTTGTCAGATGAACGAGTACGATTCCGACAAGATGCGGGACGTACTGCAAGCCTCGCACGGTTTGGAGTTGACCGACATACCGGAACAAGCCGATGTGTTGTTGTTGAATACCTGTTCGATTCGGGAAAAGGCCCAGGAAAAAGTCTTTTCCGCCGTCGGCCGTTGGAAGAAAATCAAGGACAAACGTCCGGATGTGATTATCGGCGTCGGCGGCTGTGTCGCTAGCCAGGAAGGGGCGGCGATCCAAAAGCGCGCGCCTTACGTCGATATCGTGTTTGGTCCGCAAACTCTGCATCGCTTGCCGGAACTGTTGAATAAGGCGCGCATGGGCGAGTCGCATTTAGTCGATATTTCTTTCCCGGAAATCGAAAAATTCGACAACTTGCCCGAACCGCGTGCCGAAGGCCCTAAAGCCTACGTCTCGGTGATGGAAGGTTGCAGCAAATATTGTACTTACTGCGTGGTTCCTTACACCCGTGGCGAGGAAGTCAGCCGGCCATTGAACGATGTGATCGCCGAGATCGAAACCCTGGCCCGGCAAGGCGTGCGCGAGATCAACCTGCTCGGCCAAAACGTCAATGCCTATCGCGGCGCAATGGAAGACGGAGACATCGCCAGTTTCGCGTTTTTGCTGCATTGCGTCGCCGCCGTCGACGGCGTGGATAGAATCCGTTTTACCACCTCGCACCCGTTGGAATTTACCGACGACATCATCGAAGCTTTCGCCGAAATTCCACAATTGGTCAATCATCTGCACCTGCCGGTGCAAAGCGGTAGCAATCGGATTTTGGCCGAGATGAAACGCGGCCATGCCCGTGAAGACTATTTGGAAATCATGCGCAAGATCAAGGCCGTGCGTCCGGGCATCTCGTTGTCGTCGGATTTCATCATCGGTTTTCCGGGGGAAACCGAGCAGGATTTCGAGGATACCATGGCGCTGATCGAAGAGGTGGGTTACGACTTTTCCTACAGTTTCATCTTTAGTCCGAGACCCGGTACGCCGGCGGCGAATTATCCGGACGATGTCGGCATGGAGGTTAAGGAGCAACGCCTGCAACACTTGAAGAGCCGCTTGAACGAAATGTTCATGGCTATCTCCGAGTCCATGATAGGTTCGGTACAAAGCATCCTGGTGGAAGGCGTTTCCAAGAAAAATCCGTTGCATTTGACCGGACGCACCGAAAACAACCGGGTGGTCAATTTTGCCGCACATCCGCGCTTAATAGGCCAGTTCGTGGACGTTCGGATCACCGAGGCATTGCCCAATTCATTGCGCGGAAAACTGGTCGAGTCTTCCGTCGAAAAAATATTGCAAAATACCTCTCAGGGCATAAAGGTAGCGTGTTGACAGTCGCCGAATTTTCCAAGGAAATCACCTTGTTGCCGGACGATATTCGCCGGCTTTCTAATTTTTGCGGACAACTCGATGTGCATTTACGCCAGATCGAACAGCGTCTGCATGTCGATATCGCCAATCGCGGCAATCATTTTAAAATTACCGGCGTCGACGCGGCGGTCAAGGCGGCTAGCGCGGTCATGCGGAAGTTATTCGAAATGGCCGAAAAGGAAGAGATTACCCCCGAGCAGGTACACCTGAGTCTGCAGGACGCCAGTATCGATCAGTTGTTGCAATCCGCGCCCGCTATAAAACAGGATCAGGTCGCGATCAGAACCAAGCGCGGCGTGATCAAGGGTAGGGGGGAGAATCAGCAGGATTATCTGCGCAAGATACTCACGCACGACATCAATTTCGGTGTCGGACCGGCCGGTACCGGCAAGACCTATTTGGCGGTGGCCTGCGCGGTGGAAGCCCTGCAAAACGAATCCGTGCGGCGGATTATTCTGGTTCGGCCAGCGGTGGAAGCCGGCGAAAAACTGGGCTTTTTGCCGGGCGACATGGCGCAAAAAGTCGATCCCTATTTGCGGCCCTTGTACGATGCCCTATACGATATGTTGGGTTTCGAGCGGGTCGAGAAACTACTGGAAAAGAACGTTATCGAAGTGGCGCCGTTAGCTTTCATGCGTGGGCGGACCCTGAACGATTCGTTTATCATTCTGGACGAAGCCCAAAACACCACCACCGAACAGATCAAGATGTTCCTGACCCGCGTCGGCTTCGGTTCCACCGCCGTGGTGACCGGCGACGTCACCCAAATCGATTTGCCTAGCGAGAAGATGTCCGGGCTCAAGCATGTGTTGAAAGTGTTGAAGGATGTCGAAGGCATCAGTTTCACCTTTTTCGGCGTGCGCGATGTGGTCAGGCATCCCCTGGTGCAGCGCATCGTTGCCGCGTACGATCGCTACGAGCAGCAGGATCAAGCCCCCACCTAGTCGATGAATTACCTTGAGATACAAGTTGCCACTGAAACCAGCGACTATCCCAGCGAGCAGCAGTTTCAGCACTGGGTGGACACCGTGCTGACCGATCGGAGCCAGGACAGCGAAATCGTTATTCGTCTGGTCGATGAAGCCGAAAGCGCCGAATTAAATCAACAGTATAGACATAAGCAAGGTCCTACGAATATACTCAGTTTTCCGTTTGAAGCCCCCGAGGGCGTCGAACTGGATTTGCTCGGCGATCTGGTTATTTGTGCGCCGTTGATAGCCCAAGAAGCTAGCCAACAAAACAAGCAAACTTCGCATCATTGGGCGCATATCACACTACATGGGGTATTGCATTTGTTAGGTTATGACCATATAGAGGACAGCGAAGCCGAGGAAATGGAAACGCTGGAAATTAAACTATTGAACATGTTAAATATAGCAAACCCTTATCAGGAAGAGAGTCCGCAATGAGCGACGGTAACCCCCCGAGTAGTCAGTCCCATCAGAAAAGTTTGCTGGAACGCATCAGCCATTTTCTGACTGGGGAGCCGCAGGATCAGGAAGATTTACTTGAAATTCTACGGGAATCCGAAGAAAAACATCTGCTGGATTCCGATTCGTTGAGCATGATCGAAGGCGTCATGCAAGTCTCGGAACTGCGGGTGCGGGACATCATGATCCCCCGTTCGCAAATGGTGGTGGTGCCGAGAGACGCCGAGCTGGAAACCATTTTTCCGTTGGTCATCGAGTTTGCCCATTCCCGTTTTCCGGTAATTGAGGAAGACCGCAGCAAGGTCGTCGGGGTGCTGTTGGCCAAGGATTTACTGGGACACGTATTGCGCGATAAAACCATCAAGGTCGAGGACGTGATGCGGCCCGTTAGCGTGGTGCCGGAAAGCAAACGTTTGAATGTGTTATTGAAAGAATTCCGCACCGAACGCAATCACATGGCGATCGTGGTCGATGAATATGGTAATGCCGCCGGACTGATCACCATCGAAGACGTGCTGGAACAAATCGTCGGCAAAATCGAAGACGAACACGACGAAGACGAAACCCGCGAATACATATCGCAACGCAGCGAACGCGAGTTCATCGTCAGCGCGTTGACCCCAATCTCCCAGTTTAACGAGTATTTTTCCGCCGACCTGGAAGATAGCGACTGCGATACCGTGGGCGGCTTGATCTTGCAAAGGCTCGAACATTTTCCGAAAAAGGGCGAGAAAGTCGAGTTGGAGGATTTTTGTTTCGAGGTGTTGCGGGCCGATAATCGGCGGGTGCATCTGCTGAAATTGAAAATCAAATAAAGCAAAACGCCGGATCGAATCCGGCGATTTAGTGTGTGGTCATGTATTTGATTCCCAGCAAAGGCTTGCAGGCTCAATAGGCTACGCTGCTGGGCGCGGGCGTAACAGCCGTTCAAACTCCTCGGCGGGCAATGGTTTAGCAAACAAAAAACCCTGGCCGAAATCGCAGTCCGCCTCCAGCAATAAATCACGCTGCCGCGATGTTTCTATGCCTTCGGCGATAACTTTCATGCCCAGTTTATGCGCCATCACGATGATGGCTTCGCACAGTGCCATGTCGTTGGAATGAGGCGAAAGATGGCTGACGAAGGAGCGGTCGATTTTGATGTAGTCTATATCGAATTTCTTTAGATACGCCAGCGACGAGTAACCGGTGCCGAAATCATCCAACGACACTTTAATGCCGGCTTTGCGAAATGCCGACAATATCTCGGTGACTTCCTGATTGGCGTCCAGCAGCAGGCCTTCGGTGATCTCGATGACGACACTGTCTCCCGGCAAGCCCAATGACTGTAAATGATCCAGCCACAACTGGTGTTGATTGATGTTTTTGAAAAATTGCAGCGGCGATTTATTGACGCTGATTTGGAATTGTGGAGAGTATTGGGCTCGCCATTCAGCCGCCTGGCGGGTAGCCTCCTTAAATACCCAGTCGCCGATTTCGCCAATGATCCCTATATCTTCGGCAATCGAAATAAAGTTGTTCGGATTGAACAATGCACTGTTGGTCGGATGTAGCCAACGTAGCAATGCCTCGGCTTTGCGGATCTCGCCCGTTCGCAGATTTACGATGGGCTGATAATATAATTTGAATTGATCGTCGGCCAGGGCATGGCGTAAATCGCCGGCGGTTTGCATCTTAACCATGGCCGCCTCCTGCATCGAGGCGGTAAAGAAACTGTAGCGGTTACGGCCCTGATGTTTAGCCGCGTACATCGCTTGATCGGCGTTTTTAATCAAGGTGTCGATGTTGTCGCTGTCTCTGGGGTAATAGGTGATGCCGATACTGGCCGACACATAAGCCTGTTTATCCTTCAGTTGAAACGGTTCGGCCAATTTTTGCAGAATAGTCTGAATGATGCGTTCCACGCCGGATAAATCCTCCAGTTCGTCCAGTATCAGGGTGAACTCGTCGCCGCCCAACCTGGCTACGGTATCGGATTCCCGCACGCAACCGAGCAGGCGGTGGGCCGCATCGGTCAGCAACAGATCGCCCATGTCGTGCCCCAGGGTATCGTTGACCTCTTTAAAATGGTCAAGATCCAGCAGAATCAAGGCCAGCGGCAACCCGGTTCGATGCGCTTTCTTCATCAGCAAGGTCAGCCGGTCGTGAAACATGCGGCGATTGGGCAGGCGGGTAAGAGGATCGAAGTTGGCTTGTTGCCAGATCAGTTGTTCCGACTGTTTTTTCTGAGTAATGTCTTCGACGATGGACCAGATATATTGCTGACCATCACTGTCGCTAATCAAAACCCCATTCAGTCGAATCGGAATTCTATGGCCATCGCGATGTAGATATTCTTTTTCATACGGGCCGTATTTACCCGTTTCCGATAAGGATTGAAGCTGGAACATTTCCTGTTGTTCATATTCCTGGGGGGTCAACTCCCAATAACTCATTTGGTTGAGTTCTTGCAAACTATAGCCGACCATATCCAACAAGGCCTTATTGGCCTCGATATAACGTCCATCCGTGGCATTTTGCGCGATGCCCAGGGGCGACATCGCAAACATGGTCCGCAGCTTTTCCTCGCTGGAACGCAATATCTGTTCGGCTTGCCTGCGTTCGGTGATGTCGATCGCAATACCGATCGCCGCATGGGATGTTCCGGTATGATCCTTCAGCCGCACTTGATTGACTTCCAACAAATGCTGGCGTCCATCGCTGAAACTGACGATTTCCTGACGAGGTTGGGCATCGCTTGCGACCGAATGATTATCGTCAAGCTGCAGCAAATGGGCCAGACGCGGGTCGGTAAAAAAATCTCGGTCGCTAATACCCAATGCGGTCTGAAAGGTTTTGTTTAAAAACCTGGATTCGCCATCGCTTCCGACTAGCCAGATGCCCAGCGGCAAGTTGTCGAGGATGGTCTGCAACTTGGTTTCGGAGGCGTGCAGCGCCGCGACTTGTTGATTCAATTTGGTGATCATCGTCGAAAAACTGGTCGCCAGATAGCCGATTTCGTCGTTTCGGTGGCTCGGTAAATCGGATAGCGGCTTGCCCGGTTCGAATTGGGCGACGGTCTTGGTCATCAAATTCAGCGGCTTTGCCAGAATGCGGGCCAGTATCACTGACATCAATACCGCCAGTACGCTGAACAAGGCGGTGACTTGAATCACGTTGACACCCAGGGTTTCGCTTTCGGCCAACACCTTCTCCAGCGGGGTATACAATCCCAGCATAACCATGCGCCGCGCATCGGCCGATCCGAACGGAACCCGCATGAAAGCCGCAAGCGCGGCCCCGCCGGATATGGCTTCGGCGCCGGTCGTGATTACCGCGTGCTCTTTTTCACCATTCAGCAGCGCCCGGCTGGCCTGGATGTCGTCTTGAATCAGAAATTGCCGTCCTCGTTCAAACGCAAAAGTTTTAGTTGGATCGGGATGAATCAGGTAATCGCCATGGCTGTTAGTCAGCAGAACCTTGATGTTTTCAGGCAAGTCGGCGCGTATTCGGTTGAACAGGTCGTCGAGATTGACGTTGATGACAATAATGCCCAGTTGTTTATGGTCCTGGCTAGCGATAGGCGTGGCGATTCTGACCGTCGGTTTGCCGAAGCCGAGATGGGCGCCCAGCTCCTGATTCAAATTGATTTCGGAAACATACAGTTGTCCGGCCGGCAGACGCATAGCCTCGAAAACATAGGGGAAATGATTTTTCTCCTGTAATTGATTGCCGGTGACGATTTTGATGCCGATCAGATCGCGGTCGACCCGCACCCGCTCCTTGCCGTGATTGAGGCCGTCTATCAGCCTGATTTGCGAGTATTCCGGCCGGGAGGCCAGTAAGCTGGAAAAAACCGCCGCCAGTTGCTGTTCGGTTTTCGGATTGGCCGATGGCTCGATGCTTTGCAAGGTCAGCGGTAGCGTTTCGATGAATTTGACGTCGGCGGCAATCTCAGTTAAGGCGTCGGTGAAACGGTGAGCCAAAACTTGCGTTGCGGTTAGTAATTTATCCCGCGAGGATTGGATCAATAATTCCTGGCTGCGGCCGTGGATGTAATAACCGAATAGCCCGATGGATAAGCTGCCGAAAAGCGCAAGCCAGAAACCGAGTTTAATGCCTACGGTTAATTTCATGGATTAAAATGTCTCGGGGCTGTCGCCTGAAATGATGCGGTCCCACAATTCCTTCCGTTTTATCGGTTCCGCCAAGGGTTCCAGCCAGATGATCTTGTCGTTATGCCGGCTTTCCGGAAACGGGGTAATGGTGTTGGCGAGCCCGTGCTTGTCGGTTAATTGTTGGCTGATGGTTTTTTCCAGCATGAAATCGATCCATTGTTCGGCCAATTTCTTGTTGCCGGCTTCCGGCGTGATTGCCCAGCAATCCAGCCAGGCCAGCGCGCCTTCCTTCGGAATAATGTAACCGATGTCGGCACCCTGTTCGCGCAGAGTTTTGAGTTGCTGGGCGCCGTAATTGCCGAAAATCAACGCGATGTCGTATTTGGCAAATAGCGCGGCGGCTTCCTCGGCGGTGGCGTAAAAGGTCAATACATTGCGGCGCAGGCCGATTAATTGCTTGGCGGCCTGCCCGAGTTCGGCGTCATTCATGTTGAAAGGATTTTGCACCCCCATCAGCAGGCCCACGACCGAAAAGTTATGATTGCTGGCATTAAACGCCAGCACCCGGCCGCGATAGTCGGGGTCCCACATCGCGGACATCGAGTCCGGAATGGTCTTGACGGTTTTTCGGTTATAGATCAACCCCATTTCCGAATAGGTATACGGAATGGCGTAAACATTGTTGTGATGCACCAGGCCGGGAATCTCGGCCAAATTGAGGAAGCGCGGCAGTTGGCCGGCATGGTTGGGGATGTTGCCCAGATCTATCGGTACCGCCAGATTGTGCTTGATATAGCGTTGTAATTCCGCCGTGTTGACGGCGAATACATCGAATTTACCCGTGCTGATTTTATGCCAGAGGTCGTCGTCCGAACTGACGGAGGTTACCTCGACTTCAACCTTGAAGCGCCGTTCAAACATTGCGACCACATTGGCATCGGCATAGCCGGGCCAAGCCAGCACCCGCAAGGTTGTTCCCTCGGCGCGAACCTTGCCCGGTTGGGCAAGTATCAGCAGTAGGGCACAAAGACTATGAAACAGCCATTTCGAAAGCTTGGTGTTCATATCGGACAGCACGGTAATTAATTGCCAACGCCACCCGGTGGGGTGGGGGTAGTTCAAGCTTGCAGGGTCGACATGTCGATTACGAACCGGTATTTGACATCGCTTTTCAACATTCTTTCATAGGCTGTGTTGATGGCTTGAATCGGGATTAATTCGATGTCCGAGACAATGTTATGTTGAGCGCAAAAATCCAGCATTTCCTGGGTTTCGCGGATACCGCCTATCAAGGAACCCGCCAGTGTCCGGCGCCGGAAAATCAGATTGCCGACACTGGGCGTCGGATGCGGACTATCCGGTACACCGATCAGGCACAAGGTGCCGTCGCGTTTCAGCAAGGTCAGGTACTGGTCCAGATCGTGCGGGGCGGCTACCGTGTTCAGAATGAAATCGAAGCTTTGCGGATGTTGTTGCATCTGGTCTGGGTCGGTTGAAATCACCACTTCATCCGCGCCCAGACGCAGGCCGTCCTCGACCTTGTTGGGCGAGGTCGTGAATAACACCACATGCGCGCCGAAGGCATGGGCGAATTTAACGCCCATGTGGCCCAGGCCGCCAAGACCGACGATGCCGACCTTGTGACCCTGGCCGATGTTCCAGTGGCGTAACGGCGAATAGGTGGTGATGCCGGCGCACAGCAAGGGTGCCACGGCGGCTAGGTCGAGCGAGTCCGAAATACGCAGCACGAAGCGCTGGTCGACCACAATCTGGTTGGAATAACCACCATAGGTCATTTTGCCTGTATGCGGGTCGGGACTGTTATAGGTAAACACCGTTTGGTCGCAATATTGTTCCTGATGGTCCCGGCATTCCGGGCAGGTGCCGCAGGCATCGACCATGCAACCGACACCGGCCAGATCGCCTTCCTGAAAGGCGGTGACTTTGCCGCCGACTTGGACCACTCGGCCGATGATTTCATGACCCGGCACGATGGGATAGCTGGTGCCTTTCCATTCGTTGCGGGCTTGGTGGATGTCGCTATGACAGACGCCGCAATACAGAATTTCGATCAGCACATCCCCAGGACCAGGGTCGCGGCGGTCGAAATGGTAAGAGCGTAGCGGCGTTTGCGAGTTATAAGCCGCATAACCGTAACTTTTTAGCATGTCCGTGACTCCTCAAAAGACAGTAGGACGCAGTTGAAGGCCGTATCGGCCAACCGGCGGCGCCGGCGTAAACAGTTTACCCGGAGCCGGGGGCTTATCGTAAAAGAAGTTAGCAAACCGGCATCGGAAAGTTGGGTCATGGATTGGTTCCGGTAAGGATTCCGCAAGCGTGCAATCGAAAAAGGTGCCGGCATCAATCAGCTCGCTCGACTTTGATCAGTATTCGCAGTTCGTGTTTGCCGGTGCCGACATTCAAGCCGTTCATGCCTCGGCTATCGGAATCTTCACGAATGCCGCTGCCGCCGATTTCAATCCATTCGCCGAGTCTGGCGCGGACCGATGTCTGGATATTTTGAGTTTCCAGGCCGCCATTAGTCAGAAAACGATCCGACCACGGCGCAATCTCTATCATCACCTGATCGTTGCCTATCAGCCGAGGCGTGGCGGCAAAACCGCTGCTGGCTTCTTGCATTTGGGTGCTGCTGGCCACCCCCGGATAACCATAGCCGGAATCGTAAACCGTGATGTTTTGAACCGGTCTGACCGCTCCCACCTGGATATGGGCGGCTTGGCCTTCCAAGGTGCGTAACTGTTGCGCCGTTTGCCGGCTGTCCAGGTCACTGGTGTCGCCGACCATGCCTTGCATTCGGGTGGTCGAGCGCGAGATGGCAATGGCGGCTTCGGCGTTGAGTTGTTCGGCGGATCGATGGCTGCTTTGCAACACCGAGATGGTCAGATTATGCAAACGGGTATCGAGCTGCTTGACCAAGCCGCGTAGGGTTTGCATGCGTTCCGGGTTGGTTTTGACGATCAGGTTGAAACCGTTGCCGTTGACCACCTCGCCGGCTTCCAGCAAGGGAAGCAACAAGGGTTGAATCTCGGAGGCGGGGCGGTTGCGTAGTTCGAGGACTTCCATCACGCTGTCGTCGGCGATTACTTGGTTCTGAAGCAAGAACAGGCTGAGTACGGCGAATAACAACCGCTGGCGGAAAGATTTAATCCGGGAAGGTTGCCTGGATGCGGATTCAGCCGCGGGTAGCCGGAAGAAGGCTGAAGCCTTGCATCGGCTTGGCCCGCTATCGGGCCAAGCGGGTGCCGGGATACTCCGAGGGTTAGATTTCACGGTAGAGCGCCAGATACTGATTGGCACTGTTTTCCCAGGAAAAATCCTTGCTCATGGCGTTGCGCTGCAACTCCTCCCACAGAGGTTGGTTGGCATGCAAAACCAGAGCGCGCTTGATCGTTTCCATCAGCGCGCCGGGGGCCGCTTCCTTAAATACAAAGCCGCTGGCGCTGCCGTTTTTGATCGTATCCGGCAGCGCATCGACCACGGTGTCGGCCAGTCCGCCGGTCTTTCTGACGATAGGCAAGGTGCCGTAACGCTGGCTATACATCTGGTTCAGGCCGCAGGGTTCGAAGCGGGACGGCATCAAGAACATGTCGGAGCCGGCTTCGATCAGATGCGCCAGATTTTCATCGTAACCGATGGTGATGGAGATTTTGTCCGGATACAGGCGAGCAAAATCCTGTAATCGCAGCTGTATACTGTTATCGCCACTGCCTAATAAAGCGAACTGCAAGGGCATGCCGGTCATTTCCTTTAGACAGTTCAGCACCAGATCGATGCCTTTCTGATCAACTAGTCGGCCGATCAGACCGAACAGCGGCAGTTCCGGGTCGATCGGCAATCCGAGTTTTTCCTGCAATGCGGTTTTGTTGTCGACCTTTTTTCCCAGGGTCTTGCTGGAGTAGTTTCGCGCGATGTGAGGATCGGTTTCCGGATTCCACACCGAGTCATTGATGCCGTTGATGATGCCGGACAGCGTGTGTTGGCGGTGGGCCAGCAAGCCTTCCAGGCCGTAACCGAATTCCGGGGTTTGTATTTCCTGGGCGTAGGTCGGGCTGACCGTGGTGATCCAGTCCGAATAGCTCAAGCCGCCCTTGATAAACGACAGCATGCCATGGTATTCCAGACCGTCCGGATGCCATAACTGGCCTGGCAGATTCAGCAAGGTGTGGGCATTGCTGGGAAAAACACCTTGATAAGCCATGTTGTGGATGGTGAACACGGTGGCTGGCCTATGCTCCTCCAGCGACAACAGGGCCGGGACCAAGCCGGTCTGCCAGTCGTTGCAATGCACCACGTCCGGCTTCCAGTCCAGATAAGCCCGATTCATCGCCACTTCGGCCACGATTCGGCAAAACAATGCAAAACGGTCGCCGATGTCGTGCCAGGGAATGCCGTTTTCGTCGGTGTAGGGATTGCCCGGATGATTGAAGAAGGCGGGGTAATCGACCAGCCAGACGATGACGTTGCTGTTCGGTAAATGGGTTTCCAGCAAATTGACGTCGCAGTTGTTAACCCGCACGGTACACAGATAGCGGCCCGCTTCGCAGTTCCTGATGGACTGGTAATTGGGCATGATCACGCGCACATCCTGGCCCAGGCTGGTTAGCGCGATCGGCAGGCTGCCGGCCACATCCGCCAGTCCGCCGGTTTTGATTAATGGATGGGTTTCGCTGCTGGCGAAGAGTATTTTTTTCATGATCTAAAGTGTTACATTTTAAGAATAATCCCGGCCAAGGGAGGCAGGGTCACCGTAATGGAATGTTGCAAGTTCATCCAGGGCTGCGGTTCGGAGTGGACGTGGCCGTTGCCGAGATTGCCGCCGTCGTAGTATTCCGAATCGGAGTTGAAGATTTCATGGTAAACCCCTTCCCTGGGTACGCCGATCCGATAATTTTCGCGCGGAACCGGGGTAAAGTTAAGGATCACGATCAAATCTTCGTTGGCGGATTTGCGCCGATAACTGATGATGGACTGTTGGTAATCGTGGCAGTCTATCCACTCGAAGCCGTGATGGTCGAAATCGAATTGATACAAGGCCGAATGGCTGGCGTAGAGTTTATTCAAGTCCTTGACCAGGGTTTGCACGCCCCGATGATGGGCATAATCCAGCACATACCAATCCAGATCGCGGTTGACGCTCCATTCGGTGCCTTGGGCAAACTCGCAGCCCATGAACAGTAATTTCTTACCTGGATAAGTAAACATCAGGGTATACAGTAGACGCAAATTGGCGAAGCGTTGCCATTCGTCGCCCGGCATTTTGTTGAGCAGCGACTGTTTACCGTGCACGACTTCGTCGTGCGAGAACGGCAGCACGAAGTTTTCGGTAAAGGCGTACAGCAGGCCGAAGGTCAACGAATCGTGGTGGTAGGAGCGGTGGATGGGTTGTTCCTGCATGTAATGCAGAATGTCGTGCATCCAGCCCATGTTCCATTTCATCGAGAAACCCAGGCCGCCGGTCCAGGTCGGACGGGTCACTTGCGGCCAGGAGGTCGATTCCTCGGCCATGATCACGGTGCCGGGATGCTGCTCGTGGGTGACGGCGTTCATGTGGCGAAGGAAGTCGATGGCTTCCAGATTTTCGTTGCCGCCGTACATGTTGGGTATCCATTCGTTGGCTTCGCGGGAATAATCGAGGTACAGCATCGAGGCCACCGCGTCCACCCGCAGACCGTCCAGGTGAAACTCTTCCAGCCAGAAGAAGGCGCTGGACAGCAGGAAGTTTTTCACTTCGTTGCGGCTGTAGTTGTAGATCAGGGTGCCCCAGTCGCGGTGCTCGCCCTTGCGCGGGTCTTCGTGTTCGTACAGCGGCGTGCCGTCGAAGCGGCCCAGGGCAAAACTGTCTTTCGGAAAGTGGGCGGGTACCCAGTCCAGAATCACGCCGATGCCGTTTTGATGGCAATGGTCGACGAAGTAGCGGAAATCGTCCGGGTTGCCGTGTCGGCTGGTGGGGGCGAAATAGCCGGTGGTCTGGTAGCCCCAGGACAGGTCCAGCGGATGTTCGGTGATCGGCAACAATTCGATATGGGTAAAGCCCATCATCTTGACGTAATCGACCAGCCGGGTCGCCAGCTCGCGGTAATCCAGGAAATTACCACGCGGATCGCGTTGCCACGAACCTAGATGGACTTCGTAGATCGACATCGGGTTATGCAGCCAATCATGCTTGGGCCGGCGTTCCATCCATTCGCCATCTCCCCAAGTATAACTGTCCTCATTGACGACAATGGCGGCGGTCTGCGGGCGGAATTCGAATTGTTGGCCGTAGGGATCGGTCTTGACCAAAACTTGGCCGCTGTGAACGTTACGAATTTCAAATTTATACAAGCAGCCGGTGGTCAATCCGGGAATGAAAATTTCCCAAATACCGCTGCCGCCCAGATTACGCATCGGATGGCAACGGCCATCCCAGCGGTTGAAGTCGCCGATCACGCTGACGCGTTCGGCATTGGGAGCCCAGACCGCAAAGTAGACGCCGTCGATGCCGTCAATCCGATGCAGATGCGAGCCCAGTTTTTGATAAATATGCCAATGTCTGCCTTCGGCGAATAAATGCTGGTCAAACTCGGGCAGGACCGGTCCAAAGCAGTAAGGGTCGTAATCCACGTGGTCGTGGCCGTCCTTGTCGGTCCAGCACAATTGGTAGTGGTCGGCAATCTCATCCTTGGCGGGACGGTATTCGAATAAATCGGTTCCGGGGAGGCGTTGCATGTCCGGACCGCTTTTGCCGATTGTAACGGTTTCGGCGTAAGGCAGGAAGGCTCTGATCACGCCGGCATCCTTCACGAAATGGCGGCCCAGGACGGAAAAGGGATCGTGATGTTTAGCTTCGATGATTTTTATCAAGTCGGAATCAAGCGTGTTTTTTTTGCTTGGTTTGGTCATTTTGCAACGCCTCAGTTATAGTTAAGTTCGTTAGAAGGGGGAGTAGCAATCTTAGGGATGATGGGATTTCAACATCGGGACGCTTGGTTTTTTACTTTTGGGTGAAGAGTAACGATAATGGGCCAGCGCGGCAAGTGGAAGTCAAAACAAATCTGCCGAGAGCGGGTCTTTGCCAATCTCGGCAGTTGAAATAGTTTATTCGGAGAAAAAAATAATGTTAGTCGTCAACTCACAACAACCGCAGAGACGGATCAATGAATTAACCCGCAACACCATCGCCTTGATCTTGGCCGGTGGGCGAGGATCCAGGCTCAAGCAAATGACCGACTGGCGTGCCAAGCCCGCGGTACCTTTCGGAGGTAAATTCCGTATCATCGACTTCCCGCTATCGAATTGCATCAATTCCGATATTCGTAAAATCGGTATTTTGACGCAGTACAAGGCCGATTCGCTGATCCGCCATGTACAGCAAGGCTGGGGCTTCCTCAGGGGCGAGTTCGGCGAGTATGTCGATCTGATGCCGGCTCAGCAGCGGCACGATGAACACTCGTGGTATCAGGGTACCGCCGATGCGGTTTTTCAAAACATCGACATACTGCGAGCCAGAAATCCCGAGTTCGTGTTGGTGTTGGCGGGCGATCATATTTACAAAATGGATTATTCGGCCATGCTGGCGGACCATGTCATCAACAAGGCCGATTTGACTATCGGCTGTATCGAGGTGCCGCTGGAGGAAGCCCGAGCCTTCGGCGTGATGGATGTGGACGATAACCGTAGGGTCAGGGCGTTTGTCGAAAAACCCGAAAATCCCCCGCTGATGCCGGGCCGTGAAAATACGGCGTTGGCCTCGATGGGGATCTACGTATTCAATGCCGGTTTCCTGTTTGAACAACTGATCAAGGATGCCGATTCGAAGGGCTCCAGCCGCGATTTTGGTAAGGACATCATTCCCTCGGTGATCGAGAAATACCGGATCAATGCCTACCCGTTTTTGGATTTGCAAAGCGGACAGCAAAGCTACTGGCGCGATGTGGGAACCATCGATGCCTACTGGGCGGCAAATATGGAGTTGATCGGCGTCAAACCCGACCTGAATTTATACGACAACACCTGGCCGATCTGGACCTATCAAGCACAAACACCGCCGGCCAAGTTTGTATTCGACGATGA
The DNA here is from genome assembly GCF_015711015.1 of Methylomonas sp. LL1. Taxonomy (NCBI): domain Bacteria; kingdom Pseudomonadati; phylum Pseudomonadota; class Gammaproteobacteria; order Methylococcales; family Methylococcaceae; genus Methylomonas; species Methylomonas sp. LL1. Next base: position 324,842 of record NZ_CP064653.1, read on the forward strand.
CGATCGCCGTGGCCAGGCCATAGATTCCATGGTTTCGGGGGGCTGTGTGATTTCCGGGGCGACGGTGCGCCATTCCTTGCTATTTTCCGAAGTTAGGGTAAATTCCTATAGCGAAGTGAATGACTCGGTGATTTTGCCCGAGGTCAATATTGCCAGGCATTGCCGCATAACCAAGGCCATCGTTGAAAAGGCCTGCCAAATCCCGGAAGGAACAGTGATAGGCGAAGACAGAGCGGAAGACGAAAAACGTTTTCAAGTCAGCGAGGGCGGGGTGGTGTTGGTAACCCCAGAGATGTTGGGTCAGAGACGGCACTATGTCAGATAAGACTCTGAAGCTGGTGCTATGTTGGCATATGCACCAGCCGGAGTATAGGGACAGGCATAGTGGCGAGTTCAAACTGCCTTGGACTTATCTGCATGTAATCAAGGATTATGTCGACATGGCCGCGCATCTTGAGGCCGTGCCGACAGCCAAGGCGGTTGTGAATTTTGCCCCGATCCTGCTGGAACAGATCGAGGATTATTCGAATCAGGTCAACAGTTTCTTGCAGGACAGGATTGCGATCAAGGATCCCTTGTTGGCGGCGCTGGTTGAGCCGAGCGTCTCCGCCAATTCCGAAAAACGTTTGAAATTGCTGCGCGATTGCCGCAAAGCCAACCGTCAGCGCCAGATTGAACGTTATCCGATGTTTCGGAAACTGACCGAAATGGCGGAGTGGATTCAATCCCACCAGGATGCGGTAAATTACATCAATGCCCAATTCGTTACCGACAGTCTGGTCTGGTACCATTTGGTCTGGATGGGCGAAACAGTCAAATTGACCGATTACAGGGTTCAGCGCCTGATAGAAAAAGCCAGTGGTTTTTCCTTGCATGACAGGATAGAGTTGCTGGAAGTGATAGGCGATTTGTTGTCCAAGGTTATGTACCGGTATAAATCGTTGGCCCGCAAAGGCAGCGTCGAATTGTCGGTCACCCCTTATGCTCATCCCATCATGCCGCTGATGTTGGATATTAATAGTGCGCTGGAAGCCATGCCAAATGCGCAACTGCCGGGCTTGAAGACATATCCCGGCGGTGAGGAAAGGGTGCGCTGGCATTTGGCCAAGGGCGTGGATACGTTTAAACATTTCTTTGGCTTCGAACCTCTGGGATGTTGGCCATCCGAAGGTAGTATCAGCGAGGATACGCTGAGGTTATTATCCGACTACGGATTTAACTGGACAGCCAGTGGCGGTAATGTACTGCATAATAGTCTGCACGCTTCGGGCATTTCCGGCATAAGTTCGGTGCACCATCCTTTCAGGTTGTTGTCCAGCCATATCCCCTGTTTTTTCCGGGATGATGGTTTGTCGGACTTGATCGGTTTCGAATATTCGAAATGGCACGCGGACGATGCGGTGGCTGATTTGATCCAGCATTTGGAGACTATCGCCGATTGCTCGGACGCGGGATCGGTGGTCTCGATTATCATGGATGGCGAGAATGCCTGGGAATATTTTCCCGATAACGGCTATCATTTTCTGAGCGCTTTATATCAACGCCTAGCGGATCATCCTCGAATAGAATTAACCACCTTTTCCGAATGTTTGCGGCAAGATGTGGTTATAAAATCCTTGCCCAAATTAGTCGCGGGCAGTTGGGTTTATGGTACGTTCTCGACCTGGATCGGTGATGCGGATAAGAATTGCGGTTGGGACATGCTGGGAGATGTCAAAAAAGCTTTCGATAAGGCGGTTTCCAGCGGCCGGCTTTCGGAGTCGGATCAGGCGATAGCCGAAATGCAGCTTGCCGTGTGCGAGGGTTCGGACTGGTTCTGGTGGTTTGGGGATTACAATCCCGGTGAAGCGGTCAGTGATTTCGAGAAACAATACCGGCTTAACCTATCCAATCTGTATCGGCTGTTAGGTGAAGACACGCCGGCATATTTGGCTTTATCCTTTACTCAAGGTAGCGGGGCGCCCGCTATGGGTGGTGCCATGCGGCGCGGAAACGAAATTTAATTTAATACAGGAAATAATGAATGCTCATCCTCGATGAACGCCGCGCCGGAGTCTTGCTACACATCAGTTCTTTGCCAGGGAAAGGTGAATGTGGCGACATGGGGCAGGAGGCATTCAATTTTATTAATTTCCTGCATGATGTGGGGGCAAGCGTCTGGCAGACTTTACCGTTAGGCATGCCGCATGGAGACGGTTCCCCCTACCAGTGCCTTTCCGCTCATGCCGGTAATCCGGCGTTTATCAGTATTGCTTGGCTCGACAAAAAAGGCTGGTTGCCGGCCAGGGAGCATTGTTCCGATTGTCCGCGCGGGCAGACCTTCTGGAAGAACTGCATGATCGGCAAAGCCTATTACGGCTTTCAGGTTTCGGCGGATAAAGCCGACCAACAAGATTTTCAAAATTTTTGTCAGGAACACGAGGCTTGGCTGGAAGATTTTGCGCTGTTCATCGCTTTACGCAATGTATTTGGGCATAAATCCTGGAATCAGTGGCCGGATGCGTTGAAACAGCGGCAGCCGCGAGCACTGAAGGAGTCGAGGCGCCTGCTGAGAAGTGTGATTGAAGGCATCAAGTTTGAACAGTATGTGTTTTTTAAACAATGGCACGAATTGAAAGCCTACGCCGAAGAAAAAGGTGTACTGCTGTTTGGCGATATACCGATTTTCGTGTCCTACGATAGCGCGGATGTCTGGGCTAACAGGGATGTGTTCAAGCTGAATAAAGCCGGTGAAATGGAAGTGGTGGCCGGCGTGCCGCCGGATTATTTCTCCGAATTCGGACAGCGCTGGGGCAATCCGCATTATGACTGGGATTACTTGCGCCGGACCGGTTATCGCTGGTGGCTGGACCGGATCAAGAGCCAGAACGAAATGTTCCATATCCTGCGAATTGATCATTTTCGCGGTTTGGAAGCGGCCTGGGAAATTCCGGCTTCCGAAAGCACCGCGATTAATGGCAAGTGGGTCAAGGCGCCCGGCAGTGAACTGCTGAAAGCCATTCAACTGGAATTTCCGGCTCTGGCCTTGATTGCCGAGGATTTGGGTATTATCACCGAGGAAGTCGAGGCGCTTAGGGATGATTTCGATTTACCCGGCATGAAAATTTTGCAATTCGCCTTCGATGGTCATGCCGACAATCCCTATTTGCCGATGAATTTTTCGCATAATAGTGTCGCCTATACCGGAACCCACGATAACGATACCACGCTGGGCTGGTTTAACAGTTTGAGCGATCCCGATAAGCAAAGGGTGTACGATTATTTAGGCTGGTCCAGTTTGCCCATGCCTTGCGCGTTAGTGCATGCGGTATTGGGTTCGCCCGCCAATCTGGCGATCATTCCGATGCAGGATATTTTACGCTTGGGTTCGGCGGATAGGATGAATACGCCGGGTACCACAGAGGGTAATTGGCGCTGGCGATTCTACTGGTCTCAATTGACCGAGGAAAATGCCGGAAGGTTTGCTCATTTCATCCGGCTATTTGGAAGGCATCTTTAAAGTAATGTTCATGAAGCCCCGGCATCACTCCATCCATGAAAGTAGCCCCCTAGGCGCCTAGGCGTGGTTGCTTGCCGGACGGGCCGCCGTGGCTACGTCCGTCTAGGCTCGATAGAGGCATCCTTGCCGCAAGCGCCTGCCCAACATGCAACCGAGCGCCCCATTTTTACTTTCAGAGTAAGTTCGTAACCGACTTATTCCCATCTGTCATGGCTCCTTATCGGCACCGAATCACCTGATTGTTCGTGACGGCAAGATGCCGCGGGCGGATAGAGCCGATGAGGATGTAGCGGGCGTGCTGAATCAAGCCGGATTAATCATCGTCATCCTTCGCCACCGGTTGAGCGGGGATAGGCAGCACAGGAATGGCATAAGCGCCGATAATGCTCTGAATTTCCGGCAGATTTTTATCGATTAGTTCGTTCAATTGTTGTTTACGGGCATTGTCGCCTTGGCGCACGCCCATCGCGATGGAAAAGTCGAACCGTATGCTGGGTGTGGATTGCATCGGGATCGCAATGTAGCTGTTTTTGGGACTTTGCGATTGAACATAACCCGCCATCGGCCCCCATAGAATCACCATGTCGATTTTGCCGCTGCGCAAATCTTTTTCAATTTGCATGGCGATGTTGTGCTCATCGTCGCCGGTCATGCTTTGATAGGGAACACCTTGTTCCAGCAAGCCGTTCTGCTGTAACCACTCCGTGCCGGGGCCACGGTCAAACATCGCGATTTTCAGGGTTTCCAGTTTTTGTAACGGCTGCTTGCTTAATTGCGAGGCCTCGGAAATATCGTCCCAGCCACGACCCTTGGCGATCAATAAAACGTAGGTCGAATGAAAATAGGGCTTGCTGGTATCGGTCAGATCATAGCCGGCGGGTACACCCATCACCACATCGCATTTAAACCCCTGGCCGTTTTCGTTTTCGGCTTTCAGTGTGTTGCGGATAAAGCCGATACGTTCCGGCAGCCAGGTGTATTCCAGTTCCTGACCCAGTTGTTTGGCAAACAACGCGGCAATCTTATTTTCATAGCCGGTTTGTTCCTTGGTCGAGTAGGGCGGGTGCAGTGGATCGGCACAAACCTTGAATTTATCTTGGGCATGGGCCGTTGCGGCTATGCTAATGGTCGTCGTCAGCAGTAATTTGGCAGCAATCGAGATCATTTTCATCGTGTTTCCTTGGAATGTGGTTCATTACACATAAAAAAGCCTTGGCCGATTGCTCGGCCAAGGCTCGTTTGACGTCAATCTAACGGAGTTAGATCTTATTCAGGCAGAGCGAACACGGTCAGTGTACCACCCAATTTGGTGTAAGAGCTCAAGCTTCTGTATGCACCCACCGCGCCCAGACCTTCGGAGCTGGTTGATGATGTGCCGTCGTCGATACCGGCCGCGATGCCGATACCTGCCCAGCCGCCGATACCCGACAGAACGCCAACGTATTGTTTGCCTTCGAATTCCCAGGTATTGACGTTACCGATGATGCCTGATGGGGTTTTGAATTTGTACAATTCTTTACCGGTTTTAGCATCAACCGCTTTCAGGTAGCCTTCCAGGGTGCCGTAGAATACCACGCCGCCGGCGGTTGCAACCGAACCTGACCATACAGAGAATTGCTCTTTGTTAGACCAAACGATTTTGCCGGTTTTGGCGTCATAGGCAGTGAACTGGCCCAGGTTGGTGGTGCCGTCTTTTTTACCGGTCAGCACGTCAGCGCCGGCAGGCATCATAGACAGCGTAGCACCTACATAAGGTTGGCCTGCTGTGTAAGAGACTTCAAACGGTTCATACTCCATGCACAAGTGGTTGCCCGAGATATAGAACAGGCCGGTTTGTGGAGAGTAGGAAACAGGTTGTTGGTTTTTAGAGCCCAACGCCGCGGGGCAAGTACCTACAGTGTTGACGTCTTCACCGTGGTGTTCGGTAGAGAATTCAGGCACCACTTCCGGACGGCCGGTTTTCATGTCGACGTGAGAAGCCCAGTTGACAGATTTGTCGAATTTCTCGGCAACCAACAGTTCGCCGGTTTCACGGTCCAGGGTGTAACCGAAGCCGTTACGGTCGAAATGCACGATGGTTTTGTGCATTTTGCCTTTAACTTCTTGGTCAACCAGAACGGTTTCGTTGATACCGTCGTAGTCCCACTCGTCGTGTGGAGTCATTTGGTAAACCCATTTAACTTCACCGGTGTCGGCGTCACGAGCCCACAATGACATGGACCATTTGTTGTCGCCAGGACGTTGTACAGGGTTCCAGGTAGAAGGGTTACCTGAACCGTAATAGACCAGGTTCAATTTTGGATCGTAAGAATACCAGCCCCAAGTGGTGCCGCCGCCGATTTTCCATTGGTCGCCTTTCCAGGTGCTGATGCCTGAGTCCGCGCCAACCGGAGTGACTTTGCCGTCTTCCCAAGTGGTGGATTTGCCGGGTTTCAACAAGGTGTCTTTATCGGGACCCATGCTGTAGCCTTTCCATGCCAACTGGCCGGTTTTGATGTCGTAGGCAGCCAAGAAGCCGCGAACACCGAATTCACCGCCGGAGATACCGGTAATGACTTTGTCTTTAACAACCAAGGGAGCGTTGGTGTTGGTCATACCCAGTTTCGGGTCGCCGTTTTGCACGCTCCATACGCGTTTCCCGGTTTTGGCATCCAGAGCGGTCAGAACGGTATCGGATTGTTGCAGGAAAATTTTGCCGTCGCCATAAGCCAGACCACGGTTGACGGTATCGCAGCACATCACGGGGATGGTTACGTCGGCGTCCATGGTTGGGGTGAATTCCCAGATGACCGCTTTGGTTTTTTGGTCGATCGCGTAAACAGTGTTAGGGAACGGAGTATGGATGAACAGAACGCCGTTAACAACCAGAGGACCGCCCTCGTGACCACGCAAAACGCCGGTAGAGAAAGACCAGGCAGGTTGCAGGTTTTTAACGTTTTGAGAATTGATTTGCGACAGTTTACTGTAGCGTGTGCCTGCGTAATCACCGCCCCAGGTAGCCCAGTTGGCGGGATTTTGAGTGAGTTTTTCCAGGTCGCTGTTAGCAGTTGATACAGTCGGTGCAGCAAGTAAAGTAGCTACAGTCGAAGCAAGCAGCCAGTTTTTTACAGGCTTCATATGTTTCCTCCCGGTAATCTGCAGAAAGACAGAGTACGTTTTTGTGTTGTTAAGACTAATATTAGTTTTAAAGCTCTGAGTTGGATGACTGCCTCCGTGGCTTTAATCGACGGCTGCCGAGCCCTGTTGGATAGCCAAACCAGATGCGTAAATTGAAGGATTTTTTCCTAAAAGTCAACCTGAAAAAGTCTGGGGCGGGCCTTGTCCACCAATAAGTTTAGCGCTGATAATAGTTTACCAAATCATTGTTTAAATTCCCGGCGACGGAATCGTATCGATACCATCGCTGTATTTTTCATTTAGTCAGCGATCATGACGGCTTTGATCAAAATAGATTGCCGCCCGATAACACGGGTTCCGCCCTTGGCGCGAGAGCGGTTTCGTCTTTTTAGGTGATTTTTGAGAAAGTTTGTACCCATTGCCAATGTGAAATATGTGTCGTTCGCTGAGCGGAGTCGAAGCGAACGGTTGACTTCGACTCCGCTCAGTCAACGGCAAATTGCTTGGATTGGGTACATTTATTGCCATAAATCGCCTTAGCATTGCCCGAATTCAACATCCAGGCCCCCCAGACCGCAATACCCCCTCGGGTTTTTTGCCAAATATTGCTGATGCTCGTCTTCGGCATAATAAAAAACCGATGCCCGGCGAATTTCGGTGGTGATCTTTCCCAGTCCGGCCGCATCCAGTTTGGTTTGATACTGTTGTAGGCTCTGAAGCGCCGCGGCTTGTTGGTCTTCGCTGAAGCTGTCGATACTGGAACGATACTGGCTGCCGACGTCGTTGCCTTGGCGCATGCCTTGGGTGGGATCGTGCGATTCCCAGAATACCCGGAGCAAATCCATGTAGCCGATCTGGGCCGGATCGAACACCACCAGCACCACCTCGTTATGCCCAGTCATGCCGCTGCAAAGTTCCTGATAAGTAGGATTGGGCGTGTAGCCGCCGGCATAACCGACAGCTGTGCTGAAAATGCCCGGCAGTTGCCAGAACTTACGCTCCGCGCCCCAAAAGCAGCCCATGCCGAATTGGGCTTGTTGCAGATGGGATGGAAACGGCGGCACGATAGTGTTGCCGGTTACCAGATGATGCGATGCGGTAATCATGGCCTGTTGCCGTCCCGGCAGCGCTTGTTCGGGGCTAGGTAGCGCGGTTTTTTTGAATAAAAAACTCATAACTTAAATATCCGAAGTCGAATGAAGGCGGTTGGAGGATTATAATCGCCAGTCTGCTTTAAATTTGCCATAAAAATATGAAACAACAAGATTGCCTAAGACGCTTTTTATTTGAAGAACACGGTGTACGCGGCGAATGGGTGCGGCTCGAGAAAAGCTGGCAACAAGCCAAGCAACACCAGATACTGGTCAATCCCGCCGTGGAATCCCAATTGGGTCAGGCGTTGGCCGCGGTCGTGTTGTTGTCGGCCACCATCAAGTTTAAAGGCGCGATGATCATGCAGGTGCAAGGTAGTGGCGAGCTGAAGGCGCTGGTGGCGCAAGCGACCAACGAACGCAGGATTCGCGGACTGGTGCGTAGCGAAGCCATCGTTTCCGGCGGCAACCTGCGGCAGATGATAGGCGAGGGCGGTCGCATGGTCTTGACCGTGGAGTCGGAAACCGCCGAGCCCTATCAGGGCATTGTCGGCGTGATGGAACAGGATTTGGCCGGGGTATTGAAGACCTATTTTTCTCAGTCCGAGCAGTTGGATACCCGTTTATGGCTGTTCGCCAACGAAACCCATGCAGCCGGATTGTTCATTCAGGAACTGCCGGCGGAGAAACAAGATAAAAACGATTGGCAGCGGCTCGAAATGCTGGCCGATACCGTGACGGCGCAAGAAATGTTGACGCTCGACTGCGAAGAACTTTTACATCGCCTGTTTCACCAGGAAAAAGTCAGGTTGTACGAAGCGGAAGAGGTGGAATTCAGCTGCAATTGCTCCAGACAAAAAATCGGCGGCACTTTATCTGCCTTGGGAAAGTCCGAGCTGGAAGGTATCCTGCAAGAGCGCGACCAAATCGAGGTCGATTGCCAGTTCTGCGGAGCCCAGTACCATTTCGACAAGATTGACGTGGAAAACCTGCTGCTCAATCCCGTGATCAATAATAATGACTCGCCGACTCGGCACTGAGGGTGTCATGAACAAATTGCAACGCTATTTACGGCTGTTCCTGATTTTTGGCTTGCTCGCTACCCAGACTGGTTGTCTGGAATGGTTGCACGCCTACCAAACCTATCTGCAAATGGAAGAATTCGACCGCTATTTTAGCGTGACGGCCAAGGAGGATTTTACCGTGCATTTCAAGGCGCCTCGCCTGGAAAGCGCGGATTTCGTGTCGCTGGCCAAATTGCATGCCAGCAGCGAGGAACAAACCGCCGACGGCAAGCGCTGGCGCTATTGGTTTCGCAAGATCGACAAGAACAACCAATTGGTCAATCCGGAAATCAGTTTTTACTGCGATTTGGCCTTTAACCAGCAAGATAAAGTCACCGAATGGTCGTTTTCCAAGTTGTTTTTACAAATTGCACCGCCCGAATTTTTAGAGGCGTCCTTCCGTTCCTTGGGCGGCGCCGAAATCAACGAAGACAAAAAGCAATTGCGAGCCAAGGCCGAGTTGATCGATAAAATTGCCGCCGATCTGCCTAAAAAAGCTGCCGTGATTAAGGAGTTGGGCGAACCGCTGGAAATTGAGGACCAGGAAAAACTGGAGATTTATAAATACCAGTTCCGCTTGGATGCCCGCGATATCGAAGAAGGTTACGAGGATAGGGCGCTGAGCGAAGTCAAACTTTCCTTCGATAAAACCACGCAGGAGCTGGTCAAAATGGCCGGACGCTTTGCCGGCTTGAAGATCTCCATCAATTACCGTGATTTTCAGGAGGAAGACGAAAAAAAGCTGGCGGGGTTGTAAACCGGCTGCGAGAGTTAAATCTTTGGCTGTCGGATAAATGAGTTGTAGGGTCGAATTCAGTCGACCACTGGATTTTAGTTGAGTCAATTGAATCGACCCTACCTCATCTAGTCAAAAATCAGCCAGGCCAATGTGCCATCTATTCCTTTATTCCCCATGCTCCGAAATAGAAGCTTTCTTCCAGTGGTTTACGGTTGCGTTCACTCAGCTCGATTTGTTTGAAGTCCTCGCTTAACAACTCCGCTTCCGCCTGATAACCGATGGCAATCACCGACATCGGGGTACAGGCCTCGGGTAGTTTGAATAACTCTCGGCAGCGTTCGGCATCGAATCCGCCCATCTGGTGGCTGGCCAAGCCCAGCGCGGTGGCTTGCAAGCATATGCTGACGCTGGCGGCTCCGGTATCGAATGCGGACCAACGGTTGGGTTTATCGTTGTGACCGAAGTTTTGCATCGCTAGCGACAGGATTAAAACCGGCGCATTTTTGGCCCAGAGCTGATTTTTTTCCGCGAGACAGCCCAATAGTTTTTCCCAGGCCGCGGCATCGTTACTCTTGTTGCAAACGATAAAACGCCAGGGTTGGTCGTTAAAACAGGATGGCGCCCAGCGCGCCGCTTCCAGTAAAGCAGTTAAGATTGCTTGGTCGACCGCCTTGTCGGCATCGAATGATCTGGGGCTCCAGCGGTTTCGGATAATGTCGTGGAGCGGGGTGCTGCTGTTTGCCGGTTTATTGTGCATGGTCATGTCCTGGTTTGGTTAACGTAGGGATCATTTCGATTGGCTTGGCCGGCTGGAATCTTAGCGCGGTAAAAAATCGTTTGCTACAAAAATGCCCCAACTGTGGCGATTCCATTAAACGAAGGCATTTCCAGGCCATAGATGCCCGGTGGCGGATGCATCGGTTTCGCTTGCCCAAGAACGGTCCGGATTTGATGATGACCCAGTTTGGGGTACAGTGTTAAAGTAACTTCACTTACATTAACCATCATTATCATCATGAAACACATACATCTGTTATTTGTCGCTCTCGTCGCTATCGGTTTTGTCGGACGCGTTGCCATGGCGCAATACCGGCCCGAAATGTTAGCCGTCAAATGGGTAAAACTATCGCCGCATATTCTGGCCGGACTGTTGCTTTTGACCGGGATTGGCCTGGTCTTTCAGGGTGACTGGCTGAGTGGAAGTTATGCCTGGATCGTTGCCAAAATTATTCTGATGGTGGTTTTCATCGGCTTAGGCTTGTTAACGATGCGCGAACAGGGACAAAACCGCTGGCTTGCTTTTGCCGGTGCGCTGCTGACTTTGTTTTTTATCGTCAAAATCGCCGTTACCAAGCAGGTTTTGTTTTTTCTTTGATCGGATCTCGGATTAGCCTAAGGGAGTTTTGGGGAAATCACCCTTAGTCGGTTTATGTTCGCTAGCGGTGAAATATTATGAATCGGACTATCCTCAATATCGTTATCGATCTGGTGGCGGCGCTGCTGTTCGTGGGCATGATTGCCACCGGTTATTTGCTGCGTTTTCCGTTGCCGCCGGGTAGTAATAAAACCCATGTCCTGTGGGGGTTGACCCGGCATCAATGGGGTGACGTGCATTTCTGGATCAGTCTGGGACTGCTGGTGACCATGCTGATCCATTTGGCGCTGCATTGGAATTGGATCGTGACGGTGATCGGCAAGCGCTGTCATCTGTTGAAAACCTCGCAGCCGTCGTTAGTCCGTAGCGCAATTTGGACCGTGGTTGTTTTTACCGCCATCTGTGTTGGATTTGGCTGGATGGCGCGGCGGGATGTGGAAGAAATGGCGCCAAGCCTCCAGGGGACGGGAGCAATGCATCAGCGGAAGCATAGCCGATTACCAGAGCCGGCCACCGCGCCGCCGGTCAAAGCCGATTCCGAGCATCTGGTCTGGAAAGACATCTACCCGATCCTGGAAAAGCATTGTCTCGGTTGTCACGGTCCGCAAAGGCAGTTGGCGGGTTTTCGTGTCGATGTGTTCCAAGCTTTTTTCGGGCCGGACGCCAAACCGCCCTTAATTGTAGCGAGGCAGAGCGGGTTTAGCCCCTTGATCGAAATCGTTTCAGGCCAACGCCCGACCATGGGCATGGCCGAAAGCCATAAACTAGCGGAAACGGACGTTGCCCGTATTAGGGCGTGGATCGATCAAGGCGCCGAATGACGGGCGCTCTGCGCGCCGTTCGAAACGGTGCCCGTAGAGAAGATTGTCAGGCGGCGCGCTAGAGCAGGGTTTTAGGAAAACCTTAACCGGTATTTCGCATGCCGGCGGCAATCGCGTTGATGGTGCGTAGCAGCGGCTTAGTCCAAATGCTTTGCCCATTATCGTTTTCGTTATCTTGATTAAGCGACCGCAATAAACTGGCTTGAATGTAATTCAGTGGTCCCAGATAATCATTACGACGGCGCAATGAGGCCGCCAGTTCCGGATTTTCCGCCAGCAGGCGGTCACTTTCCGCGATCTCCAAAATCCAGTCCACGCAACGGCGATGTTCGCCGGCAATCAATCCGTGTATGCGTTTGCCCATTTCCGGATCGCTGCACAACGCACTGTATTCCTCGGCAATCGTTATGTCGGATTTACTCAGGGCCATTTGCGCATTACTCAATAGGTTGCGGAAAAACGGCCAGTCCCGATACAGTTCGCGTAACGCGGCCAGCCGCTCCGGCTTGCCGGCGCACCAGCTTTCCAGGCTGGTGCCTATGCCGTACCAGGCCGGAAAGGTTTGCCGCGATTGGGCCCAGGCGAACACCCAGGCGATGGCTCGCACCGAATATTTGGACCTATCCTGCTTCTTACGGTGCGACGGACGCGAGCCGATATTCAACTGGCCGATTTCCGACACCGGCGTGGCTTCGTAGAAATAGTCCAGAAAACCCGGCGTGTGTTCGGTCAGTTGCCGATAGCTGCGCTCGCCCAGTTGCGCCAGCTCGCTCATCAGCGCCAGATTGTCGGTTTTGTCCGGCCGCACCGGTTGCACCAAACTCAGGCTGGCTTTCATTAGGCCGGTGATGCCCATGGTCAGCTCGTAAATCGCGGTTTCCATGTTGTTGTAGCGATAAAACAAGACTTCGCCTTGCTCGGTGAATTTGATTTGTCCGCGCACGCTGGCCGGAGGTTGTGCCAGAATCGCCTCGTGAGTGGGGCCGCCGCCGCGGCCAATGGTGCCGCCACGGCCATGGAACAGGCGGCAAGGCACGCCTTCGCTATCGGAAATCGCCATCACTTGCTGCTGAGCACGGTATAACCCCCAGGCCGAGGCCAGGATACCGCCGTCCTTGCAGGAATCGGAATAACCCAGCATCACTTCCTGTCGCAGGCCCGACGCATCCAGCAAGGCGCGGTAGACAGGTTGCGCCAGCAGGCCGCGCAGTACGCTGTCGATATGGTTGAGGTCGTCGATGGTTTCAAACAGCGGGCTGACGCCGATATGGCAATACCATTGGCCGCTGATACGCCCGGCCAAGCCGTTTTGAGCCGCCAATAACAACACTTCCATGATGTGGCTGGCCGAATGGGTCATCGAAATCACATAACGGCTGAAGCAGTCGTTACCGATTTCGCGCCGCATCTGTGCCATGACCTGGAACACTTCCAATGTTTCCGCGGTGGGGGCCGATAAGCAACTGGCGTCATAACCCAAGCCGCCAGGTATGGCGATAGCTTCGCTTAAGACTTCAATGCGCTGATTTTCATCCAGGTGCAAATAATCGATATTCAGCGCGGCGGATAATATTTCCGCCACGGCCTGGCTATGGCGGCTCGATTCCTGGCGGACATCCAATTGCATCAGATGAAAACCAAAAATGTCCACCAGGCGGATCAAGTCCTGCAAATCCCGATCGGCGATGGCCAGGTCGCCATGGCTGATCAGGGATTCCCGGATCAGCAACAAATCGGCGTGAAAACTTTGAATATTGTTGTATGCCTGGGCATCGGTTTGCGAGCTGTCGCCGGCAATCCGTTGTTCAATCAACTCCAGGCGGCGATGCATCCGAAATTTCATCAGCGACAATTTATGCCGGTAAGGCTCTTGTAGGCAGCCTCGTTCCACGGCAATCGCGCTTTCGCCCAGTAGTTCACGGTCGTGCTCCAGGCTTAGTAAAAAAGTCTCCGTGGGTTGGCACAAGCCGTGAGAATAGGCCAGTTGTTCGCGCAGAATGTCAATGCGGCGCAGATATTCCTGGGTAATCGTGCGCGCTTGCAGACGCAAGGCCAGGGCCGTGGTGTGCGGCTTCACATTGGGATTGCCGTCGCGATCGCCGCCTATCCAGGAACCGAAATTCAAAAAGCCCGGTACGCGGACTTGTTCCGCTGCCTGGTTGCCGTAGACATCAACCAAGGCGCGCTGGAAATTGCGGTACACCTGGGCGGTAGCCTCGAACAGCGACAGTGGAAAATAAAACAGGCCGGAGTCGATTTCATCGATCACCCCCATGCTGCGCGAGCGCACTTCGTCGGTTTTCCATAGCAATTGAATCTGGCTATGGAGTCTATCCAAGGCTTCCTGGCGGAAATAGCCCTTGACGTCGGCATGTTGCAGTTTTTCGTGGCTCAGAAACACGCTGCGTAGGGCGCCGCGTACCGTGCGGCGTTTGGCTTCGGTGGGGTGGGCGGTCATCACCGGCAGATAGTTCAAATCATCCAGCAGTGATTGCAACTGGCTGGCGGTGACCCCGGAATTTTTAAAAGCTAGCAGGGTGTCATGAAAAGAGCCGCGCCAGTAATGTTTGTTTTTTTCGATCTGGCGGCGGCGTTGCTGCAATCCGGTGGATTCCTCGGCGATGTTCAGCAAGCTGAAATATAAACTGAAGGCCCGGATCACTTCATTCAAGGTGTCGGCCGGCAAGTCTTGCAAGGTTTTCAATAATTGCTGGCGCCGGCTCGGATTGCCGTCGCGTTGCAAGGCGGCAAACTGATTTTGTAATTGTTCGACAATATCGGCCACGCGCGGACTTGCCTGGCTTTTGAGGACTTTACTCAGCATGACTTTTAGCAAGCGGATGCTGGCGCGCAAGGATTTATCATCATATTCGGTGATGCTGGGCATGGGGGTTCCAAGTGGTTCAACGGTAGGTGGATAAATTACTTCGATCTTTTGGAATAGTAAATTAGAATAATTCAATATCTTTTATTGGTTTTTTCGATGTATTTGTGGTCATGGAACGCGTCAATTATCAGCATTTGTATTATTTCTGGATGGTAGCCAAACATGGCAGCATCAGCGCGGCTTGCGAGATGCTGCATTTGGCGCAGCCGACTATCAGCGGACAATTGACCGTGTTCGAACAGGCCGTCGGCGCCAAATTATGGCGCAAGGAGGGGCGCCGACTAGTCCTGACGGAGACCGGGCGGGCCGTGTTTCACTATGCCGACGAAATTTTCGCCTTGGGCAGGGAAATGACTCATATGCTGAAAGGACGCGGTACCGGGCGGGGCCCGCGCTTGAACATCGGTGTCAGCGATGCGATGCCGAAATTGATTGCTTACCGTTTGATAGCACCGTTGTTGCGGTTGTCGGAACCCTCGCAAATTAATTGCACGGAAGATAAAACCGAGCGCTTGCTGAATGAAATCAGTTTGCACAGTATCGACATGGTGCTGTCGGATGTACCAGCCACGCCCGCCAGTGGTGCCAGAGTGTTCAATCATTTCCTGGGCGAATCGGCGGTGGCGGTTTTTGCCGCGCCGGCGCTGGCCGAACGTTATCGGCGCAATTACCCGCGCTGTCTGAATGGGGCGCCGTTTCTGCTGCCGACCACCAATACCGCGCTGCGGCGCTCGCTGGATCAATGGTTCGACAGCCAAGAATTGAGTCCGGTGATACAGGCCGAAGTGGAGGACAGCGCATTGTTAAAAACCTTCGGTGCCGCCGGCGCCGGATTGTTTTTTTCGCCACGGGCGGTTGCGAGTGAAATTCAGCGTCAGTACGGCACCGAAATGCTGGGGCTGGCGGATGGGGTGGTGGAGCGCTTTTACGCGATCACCGCCCAGCGCCGGTTAAAGCATCCGTTGGTGGCGGCAATCCTGCAGCATGCGCAACAGGGGTTGTTTGATTTGCTGGATAGGCCGGGACAGGCAGATTCTTGACTGGGCGAAGCAGTTTACTAAGGGGCTGGGTCTTATTGTTTGCCCTAAGCACTTAGCAGCCTGCGACTCAGCAAAGCCTGCATATCTCTTCTATAGTCCGCAATGAGGACAATGTAAATCTTTTGACCCATTACCCGATAAATGATCCGGTATGGTTTGAAAAATGCCTGTCGGTAATCCTGAATACCTAATCCCATTAATTCTTTTGGATAGATTCCCCGATCAGGGAAATGGATCAAACCCTCAACAATTTCCATCAAAGCGTCCAATACATAGTTGGCATTGGCTTCGGAGTCGAACTCGGCAATGTAGTCGTAGATGGTTTCCAAGTCTTGTTCGGCGCCCTTGGTGAGCAAGACTTCGTATTGTTGGCCCGACATTACTTGCCAGATGATTTTGCGCGCAGCCGAGCAAGCACGTCGCCAACAGGGGTGACCTTGCCATGTTCAATATCCTGAGTACCAAGTGCCAGGAGTTTCAAGAGCGCCAACGTCTCTTGGGTTTCCTCATAGGATGCAACATCCTGAATCACTGCTTTGGCCTCGCCATTTTGGGTGATAACCATAGGCTCGCGCCGTTCTGTCAGTTGCAATAACACTTCGGCGGCGTTAGCTTTCAAATAGCTTATGGGTTTTACTTGTGTTGAATAACGCATACAAATCTCGGTAAACCAAGGTATGGACTTAATATAGTCTTTTAATGGTCGTCAAACAAGTTCAAGAAGGTCGCGATTTCCACACCCCCAATTGCAAGCCTGGTCCTGTTCCGCTGGTTTTTTGTGGATGCTTGAATTACCTTACATATGGTAAGCTAATGCCGACTTAGCGTAGTAAGAACGCATACTAACCCTCCGTTATGTACTCTTCATCGATAAGTCGGCAAACCACACGGAAAATCAATCATATAACTCGCCTGGAGACAATGATGAGGCAAATACTGAAACGGAAATATCAGGTCGGAAGCCTAGCGCTTACTCTTATGCTGGGAAGCTCCGCGGCTCTGGCCAGCGGCAGCGTACAAATTATAGGTTATCTCGGCAACTCCGATGTCTACAACCGTACAGGCTCGGAGATGGAAGGCTTTGCGGTCGACCTGAGCGGCATGAGCACCAGCGATCTGATGTCGACTTACTGCGGCTCGGCCTTCGGCTGCGGTAGCGGCTACAACACCTCCGGCGGACTCAGTGTCGTTCATGACGGCAACAAGCCCGGCTCGTACTCTTCCTCTGTTGGAATCGACGGCATTACTCATTTCGGCGTGCATTTGATGAAGGCGCCGGGCAGCATCAGTTACAACTGGTTGGACAGAAATTCGTCCGACGGCCAACTTTATTACGCCGGCACCAATACCCTGGCGGCAGCCCAATCAGCTCCGGTCACGCCGCCCGCACCGCCCGCACCGGTGGAGCAACCGGCAATCGTTACGCCAGACTGGACACTGGAAGGCAGCCAATTGGTCGCGACCGTCACCAACAACGGTAGTCGTCCTATTTGGGTGCAAGGGGTCAGCGCCGAAGATACTACCGCAGTATCACTGGACGATTTGATGGCGACCAACCCATTGTTCGAAAACTTAACGATGGCCGAGGCGCAACTGCTCGAACCCGGCGATACCTTGCGCGAAATTGGCGACATCATGGCCTCGACCATAGGAGGCAGAGCTATGTTTTGGGTCTATTCCTTTACCGGTGCCGAGATCGTCTCGGATACTCAAAACGGCGTCGATATTTACAATGCCGATTGTGGAGCGGATGGCTGTGATTTCGCCACGATGCACGGCGACCTGCAAAGCCGGATGATGACGTCGGCTTCCATCGGCGTGGCTCCTGTGCCGGTGCCGGCGGCGATGCCGTTATTCTTGTCGGCATTGGGCGCGATGACGTTCTTCGGTCGCAAACGCACCGTTAATCGTAATATTCGCTAAGAAAATTTCTCCGGCTATAGGGTTGGCATCGATCAAGGATGATTCGACCTTATCGCCGGCCCTAATAAGATCAAGCCCGAAGATGGGCGCCGCGCGAAGCTAGACGCATTAATCGCGACCGATGCGGTTAGTGCTTCATCGCATATGCTCCATGGTTTGCGGAGCATTGCGTTCAAACACATGAAGGCTCTTGGATATTGTCCGCCGCAAGCCGTTGTGTTCCGAAAAGTGTCAGCAATGGCCCGGTCAGCATCGTTGTCAACAACGCCATGAGCACCAACATCGTAAACAGACGCGGCGAGAGGATGCCCAGGTCATAACCGATATTCAACGCGATGAGCTCCATCAGTCCGCGCGTATTCATCAATGCGCCAAGCTGCAAGGATACGCGCCAACTCATGCCGGTCAATCGCGCCGCAATCGCGCTGCCGCCCAGTTTTCCGAGCGTGGCGACTAGGATGATCAACAGACATAACAGCCAGCCCTGCAAATCGTCGAGTAAGCCGATTTGCGTGCGCAAGCCGGTGAAGGCGAAGAACAAGGGCAACAGCAGCACAGAACTGAAGTCTTCCACCCGCATGCTGATTTTGTGCCGAAAATCATGGCTTTCCGGCATGATTGCCCCAGCCAAAAACGCGCCGAACAGGGCGTGAATACCAATCACCTCCGTACTCAAGGCCGAGGCAACCACTATACAGACGATAGTCGCCAGCGTTCCCTTGGATGGCTCCTCGCGCGCCAGCCGTTCATCGCCTAGCCAGCGCGGCAACAGACACCGCACGCCGGCAACCATGAGGGCAACAAACGCCAGAACCAGTAGGAGGTTCAGTGCGGAACCGCTTAGGCTGGTCGCCTTGGCAATCGCCACCACAACAGCCAGTATGCTCCAGGCCGTCACATCATCCACCGCCGCGCAGGTGATGGCCGTGCTACCCAGCAAAGTTTTAGACAAGCCGCGCTCTCGCAAAATACGGGCGAGAACCGGAAAAGCCGTAATGCTCATGGAAATACCCATGAACAAGGCAAAAGCGGTGAAGGTGGCGCCGGGCACCGCCAGTTCGCTATATAGGAAGTATGCCAACAGCACGCCAAGCAGATAAGGGATCACGATGCTGGCATGGCTGACGACTAGCGCTGCGTGGGCCTTGCCGCGCAGATGCTTGATGTTTACATCCATGCCCACGGCGAACATGAAAAAACAGACACCGATCTGGCTTAATAGCCCGAGCGTAGCTAGCGAATCCTTGGCAAACACGAATGTGAACGCCTCGGGGGCTAGCCATCCAAACAAGGACGGTCCCAGCAAGATGCCGGCCGCCATTTCTCCGACGACCGCTGGCTGACCAAGGCGTGTAAACAACTTTCCCATTATGCGAGATGCCGCGATGATGACCAGCAATTGGACAAACAAATGGCTCAATGGGTGATCAAGGTTTGCCATCAGTCCTTCCAGCATGCTGGAAAGCCCTGAATTATGAGCCATTGCCGTGACGGCTTTTCCCGGCGGGTCCCCTGTCGTGCTTCGAGGCATGGGCAGTGTAGAGCCCAACTGCAACACGCCGACGATAGCGGCTCCTACCACCGCCAACATCAGAATATAAAGTAGAGACAGTCGCTTCATCGGTTTACGGACCTTAGGTGATTTTTGAGAAAGTTTGTACCCATTGCCAATGTTAAATATGTGTCGTTCGCTGAGCGGATTTGTGCTGAGCAAAGCCGAAGTGGCCGAAGCGAACAGTTGACTTCGACTCCGCTCAGTCAACGGCAAATTGCTTGGATTGGGTACATTCATTGCAATACACCAGTATCGTCATGACCACCAGGCCGGGTATCCAATCCCAGTACTATCCTTGCAGCCTAGCAGCCGGTCTGACTTCGGTTCATGTCGTACGATTCGCGTAGCGTAATCGGATGGCCCGTGGGATAAAAACCGCATTCGTGCGATTAAGCTGAATCTAAGCGGAGCCAAGGCAAGGCGCGACTAACAGCGGTTTATCATCCCCTACTGCAACTTAATTAATAAACTGACCATTAGCCAAGCAATCCCGCCCGCGGCCGGAATCGTCAAAATCCATGCCCAAACAATTTTTTCAATGACGGAAAGTCTAAGTGTATAGGGGTTTTTGGCAAAGCCTACGCCCATAATTGCGGTTGAAATGCTATGCGTGGTGGAAACCGGCATACCGAAATGGGCGGCCGCCAACAAAATGGTTGCCGAACTGGTTTCCGCGGCGAAACCGTTGATCGGATGCAGTTTGACCATTTTATGGCCCAAAGTCTTAATAATGCGCCAGCCGCCTACTGCCGTACCAAGCGCCATCACCAAAGCGCAAGCAAAGACGACCCAAGTGTCGATATCCTTCTCGCCCCCATCCGGGCGCAAGAATTCAGCCCAGTGCGGTAACTGATCGAGTGTGCCGCCGCTGTTTGCGGTAAAAATTGCTAGGGCGATGATACCCATGGTTTTTTGCGCATCATTGCTGCCATGAGCAAAGCCCATGTAACCGGCCGACAATAGTTGTGCCTTGCCGAATACTGCATTAATCCATTTCGGACGCGATATTCTCGCCAGTACGCCACCGGCCGAATTCATGCCGCTAATGATGGCCATCAAGCCGCCCATAATGGCGATACCCAAGACAAAACCGGCGACCGGCGAACTGACCATCGGAATCACAACTTTCCAAAGCAAACCTTTATTCTCGGTCCAGACGGCCGCGGTTTTTGACCATATCAAAACATCGGGATTATTGTGTCCCGCGGCCAGTGCCGCCCCGCACAAGCCGCCGATCAAGGCGTGACTGGAAGAAGAAGGTAGCCCCAAGGCCCAGGTAATCAGATTCCAGATAATGGCGCCGGTCAGTGCGCAGATCAGAACTTCGGATGTGATATTCACCATGCCGGTATCGACTAATCCGGACGAAATGGTTTTAGCTACCGCGGTACCGGATAACGCGCCGACTAGATTAGTCGCCGCGGCCAGAATGACAGCTTGGGTTGGGGTCAAAACCTTGGTGGCAACCACCGTGGCGATAGAGTTGGCTGTATCGTGGAATCCGTTGACAAACTCAAATATCAGCGCGACCAGAATGACCAGCAAAAGCAATGTCAGCATGAAAATCCTTTTATGAATTTTTTAAAACGATGTGGTACACGACATTGCCGGCATCGCGGCAGCGGTCTATCGCCTTTTCGAGGATTTCAAACAAATTCATTTTGATCAAATAACGGATAGGATCAACTTCGTTGGTATAAATGTCCCGGTATAAATCCAGGATTTGATTATCGGCATCGGCTTCAATGGCTTGCAGCTGATCGTTTAATCTTTTGACCTCGTCCAAATCCATGCCTTTACGCAACTGCCTGACCATTTGTTCCAAGACTTTGCAGGCTTGTTCCAACATCCGCGCACGGCTGATGAAATCCACATCGCCGACACGCTCCAAGGCTAGCGTATAACGTTCGGCAAACTTTTCCACGACCTTGGGGATTTTGTAAAGAGCGCTGTTAAGAGCTTCAATGTCCTCGCGATCCAACACGGTAACAAAAGTATTGACCAGTTCCTCGCTGATTTGGGCAAATAAGTTCTTTTCACGGCGGCGGGCTTGTTTAAACTTTTCCAATGATTGCTGGGTTGCCGGGGAACTTAGCAGCTCGATCAAGGCGCTGGCCGACGAACACGCGGATTCCGCGCTGGCTTCCAATAAGCCATAAAATTTATCACCTTTGCCGAAGATGGTTTGCAATGAGAACATCGTGTTTCCTTAATTTATTAAGCCCGGTGGCTGTGTTGAACTCAGTGATGCGCATTGATCTCGCGCCTCCCGATTGCGTCATTTTACAAACTTGATGGAAAATTTTCCTTAAATCCACTTTGCCTCGCGGCAAAACGCGTGTTGGCTGGATAAAATTCGACGGCCCAATAAGCCATAAAACTCCTGATTAGCCGGTTGCTGTAGCTGATTCAACGGTCCGCCGCGTAAGTCGCCATTGGGGCGAGGCTGCATTCATTTCTGTTGGTTCTATTGATTCCAAGCCGTTAGAATGCCGAACTAGCCTGTATTTCCACTGCGCTAATCCCAACTCCAAACCGGAAACAGCACATGAAAATTATCTCCTGGAATGTCAACGGCATACGGGCCGTTCAGACCAAAGGTTTTCGCGACACTCTGACTCAACTGGACGCCGATTGTATTTTGTTGCAAGAAACCAAGGCCCAAGATGATCAAGTCGATAAAGCCCTGGAAAATCTCGACCATTATCATATTTACAGCAACTCGGCCGAACGCAAGGGGTATTCGGGCGTGGCGCTGCTAACCCGGCAACAGCCACTGCGGGTTATCCATGACATGGGCATAGATGAACACGACCGGGAAGGCCGGGTGATCGTGGCCGAATTCGACAAGTTTTTTTTGTTGAATGTCTATGTGCCCAATTCGGGCGATCAATTGGTACGCCTGGATTATCGGCAAACTTGGGATCTCGAACTGCTGGCCTACATGCAAAGCTTACAGGCGCAAAAGCCGTTGATCGCTTGCGGTGATTTCAACGTGGCTCATCAGGCCATCGACATCGCCAGACCCAAGGCCAATTACAATAAATCCGCCGGTTATACCCAAACTGAAATCGACGGCTTTAGCCGCTTTGTCGAGGCCGGCCTGATTGACAGCTTTCGGCATTTCCATCCGGAAACCGTGGCTTACAGTTGGTGGAGTTACCGCGCCAATGCCCGCGAAAAAAACATCGGTTGGCGGATCGATTATGTATTGACCAGCCGGTCTTTGCTCGGGCAAGTCAAAGATAGCTTTATTCTGCCGGACATTCTAGGATCCGATCATTGCCCGGTTGGCCTTGGCATTGAGATATAAGCCGACTATAAAATTAGCTTATGTTCGCGTGATTAAGTATTTTTTGATAAAGCTTGTAACTATTGCCGATGCCAAAATTATCGTTCGCTGAGTGGACTTGTGCTGAGCGAAGCTTTCGCAAGCGAAGCGAATAGTTGACTTCGACTCCGCTCAGTCAACGACAGTTTCTTGGGATAGGTACATTTATTGCCATCAATTATCTAGGGCTTCTGCCGAAATGGGTCAATGGCTTATCCGAATCTTCCACGGTAAGTTTTATGTTAATTTGCATTTATCCGGCAACCACATTAGTGTCGCCAACCGAGACCTTTATCGATAGGACCGCGCTTTATCATGAGTGAGAACGACATCTCTCCAGTCAAAAACTATTTGCTGAATTTACAAGATCGGATTTGTGACACTTTAGAAACCGAAGAACCTTCGGCGCGCTTCGTCGAAGATGCTTGGGACCGCGATGAAGGCGGCGGCGGACGTTCTCGGGTATTGGTGAATGGAGAGGTGTTCGAGCAAGGCGGGGTTAATTTTTCGCACGTGTTCGGCAGCCACTTACCGCCATCGGCAACCGCCAAGCGCCCCGAACTGGCTAACCGCCAATTCGAAGCCATGGGCGTATCCTTGGTGATTCATCCCCGCAACCCTTATGTGCCGACCTCGCATGCCAATGTCCGATTTTTTATCGCCAAAAAAGCAGGTGAACCGTCGATCTGGTGGTTTGGCGGCGGTTTCGATTTAACGCCGTTTTATCCTTTCCGGGAAGATGTCGTGCATTGGCATCAAACCGCGCGACTAGCCTGCCAGCCTTTTGGCGACGACGTCTATGCCCGCTATAAAAAATGGTGTGACGAATATTTCTTTCTGAAACACCGCAACGAAACTCGAGGCGCCGGCGGCTTGTTTTTCGACGATTTGAACCAGCCGGATTTTGCCCAAGCCTTCGCCTTTATGCAAAGCGTCGGCGACCACTATATTCCGGCTTATTTACCCATCGTCCAGAAACGCAAAAATACGGCTTACGGGGAACGGGAACGCAACTTCCAGTTGTATCGGCGCGGCCGTTATGTGGAATTTAATCTGGTATACGATCGCGGCACCCTGTTCGGCTTGCAGTCGGGCGGTAGAACCGAATCCATTTTAATGTCCATGCCCCCAATCGCGCATTGGCAATACAATTGGCAACCGGAGGCGGACAGCCCGGAAACCGAGCTATACCAAACCTATTTGAAACCGCAAAATTGGCTGGGAATTTAGGGTAGGTCGGTTAGATAAGCTTGCACGCCGCATCTCAACTTGGGGGCGGGCAAGTTTCTGATTTCCATTTCCCTACAAAAATGAATACGCAGCTTGTTTTTGTTGCAGCCTCAAGGTGCGCAGCTGATGACCAATTTGTCGTTAAATTGGCTGATTTCCTGATCGTTTATCACATAAACAGCGGTATAGCGGCGTAATACCTGTCGCTACGGAAACCCTGTTGAAACAGGCTGAAATGGTTGCGAGTGAGTTGGTTGCCTAATCCCAAAATGACAGATAACTAAGCTATGGAAATTGAAAAAGGTAAACTGCTTCGCTGGATAGATGAGAAAGGCTTTGGTTTCATAAAACCGGATAATGGCGGCGCTGATATTTTTATCCACATATCGGCATTGAAAAGTATGAGTCGTGCACCTGTAGTAGGTGACATTATTTATTACCAAACGAGTCTTGATGATAACGGTAAGCTACGAGCAGTCAACGCAAAAATAGACGGTGTGTCTCAGGTTTTGACTGTCAGCCCGATAGACAGAAAACCCAAAATACAAAAAGCAACCCCCTCAATTCAAAGGCATCATAAAGGCCAAAACACCTATAGGCCGCCGTATAAGAAAAGCGGGTTTAAGTTTGTTCCGGTTCTGCTAGTGGTCGCCGCTGTTTCAATTTACGGCAAGTTTGCGAATCAAAATGTATCTGGCAGTCAACAAGGATTGCCGATTGCTGAACCTTCAGAATCTACTCAACAGTTTCAATGTCAGGGCAAGGTACATTGCTCTGAAATGGCTTCGTATGAGGAAGCCGCCTATTACCTGCAAAATTGCCCTGGTACAAAGATGGATGGCGACAATGATGGCATTCCATGCGAACAACAGTTTTAACTCTTAGACAGCCATTCATTCCGCATGGCATCCAGACGCTGCATCATCTCGTCCAAAGCTTTAACTGATTCCTTATGTAGCGGATGAGCGCGATTGTGGACCGGGTGCTTGCTGTCGTTCATCAGTTCGTCAATGAAACGTTCGGTGTCCATGATTTCTTGTGGAAGTGGGTCGGGTCTTTCGGCCATCTGAATAACTAGTTGGTTTAGAAAATTACAGACATAAAAAAGCCCACATGAAGTGGGCCTCGTCCGGTGTTATTTTTATGTTTTGTGGACGCCTACCGTCAGTGACGGCAGGTTAATAGCTTGCGCTCTTATTATTATTGTACCGTATCACGGTCGCTTCCCTCCCCCTCAAAAGATACGAAGCTTTCAGCTCGTATTGACCTAAGTCAAGGTGGGCGCATTCTAATGAATTAAAAATGCTTTGTCCAGAATAAATGCGACAGTTTGTCGCAGCAATTTTCCGTAGCTGTTCAGGACGACGACTCTAGCGCGGAACGGAAAATTTTCTAGGATCAGTTTAATGTTGCTCAGGGCTATACCAGGCCTCGGAAACCATATTGACCAATTCTTGTATAACGACTTTTAATAGCTGGAAGGCTGAAATCATTATCAGTGCGGCGATAGTGAGCCCCGCCATTGCGACAAGTGCTATTTTCATGCTGTCTCCTTTTAATATTTGAAGAATGTGCTGGCGGCGTGGAAATGCCGGTAAGCACATGATTTTCCTCTATTAAATGCGGATTTCAAGTGGTTTTTAAACCACAGCTGTCGCGTGTTTTTTCAATATTGAGCATGATCAGAGACTTATAATTTGACGTTAATGTGGTTTGCTAAAATACTTTTTTTACCGACGCTATTTCTTTGTCAGATAAGTGTGATTGTTGGTCGGCCGTAGGAGGAATGGAAAGTTACTGGACAAAATACTGCCTATCGATTGATCAACAATACCGCGACGATCATCGCCAAGATAAGGGAAACACCTTTCCAGAAAGCCACCGGATTACGCTCCAACAAGGCTTGACCGGTTTTGTGTAAGAAAGCGGGATTGGGGTGGCGCAAATCGAAGATAAACTCTGACAGATCTTCATAGCGCTTGTCGGGATTCGGATCAGCCGCCTTTCTGATGGTATCGTCGATCCAGCCGGGAATCTCCTGATTGCGATAAAGCGTGGCGTCGAATTTTAATTTGTTTAGCTCGGCCCTGGATTTGCATTTGGCCACTTCGGCGCCGTAAGGCAGCTTGCCGGTCAACATCTGGTAGCTAATCACTGCCAGCGAAAATAGTTCCGAACGCACCGTGCCTTGTTGTCCCAGAAAGTATTCCGGGGCGGTATATTGAGCGGTGCCGAGCAGATTCTCGTGCTTGATGGGCGAGCCGATTTCCATGATACCGGCCACTCTGGTCGAGCCAAAATCGATGATCTTCACCGTGCCGGTACTATCGATCATGATGTTGTCGGGCCGCAAATCCTGATGCAGCATTTCCAGGCGGTGGAACGCCCGCAGCCCCTTGGCGATTTGTTCGACGATGTCGCGCACGGTTTCCAGGTCCGGTTGCGGATGGTCTATCATCCACTGCTTCAAGGTCCGGCCCTCGATAAATTCCGTGGCGACGTAAAGAAAGTGGCGTTTGCGGGTCTGCGCGCACGGTTTAAGTACATGAGCATTATTGATGCGCCGCGCAATCCAGTCCTCCATCAGGAAGCGCTCCAGATAAGCCGGGTCGCCGCGCAAGTCAATCGACGGGGTTTTGATCACCACCTGTGCCTGGGTCTCGTTGTCTACCGCCAAATAAATGTGGCTACGGCTGCTGGCGTGTAACTCCCTGACGATGGTGTAACCGTCGAACGCCATCCTGGCCTCCAAAACCGGCGGGAACGGCAGTTCGGTTAAGGACTGATAATGCTCATTGGCATTGGGTGTCGGCAAGTTTTCGATTCTGGCGATCTGAATCGTCAGATTGTCGCGACTACCTTGCTGGTAAGCCTGATCGACGATCGCTTTGGCCGCGCTATCCAGATCGTCGCCCGCCTGATGAATGGCCTGGGCGATGAAACACGAACTGGCATATTCATAAACGCCATCGGTGGCCAACACGAAAATATCGCCCTTGCTGACGGTCAGCACTTGATAATCGATTTCAAGATGGGAGTCCATCCCCAGGGCGCGGCTCAGATAGCTTTTATCCTGCGAAACCCACAGACGATGATCTTGGGTTAGCTGTTCCAGATCGTCGCTCTGCACTCGGTAAATCCGGGTGTCGCCGACGTGAAAAATATGCGCGGTCGTGGATTTGATCACCATCGCGCTCAAGGTACAAACATAGCCGCGATCCATGTCGTAACAATAACGGCTGTGCCGGGTTTGCGCGTGCAACCAGGAGTTGTTGGCCGCCAACACCCGTTGCACCGATTTCTTGACCGACCAGGCTTCCGAGGTACAAAAATAATCCTCTAAAAAACCGGCCACGGCGGCCTGGCTGGCGATGTGACTGACATCGCTGCTGCTGATACCGTCGGCCACGGCCAGCGCAATACCTTTTGAACTCAACTGCGGTTCTTTCGGAATATAAACGCCGTGAAAATCCTGATTGATGCCCTTACGGCCTTTATCGGAATATTGGCCGACGGCAATTTTTAATTGGCGGGACATTATTCGGCAAAATCCGCCTTAATAACTTTTATAGGGCAAGAACTTCCCGCTCATCACGATCTTGACCCGGTCGCCTTTCGGATCGGCTTCTCGCTGCAAATCCATGCTGAAATCAATAGCACTCATAATGCCGTCGCCGAACTCTTCGTGAATTAGCGCTTTAAAGGTGGTGCCGTAGACATTGACCAACTCGTGGAAACGGTAAATCAACGGATCGGTTGGTACGGCACTGGGCAGTGACCCTTTATACGGAACCACTTGCAGTTGTTCGATTGCCTCGGCGGGCAATTCCAGCAATGCTCCAACTTTGGCGGCCTGCTCGGCGTTCAGGGTCATCTGCCCCAGCAAAGCGGCCGTGGTCCACTCCTTACTTTGCCCTATCGCCTCGGCCAGTTGCGGCCAGCTCAGTTGCTTGCGCAGTTTTTGCGTGACAATCAATTCGGTAACTTCGTTGCGTGTCATGGCTCACTCCTTTATCAAGAATAACGATGATAGTGAAGTCTCAGTCTACAGAGAGCCGAGGCTTCTAATGAATGGCGGTTAATTGAAGGAACGCTTGGGCGCGGTCCTGATGTGGGTGGAATAAAGGGTCAAGCCGGTAAATGCCAAGCCACCAATCAGATTGCCCAACACAGTGGGGATCTCGTTCCAGATAAAATAATCCGCAATCGAGAAATTGCCGCCCATGATCAAACCGGAAGGAAACAAAAACATGTTAACCACCGAATGTTCGAAGGTCATGCCGAAAAACAGCATGATCGGCATCCACATCGCGATCACCTTGCCGCTGACGGAGGTCGAAATCATCGCCCCCACCACGCCGGTGGACACCATCCAGTTACACAACATGCCGCGAATAAAAATCGTAAACCAGCCGGCGATACCGTATTTGGCATAGCCCAGCGTCCGCGCTTCGCCGATGCCGGCCAGTTTTTTACCGACGGCGTCGGGTTCGACGGAAAAACCGTAAGTAAAGACAATCGACATCATCACCGCCACGGTCAAGGCGCCCAGAAAATTACCGACAAACACCAAACCCCAGTTTCTTAGAATGCCTCCCAGCGTCACGCCCGCGCGTTTATCGATCCAGGCCAGCGGTGTCAACACAAACACGCCTGTCAGAAGATCGAAGCCCAGTAAATACAACATGCAAAAACCGACGGGAAATAAAATGGCACCGAAGATTGGCGAGTTGGTCTGGACGGTAATCGCGACCGCAAATACCGCCGCCAGCGCCAAGATGGCGCCGGCCATATACGCCCTGATCAAGGTATCTCGGGTTGACATGAAGATTTTGGATTCACCCGCGTCGACCATCTTTGTGACAAATTCTGAAGGAATCAGATAGGACATAACTCACCCTTATTAAAGTTAGGAAAGCAGTGAATGAAGGGTTTGGATACCGCTTCATTCGTTTGATTAGGCTTGGGTATGCAAGCTGTGGCCTTCCCTTAAAACGAGCGTCACTTAGTCGTACATTGCGGATGTCCTAACAGGTATCAAGGCAGGATCAATGGACGAATCAAGTTTTAGCCGCCAATTAAAACCAGCGGTTTTTCAACGCCATTGTTGAAGAGAAGATGAGGTGCGCCGTTGCACCGTTGTTTTACCAGCATAGCCCGTGCCAATCATTTTAATCCCGCCGTTTAGCGTGGCGCAGCGAGGTTTAACGAGTCATCACCCGGCATGCTTTGCACCAAAGTAGCTTGTGTTTGCACCAAAACAGGTGCCTGCAAAGTGCGGCCGTATCAATGAGCTGGCGACTTGCAAAGGCGTCCATTGGAAATGCTGATAGCCAAGCTCCTCAAAAGACCTTATCTTCGCCATTAATTTCATGCCAAATCACCATTTAATGTCTTCGATCATTCGCTTCGAGCAGGTTTCAGTGGCCGCTCACGAAAAAATGATTCTTTCCAACATCAGCTTTGCGCTAATGCGGGGAGATAAAGCCGCGTTATGCGGCAAATCCGGCTCCGGCAAAAGTAGCGTGCTGAGAACCATTATGGGACTTCACACCTTGCAATCAGGAACGGTTTATTTTCAGGAACAGCCTTTAACGCCTCTATCCCTTCAGACTGTCCGTAGCGGCATAGCCTACATCGGCCAAGAACCGATGCTGGGGGCCGATGAGGTCAGAGATGCGCTGCTACTGCCTTTTCAATTTAAAGCCCATCACCATCAGCGGCCCAGTGAAAATCAACTGCTTGAGGTTTTACATCGGTTGCGGTTGTCAGCCGATATTTTAAATGCGAAAAGCAGCCGTATTTCCGGTGGCGAAAAACAGCGCATTGCACTGGCACGGGGTCTGTTATTAGATAAAAAACTGTACTTGCTGGACGAAGTCACCAGCGCGCTGGACATGGAAAGCAAACAAGCTGTTTTCGATGTTTTCTCCGATCCTCAATTTACTGTTCTGTCGGTCACTCATGATCAGGATTGGATGGAGCGCAGTGATAGCGTTTTTGAACTGGAAGCAGGTCATCTGATTAAGCTGGGGCGCCATGGAAACACTTGATATTGCATTACCACGGATGGCGATCCTCTACGCTCTGTGTTTGATACCCTGGTTTATGCTCTGGCTGATCGGTTTGCGATTAAGCCGGGATATTGGCGTCGGCATGCTGCGGATGACTATTCAGTTAGCGCTGGTTGGTATCTATTTAAAAGCGCTGTTCGACCTGAACGAGCCTTGGCTGAACGGATTATGGATACTGATCATGCTGATTGTCGCTGATCTGAGTATTCTCCGGCGAGCGGGCATTAAAGCGCGCTATTTTGCACTAGCCACTTTTATGGCAATTGGATCAAGCATATTGTTCGCCACCGCCTATCTGGTGGCTCTGGTTATTCAGCCTGCTCATTTTTACGATGCCCGCTATGTTGTACCGTTGGCCGGTATGATCCTTGGTAACTGTTTGCAAGGAAACGTCATCGCGCTGGAACGCTTCTATTCGGCATTGCGCAAAAACGAAAATGAATACGTGACCTTTCTGATGCTGGGAGCGACACGTTGGGAAGCTGTCCGCCCTTATTTTCGAGATGCGGTTAAAGCGGCGATCAACCCTACCATCGCCAACATGGCAACGATGGGATTGGTTTCGCTGCCGGGCATGATGACAGGACAAATCCTGGGTGGCAGCGAACCGTGGTTGGCAGTGAAATACCAAATCGCCATCATGATCTGTATTTTTACCGGCACCACAATCGCTTGCATCATCAACCTGAAGCTCAGTTTGAAAATTGCATTCAACGAATTTGATGTGTTGAAAGATGAAGTTTTTGATCGCTGTTGATAATCTTTGACCAAGCTTTTTCATCGTGAATGCAGGCCCCGTAAGCTCGTGGCATCACAGCAACCTTTCTATCAAGCCGGACAACCTTCCATTTTGTAAATGAAGTAACCCTGACGATTAATCGTTTCAATCACGTCAACCGGTGCCTGTTGAGTGTGGCAAAAACGGCATTCCTTGCTGGACACTATCGCGTCGCTTTCGCCGATTGAAGTCAGCCACTGTTTGGCATATTGAATGGCTTGCTCGCTGTCTTTGCGGGCGGTGAATACATCAAAGTGCATGACATGGTTGTCGCGCCCTTTAACATAGGTGTCGTAAACGTGGATTTCCATCAAAAACTCCCAGGTGAAAAGGTAAAAAATCAGCTCACATTACTAAAGCAGTGGCCAAATAAGCGACACCCAATACGGTGGAAAATAGCCGCAATTTGTAGGGCAAGGTCAACGAAAGCCAATACATCTGCAATTCGGTTTTTCGGCGTAGCCAAGCCTGCTGCACGAACTGTTTTAAAACCGCATAAAAGCGCGGTAAGCACCGGCTCAACCAGAACAACATTCCGCAGCCAAGCAGAAACAGGATATAAAAGGTGACGATCTGGCTGCCATGGCGCGAGGTATGAAAAAAATGCTCCACGGTATGCTCGATTCCCAGTTCCAGCCATTCAAAAGCGAAATGCAGCATCTCAAACAGCAGATGCAGCAGGCTGAGGAAGAGATCCAACGTCACATCGTACAGGGCGAGGGTCAATACAACGATCGCCGCAATGATTAAATCAAAATGCTCTTTAATCATGTCAATACCTGAAGGTTTGGCTTTGGAAATTGTCTGACAATGTCAGTGCAAACATGGCGAGATGACGGATTTACATCCGTCATCCACAGAGATCCGCAAGATCGTTCCCCTTGGGGTGAAAACGCCTCAACGGATTCGGTGAAATTCTATACTAATATCGAATCGATATATAAAAGTTTTTCATCGTTTCCTCGCTGGAGCGCCCCAAGCCAGCACAGACAACCATCATGAATAGATGCCGCTACATCGTCGCGGAACCGGACAAGCCTGACTTTATGATTTGCATGGTCGTCGAATGGCTGGGGGGCATAAATATGATTGAGCGATACATTGAAGGTATTGGACGTATGTTTTTTGACAATGAAAATTTAGTCAAACATGTTGACAATAAATCTATTGCTTATTACGATGGCAACATATTTATTGTCAGGAGTCCTTTATGCCTCAATATCAGCCTTTACACGATGTACTTGAAACGCTTACCGATCGTTTGACAAGTGGCGAGCATGTCATTCTCAGTGGTCATCGCCGTATTGGCAAAACCCAGTTGATGCAACATCTGGAAGCCAATGCTCCTGATGCTTTTCTGCCCACTTATTTGATCGTCGAGTCGTCGGATACTGTCGACGAGTTTTATCGCAAGCTGATTTCTCATTTAGTAGACCAAAGCTTTTTGAGCCGATGGGATTCGCTGGGATGGAGTATCACCAGTCGCTTCAAAAGTATCAATATCCAAGAACTGGGCAAGAGTGTACGTTTCGGCGACGCCAAGGCGCTGGATTATCACGCCGAGTTTTGCCGTTTACTGGAAAATCTGGAGCCGGGCCGCCCCATCGTGTTGATGTTGGACGAATTTCCACAGACGTTGGAAAACATCCGCGAAAACGAAGGGGTGCCGCAAGTGCGCAAGTTGCTGACCACCCAGCGCGAATTGCGCCAAGGGCCGCGTTATAAAGGCAAAATCCAATTTCTCTATGCCGGTTCCATTGGCTTGCAGAACGTAGTGGAAGGTATGGGATTTACCAAACACATCAACGATTTGCGCGAAGTTAAAATGCGTCCGTTCCGGCGCGATGAGGCATTGAGTTATACCCAGTGTTTGTTGCGGCGAAAAGGACTGCAAGCCGACGATGCTTGGTTGGAAACGTTGTTGGATCGTGTCGATTGGTTGGCGCCGTTCTACATCAGTTTGCTGATCGACGAACTCCATGCATCTCCGCTCGAAGAAAAGCATATCGACGAGGCCTTTCAAGCCATGATCGGCCATCGCCACAACTTCGAGCATTGGCACAACCGCCTGAAACCGCAAGCGCTAAGCAAAGAAGAATACCGCTTCTGTAAAACCCTGCTCAGTTTGGCGGCCGATCCTGATCGCCTTGGTATCGATTACGGTGAGGCTTGTAATTTGGCCGTACAACACGATGTCATGGATGAAGTGTCACGTTTGCTGAATATCTTGCAACACGATGGCTATCTGGCTCGCGACGAGCAAAACCGTTTCAGATTCATTTCACCGGTGCTGCGCGCCTGGTGGTGGAAAGAAATCGCCAACTGACCGGAGCTCAAAGATGAAAGTTGCCGCCATTTATAACCCCCAGGAAATGCAGGAAGACTTGTTCGTCGAACGCTTCGTGGTGCGCCGCGATACCTTGGCGGAACTGCTCCAACGCATTCGCGAAACCGGGCCCAACCAATTTTTCAAACACACCATCATTCAGGGTTTGCGCGGCCAGGGTAAAACCACCTTGCTGCGCAAATTGTCGATTTGCGTTCGCGACGATACCGAGTTATCGCCCTGGCAGATTCCGGTGTTATTTCGAGAGGAGGAATATTCGGTCACCTCTTTATGCCGTTTGTGGGAACTGGTCGCCGAGCATTTGGCCGACCAACCTGAGTTTGAGACATTGCCGGATCAATATGAAGAAGCTTACCAGTCGCCGCACTACGAAAAGGATTGTTTCTCTATCCTGGGCGATGCGTTGCAAAAGACCGACAAAACCGTCTTGCTGTTGATCGACAATCTGGGAGAAATGCTGGGCAAATTCGATTTGCGCGACCAGCAACGTTTGCGGGAAATATTGCAAACCAGCCGCCGTATTCGCATCGTCGGCGCCTCGGCCGTGATGCTGGAACAGCATTACGATCAGGGTAAACCGTTTTTCCAGTTTTTCACGATGAAAACCCTGGATGGCCTGAATCGAGGAGAAACCCACGAATTGCTGTTAGGCCTGGGTGATCCTGAACAGACCGCAAAAATGCGGGAAATTCTGGAGACCAAGCCCGGCAAGGTGGAAGCCTTGCGCCGCCTGACAGCCGGCGTGCCGCGTACCATGATTCTATTATTCGAGATTTTTCTGGATGACCACGGCAGCGCTTTGGACGATCTGGAAGCATTGTTGGACCGGGTCACGCCGTTGTACAAGCATCGTTTGGACGACTTGCCTGTACAGCAACAGGCTATCGTTCATGCCATCGCTTTGGGTTGGGACGCGATGTCTACCAAGGAAATTGCCGCCAAAACCCGTTTGCCCAGCAAACAGGTGTCGGCACAATTGAGCCAACTGGAAAAAAACCGCCTGATCCGCCGCATCCCAACTTCGACCAAGAATCATCTCTACCAACTGGAAGAGCGCTTCTTTAATATCTGGTGCCTAATGCGGCTGGGGCGTAAAAACGACAAGCAACGGGCGATTTGGTTGGTTAAGTTTTTGGAAAGCTGGTGCGACGAGCAGGAGTTGGCTGAACGCGCCGAGCGGCATATGGATGCGCTGAGGGATGGCAAGTTGGTGCCTCGTCATGCTTTGTTGTGGAGCCAAGCTTTGGCTCAATGCTTGCGCGACCTCGATCTGCAACAACGAATGCTAGATACGACGAGGGAGTTTGTTCCCCAGATTGCCGAGAGTTTGCCGGAGTCTGATCGGGAATTATTTCTTAAAGGTGGTGAGGCATTTAAACGAGGTGATTTGAAGGATGCGTTGAAACGGGTTTTGCCGTTGGCAGAAAAGGGTTATCCAGCAGCTATGAGTGGTGTGGGCTTGATATATCAAGAGCAAGGTAAGGTTGAACATGCAGAACAGTACTATTTGAAAGCCATTGAAAATGGGGCTATCGGTAGCATGTTTGGTTTAGCTAACTTGTACCGAGATCAAAAAAAGTTTGAACAGGCTGAAAAGTATTATTTGATGGCGGTCGAAAACGGGCACTCTAAAGCCATGATTAATCTTGCCGCAACGTACGAGGATCAAGACAACTTGGAAAAAGCTGAGCATTACTACGCAAAGGCGGCTAATGAAGGTAGTGTCGAAGCTATGTTCGATTTATCGTTTTATTACTTAATGAATGGAAAGCAGCCGCGGGAAGCCCTGGCGCTGCTCCGTAAAGTCGCCGAAACGGAGCCGGAGGCTGTTTCAAAAAGGTTGTTTGGCTTGGTGACTCTGTGGAACGAAGAGTACCTTGAGGCTCTTTCTGTCATTGATATGGAGTTGGCCAATCTCGCAGGGGAAGATGAGGAGATGACGATATTAGTTTCCATGTTAGTTATGATGTTGGCCGCCAAAGGACAAACCGCATTTGCGTTGAAATTATTCGAAGACGAACGTTATCGGCATTTGAATCTCAAGGAACGCCTCAAACCCTATTACTACGCCATCCTGCAGGAAATCGGCGAATCCCGCCGCGACGAGGCTTTGCGCATGGGGCCGGAATTGGAGCAAACCGTCGCCGAAATCCGAACCAATATCGAAGGCTTTAGGTTGCAATATCGTTTGCCGCCCACCGAATCATCCGATGCAAAAGCCGTATAATCGCCCCTTTTTTTCACTGGTATCAAGATCCGGCTTGGATACCCAATCTTGGAAGCTCTTGCTTCCTGTCCCATAAAGAAAGCTGGAGCTTTCAAGGCTCAGTTACCAAGCTGGAGCTTGGTAACTAGTGTAAAGCTCATATAAAACCTCTCCTTCACCCCTTATAATGCCCACCTTTTTACGATATTCACCGCCCCATGTCCGTCCACGACAACCTGAAACAACTCGCCAAAAATCTCCACGACTGCATGAGCATCGACCGCCACGGCTTGAAAAGGCAACTGGATCGTTTGCGTAGCGAGGCGGGTAGGGGGAAGGACATCGCGGCGGGCTTGCAGCAAGTTTCCGGCAAGATCGAGCGTTCGGTGAGCCGCCGCAACCAGCGCCGCGCTTCGGTGCCGGTGATCAACTATCCGGACTTGCCGGTCAGCGGCAAGAAGGACGAGATCGCCGAGTTGATCAAAAACAATCAGGTGACCATCGTCTGCGGCGAGACCGGTTCCGGCAAGACTACGCAGTTGCCGAAGATTTGTCTGGAGATAGGCCGGGGCATTAGCGGCTTGATCGGTCACACCCAACCGCGCCGGATCGCCGCCCGCACTGTGGCCGACCGCATCGCCGAGGAACTGGGCCAGACTATCGGTCAGGCGGTGGGTTACAAGGTGCGCTTCCACGATCAGACCCATCCCAATTCACTGGTCAAACTAATGACCGACGGTATTCTGCTGGCCGAGTCGCAGAACGATCCCTATCTGAATCAGTACGACACCATCATCATCGACGAGGCGCACGAGCGCAGCCTGAATATCGACTTCCTGCTGGGTTATTTGTGCTGGCTGCTGCCGAAACGGCCCGATCTGAAGGTGGTCATCACCTCGGCGACCATCGATCCCGAGCGTTTCGCCAAGCATTTCGGCAATGCGCCGATTGTGAATGTCTCCGGCCGCACCTATCCGGTGGATGTGCGTTACCGGCCCATCGAATTGATAGAGGAAGACGACGAAACCGACGCCGATTTGCAGCAGGCTATCCTGGATGCGGTCGACGAGTTGTACCGGGATTTGCGCGGCGACATTCTGATTTTCCTAAGCGGCGAGCACGAGATACGCGAGACCACCGAGTCCTTGCGCAAGTCGCAGCACAATGCCCGTTACGACGTGTTGCCGCTGTATTCCAAACTCAGTGTCGCCGAGCAGGAGCGGGTGTTCAAGCCCAGCGGTAACAAGCCGCGTATCGTGCTGGCGACCAACGTCGCCGAGACTTCGCTGACCGTGCCCGGCATCCGTTGCGTGATCGATTCCGGCCACGCCCGCATCAGCCGGTACAGCCATAAGAGCAAGATTCAGCGTTTGCCGATAGAACGCATCTCGCAGGCCAGCGCCAACCAAAGGGCGGGGCGCTGCGGACGGGTGGCGGAGGGCATCTGTATTCGGCTATATTCCAAGGAAGATTATATTGCCCGGCCGGAATTTACCGAACCGGAAATCTTGCGCACCAATCTGTCGTCAGTGATCTTGCAGATGGCGGCGCTGAAGCTGGGCGACATCGAGGATTTCCCGTTCATCGAGCCGCCCGACGACAAGATGATACGCGACGGCAAGAGCGCGTTGTTCGAAGTCGATGCGCTGGATAAACAAGGTCAGCTGACCGACACCGGCCGGCAATTGGCGAAGATTCCGACCGACCCCAAGCTGGCGCGGATGCTGCTTTCCGCCGCCGAACTGGCGTCGTTGAGCGAGGTGGCGATTATTGTTTCGGCCTTGAGCATTCAGGACCCGCGCGAAAAGCCGGCCGATAAGATGCCGCAGGCCGAAGCCAAGCATGCCCAGTTCA
Organism: Methylomonas sp. LL1; assembly: GCF_015711015.1. Classification (NCBI taxonomy): domain Bacteria; kingdom Pseudomonadati; phylum Pseudomonadota; class Gammaproteobacteria; order Methylococcales; family Methylococcaceae; genus Methylomonas; species Methylomonas sp. LL1. The sequence continues at coordinate 361,773 of NZ_CP064653.1, forward strand.
AGGCCGAGGATTCCGACTTCCTGAGCCTGTTGAATCTGTGGAATGCCTTCGAAGAACAAAAAAAACATTTGTCCAACAGCAAGCTACGCAAATATTGTCAGGATAATTTCCTGTCCTATATCCGCATGCGCGAGTGGTACGACATTCACGCCCAGATCATGCAGGTGGCGCGCGGCGACTTGAAGCTGAAGTTCAACGATAATCCGGCCAATTACGAGCAGATTCATTGCGCGCTGTTGCCGGGCTTGTTGTCCAACATCGGTTTCCGCCACGAGCAATACGAATATCTGGGTGCGCGCGGTTTGAAGTTCTTTATCTTCCCCGGTTCCGGCCAGCATAAGGCCAAGCCGAAATGGATCATGGCCGCCGAACAGGTGGAAACCAGCAAGGTTTACGCTCGCACCGTCGCCAAGGTTGAGCCGGAATGGATAGAGGCCGCCGCCCAGCATCTGGTCAAGCGCAATTATTACGACCCGCATTGGGAGAAGAACGCCGGCCGCAGCGGCGTCTTCGAGCGCACCTTGTTGTACGGTTTGACCTTGCAGGCCAAGCGCAAGGTGCCTTACGAGAATGTCGACGCCAAGGCCGCGCGGGAGATGTTCATCCGCCATGCCTTGGTCAACCACGATTATCACAGCAATGCGCCGTTCTTCAAGGCCAACGAAAAGCTGCTGGAAGAGGTGGGTTATATCCAGCATAAGGGCCGCCGCGTCGATTTGATCGAGGACGAGGAATGGCTGTATCAGTTTTACGACAAAAAACTGCCGGCCGAGGTGGTCAGCGGTATCACGCTGGACCAATGGCGCAAGAAGGTCGAGCGGGATAATCCGAAGATTTTGTTCCTGACCAAGGAAGACCTGACTCGCCACGACGACGGCAAGATCAACGATTGGGATTTTCCAGACAGTAAGAAGCTCGGCGATTTGACGATCGAATTGCATTACCGCTTCGAGCCCGGCCACGACGAGGACGGCGTCACGGCCATCATTCCGGTGCATCAGCTTAACCAGATCAGGCAAGCACCTTTCGACTGGTTGGTGCCTGGCATGTTGGAGGAAAAGGTGGTGGCGCTGATCAAGTCCTTGCCCAAGCACTTACGCAAGCATTTCGTGCCGGTGCCGAACACTGCCAAGGCTTGTCTGGAGATCGAACCGGATTTCAAGGGTTCGTTGTTCGAATGGTTGAGCAATCGGTTGCGTAAGCTGACCGGCGAAGCGATTCCTCTGAACGAATGGCAGCCGGAGACCTTGCCCGATCATTTGAAGATGAACTTCCGGGTGGTCGACGATCAAGGCAAGGCATTGGGTTACGGACGTAATCTTGCCAAGCTGCAAGCCGATTACGCGACCAAGGCCGGCGATAGTTTCGACAAGCTGGCGCAAGAAGAATTGAATCATACCGGCTGCATTACCTGGGCTTTCGACGACTTGCCGGAAACCATGCAGTTCATGCAGAAGGGCCAGACTTTCATCGGCTATCCGGCCATCGTCGACGAGGGCGAGACGGTCGGCGTCAAAATATTGGAAACCCAGCACAAGGCCGAGTTGGCGCATTTCGACGGCTTGACCAAGTTGTTTCAACTGCAATGCCGCAAGGATGCCCAATATCTGGTCAAGAACAGCGGCGTGGCGCCGGCGCTGCAACTGGCCTACAACCAGTTGCCCAAGCATCCGTTGATAAAGGATAGGCCGGGCGGCGATTTCAAGAGCGATTTTTTATTTGCGATTTTCAGCGGTGTGTTTGTCGAGGCTGGGGCGATACGCAGTCAGCAGCAGTTCGAGGCGGCGTTGGCGGCGAAAAAATCCATGCTGGTGACGGCCGGCAATCAAGTCGGCAAGCAGGTCACGGAAATCATGGCAAACTATCAGCATGTCAAACAGCGCTTGAAGCAGTCTTCGGTCAATCCTGTTTTACGGGGTGATGTGGAAAATCAACTGGATTTGTTGTTATACGGCGGCTTTATTCGGCATACGCCGTTGGCGCAATTGCAAGCCATGCCTCGCTATCTGAAGGCGATTGAGTGCCGTCTCGACAAACAAAAACCAGATTCGGCCGAAATCCAGGGTTTACAGCGCCTGTGGCAACGTTATTGGCAGCATGTGCAAAAACAGCTGAAAACCGCCCAGCCTCGGCCCGAGCGGGAGCCTTTCCGCTGGAATTTGGAGGAACTGCGGGTCTCGCTATTTGCCCAGCAATTGAAAACCGCTTATCCGGTTTCGGTGCAGCGTTTGGAAAAGCTATGGAACGAAAAGTTTTAAAGAGGCTCTTAATGTTGATTTAAACCCTTGGGTAGGACGATATGATACCAATTAGAGATTCGATACCTTGCAACATCAAGCCGTATGTGACTTGGGCTATCATGGTCATCTGTACATTGGTGTTTTTAGCGATGTTGCTGATGCCGAATCATATGGCGCAGCACTTCCTGCATTTATACGGTATGGTGCCGATACGTTACACCAATCCGCAATGGGCTCAGCATTTCGGTTTGCCGCCGGATCATTATCTGTCATTCGTCACCAATCTTTTCCTGCATGGCGGCTGGGGGCACATCGCCGTCAATCTGATGTTTTTATGGATATTTGCCGACAATATCGAAGACTTGATGGGGCATGGCCGCTTCATCGTGTTTTACTTGTTGTGCGGAGTATTGGCCACCTATGCGCAATGGTATTTTTCGCAAAATCTGGTGGTGCCGGTGGTTGGCGCATCCGGGGCGATTGCGGGTGTGTTGGGTGCGTATTTTTTTCGCTTTCCTTATGCCAGAGTCGTTATTCTGGTGCCGATTTTGTTTTTTCCGCTGTTTTTCGAAATTCCGGCGATTGCCTTTCTCGGCGTTTGGGTCATCCTGCAACTGCAGGAACTCAGTACCGCTGCACTGTTTCCGGGTATGAGCACCAATTCGGCATGGTGGGCGCATCTGGGCGGATTTGTGGCGGGCGCGGTATTACACCCGCTATTTATCGAAAAAGTCAGTGTGCTTGAAATCGACGCCGAAACCACCGAATAGAGGTTGCATTGGGCCTTTTCTGGCAAAAAAAGAAGTCATCCACGGGGCTTTTATTTTATAATGCGCGCCAGTCCACGGCTGGAAACCGGAGTTAATCAATGCCGTCGTCGCCGTAAACAGATTACTTAATTGACCCGAGAAATATAAATCATGAAAAACCTTAATGTTGCATTGGTAAGGCTGCTGCAGTTTGTAGTATTCGCATTGTTCACGTTCATCGTGTTGGTGTATTTCGGCACCATGATCCTGTTGCCGTTGGATATTGTGGTATTGATTACCAAGGCCCTGCATTTACTGGGTATCGGCACCTTGTTCGGCGCCATCCTGGCCGTGCCGGTGGTGGCTTATCTGGGCAAGATTGTTTACAACACGCCGGGTCTGATTCAAATGATCATCGAAGGCGGTATTGATCTGGTAAATACCGGCAAACAACGGGTTGAAGCTTTTAACAAATTCGCCGTCCCGGCCAAATAAGAATTCTGCAAATCAAAAAAGGGGCTGTTTAGCCCCTTTTTTTATGCTCGTTTTTCGTCGAGATTCGAATCGGCCAGTCATTGTTTAAACCAGCGATTGAAATAATCCTAGGCCGGATTTAATAACCTTTGCCGTTTGTTGGCCATTCCACGTTTAGCCAACGGTTGTTCCTTGACGGCTAAGAATTCAGGTCGGCCTTTTTCGCCACTGCGGGCAAAATCGGATTCCAAGGCCTGTTTGACGGTTGCGGCCGGTATTTGCAAGGTGTTAGTCATGCCGGTGTAGAGCAGTTCGAACAAGCGTTTCAACGCGATTTTCCAGGTGCTGCCGCCGGCGGCGTACAAGGCATCGCTTAATTGTAAAAAACGGGCAAAGGGCTGGTCGGCAAGAATGATCGGCAGCGTGGCGCCGAACCGGCCCGAATTGCCGATTAAATCCCAGTAACGGGCGAAGCGGTTGATGCGTTGCATATCGGCAAAACTGATGTCGCCGGTGCTGAGGATGGAATAAGGCGGATTGGGATCGTAGCGCATCCGATAACTGTCGTTATGCCGGTTGATCGGAGCGCCTCGCAAGCGTTTCAGGATGCCGACTTGAATTTCTTGAGGGTTCAACCCAACCAGTCTGTCAAAGCCGCGGCCAAATCCTTCGAGGGTATCGCCCGGCAGGCCGGCAATCAGATCGGCGTGTATGTGGGCGTTCGAATGTTGCCGTAGCCAGCCTAGATTGGCTTGGGTTTTATCATTGTCCTGTTTGCGGCTAATACGCTGTTGAATCACCGGGTCGAAGCTTTGTACCCCTACTTCAAATTGCAGGCTGCCGGCCGGAAACTGTTGTATCACTTGCTTTAACCGATCGGGCAGATTGTCCGGTATCACTTCGAAATGCAGATATAAGTCGTCCGTCATTTTCCGCAGGAAAAACTCCAATATAGCCACGCTGTTGTCGACTTTGAGATTGAAGGTGCGGTCGATGAATTTGAAATTCCTGGCGCCGCGTTGATACAGATTATCCATCTGCCGCAAGAAATCCGGCAAGGCAAACGGTTTGGCGGTGGTGTCCAGGGAAGATAGGCAAAATTCGCATTTGAACGGACAGCCACGCGAGGCTTCGACATAAACGATGCGTTGCTTTAAGTCGGTGTCGGTGTAATAAGGATAGGGCGTCGCCAGCGCGTCCAAAGTCACGGTTTCACCGCTGACGATTTTTTGCTCGGGTGCTTGGCCGGACAGGATTTGCCCGCATAGCCGAGGAAAACTGATTTCGCCGTGGCCGGTGATGATGTAATCGGCCAGATTGGCGACATCTGGTAAATCCGGCGGGTGGCTGACTTCGGGTCCACCCAATATCACGCGTATTTCCGGCGCGACTTGTTTCAAAATTGCCACGATGGCGCTTATTTCGGCCACATTCCAGATATAAACGCCCAGACCAATGATTAGAGGTTGCTGTTGCAACAGTTGTTCGGCTATATCGATCGGACGTTGTTGAATGCCGAACTCCAGTATCCGGGTGTCGGGTTGCAAATCGCCCATGTTGGCGTAGAGATAACGAAGGCCAAAAGCTGTGTGGATATAGCGGGCGTTGAGGGTGCCGAGAACAATGCGTGTCATGCCGGTTTGTGGGCGTTAGGCTGCTGAAAAGGCGGTCAGCATAGCATTGATTGGCTTTAGTTAAGTATTTCGGATTAGCTTCCCTGCGGATATGACAATCCTCCCATGAAACATCGCTCGAAAGTCATGGCGGTTCAGATAGGACTGCTCCTTGAATTGATATAGCCGCTTTACCTCGCAACTTGCAAAGCACCATGCTCATTAACCTGCAGTTTAAGTTTCGGTTGACTGTCTGATGGCTTGTTCAAATTCCCAGTGGCAAAACAGCGGCATCTCGTGGCCAAAGGAAGCGTCATGGCTTAAGGTCCAGATATTGGCAATACACCATCGATCGAATACCCTGACACTACCATCGTTAAACTGGCCATATAGCAGGGTCATGCTGCCTTCATCTTCAAGCTGATGGTTTTCAACCACCATTTTGAATAATAACCCCATTATCAACAGTACATCGGCATAGTGCATTTGAACCTTGACTTTGGATAGGTAGTAGCTGTCGCCGGTGTAAAAGGCTGGTTCGGTTTTAACGCAGCCAATCACATCGAATTGGCACTGGCATTTGTCTAAATAACGATTTAAAAGGTTGTCGGTTACTTCGAATGTGGTGTTGAAATCAGCGAAGAAAAAATAACGGTATTCCTTGTCGTTGGGCGGGAACGGTGTTTTGGCGTCTGTCCAAGGGATGAAGACGTTGATGTTTCTCAATGGATCGACATAATGCTCGCCGATCAGCATTTCATTTTCGGAAAACTCATAGGTTTTAAATTCGTAGGGGAAAAGATCTTCGAGTTTACGATAAAAATCCGCTATGTCTTTTTTGTTGATAACGAACATGTTGTATCGCTTGTTCAGAACCATGTTTTGAATTGCGGGGCAATTTGCCCTTATTGTGGATTCTGATAGTTCAACGTCATGCGTCAAATAATCATGAGCCAGCCAAAGATATGTTTTTTCCATCTTAGTGCCCCTTATCGTTTGCCAAGTAGTTTTTTTATTGCTGGCGGGATTGTGCCTTTTGCCGATCATTTTAGTTCTAATACTAGCGCGGCTGCCGGATGTCAAGGATGTTGATGGTGCCGGGTTTGAGTTGAGCCGATTTAAAGCTATTTTCGAATTTTTCCGACCTGTCGACGATGGAATGGTTTCACCGGGACAAACCCCTTGCTGGATGATGGATGCAACCTATCGCGAGAACTAATTCGCCAGTCTGAACTTAAAGCCGGCGGTATTGTCAAGCTACTAGAATAAGTTTCCTACTCGGGTCGATCAAGTACGTAGACCTACATATTTATTCCTAACGGCTAATCAGGTAAAAGCGGAAGGTGTTTTTGTTTAAATACGAGGGCACGATTTCCATTGTTTCTCGCGGCACCCAGCGTTTTTCATCATCCAACAAAACTAGGGAGCACTGACATGAAAAAAGTATTTTTAATATTTGTGATTCTGTTGTTTTTTACTACTCTGCTTCACGCAGCCGAACACAATCCCAATACACCATCCAAGAACTTGCCGCAACGCATGAAAGAGATTTTGCCATACGCGGTCGATCAGACCGTGCAAACCTATTCCAAAACAGTTCATGGCGGCGTGCAGCATCTGGTTGCCAAATCGGCCGACGATACCTTGCAAATTAAGTTAATCAGAGACCATCTGCGGAAAATGGCCGAACAATTTAGAAACGGGGATTTTTCCTTACCGGAACGTTTGCATGGTGCCGATATGCCAGGGCTGGCTCAACTGAAATTGGCAAAACCCGACGATATAAGATTCGATTATAAGCCGTTGGAGAAAGGCGGGCAGATTCATTATTCGAGCGAATATCCGCAATTTGTCGGGGCGCTGCATGAATGGATCGATGCGCAAAATAGCGAACACGGCAATCCGGTACTACCCGGTCATGCTCAACATCATTCGACGACGGCGGAATAAGATTAGCGTAAGTTTTATCTAACCGGCGGAAATTGATAAGGCGGTATTGATAAAGGCGTCCACGAAAAACACTAAAGAAATCGCCCAGTTCATCTATTGTGTTTTTCGTGGGGCCGCCGATTCAGGCTTATCCCTTGCCCGGTAACATGCCGACGCTGCCTGGCTTAATCCGTTTGCAAGTCACGACCACATCTTCCTGAAAGCATTGTTGTAAACCGGATTTATCGGTGCATGGGCTGCAAACAGTATTTCCGGCGGTTTTAATTTCATCCAAATGCCAACCATAACCTTGGGTTTGGCAGAAGCGTTTGCTGAATCTGTCAACCGTGTAGGGCTTTTCCGAGGCTTGTTTTGCTTTTGATTCCACATCGCAATGGGCTGGCAGGGTATTGGCCATCAGATCCCGATAGATATATTCGGTGGCACCCGCCGGACCGGCTAGGGACAGGGCTAGTAATAATCCGCTGATAAAATGTTTTTTCATGGTGTCATTCCCCGCGGTTAGCGATTACACGTATGTTCATTTGCTTATTTTCTTCTTCTAATTGTTGTTTGATAGGCTCGAATTTTTCGTTTTCGTTCAGTTTAACCGCCAGGATAGCGCCTACCAGAACGACGGTCGCCAGCACCATATACAGGACAAAATTATCTTTTTCGGGTTGTTCAACTTGTGTATTCATGGTGGTCACCTTCAGGCTTTCAGGTCGGCCAGCGCCGCGCCGAAATTGATATGAAATATTTGCCCATCCAACAGCAGGGCGGGAACGGATTGGACGCCGGCGGCTTCCGCCTCGGCGATGCGGCCGGATTGCCGGCCTAGATGCACGCTTTCGATCGGATATTTATCGCGATCGAGTGCGTTGGCCAGCATCTGTTCCGCGCCCAGGCAGACCGGACAGCCGGCGTGATAGAAAATTGCTTTTGACATGTTCGACTCCTCTTTTTATTAGTAGCGAGTCGAAACATTAAGCTAAAGGCGGGGCTTTGTCAAACAAATATCGTGTCGATATATTATTCCTGTTGCGGTGGCGGGTCAAAAGAAAGATATTGATTTTTTAGCCGAATATAATGTTGATACGAATATTCCAAAAATGCCTTTTCCGCCTTATCCAGTATCCGCACCGGCTTTGCCGGCGCGCCGACATACAAGTGGCCACTTTCCAGTTTCTTACCCGGAGGAACCAAGGCGCCGGCCGCCAACATCACATAATCGCCCAGTTCGGCGCCGTCCATCACGATGGCGCCTATGCCTATCAGACAATAATTGCCTATGCGGCAGCCATGCACCACGGCGCGGTGGCCGATGGTGACGCCTTGGCCGATCAGTAGTTTATGTCCGGTGGGTGAATAATCGCCGGCATGCGAGACATGCAGTACCGAACCATCCTGCACATTACTGCCGGCGCCGATGCCGATGGCTTCCACATCGCCCCTGATCACCGTGTTTGGCCAGATTGACACATCATCGCCGATACTGACATCGCCGATGACCACGGCGCTCGGATCGATATAAACGTTGTTGCCGATCCGGGGTTGTTTATCGTTGAACGTTCTTATTGCCACAAAGACTCCTGATATTTGCCATAATTGAAGCATGGATGTTACGCAATTGCGGCATGCTTCACCACCCACTCATGAGGTTGATATGGCACTTATCGATGGAATTAAACGCCAGTTACGCTCGGTCATCGAATGGCAAAATCCCGATTCGGATGTTTTGTTGGAGCAGTGGACCGAAAACGGCGACGAAATCAAAAACGCATCCAAATTGATCGTTGGGCCCGGGCAGGGCTGTATTTTCGTCTATCAAGGCCAGGTCAGGGCGGTGATCGAGGAACAATGCATGATTAATTTGCAGACGGACAACGTGCCGTTCTGGACCACCATCAAAAAATTCATGCAATTTTTCGAGAGCGAACACAAGGTCGGGATTTATTTCTTCAAAAAAACCAAGATACTCGATCAGAAATGGGGAACCACCTCCTTGATTAAGTACCAAGACCCGAAATATCGGTTTCCAATCGGTCTGAAGGCCTACGGCAATTACAGTTACCAGATCGCCGACGCCCAGGCTTTTTTCGTCAATATCGTCGGCAGCCATAATCGTATGGGCATAGACGAATTTCGCCAGGTCATCTCGGCTCGCATCATTCAACCTATCAGCGATTACCTGGCCGAATGCGGTTACAGCTATGCCGACATCGATGCCAATCGCGATGAAATAGCGCGTGGTATCGCCATCAAACTGGCGATTACGTTCCGCAAACTGGGTTTTAGCATCGGCGATTTCAGAATTGAAGGTACCGATTTCGATGACGATACCTTGCGCCGCATCAATCGCATCGCCGATTTGACCGCCGAAGCCCAGGCCGCGCAAGCCGTGGGACTGGATTACGCCAAGGTGCAACAGCTGGATGCGATGCGCGAGGCGGCCCGGAACGAAAGCGGGGCGGCCGGAGCCGGGATGGGATTGGGCGCGGGCGTGGCGCTGGGGCAAAACATGGCGCAAGGCTTGAGCGAAGTTCCGCGCAGTATGACTAACAACGTTGAAGACATCTCCGCCAAGTTGGCGCAATTGAAACAGTTGTTCGAGTCCGAGCTGATCTCCGAAGCCGAATATGCCGCCAAAAAACAAGAATTACTGGCCAAGCTGTAGATATGGCCAAATGTCAAAGTTGTTCCGCGCCATTGCCCGCCAATACCCAGCATTGCAGTTATTGTGGGGTACGCAACGATGTCGATATTCATGGCAAACACGATTACCGGATAGTGGAACGGGAATCACCGCGCATCTGTCCGGAATGCAATGCCATTCTGCAATCCATTGAACTGGATATAGAGCCGCCATTACAAATCGAGCGTTGCGGTACCTGTTATGGCTTGTTTTTTGATCCCGGCGAGGTCGAAGCCTTATTGGAAAGTTCGGTAATGCCGGTGTTTTCCGTCAACTTGGAATTGTTGGGGAATATCAATCAGGATCGTTATCGACGGGATAAAACCGTCAAATACCTGAAATGTCCGGTATGTGGAACGTTGATGAACCGGGTGGTATTCGGCCACCGCAGTGGCGTGGTGATCGATCAATGCATCAGTCACGGCGTCTGGTTGGATGGTGGCGAGATCAGCCATTTGTTGGAGTGGAAAAAAGCCGGCGGCCAAATCCTGGACCGGAAAAAACAAGCGGAGCGGCGGCAAAAACAACGCCGTCCTGCCGATTCCAGGGCCGAAATTGAAGTGTTGATGGAGCGTTATGGCAAGCAGGACAATCAGGCAGACTTGTTGGAGTCGGTTGCCAGCCTGATTTTCAACGTGTTCGAATAGAGGGTTTTTCGAGACTAAGGCGATTTATGGCAATAAATATACCCAATCCAAGCAATTTGCCGTTGACTGAGCGGAGCCGAAGTCAACCGTTCGCTTCGACTACTTCGGCTTTGCTCAGCACAAGCCCGCTCAGCGAACGACACATATTTGACATTGGCAATGGGTACAAACTTTCTCAAAAATCACCTAAGCCAATCAAATATTTCTCAACATATCCGGCAGAAAAAATTCGCTGACCAGTAACGGTTGCTGATGAATGGCGTATAAGGTTCTCCGACCCCAAGTGGCCTGTTGGACTTGATACTGGCTTTGGATCGCCGCTGTCCAATGCTGGGGGGCGGCCTGGCTGAAATCACGCCGCCTCAGTTCAAGATCGGGGTAGGCGAATATGACCTCGCCCAGGGGGCGGGTACCCAGGTGGGACAGGTTGCGCCGAGCAATGCGGATGGTCGGTTCCGGCAAGATGGTGCGCGCCAATACCAAAGGGATACAGTCGACATGCAGCAAGACTTCGCGGATGAGTTGGTAGCGATGGTGGGCAACTCCCAGACACTGGCATTCTTCGGCAAACGCCGGTTTCCATTGGTGAAACAAAAGGCTCACAGCCAGATTATGGCCATAGTGGTTACGCAAACGTTTGGTCAACGAACCGGTTTCGTCCAGCCAGGATTGTAATGCAACAGGTGGGCGCGCGCGCGCGCCGCGTAGCCGAGTTTTCCAGACTGGCGGGCGGCTGAATAAGTAACTGTTATTTGACAAGGTTTTGAAGGGGTAGGGGTGTGAGTGGTGGTCAAAATATATGCGCTATTGTACCGATTGTTTTGTTATTGTTTAAAAACTGTTTGAAACCGAAGACTTAACAACAGATGAATCTATTCACAAGCGCAAGCTTCCATGCTTATTGGGCTAGTCCGTCGATCCAGGCCAATGTCATGATAGTGGTCAATATCCTGATCGCATTTTTGCTTGGTATCATCGCCGGCTACGAGCGTTCCTACCATGGCCGGGCGGCGGGCATGCGCACCTACGGTTTGGTCTGCATGGCTTCAGCGGCAGTTACCGTAATTGCCGGTTTTCCGCATTATTGGTATGGCGGTTTGCAACTGATTCCGATTAATGCCGAACCTACGCGAGTGATCCAGGGGGTGGTAACCGGCATTGGCTTTTTGGGAGCCGGGGTCATCATGCGCGAAGGGCTCAATATCAGCGGTTTGACCACGGCGGCCTCGATTTGGTCCTCGGCCGCGATAGGGGTTTTATGCGGGTCGGGTTTTTATTTCGCCGCCGTGACCTTGACCGTGTTGTCCTTGCTGGCCATGATCTGGGGGATGCGGCTGGAAAATCTGTTGCCTTCGAGGCATGCGGTCGTCGTGACCTTGTATTTCGATCAACACTGGATTCCCAATGAATTGGAGATCACTAGCCTGATCGCACATTTGGGCTATCGGATTGCCGATGGCTCAATCACTATTCATTACCACAATAATCAACAGGAATGGCATTTGGTGTTATTAGCCGCATCCAACCAGAAAGTTTCAATTCCGCAACTGGCCGCGGGCTTGCATCAACAATCGGTTTTACAGGGATTTCAAGTGGCATATGCCAGGAATTAAACCTCCAGCAGCTTACTGTGAAAGTAAAAAAATTGGGATGGCGCGGTTGCTTTGTTGGGCAGGCGTCGGCGGCAAGGATGCCGCTGTCGAGCCTACATGGACGTATTCACGGCGTCCTGTCCGGCAAGCAACCGCGCCCAGGAACGCAACTTTCTTGGGACGGGGCGATGCCGAGCCTTTATGAGCGTTAGGTGAATGAATATAAAAGCAAAATTAGCCGGATATCGGAGTATGATGAGATCGAACGGCAGATTTGCCGTATTTTCAGCGAGTTAGTTTTATTGGAGTAACTATGGCTTCACTTGAAATGCAGGGCGTTTACGACCTGACCAATGCCAGAATCGACGAACTGGTTACCGAAACCTCCGAAGGTAATTATGCGTTGGGCAGCATCAATCAAAAGACCCGCAAATTCATCGTCAAGTATGTCGGCCGCTCGGGAACCGATCTGAACGTGCGGCTTAAGCAGCATGTCGGCAAGTATCCGAATTTCAAGTTCAGTTATGCGGCTTCTCCTAAGGCGGCGTACGAAAAAGTTTGCCGCAATTTTCATGATTTTGGCGGCACCAAGAAGCTGATCAATGCCATCCATCCTACCCGCCCCAAGAATAGCGATTGGAAATGCCCTTGCTGCGACCATGCGGGATGATTGCGGGATCGTTGTAGTTTTCGCGATACTCGGCTGGAATAGGCTAAAAACCGTTGATATTGGCGAGAGCAAGCATGGATAAAGAATTTTGGCATCAGCGTTGGCAATTGAACCAGATCGGTTTTCACAACGAAGAAATCAATCCCCATCTGCAAAATTATTGGCCGGCTCTTCGGGTAGCCCCAGGTAGCCGGATATTCGTGCCGATGTGCGGTAAAACTAACGACATGTTGTGGTTATTGGCGCGAGACTATGACGTGATCGGCGTCGAACTCAGTCCGCTGGCCGTGCAAGCGTTTTTCGATGAAAACCGGCTGACGCCGACTATTTCCGAGCATGGCCGTTTCAGAATCCATCGGGTCGATGGACTCAGTATTTATTGCGGCGATTTTTTCGATCTTAGCGCTGACGATTTGGCCGGCGTAAGCGCCGTTTACGATAGAGCTTCGCTAGTCGCCTTGCCGCCCGGCATGCGGCTAGCCTACGCGGAGCATATGCAGAATCTGCTGGCAGCCGGAACTCAAACATTATTAGTCTCGTTTGATTATCCCCAGCAGGAAATGCCGGGGCCGCCGTTTAGCGTGCAAGCGCCTGAAGTGCATGCGCTGTATAAACAGTGTAATCGGGTGGAATTGTTATATACGGAAGATATTTTGGAGCGGGAAGCGCATTTTCGCGACAAGGGCTTGAGCCGGATGCGGGAACAAGTCTACTTGCTGACGAACTGATCAATCAAAGTTTCAACAAGTTCATGGTAGGGTCGAATTTATTCGACTTTTTCACCTTGGCATGGACAGCGGGGCGAATAAATTCGACCCTAGATCCGGTAAGGCAAGCTTGTCAGACTTTTAGACTTGATAATAGCCTTTATACCAAGTCACAAAACGTTCTATACCTTGCTCGATAGTGGTGCCGGGTTTATAACCCACATCCGCCACCAGAGCCTCGACATCGGCATAGGTATCGGGTACGTCGCCCGGTTGCAGAGGCAACAGGTTTTTCTCGGCGGTTTTGCCTAGGAAACGTTCCAGGGTTTCGATATACGCCATCAATTCCACCGGATTCTGATTGCCGATGTTATACACGCGCCACGGTGCCTTGCTGGTGCCGGGATCGGGTTTGGCGCCGCTCCAGTCGGGGTTGGGTTCGGCATTGTGATCCAGCGTCCGAATCACGCCTTCGACGATGTCGTCGATGTAGGTGAAATCGCGGCGATGTTTGCCGTAGTTGAAGACATCGATCTTCTCGCCGGCCAGGATGGCTTTAGTGAACAAAAACAGCGCCATGTCCGGCCGCCCCCACGGGCCGTAAACAGTGAAGAAACGCAATCCGGTGGTCGGCAACTGATACAAGTTGCTGTAGGTGTGCGCCATCAGTTCGTTGGCTTTTTTCGATGCCGCATATAGGCTCAGCGGGTGGTCGACGTTGTCGTGTACCGAAAACGGCATGGCTTCGTTGGCACCGTATACCGAACTGCTGGAGGCGTAGACCAGATGCTCGACATTGTGATGGCGGCAGCCTTCCAGAATATTGATGAAACCGACGATGTTACTGTCGATATAGGCATGCGGATTTTGTATCGAATAACGTACGCCGGCCTGGGCGGCCAAATTGACGACTTTTTGCGGCTGGTGTTTTTTAAAGGCTTGTTCCAAGCCGGCCCGGTCGGCGATGTCCAGCCGCAGGTCGGTGAAATTCGGGTGGTCCTTGATGCGGGCTAGGCGGGCGAGCTTTAAATTGACGTCGTAGTAGTCGTTCAGATTATCGATGCCGATGACTTCGTCGCCGCGCTCCAGCAGTCTTAAAGCCAGATGATTGCCTATAAAACCGGCGGTGCCGGTCACCATGATTTTCATTAATTACAGCCTCGCATCGGTTTGATCGGCGGGAAACAGATATTTCAAGTCGTAGATAATCGCTTGCGGTTTACCTAAGCCTCTAATTTCGGCGATCGGCATTTCCTTGAATTCCTGATGGGCGACGGCCAGGATGATGGCGTCATATTTACCGGGAATTGCATTTTCGACCGGGCGTATGCCGTATTCCTCGAAGGTTTCGTCGCCATCGACCCAAGGGTCGTAGACGTCGACGTTGATGCCATAGGTTTTCAATTCCGCGATGATGTCGACTACTCGGGTGTTGCGGATATCGGGGCAGTTTTCCTTGAAGGTCAGGCCCATGATCAACACCTTGGCGTCTTGCACCTGGATGCGCTTTTTCAGCATCAGCTTGATCAATTGCGATACCACATAGGCGCCCATGCCGTCGTTGATCCGGCGGCCCGACAAAATCACTTCCGGGTTATAGCCTATGGCTTGGGCCTTGTGAGTCAAATAATAGGGATCGACGCCTATGCAGTGGCCGCCGACCAGGCCGGGGCGAAACGGCAGGAAATTCCATTTGGTGCCCGCCGCTAGCAGGACTTCCTCGGTATCGATGCCCAATTTGTTGAAAATCAGCGCCAATTCGTTGATCAGCGCAATATTGACGTCGCGCTGAGTGTTTTCGATGACCTTGGCGGCCTCGGCCACCTTGATGCAACTGGCCTTGTGGGTACCGGCAGTGATGATGCTTTTATAGAGTTGATCGACTCTTTCGGCGATTTCAGGCGTCGAACCGGAGGTGACTTTCAGAATATTGGTGACCCGGTGCTGTTTATCGCCGGGATTGATGCGTTCCGGGCTGTAGCCGACGAAAAAGTCCTTGTTAAAGCTCAGGCCGGAAACTTTCTCCAGAATCGGCACACAGACTTCCTCGGTGGCGCCTGGGTAAACGGTGGATTCGTAGATCACGATGTCGCCAGCCTTGATGACCTTTCCCAGTGTCGCGCTGGCTTTTTCCAGCGGAGTTAGGTCCGGTTGTTTGTGCTGGTTGATCGGAGTCGGTACCGTGACGATGTAGACGTTGCAATCGGCGATGTCTTCGATATTGGCGCTGTAGGACAAGTGCGTCGCTTGGGCCAGCTCTTCCGGGCTGACTTCCAGCGTATGATCGTTACCGGAACGTAATTCGGCGATACGATGCTGATTGACGTCGAAGCCAACCGTGGCATAGTGGTGGCCAAATTCCACGGCCAGCGGCAAGCCTACATAGCCTAGGCCTATCATGCCGATTTTGATGTCGTTTAGCATAGTCGTCACTCCTTTATTCCGTGTTTAGACGATTAAATATAGATTACTAACATTATTTTTTAACGATGCATCCCCAGGCTGTCAGCCAAGCTTGGGATTGATAACTGTCGGCCGATTTCGGCAACGAGCCATTCAACACCATCGCCAGGGTTTGGTTGATGATGCCGAAAAAATAACAGTAAGCCAGCATAGGGTCTATGGACCTGATTTCGCCTTCCTTAATGCCGTTTTGCACGATACGCTTGATCTTGTTGAAAGCGGCGGTGTCCAATAAGGCGACCGATTCGGGCAGGAAATCCTCGGCTTTTACGAACAGTAAAAACTGAATGATTTCAGGCGCGTCATCGGTCAATTTAAACAGCAGATCGACGATTTCTCGAAGTTGTTCGGAAGACTTGCGGTTCCTGCGGCGAATATCGTCGATCGAGATACTTAAGCTATCGAGTATATTTTCACGCAGGGTCTGGGCAATAGCCTGTTTGGTCTTGAAAAACTGATAAATACCGCTGGTGGTTTTCAGGCCCACGGCATCTTTGATATCAGTCAAGGACGTATTGAAATAACCTTTTTGGGCGAATAGTTTTAAGGAGGCCTGTAAAACTTCGTCTTGGCTAAGGAGTTTATTGGGGGTTGTTTCTAATTCTAATTCTTGTTCCATGCTTTTATGTACAGCTTTACCTGCTGTTTGCTCTTTAGGATGTTCGCAGTATCAAACGCTGCGTTTATTATTATTCTGTAATGGTTGAAAGCGCGGCGATAAGATAATTCACCATCGACCATAACGTTAAGACCGCTGACAAGTATAACAGCCAGTAACCCATCTGATTGATTGGCAAGCCAAACAAATCATCCCGATATAACAGCAGGGCGAGGGCCGCCATTTGCGCGGTGGTTTTCCATTTTCCCAGTTGCGAGACCTTGACCTTGGCACGCTGACCGATTTCGGCCATCCATTCTCTGAGCGAGGCAATCGTGATTTCCCGGCCGATAATCACGGCAGAGGGGATGGCAAGCCAGGGACTGGCCTCGGCTTGCACCACCAAAACCAACACGAAAGCTACCATCAACTTGTCGGCGACCGGGTCCAGAAAAGCGCCAAAAGCGGTTTCCAGGTTTAATTTTCGCGCCAGATAACCGTCCAACCAGTCGGTCAATCCGGCGAACATGAAAATAGCGGTGCTGGCAATTCTGCTGTATTCCCACGGTAAATAAAACACGATTGCCAACAAGGGAATCAAGGCAATCCGTAGTAATGTCAGGTTTGTGGGTAAATTAAATTTAACTGCCATCTTGATGGTGAAATGTATCGTAAATTCGTTGCGCCAATTGTCGACTAATACCCTCTATGCTGGCTAGTGCATCGACGCCCGCGCCGGATACGCCTTGTAAGCCACCAAACTGTTTCAGCAAAACCTGGCGCCGTTTCGGTCCCAAGCCCGCTATCTCTTCCAACGCGGATTGGTTTTTGGCCTTTCCGCGCCGCTGCCGGTGTCCGGTGATGGCAAACCGGTGGGCTTCATCCCTGATATGCTGAATCAACAGCAGGGCGCTGGCGCCTGGTGTTACATCCAGCGGTTGCTCCCGGTTCGGCAATATAATCTTCTCCATGCCGGCCTTTCGGTCCGGTCCTTTCGAAACGCCGACTATCATAACATTGTTTATCTGCAATTCCGCCAACGCCTTTTGGGCGGCAGCGACCTGGCCCTTGCCGCCGTCGATCAGCAAAATATCCGGGGCGGGGTGCTCGCCCTGTTTTTGACGTTTAAAGCGGCGGAAAACGGCCTGATGAATCGCCGCATAATCGTCGCCGCCGGTGACGCCTTCGATATTGAAGCGCCGATAATCGGATTTAACAGGGCCTTCGCGGTCGAACACCACACAGGAGGCCACGGTTTGTTCGCCCTGGGTGTGGCTGATGTCGAAACATTCCAACCGTTTCGGCACCTCGGAACAGGCCAGCTCTTGTTGCAGACTTAGAAAACGCCCGCACAAGCCTTGTTTGTCGGCCAGTTTGGCGGCCAACGCATTGTCGGCGTTGGTAATGGCCATCTGCAGCCATTTTTGACGTTCGCCTCGCACGTTCGGACTGATACCAACATTGTGTTTGGCCTGGCTGCTTAACACCTCGATCAATAACGCGGTTTCCGGTAGCGGATGACTGACGATCAATTCGTGCGGGACTGTTTTATCCAGATAATACTGGCTGATGAAGGCCTGCAAAATCGCGCTCGGATCGTTGTCGCCGCCCATTTTAGGAAAAAATTGCCGGTTGCCCAGATTCTGACCGTTGCGGATGAAAAATACCTGCACGCAAGCCATATCGGCCTTGGCGGCGCAAGCCACAATATCGACATCACCTTTTTCGCCCTCGACGAAATGTTTTTCCAGCACCGCCCGTAGGCGTTGAATCTGATCCCGATAGGCGGCGGCCTGCTCAAACTCCAGTTTGCCGGCTGCCGTCTCCATTTTATGCACCAGTTGATCGATCAACTTGCCGCCCTGGCCTTCCAAAAACAGAATGGTGCTGTCGACATCGGCCTGGTATTGCTGCTTGCTGATCAAACCCACGCAAGGCGCGGTGCAACGTTCGATCTGATGTTGCAAACAGGGCCGAGAGCGAGCGTTGTAATAGGAGTCCTCGCATTGGCGTACCGGAAAGATTTTCTGCAGCAGCTTCAAGGTTTCCTTGACCGCGCTGGCGCTGGGGTAGGGGCCGAAATATTTGCCCTTACGCTTCTTGGCGCCGCGATGGTACGACAGTTGCGGAAAGTCGTGAAAACTGGAGATGAATACATAAGGATAGGATTTATCGTCGCGCAGGCTGATGTTGTAACGCGGCTTGTGGCGTTTGATCAGCTGGCTTTCCAACAGCAAGGCTTCGCCTTCGGTATGGGTGACGGTGACTTCGATAGCAGCCACTTTCGCCACCATAGCCGTCTGTTTCGGCGGAGCCGCTTGCTTGCGGAAATAGCTGGAGACGCGGTTCTTGAGGTTCTTGGCCTTGCCTATATAAATGATCTCACCCTTGGCGTCGATCATCTTATAGATGCCCGGCCGCTGGGTCAGGGTCTTTAAAAAGGCTTTGATGTCAAACTCGGCTGGCGCAACTTCGTCGTTCATGGCTATCCTGCCAGTAAGCCCCGAATGTCGGCAAACACCGCCGCCAGCATCTCCATGCTCAGGCGTTTGGTCTGTACGTTGTAGCGGCTGCAATGGTAAGAACTGACCAGTTTGTTGCCGTCCGGCAAGTCGTAGAACTTATGGTGGCCGAACTTGGCGGCTGTAGCCTTCAAGCCGTAGGCGCGTAATACCGCCTGATGGGCGATGTTACCCAAGGCCAGAATCACCGACTTTTCCGGTAATGTTTCGAGTTCCTTTGCCAGATAAGGATTGCATTGCTTGATCTCGTCGCCGGTCGGTTTGTTTTGCGGCGGCAGGCATTTCACGGCGTTGGTGATTCTGGCATTGGTCAGTTGCAAGCCGTCAGTCAAGCTGGTCGATTGCAACTGGTTGCTGAAGCCGAAATCGTACAAAGCTTGATACAGCAACAGGCCGGCATAATCGCCGGTAAACGGCCGGCCGCTGGCATTGGCGCCGTGCATGCCGGGCGCCAGGCCGACGATTAATAGTTTAGCTTGCGGATCGCCGAAGGGGGCTACCGGGCGGGCGTGATAGTCGGGGTGTTTTTGTTTAACGTCGTCTAGGAAATCGGCCAGACGGGGGCATGACCGGCAATCTTGGTTGAAATAGGATGAATGGGACATAATGCGGGCAAGGTTTAAATCGGCATGATTTTACCTGAATGGCAGAATCGGTGTTTTTTGTGTTGCTAGCGCGACCCTTGATTTAATGCCGCTTTCCGCAGCCGCGGGCGGGGTATTTTGCTGCGAAAGCCGTCCAGGGTTTTCGCCCTTCCGGTCCGTCGAGGGTTAAAGATGACTTGTGCCAATTATTGCCATCAAGCCAAGGCTGAATTAGCTAATTCAATTTCCTTTTGTAATCTGCTTAACTCCGCTCTCGCCGCATGTATCTGATTATCCAGTCTAATCAGATCAACCTTGGCGGCACGGCCATCATCGCTATTGGTAGCCTGGAACTCGGGTTGTGATTTTGCTAACGCCTCTTCAAGCTCCTGTTGCTTAACATGGTAATCGGCGCACTTTCTATGTAGATCGAGTTCAATTTCCTTGGCGTCATCCAGTAATTTTGAGTAATAGTCTTTATAGGAACGGGCTTCTTTTAATTTCTGCTTTAATTCGCTGTTTTCTACGGTTAATGCCGTCTCGCGACTGGCGGCGTCAGAAATTGCCTGTTCCAACTTACGGCTATCGGCCAACCAAACCTCTTTTGCTTGAGCTATCCTGGACGCTATCAGCCTCTCGATTTCTTGCTCATGGTTCTGCAATAGTGTTTTCATGCTAAATTCATAGAGTGGTAATGTTTGTAAAATATTGCGTATTTAGCTATTAGTTTATATCACTTACCCTTCATGCCGGCAAAAGTTGCGATCCGCTTGATTACGTTTCACTGGTAGGAGGCGCATCAATCGCGAACGATGCGCCTCGCTTTGTTCGGCACATCCTACCGGTTTACGCATGCAAATCGGCAATCCTGCAGATTTGTCCGATCAAACCCTCCAGGACGCGGCATAATGCAAGTTAGTCCCCTGTCGGGAAATTTGCCTAGCCCATAGCTGCTTGACAGGACAATAGTGAGAATACATACTTCGGCTAAGTTTCATTTTGCTTTGAAATTTCTATCTGAAATGGTGATCTGATGTCTATACAGTTACAGGGGCCATCTTTATTTCTTAACTCTTATCACTTTACCGATATCTTTGGAGGTTGTGGCATGTTCATGGATACAACCTGGAACTGTCCAAGCACTACGACAGTTAAAGATGTTGTGAACTGGATCGGCATCGCTTGTTCATCTGCACCGGGTAAGCGATTAGCAAACATCGTTCTAAATTTTCACGGTAAACCAGGCCTAGTATTTGTCGGAGAGAGTTCCCCCGAAGTCTTTCCAGGGCCAGGTAAAGGCGTTTACATCCCTGCCAAATATAACGTCATCAATAACGACAACGCCGGATTGTTTTGGGCGCTACGCCAATTTCAGATCGGCACGATCTGGTTTCATTCCTGTGAGGTAGCCGGAACCCAGCAAGGGAAAAACCTTTGTCGTCAGGTCGCGATCGCCGCTCACTGTCGCGTGGTTGCTGCGGAGGATTCCCAATACGAGTGGTGGCCTCAATTGAATGTGCTGTTCATGCCAAGAGGGAAGATCGATGACTTTGAGGGGCAAGTCTATCTTTGGGACTCGAAGGGGAACATGGGCAAGTTTGACCCAAATGGGGGAAATTGGTCCTGAGCATTAAAGTTAGAGCTACAAAACAATAGATTTAACAATTCTTCAAAATGAGCCGTCGATAGCAATAAAAAAGGGCCTCACGGCCCTTTCTCATATCAATCAGCGAAACAAGCTTACTCGCTATCGGTATCCTTCATGCTCAATCTTACCCGCCCTTGACGGTCAATTTCCAGCACTTTAACCCGAACCATATCGCCTTCGGACAGCTTGTCGCTGACTTTCTCAACGCGCTCGTCGGAGATTTGCGAAATATGCACCAAACCGTCCTTGCCAGGCAGGATGGTGACGAATGCGCCGAAGTCCATCAAACGCACCACTTTGCCTTCGTAGACTTTACCCACTTCGACTTCGGCGGTGATTTCCTCGATCATACGTCTGGCTTCTTCGCCCGCCGCTCTGTCGACGGAAGCCACATTGACCACGCCGTCGTCGGTCAAATCGATGCTGGCGCCGGTTTGTTCGGTAATGGCGCGTATCGTCACGCCGCCCTTGCCGATGACTTCGCGGATTTTCGCTGGGTCGATTTTGAAGGTGATGATGCGCGGCGCGAAATCGGACATTTCTTCGCGGGTTGCGGACAAGGCTTTGTTCATTTCGCCCAGGATGTGCAGGCGGCCTTGTTTGGCTTGGTCCAGCGCGACTTTCATGATTTCGGCGGTGATGCCGTCGATCTTGATGTCCATTTGCAGCGCGGTGACGCCGTTTTCGGAACCGGCCACTTTAAAGTCCATGTCGCCCAGGTGATCTTCGTCACCCAGGATGTCGGACAACACGGCGAACTGGTCGCCTTCCTTGATCAGGCCCATCGCGATGCCGGCAACCGGTGCTTTGATAGGCACGCCGGCATCCATCAGCGCCAAGCTGCTGCCGCAGACGGAAGCCATGGAGCTGGAGCCGTTGGATTCGGTGATTTCAGAAACCACGCGGATCACGTAAGGGAATTCCGCCATGTTAGGCAGTACGGCCAATACGCCGCGTTTCGCCAGACGGCCGTGACCGATTTCGCGGCGTTTCGGCGAGCCGACGAAGCCGGTTTCGCCCACGCTGTACGGAGGAAAGTTGTAGTGCAGCATGAACGGGTCTTTGTATTCGCCGGACAGCGCGTCGATGATTTGCGCATCGCGTTCGGTACCCAGCGTGGCAACGACCATGGCTTGAGTTTCGCCGCGGGTGAACAGTGCGGAACCGTGGGTTCTGGGCAGGACGCCGGTTCTGATGCTGATCGGTCTGACGGTGGTCAGGTCGCGGCCGTCGATACGTTTACGATCATTCAAAATCGCACCGCGAACGATGTCGTATTCCAGATGTTCGATGACGTTGCGGATGTCTTTTTCGTTGTACAAGCCGTCGGCGGTCAATTTTTCGACCACGTCGCTACGGATGGCGCTGAGTGTATCTTGTCTGACCAATTTTTCCGCGACTTGGTAAGCGGCCTTGATGCCGGCTTCGGCTTCGGCGATAACGGCGGCCTTTAGTTCGCTATTGGTTTCGACCGGCGTCCAGGGCAGGGCAGGGGTGCCGACTTCGGCGGCCAGTTCGTTAATGGCCTTGATGGCGACTTGCATTTGTTCGTGGCCGAACAAGACCGCGCCCAACATGACTTCTTCCGATAGCAAATCGGCTTCGGATTCGACCATCAACACCGCGTGTTGTGTCCCGGCGACGACCAGCTGCAAGCTGGATTCCTTCAATGCAGGCAAAGAAGGGTTCAGTAAATATTGGCCGTCTTTATAACCGACGCAGGCCGCGCCCAATGGGCCGTTGAACGGTAGGCCGGATATGGCCAGAGCGGCAGACGCCCCCAACAGTGCGGGAATCTCGGTGTCCACTTCAGGATTCAGCGAGACTACGGTAGCGATAATCTGTACTTCGTTAGTGAAGCCTTCGGGAAACAATGGGCGGATAGGCCGGTCGATCAGGCGGGAAATCAGGGTTTCGTTTTCGCTGGGACGGCCTTCGCGTTTGAAGAAGCCGCCGGGAATCTTGCCGGCCGCGAATGCTTTTTCCTGATAGTTGACGGTGAGCGGGAAAAAATCTCCGCCAGCCGCTTCTTTTTTGCCAACAACAGTCACCAGTAAAGAGGTGCCATCGACATCGATCATTACCGCGCCATTGGCTTGGCGGGCAATTTCACCGGTTTCTAACGTGACGAGACGATCGCCGTACTGAAATTGTTTCCTGATAGGATTCACTATAAGGTTCCTTTGGGTTAAAGGTTGTTTTGAAAATTTGCCATAAAGCAGAAACGGCACTCGAAGTGCCGTTTCCAGAAAGCGTTACTTACGGATGCCTAGACGCTCGATCAGTGAGCGATAGCGCGCCACGTCGGTATTCTTCAGGTAATCCAGCAGCTTGCGGCGTTGGTTAACCATGCGCAATAAACCACGGCGTGAGTGGTTATCTTTTTTGTTGGCGGCAAAGTGCGGAGTCAACTGATTGATATTGGCGGTCAATAAAGCAACCTGTACTTCGGTGGAGCCGGTGTCGGAATCGGACAAACGATATTCTTCGACGACTGCTTTCTTTTGTTCTGCGGTTAATGCCATTCTTAATCCCTATCGATTAATAAAGTTAAAATAAAGCCATCGGACGATGGCGGGTAATCATCGCTCCCACAATAGGGTGCAGGAACGGATGAATTTTGGCTGAATTATCAAACAACTTGATGGCTCAGGTTAAATATTTTTTTCGGCGCTAGTTTATCATCCAAAAGGATTTCTCCCAACCCCAAAAAGGTTTGATCGTGATACATGCGCACGGCGCCGGGTGTAAGGCCGCTGATTCGAATCGGCTGGCCATGGTTGATATGACTGGCCTGTTCCGGCGATAACGAAATGGCCGGGATTTGGCTTAAAGGCGCATCGACCGCGATCAGGTTGCTCAACAATTCCGATTCGTTCATGGCTTGCAATTGTTCCCATGTGTAAGCTTGCTCGATATTGAACATGCCGGCCGCAGTTCGGCGCAATGCGGTTACCGTGGCGCAGCTACCCATGGCTAGCCCTAAATCTTCCGCTAGTGAGCGGATATAGGTGCCTTTTGAACAACTGACATCCAGCGTGATTCGATCTTGATCGAAATCGAGCAGATGCAAGGCATAAATCGTGATGCGTCGGGCTTGTCTGTCGACGGTTTTGCCTTCCCGCGCCAGCTCATACAGTTTTTTGCCTTGATGTTTCAAGGCCGAATACATCGGCGGCACCTGGTCGATAACGCCGGTAAAGCGCTGTAAATAGACCTGTAAATCGGCTTCTGAAAACGTCGGCACCGGCATTTCGCGAATGACAGTGCCTTCGCTATCGCCGGTATCGGTCATCACGCCCAGTTGCAGCGTGACTTGATAGCGCTTGTCGTCATCCAGCATCAATGCCGAAACCTTGGTGGCCTCGCCAAAGCATAGTGGCAGCAAGCCGGTTGCCAACGGGTCGAGGCTGCCGGTATGGCCGGCCTTATTGGCGTTCAGCAGGCGTCTGACTTCCTGTAGAGCTTTGTTCGACGAGATTCCTAGGCGCTTGTCGAGCAATACGATGCCATGAATATCGCGCCCGGACTTGCGTTTTGCCATCAGTCGTCCCGCGCCGGCGTCTCGGGAGCAACTCCAGTGCCGGTATCTTTCAAGTCGTCCAGTTCGTGCAGCAATTCGGAAACGCGCATGCCGGTATCGAACGAATGGTCGTAATGAAAATGCAGCTCCGAAATGTGGCGCAGACGCATTCTTTTCGCCAACTCATGGCGAATGAACGGCGAAATTTCATTCAACACCTTCACATTGGCTTGCTTGCCGGCCTCATCCTGCGCATTCAGTACGGTGATATAGATCTTGGCCACCGCCAAATCCTTGGATAACACCACTTCGTTGACGGTGATGAATCCCAGGCGTTGGTCGTGTACCTCTCGTTGCAGGATTTCGGCCAGCTCTTTTTGCATCTGTGACGCGACGCGCTGGCTGCGGCCAAACTCTTTAGGCATGCTTATAATTCCCGTTTGACTTCGATGCGTTCGAATACTTCGATTTGATCGCCCTCGCGGACATCGTTGTAGTTCTTGACGCCGATACCGCATTCCATGCCCATTTTCACTTCATTGACATCGTCCTTGAAGCGGCGCAAGGATTCCAGCTGGCCTTCATAAATCACCACGTTGTTGCGCAGCACCCGGATCGGCAGGTTGCGTTTGACGAAACCGTCGACCACCATACAACCGGCGATGGCGCCGAATTTCGGCGAGCGGAACACATCGCGTACTTCGGCCAGACCGACGATTTTTTCCTGAATGTCCGGTGCCAGCATGCCGCTGATCGCGCGTTTGACTTCGTCGATCGCTTCGTAAATGATGCTGTAGTAATGCAGGTCGATGTCTTTTTCTTCGATCAGTTTACGGGCTACCGCATCGGCGCGAACGTTGAAACCGATCAGAATCGCGCTGGAAGCCAAGGCCAGGTTGGCGTCGCCTTCGTTGATGCCGCCGACTCCGCCGTAGATGCATTTAACCTGTACTTCGTCGGTGGACAGTCCGACCAGCGATTCGCGCAAGGCTTCCAAGCTACCTTGTACGTCGGTTTTGATCACGACATTCAATGTAGCGGTTTCGCCGGCAGCCATTCTGGAGAACACGTCGTCCAGTTTGGAGGCGGCGGCGGCCTGACGGCTGGATTTCTTGCGGTCCTCGCGGTGAGCGGCCAGTTCCCGAGCCACACGTTCGTTTTGAACGACAAGGAACTCGTCGCCGGCATCCGGCGTGCCGGACAGACCCAGAATTTCCACCGGCGCACTAGGACCGGCCGATTTGATCGAGTGAGCGTTTTCGTCGAACATGGCCCGGATACGGCCATATTCGTGGCCGCACAGTACGAATTCGCCTTTGCTCAAGGTGCCTTTTTGAATCAGGATTGTCGCCACCGCGCCGCGGCCTCGGTCGAGACGTGATTCGATACAAATCCCGGAAGCAATGCCTTCGGCGGGGGCTTTTAGTTCCAGCACTTCGGCTTGCACGATCAGGGCTTCGATCAATTCGTCGATACCGGTACCGACTTTTGCCGATACTTTCAAGAATTGCACGTCGCCGCCCCATTCTTCGGGAACCACATTCAGCGTTGCCAATTCCTGCATGACTTTGTCGGGATTGGCATCCGGTTTGTCGATCTTGTTCAGGGCCACGATAATGGGCACGTTGGCGGCGCGGGCGTGATCGATGGCTTCCTTGGTTTGCGGCATCACGCCGTCGTCGGCGGCAACCACCACGATGACGATGTCGGTGACCTCGGCGCCGCGAGCCCGCATCGCGGTAAACGCGGCATGGCCAGGGGTATCGAGGAAGGTCACCGAGCCGTGATCGGTTTTAACCTGATAGGCGCCGATATGCTGGGTAATGCCGCCGGCTTCGCCCGCGGCTACTCGAGTTTTACGGATGTAATCCAGCAAGGAGGTTTTACCGTGGTCGACGTGACCCATGATGGTGACGATAGGTGCGCGCGGCAGCAGTTTTTGCTCTTCCGCATCGCCCATCACTTCGGCCAGCATTTCCTGCTCGAAGTCGTCCTCGCTTTGCATGATGGCTTTATGGCCCATTTCTTCAACCAAAATCACCGCCGTTTCCTGGTCGATGGCTTGGTTGATAGTGGTCATGATGCCCAGTTTCATCAAGTGCTTGATGACCTCGGCCGCCTTGATGTTCATTTTGGCGGCCAAATCGGAAACGATGATGGTTTCCGGAATGGTGACATCAAACACGGTAGGCGCAACCGGTTTTTCGAATTTGTGTTTACCGCCTTGCAGTTCGATTTCGTGTTCCGGTTTTTCGCGGCGGCCGGGTTTGCCTTTTTTGCCTTTGCCACGGCGGGCTGCGTCGCTGGTGTCGGCGGCGATGTCGGTCGCGGGGCCGCGGGCAGGTTTGAAGTCCTGTTTTTTCTTGTGCAGGGTTTGTTGTTGCTTGGCTTCGGCGGCTTTTCGGACTTTTTCCGCGTTTTTCTCCACGGAGGCTTCCAGGCGCTGTTTCTTTTCCTGCTCCAGACGCTCTGCTTCGGTTAGTTCCGGTTTGGCGGGTTTAATGTCCGCAACCACAACGGGTTCGGGTTTGGCCGGCGTGGCTGTGGGGGCGGGTGTCTCGGCTTTGATTTCGACTTTTTCCGGTTCCGCTGCCGTAATGATCTCGGCTTTTTCGGCTTCCTCGGCCGGTTTCGGTGCTTCCGCTTCGGCTTTTAATTGTGCTTCGTGCCGACGGCGTTTTTCTTCCTCGATTGCCAGTTGGCGTTTCTGTTCTTCCAGTGCCGCCAGGGCTTGTTTGGCGCGGTCGGCTTCTTGTTGCTCGGGAGAAACTATCGCTTCGCTGCGTTTGATATAGGTCTTTTGCTTGCGAACTTCGACGCTGACTGTCTTCGCGCCCGAACCGGGGGCGGTGGATTGCCGAAGTTCGGTTTTGGTGCTGCGTTTTAAGGTGATGCGTTTGGGCGAACCTGCTTCCTGGTCGGAATCAGCCTTGCCGTGTCGCTTGCGTAAATGGGTGAGCAGTTTGACCTTTTCTTCCTCGGAGATAACGTCATCCGGAGCGCTGGCGTTTATGCCGGCTTCCTTAAGCTGCTCTAGGAAACGTTCCAAAGGGATACCGACTACCTCTGCCAATGCCTGTACTGTTTTATCGTTCATAGTATCCTCCTGCCTTAACCCTTGTCCTCTGCGAACCATGATTCGCGGGCCTTCATAATTAGTTTACCGGCTCGATCTTCATCCATTCCAGTAAATTCGATGATGTCGTCAATCGACTGTTCGGCCAAATCATCCAGGCTAATGATACCCTTGGCGGCCATTTCATGCGCCAGCTTCTCATCCATGCCGTCCATTGCCAGTATTGCGGCGCTGGGTTCGGAGGTTTCGATTTTCTCTTCCGAGGCGATGGCTTTGATCAGTAGGGCGTCCTTGGCGCGGCTGCGCAGCGCTTCCACCAGTTCTTCGTCAAAACCTTCAATCTCAAGCATTTCATCGACCGGGATGTAGGCGATTTCCTCGATATTGCTCAAGCCGACTTCGACCAGTACATCGGCAATTTCTTCGTCGACATCCAGCAGCTCCATGAACTCTTGTTTGGCCTTGGCGGCGGTTTCGTCCAGATTTTTATCCACTTGCGAAGCGTCCTGGATATTCAACTCCCAGCCGGTCAATTCGGATGCCAATCGCACGTTTTGGCCGCCGCGGCCGATGGCTTGCGACAAGCTGTCGGTGGTGACGGCAACATCCATGCTGTGCTTGTCTTCATCGACCACGATAGACTGAATTTCGGCCGGCGACATGGCGTTGATCACAAACTGGGCGTCGTTGGGGTTCCATAAGATAATATCCACCCGTTCGCCGGCCAGTTCGTTGGAAATGGCTTGCACGCGCGATCCGCGCATGCCGACGCAGGCGCCGACCGGGTCCAGGCGCGGGTCGTTGGTTTTGACCGCGATTTTGGCTCGCGATCCGGGATCGCGAGCCGCCGCGATGATGTCAATCAGGCCTTCGCCCACTTCGGGTACTTCCAGACGGAATAGGGCGATCAATAATTCCGGCGCCGTACGGCTGACGAATAATTGCGGCCCGCGCGGCTCGGAGCGTACGGCTTTTAAATAACCGCGCACCCGGTCGCCCATCCGGATCGGTTCTTTCGGAATCATGTCTTCGCGAGCGATGTAGGCCTCGACATGGCCGCCCAGGTCCAGGTAAACGCTACCTTTTTCCAGTCGTTTAACCACGCCCGTGATCAGTTCGCCGACGCGGTCTTGATAGGCTTCGACAATCTTTCTGCGTTCGGCCTCGCGCACTTTCTGGATGATTACCTGCTTGGCGGTTTGAGCGGCGATGCGGCAAAAAGCCACCGATTCGACTTCTTCTTCGATGAAATCGCCGACCTGAACATTCGGATCATCCATCTGGGCAACTTCCAGTAGCGTTTGCCAACTGGGGAATTCCACGTCGCCGTTGATGTCGGGATTGGCTTCCACCACCAGCCAGCGGCGATAAGTGACATAGTCGCCCGTGTGGCGATTGATGGCTACCCGGGCTTTGATAGGGTTCGGGTAGCGTTTGACGGTTGCGGCTTCCAATGCGGACTCAATGGCCTGAAAGATAATTTCTTTGTCGATTTCTTTTTCGTTAGCAAAAACATCCGCTATGAGTAGAATTTCTTTATTTGCCACTACGTCCTCCTTTTTTGAGTAAATATTCCGGCACCAAACGCGCCTTGCTCATCGCTTGGAAAGGAACTTTCAATGTCTGTTCACCTTCCAGCAGTACTACATCGTCACCTTCAACCGCCTGAATCAAGCCGGTCACTTTCCTGCGTTTATCAATTGGCTTAAACAGATTAACCGTTACGGTAGCGCCAATGAATTTTTCAAACTGGCTCAGTTTAAAAAATGGCCTGTCTTCGCCGGGCGAAGAAATTTCCAATTGATATTCGCCTTGAATCGGATCTTCCACGTCCAGCATGCCGCTCAGTTGATGGCTGACTTTGGTGCAGTCATCCAGCAAAATACCGTTCTCGCTATCGATATAGATGCGCAGCATGCCGTGCTGGGGGTGAGGGTTGTATTCAATCCCCACGCATTCATAACCAAGACCTTCGACAATTGGTTCAATGAGTTCGACCAAATGATCTGGAGCCTGTTTCATTTCCGTTTCGCCTTTTAAAACACAAAAAAAAAGAGCCTCAGGCTCTTCCATAAACATTCGTTGACCCATGGCTTGTTTAAAGCCCTAAAAACAAAAAACCCCATAAACGGGGCTCTTTGAAAAACCGGGTAAGCTGGTGCCCAGGGACAGAATCGAACTGTCGACACGAGGATTTTCAGTCCTCTGCTCTACCGACTGAGCTACCTGGGCAATGATTGCTTGTTGCTGATAGCAAGTAATCAACAATCCGGTCATTATACCTATTCAATATCTTCAAGGCAAGGT
Source organism: Methylomonas sp. LL1 (assembly GCF_015711015.1). NCBI lineage: Bacteria > Pseudomonadati > Pseudomonadota > Gammaproteobacteria > Methylococcales > Methylococcaceae > Methylomonas > Methylomonas sp. LL1. The sequence goes on from NZ_CP064653.1 coordinate 391,810, forward strand.
GGAAGATCAGTTTTACAGAGCAATCGCGCTTAAATTTATTTGAAAGCCGAAATGGCGGACTGGAGCGAAAATAACGCTCCATTTTTCCCGGCCACGCAAGATTTGCATAATCGCTCTGCAGGCGCTGAGCGGCGGCATTGAATAGAACCAACCCCCTTTAACATCAAACAAGGGTTGCTGCTTTACTGATAGAAGCTTCCGCTCCCATTGTTATCACTGAATCCAAGCCACAAAAGGTACGCACTCGTTCCGCCTTACCGGCCATTTACGTTATCCTGATCAGCTGAAGCAACTTGCTAATCGGGCACGCTATTGATCGCCTCCAAAATGGCCGAGTAATCATAATTGTCCGCCAGACGCGCTAGCGCATGTCCTAGGGCTTCATCGATTTGGCCGATTTGCTGGATAACGGCCATGATGTCGTCGCTATCCAAGGTTTCCAGGGCATTGCCGAAGTCCCGCCTCAATGCTAGGGGCAGTTGCGTCAACCTATCGGCGCTAAGCGGAGTAATCTGTTGTTCCTTGGTTTCAGCGCTGTCGGTGTAATACCGGTATTTCAGGCCCAAATGCTTGGCCATGCAGTCGTAGATTTCGTCGAAACGGTAGGGTTTGCGGACGAAGTCATCCATGCCGGCATCCAGCATTTCCTGCTGCTGTTCCTTGAAAGCCGAGGCGGTCAGGGCCGCGATCTTGACGCTCTCGCCGCCCGGCAAGCGGCGGATCTGACGGGTAGCCTCCACCCCATCCATCACCGGCATGCGCCTGTCCATCCAGATGAAATGCGGCGACCAGCTTTGAAATAATTCGACGGCTTCCAGCCCGTTCTCCGCAATCAAGACCTGAAAACCCACGCTGTCCAACAGTTTTTTCAGCAATTGCTGATTTTCCAGCTGATCTTCAACGATCAATATCCGGTAGTTGGGTTGACCGGGTTCCAGCCCCGCGACCTGGCCGCTTTCCGGTTTGAGCGTTCTTACTTCCGCCTGATCGGCAATTTCGACCGGAAATTCGACCCGGAATATGGAACCCTTGCCTAATACGCTATGCACCGTCAGATCGCCGCCCATCAATTGCACGAACTGGCGCGAGATGGCCAGTCCCAGGCCGGTACCTTGATGATTGCTGGTCTTGCCGGCCTGCACGAAGGCCTCGAACACACGCCCCAGATCGGCAGGCGCGATCCCGATGCCGCTATCTTCCACTTCCAGTATTAGCCACTGCGCATCACTTTTGGCCTTGAGTTGCAGGCGCAGGGTAACGCCGCCTTGTTGGGTAAACTTGATGGCATTGCCCAGCAAATTGGTAATAATCTGACGCAATTTGCCTTCGTCGCCACGGATCAAGCGTGGAAAATCGGACGATTGATCAAGCAACAGTTGCAGGCCTTTTTCCTCGGCCCTAAATCGCATCATGTCGGAGATGTCGCGCACCAGCGCCCCCAAATCGAACGCCGCAATTTCCAGCACGATGCGGCCGGCCTCGATCTTGGCCATATCCAGCACATCGTTGATCAGGCTGAGCAGATGCTCCCCGCTACGGTTAATGATGGTCAGATTTTCGCGCTGACTATCGGAAATATCGGGCGAGCGCTGCATCAGACCGGAGAAGCCGAGGATGGCGTTTAGCGGCGTGCGCAATTCGTGGCTCATGTTGGCCAGGAAACTACTTTTCGCTCGGTTGGAGTCCTCCGCCCGGACCTTGGCTTCCGCCAACTCGGCGGTGCGTTCCTTGACCATCTCTTCCAGGTGATCGCTGTAACGCAGGATTTCCGCTTCCGCCCGCTTGCGCCGCCGGTTGCTGCGAATCAGACTGACGATCAGCAGGGTTTCCAGCACGAAGGCTACCAGCACCGCAATGATGTAAACGCGATAACTTTCCCATAAGCCCTTTTCCCTATTCAAAATTACGCTACCCTGCGGCAAGCGTTGGTCGGGTATGCCCCAGCGTTTGAGTTGGCTGTCTTCGAAATAATAACCGTTCAAGGCTTCCCGGAATTGATCCGGCGTCAATTGCAAGGGTTGATCGTTACCGGCGGCAATAATTTTTCCGATCAGATGGCCTTCCTTATCCGCGCTGATCATATACCCGCCCAGCGAAGCTGGGTTCAGAAATGAATCGGCTACGATGAAAACCGGCGCCGAGGCGATTTGTGACAATTTGGGTGCAATCAAGGCCGGGATGCCCTTTTGGCCGAAACGATCCCTAAAGGTAGAAATATAAAGGATGGCGCTATCCTTGGGCAGATGTTTGACCTGATCGAACAGCTCGTCGAACACAATGTCTTCCCAATATTCCAGCTCGACTTTGCCGGCGAAACGGCCGGCAATGCTTTTGATGGCCTGAATGCGGGATTGCGGATGCTCCGTCCATCTGTCGCCGATGATGACGATGCGCCGGGTTTGCGGTAATACGTCCAGGATGGTTTGCAGCGTGATCTCCCAGTCCGACGGCAAGGTTACGAAAACGCCCTGACTGGGGCGGTCGGCGGGCAAGTTGTTCGCGGTAAAATCGAAGTAGTAACGCGGCACGCCGGGGAATAGCTGGGGTCTGTCCAACAGAAAGATTGCCGCGTCCTGCAGTTCTGTGAAGATGGCGTCGAAGGCGATGCCGGCGTATTTTTGCGTCAGGTGTTGGGCGACGTGATCGCTGATGGCCGCCTTGCCCAGGCGAGCCGCATCGAGCTGTTCCTCGTAGATTTCCGGCCGTTGTGCCAGCGGTAGTTGATTGATTTCCTCGAAAATCCCTTCGCGCAGCTTCCTGACCCATGGGTATTCGCTGGTATAGGAATGGATAATCAACACCTTACGCTTGGCTGCCGGCGGCGGAGCGGGCGCGGTTGTAACCGAGGGGTTGCAGGCCGCTCCAGACGTAGGGCAGTCGCCTTCGGTTGCCAAAGACTCGGCAAGGCCGGCCATCAGCAACAAGCCGATAGCGATGAGCCGCCCTCTACTGCCGTTGATCAACACGATACATGCCTCTTAATCGGCTAAAAATTAAAGCGCGTCGAGAACTGCAGCCGGTGCAGATCGCCGGATTGGTCGTCGACCCGCTCGCGCTCGGCATAGATATATTCCAATCCGAAGGTGGTTTGCAAGGTGGGGCTCCATAATAGGTTGGCATGAACCGATTGTGCCCGTTGGGTCACATCCCCGACCACGAAAGCCGGCTGATCGGATGAAACGAAACCATAGGCCAGCGTCGAACGCCAGGCCTTGTCCCACCAATGCTGGTAAGCCACCATTCCGCTATAAATGTTGATCAACTGCAATTGACCATTGGCATTCAGCGCGGCATCCTCGAACGCGTTGAAAGCTCCATAGCGCCCCAGAGCGTTGCCATAATTGAGCATGAAGCGCAAATTATCCATGCCGACAGTGTTAATCTTGCCAGCCAGGCTGACCGCACCGCCCCAATCGCCAGCCTCTTGGGTGCTTGCCGGTTTGGTATAGCGGATTTGTCGGGCCATGGCGGCAAGCGACAGCGAACCCCAATCGGGATTATAGTTGAGACGAGCTATCAAATCGGGATAACGTTCGCCGTTGGGATGGTTAAAGCCATAGGCATCCCTACTTTCCCCCAACACAGGATCGGCCCACAAGCGGCTTCTCGGGGACTCCAGCGCGGCCTGAAACTCCATCGGCGTTCCGGCTAAACTAAAAGGCTGGGTCCATCGCAACTGCGGCTGCCGCTGGTACAACAGCGCGCCGGCGGGTCCGGTCGCATCCTGTGTGTCGGCAATAGCCGCGACATTCAGAAAAGTGGTCCAGGTCTGGCCGGCCAGAAAATTACCGATAGAGCCATAGGCATGGCGTAGACGCGGAGTGTAGTTAAAGGTTTCCGGCGAGCTCAAAAAATCCAGTTCCATAAAGGTATTGATGTCACCCCAAGAACTAGGCGTAAAGGATTTTAACCAGAACCGGCTTTCCTTGGCATGAAAGGTGGATTTGCTGTGTTGGCCGAGTCGATCGTTGCCCACCGGAATTTGACCGACCACTAAAAGCTGATCGCCCGCTTTGTCGCGGCCCATGCTGATGCTGCTGTAATTGGCGTCCAGCTTGACGTAGCCGCCGAAACCGAGCGAAGTATCGGTGCCCGGTATTTTAAAAGTGCCCTTGGTATCGCCGGCCACCACCGGCTGCACGGAGTTGATTTGTCCTTCGGCGGTTGGCGTTGGTATCGATGCGGCACCGGCGGCGGTTGCTTGAACAACCGGCGATTGGCCGGAAGGAGCGGCGGCGATGGTGGAGGTTTGTTCTTGCTGAATTTGCGCCAGTTTCGCTTCCAGTTCGGCGATGCGCCGGTTCGATTGCTTGACCTGATCGCCCAGCTCGGCCATCCGGTCGCTCATCGCCTTGATCAGGGTGCGTAAATCCTCTTCGGCCGAAGCCGAACAAGGCAGTGCGATCAAAACCGGCAGCAATATCAGGACGATTCGTTTGAAATGCATCGTGCTTACCTCAATTGCCGAGTTTTCTGAATAAAGCATGGCAGGACGAGCAAGTCGCGGCTACCTGATCCAAGGCCGGCTCGATGGCATCGATCTGGTTTCGTTCGGCTTGCGCTTTCAAGCTTTCGGTTTGCTCGCGTAATTTGACGGCCAGCGCACGAAATACCGTCTGTTCCTCGGGGCTTAGATTTAATGCCGGCAAGCGCGACAATATACTGTCAACGGTCGCCCCCAGTTTGTCCGCCGCATCGGCTATTTTCAGCGCGTAAATACGGCGCTGGTGGTCGATGTCCGGTTCGGCCATAAAGCGCTCGAACATCAGGCTATTCATACTATCCATCAACTCGCGTAAACGGGTATCGCTGACCGCATGCAAGGCTGGGGTCCCGGTGTCGGGCAGTCCGGTTTGGCTGCTGGCCGGCGGGGTTCCGGCGCAAGCGGCGAGTAAGCCCGATCCGATAAAAATAGCTAGATGTTGCAGAGTCATGCGGTCTCCTACATAACGGCGGATGAGTCTTGTCGATGATTCGCGACAAGGCATTTAAGCACAAGGCAGCGGAAAATTACGCGGAAATATTGGGGGAAATATGCGTGCTCGGCAACAGAAAACCGCCGAGGATTATTCCGGATGAACCCGGTCTCTAGGAGGGGCGATAGCGTTCGATTCCGGAAAGCTCCAACTATCCGCCCTTTCGGAACAGGGAAGAGGGAGCTTCAAAGTTAGGTTCCAAAAACGGAATTTGGCCCGCTGAAGCGGCGAACCTAACCGCCGCCCCCGCCCTTCCTAACCATCATGCCCTTGGACGGGTTATAGCCAAGAATCGCCGCGCCCATGAAAATTAGGAACGCCGCGCCGGTGAAAATCAGCGACTGTTGGTTGAATTGTTCGTATAGCGCAAAGCGGATCAACTCCACGGCTTGCGAGAACGGGTTGTATTGAGCCAAATAATACAAAATTTCGCTGGATTCCTTGATTTTCCACAGCGGATACAAGGCGGTCGACATGAAGAACAGCGGGAAAATGACGAAATTCATCACCCCGGCGAAGTTTTCCAATTGCTTGATGAACGACGACAACAACAAACCCAGCGCGCCCAGCATCATCCCGACCAATACCAGGGCAGGCAGTATCCAGACATAGCCCGTCAACGGCGCCTGAATGTCATACAGCCAGGCGATGCCCAGAAAGGCGTAGGATTGCAACACACCGACGGCAGTACCGGCGATTAGCTTGCTGCACAATAAAAACCAGCGGGGCAGGGGGCAGACCATCAACATCCTCATGCTGCCCATCTCCCGGTCGTAAACCATGGACAACGAGCTTTGCATGCCGTTGAACAGCAGGATCATGCCGAGCAAGCCGGGAGTGATGTAAACCTCGTAGAGAATGTAGGTTTCGTAGGGTGGACTGATGGCGATGCCCAGCGCGGCGCGGAAGCCGGCTGCGAATACGAACAGCCAGACCAACGGCCTGACCAAGGCCGAGACGAAGCGCTCGCGTTGATGTAAAAACCGCAGCAGTTCGCGGCCGACGATGCCGGCCAGCGCCCGCCAATAATGTAACAATCTCATGCCTTGGGTCCTTTATGTCCCTTGCGGGTATTGGGTCAGTTTTTGGAATACCTGGCCGGGGTCGCTCCAGCCGTGGGCTTGCAATATGTCCGACAGTTTACCGCTGGCCTTGACCTGCCCCTTGTGCAACACGATCAGGCTGTCGTCGGCGGCTATTTCGTCGATCAAATGCGTCGCCCACAGCACCGCCAAATTTTGTTGCTTGACCAGATTATGCACATGATTGACGATGGCCTGCCGGCTGGGCATGTCCAGTCCGACGGTCGGTTCGTCCAGCAACAATAGACTGGGTTTGTGCAGCAAGGCTCGGGCGATTTCCACTCGGCGTTTGTGGCCCCCGTTCAGTTGCCGGACTTTTTCGCCGCGCCGCTCGAACATGTTCAGGCGTTCCAACTCTTCCTGTATCCGCGCGTCGGCGGTCTTGCGGCTAATGCCATGCAACGCGGCGTGATAGCGCAAATTTTGCGTTACCGACAAATCCGGGTCCAAGGTGGTTTGTTGAAACACCACGCCCAATTTGGCCAAGGCTTGCAAGCTTTGTTTCTTGATATTGAAACCGCACAATTCGATGCGTCCTTCCCTGGCGTCATACAGCCGGGTAATCAGCGAGAACAGTGTGCTTTTGCCGGCGCCGTTGGGGCCAAGCAATATCGTGCATTCGCCGGACTGGACATTGAAACCGACCCCGTCCAGCGCCTTTTTCGTACCGTAGGCAAAGCTTAGGTTGTCAACCGCTAAGGCAATTTCGGTCATGGCTTAACCGCCACGCCCCACGGATAACGGCCGACCGCCACCGATTTGGTCACTTTATGGTCGCTCAAATCGATGATGGAGATGTCGTTACTGGCGCCGTTGGTGGTGTACAAACGCTTTTGATCCGGCGAGAAGGCTAGGTTCCAGACCCGTTGTCCGACCAGCAGATATTTTTCGACCTTGTAGGTTTTGGCATCGATCACCGCCACCCGATTGGCCGGACCCATCGCCACGTAGGCATAACGGCGTTCCTTGTCGATCACCACACCGACCGGTTGTATCAGTTCGCTACTGACGCCTTGCACTTCCAACTTGATGGTCTGCGATATTTGTTTACTGGCGCAATCCAATACCATCACCGTGCCGGCCATTTCCGACGTGGCCCATAGTTGCTGGCTGTCGGCGGTAAAATTGGCGGCGCGTGGGCGCGGATCGACCAGCGTGTTTTCGACGATCTTGCCGGTTTTGGTATCGATCCAGTGCAGCATATTGGTGGTTTCCGACGCGCTAATCGCCCATTGGTTATCCGGGCTAACCGCAATGCCTTCCGGCTCGACCCCCACCTTGATTTTTTGCACGGCCTTCTTGGCGGCGATGTCGATCACGGTAACTTCGTTGTCGTCTTCGTTGGAAACATACATCAGCTTGCCGTCGGGACTCAAGGCAAAGGTTTCCGGGTCTTCGCCCGACGGTAACTTACCGGTTTCCTTCAGACTTTCGCTGTCCAATATTTTGATGGTGTCGTCGTCGCTGGTCGCCACATACAGCTGCTTGCCATCCAGGCTCAACGCCAAACCACGCGGGCGTTGACCGACCGCAACGGTTTTGAGCAATTTGCCTTCGACCGGATCGACGATAGCGATCGCATTATCTTTTTCCAGGGTGACGAACACGGTTTCGGCCCGCGCGACACCGGCGCATAGCAGGGCGGCGGCAAGTGCGCTGATTTTGAATGTCTGCATGATCTTTTCCTTATTTACAGTTGGATTCGGGTTGATCGTAACCCAGCGTATCGAGTTCGGATTTGGGATGTAAAAAACCGTCCAGCGGCGCCACGCTGACCAGCGAACGAGGCGCGGCCAGTAAAATCGGCTGGCGTAATTGGCCATCCCAAGGGCGGAATGACAACGGCTTGCCTTTGTATCCTTGCAAGGCAAAGGCTTCGGACAACATGTAGTCCTTGATGGCTTGCACTTGATTGGACTTGGCCCGCACGCTGGCTTCGCCTATCGCGCGTACCGCCAGATAAGCGGCATAGTCTTCCTCTTCCATCCAGCGCCCGGATTGCTCTTTAAAGCGGTTCTGCAATTGCACCGCGCCCCATTGTTCATGAGTCCGGTGCCAGGCGGTGGCGACCAGGCCCTGGGTGCCTATCACCGGTCTTGGAATCCAGGTACGGTAATCCAGATATTCGCCGAACAAGCCTTGTTCGTCTGCCGCCACCAGTACATCGTAATCCTCGCCCTGGGTAAACTGCGGCACATCGGATTGGGCGCTGCGGCGGGCGTCGTAATCGTTGGTCCAGGCTTTTTCGGCAACCAGTTTCATGCCAAAGCGCTTGGCGGCACGCTTGATCGCTGCGGCATACAGTTGGTCCTGAGCCGTCGGTCCCACCACCAAAAACCATTCCCGCCAATTTTTTTTCAGCATGTACTGGGCCAACGCATCGGCGCGCATGGCCCGGCTCGGCAGCATATGCAACACATGATGCCTGCACTGTGATCCCCGCAATTCATCGTCGCTGGTGACGGCATCGAACAATAGTTTATGTTGCGCGCCAGGCAAATCGGCCAATTGATTGACTTGCGCTGGCTGGACATTCAACACCACCAAACCAACATCATCGCCCAATTTGTTAAAGGCCTGCACAAGATCGCCATCCATCGGCACTACGACTTTATTCAACTCATACTGCTGCCCGGTAAACTGGCCGGTGGTATTGTTATCGCTGATAGCCAGTTCGGCGCCAAGCTGGCCTTTGTTTTGAATGAACGGGTCCAGATTGGACAATGCGGCTGGCACGGTCCGTTCCTGAGAAAGATAGGCAATTTTAATCACCTGCTTTTCGGCCGCATGTGCATGGCCGGCGGCCAGCGAAAACAGCAGTAACGGTAGCCAGTATTTCATTGTTTTAACCATTTTCGTCATGCAAAAAATTTAAAGCCGGCAATTTTAACGGATAAATTCCGTGACGGCTTGCCCGATTATTCGGCAAGCCGCTATTGAATTTTCACCACTTAGCGTCAATACTTAGCCAAATTTTTTAATCCGGTTCAAGCGAAATGGCTGATAACGATTTCTTTGCAGATGATGAGGACGAACTGGATCAAGAAATCGAGCTTGACAGCTTATTGTTGAATAAGCGCATCTCGGTGCGTTATCGGCGTAAAGATATCAAGGCTATCGTCAAAACCCACAGCCTGTTTTTTCCGCGATTGATCAAAGTCGATTTGTTGGATATTAGCAGCAAGGGCGCGGCCATCCTTAGCGATAAAAAACTAAAGCTCAAAAGTCGCGTCAGTTTCTTTTTGCAATTTAACGACGGCAGACGCTTCACTATCGACGCCATCGTGGCCCACAATCATTCGGCTCCCCGCTATGGTTTAAAGTTTAGTGTCTATCAAACCGAACTCGCCGAACACCTGCTAACCACACAAACCGATTTGCAATTCGGTTAATACGTCAAACAGCCCTCCATGCCCACACTCGATCAGATATATCTTTACCCGGTCAAATCATTGGCCGGCATACAAGTCCAGCAATGGCCGGTCGCTAAAAACGGGTTGCTGTACGATCGAAAATGGATGCTGATTGACCCGCAACATCAATTCTTGAGCCAACGCCGTTTGCCGAAAATGGCCTTGATCAAAACTCGGATCGAACAAGATGCATTGATTTTGTCCGCTCCCGGTCTGGACTCGCTTGAATTGGCCTTGAATCCCGAGGGTGGCGATGACATCGAAGTTGGCATCTGGCGTGACCACTGCATTGCCAAAACCGTTTCATCGGCGGCCGATGCTTGGCTCAGCCAATTTTTACAGGCCGAATGCCGGCTGGTGTATCATCCGGATGACAGAACACGACAAGTAGATCAGCGCTTCGCCCAGTCATCGGATCAAACCGCTTTTTCCGATGGCTTTCCATTTCTGATCGTTTCTAAAAATTCCTTAGCCGCTTTAAATCAAGCTACGCAGCTTGAACTGGATATGAAGCGCTTCCGGCCCAATCTGGTGATTGCCGATTGCGACAGCTATGCGGAAGACAGTTGGCGTCGAATTAGCATCAACGGCATCGAATTCAGATTACCCAAACCCTGCTCCCGCTGCGCGGTACCCGGCATTGACCCCGAGACGGCCATCAGCGGCAAGGAGCCCTTGGCTACATTGAATCGTTTGCGCCGCTGGGAAAATCAGGTCTATTTTGGCCAAAATGCCTTGCATGACCGTAGTGGCAGCCTTGCGATCGGTAATCCGGTCGATATTCTTGAAAGCGGCGATAGGCAACCGCCTATCGGCTAATGGCAGGCTTTAGAGTCTCTTGCAAAATTATCGGCTGATAACTGATGTTATCTGCGCCCAGCGGCTTTTGAGGTTCGGCATAAGCCTGTCGAGTTGCCTTAATAAATAGTGAAAAATCCTCCGGCAAAGCAGGGGAGACTTCATGTTGATAAAAAGCAATAATAAAAATTAACGCCGCAGCCAATTCGGAAAATCTGGCGGCTTATTTCAAAGCGGAGAAACCTCAAATTCCAAACTCAAGGGGCTGAAAAACTGCGCACCCAGTCGCCTGAACGTACGAAAATTTGAGATGAGCCGCCTTCAAGGTTGCCTGCTGCCATCGAAGGCCCTACTTCGGAAATTATCAAAACACCTATCGGGTCAGTGAACCCCATGCCGGCGGAACCGGAAAAACCGGCCGAATACACCATGAATTTGTCTCCGACTTTAATCTTGTCCTGCGCTCCGGCGGCAACCGTAATCCGATTGTTATCCACACGGCTAATCCGTGCCGCGAACGGATAGCAGCCAAACAATTGTTGTATATCTTCACTCGCTTGATGAATGATTTCGCTGATCTTATGCCCGGCCGGACTTGATTCGAATCGTTCGCTACCTACGGTATACCCCGCTGGCAGACTGACATCACCTATTATGGAATCGGTATAGCGGTGCTGAAACAACAAAGCCCCCGTATAACCATCATGAACAAACACATCAATGCCGATACTGCGTCTGGCAATATAGTCACGCATCGCCCATTTAAGCATGGCAAACGCACCGGAACCTCGCATGTATTCGGTGGATTCGATCTTAAAATCGCGTATCACACCGGACAAAACAAACTGAGCATCATGTTGCAGGGCAATATTCAGCAACACCGATTCGGAATAACTACCGAATGAAGCCGTTTCGGGCGCCAAGTCAGGCCGACTATATAAAACGGTACTGGTCATATTACGGGCGATAAAATCACCGCTTTGCATTAACCGGTTACTTATCTCTCTGGGGATACCGCTGAATAAATCCTGACTTTCGATACCGCTGATTTGATCGGGATTCATGACTGGAAAGGCGGTGGCGACAATTTTCTTCCGATAGGCTGAACGGCAAGATTGCTTTTCCGACAACACAGCTAAGGCTTGGACGTGATAGGTCCCCTCTTCCTGCCATTCATCGACTACTTTGACATCGCTGGTCAACATTGTGCTAGCGTTGTTGCGTTTGAGCTGCAGCGAGGCATTTGCGATAGCATCATTTATCGCGGCCTGTCTGGCTGCGGCCACCCCGGCATCGGTAATTGGGGCGCTTCCATGAACGGTAGCCTGTCGACTGATAATAGAATCAGCGTCGGCTAGCTTGTTGGACGGCCCTCCGCCACAGGCGGACAAAACCAGTATTAATAACCAACAAATACCAATGTTATATCGCATCGATAAATCCATTGATCAACAGAGTATTGAAGAAAATCCGCGCGCCGGTATTGATAGTCCATTCCAGATCATAAAAACCGTGATCCAATAGTACAGCGTCCACCGGATTGCGATCGTTGGAAAATCCAGATACATAAAACTGATCGCTACAATCAGCAACTCCACAGGCCAGATTGGCGCTTGTGGTGGCAGCGGTTTTGTAACCCAGCCGAGTAAAAGCCACTTTACCGTCTTCCCGGATACATTGGCGAGCTTGAGCAACATCACCCCCCATGCATTGATAAAACCTTGGCGTAAGCTTCAGGTCCAAGGTAGTTTTTAAGCTGTCCTTGACGGTGCGGTAATCGGAGGCGCGGGCTTCGCGCAAATAGGTATCGAGATAAACTCGGTAAACCTCATGTCCGATCACTTGAGAACCAACGGTTTGGTTTTCCCCAACGGGTTCGTAATAAAGTTGATCGGCCAAACCTCGATAGGCATTTAATTTGGCCAGCTGCTGAGCAGACAGCCAACGATGATTGACACTCAACCGGCCAGCATCCTCAAACCTGCTGTAACCCGTGGCAGTCAGGGTTTTACTCGTGCCGGGCAGGGAATCTACCGCGTCCCGACGACTCAAGCCTGAACACCCGCTTAGCATTACTGCCATCAGTATAATCTTTGATAAAGTACCGCGTTTCATAAGCCCCCCTGCTTCTATGCAATAGTCATCGACTGATTGGGTTTTTTCTTGAACTCACCGGATCATAAAACGCGATTACAAGTAAATATTCCCCGGCGAAGAGCCGGGGTGGGGGATTTCATGCCGTGAACTATCAGTGAGTAAACGAAAAAATACACGATTCAGTGTGTACTTGGCTACTTTTCGTTGGATTGCGTCGGACAATAAAAAACCCGCGAAGCCAGTAAACTTGCGGGTTTTTGGATTGGGTTGCACCCTGTTGGATGCATAATTGGTGCCTCAGACCGGAATCGAACCGGTACGCCCTCACAGGCGCGGGATTTTAAGTCCCGTGCGTCTACCTATTTCGCCACCGAGGCATTAATTATCCTGTCATTTTCAACCAATTAACTATATCTGTCAACTACCAGCGTCATCAACGGACGTGTTTTCCGGCCAGACTACCGCCATAATCGAAAAATCGGCGGATCTGGTCGAAAATGCCATGCACCTGTACTAATATGTTAGTCACAGCTATCGGCGCCGGGGAGAGTTTATGAAACAGCATGAATCCCTCCGATTATCGAGAGTATGTCTTAGGCATAAACCGATGCTGGATTCATGCCATCGGCTAATTCAATAAGCACGGCGGCAACAAAGCGCGCTTAAGTTCATGCAAAAAATGATCTGTCATTCTTGGAGAAGGTGCCGTATTCAAATAGGGCTGTCTTCAGGCTAAATCATGGTGAGCCGGCCATGGATGATTAAATTGGCTGAATCTTTTATCACTTCTACAGCGTGGGGAATTTCGATCATGAGCAAGTTTATCTGGCAAAACCACTACCAAATCGGCAATGCAACGGTCGATGCCCAGCACCGGCATCTGTTCGATCTGGCCAATCAAGTGATGGAAGCGGCCGAAACCGATGAATTAACCCGCCTGATCATGCTGTTCTACCAGCATATCCGCGAGCACTTTCAATCCGAGGAAAATTTGATGAAACAGCATGGCTACCCATGCTATCGGGTTCATGTGGAGAACCACAACCTGATGCTGAACAGGCTGATTGAAATCAGTAAAACCATTCAAGAAAATCGCTGGGACCCCGCCGATATCGATACATTCGTAAGTGATTGGGTCTTGAGGCATATTCTCGAAGTGGATACCTTGCTGGGTGAATTTATCGCAAAACGTAGCCAGGCCATCATAGCATAACGATACGGAATTGCCGGAGCATGTCTTGTTCGGTTTCGGTGCTGAACAAATGGAGTAGGGGGCTTTGGTTGAGCCGCTTGGTTTTATTTCAACCACCGCACGGATAAGCAATAGCCGCTTATCCGTGCGGAATGGATCAACCCGCTAATGGCAATCGAATTGCTTGGGCCAATCCCGATAATTGAACACTTGGCCTTCTTCGCGCACGGTGTCGACGGCGGCTAAATCGACGTCGGCATAGACCCATTGGGCTTTATTGTATTCGCCAATTGCAAGAATGCCGTTGTTGGGGAAGCCTCTATCGACCGGCGTATAAATCGCCGCCGCGCCGCAATTGACGTCCACCGCCTCAGACCATTCGGCATTGCCGACCAAGGAGGCTTGCACCACATAGCACTGATTTTCCAAGGCGCGGGCCTGACAGCCGATCCGCACCCGGTAATAGCCGGCTTCGGTGTCGGTACAGCTTGGCACCAGAATCAAGGTCGCGCCGCGCTCGGCCTGTAGTCTGGCGTAATGCGGGAATTCGCTGTCGTAGCAGATGTTGATCGCGATCTTGCCGAACACGGTATCGAATAGCTTGATTTCCAAGCCGCGGCTGATATGCCATTGCTCGTTTTCGAAACGGGTCATGGTCAGTTTTTCCTGATAATCCACATCGCCTTGCGGGGTGAAGAAATAGGCATGATTGCGGAATTCGCCGCTGTCGTGTTTGACCGGGTAGGTGCCGGCCTGGATATAGACCCTGTGTTCTGCGGCCAGGGTTTTGAACAGGTCCAGATAATCAGGCAGCAGGGTTTGCAGGGCATCGAGCTGGCCGTTCAAGGAGGAATAGACGTCCTTGGCAAACAATGACGCCAGCTCCATGCAGGCATATTCCGGAAACAGCAAAATGTCGGCCTGGTTATCGGCGGCTTCCTTAACCCAACGGCGGGCCTTGGCTTCGAAGTTTTCCCAGCTTTCCAGGAAGCTGATGTCGTATTGGGCGCTGGCGATTTTAGGCACGGTCTTCCCTCAACCAAAATGTCATGGGTTTGGCGGTTTCAGTGGCGTCGTCGAGGTCTTTCCAGGTGTAAGTCGTTTTCAGCTCCGGATACTTGAAATAGCCGCGCTTGTTCCAAAACGCATCCAGCGGCACGTAATCAGCCGGACGGCGAGGGTGGTCAAGCGGGCGTTCGACGCAGCAGAAGGTGATGTGTTTGAAGCCGCCCAAATCTTGAGCATGGGCTTCGCGTTGCTCGAAAAATTTCACGCCGATGCCGAGGCCGCGATAGGCCTTGTTCAATACCGATTCGCCGCAGTAAAACACTTCGTCCGGGTTGTAGCCGTGTTCGACGAAAGGCTTCTTAACTTCGTCGGTTTCGTATTTCAACGGAATCGCGGTGGATGCACCGATGATGGCGTCGCCGTCGAAAGCCAGCACGATCACGCTTTCAGGGCAGTCGATATAGGTTTGCAGATATTTTTTCTCATAGTCGTAATCGCCGTCGTACAAATACGGAAAGTCGCGGAATACTTCGATGCGCAGCCGGGCCAGTTCCGGGATGTATTGAATCAGGGCTTCGCCGCTGAGGCGCTGAATGCGGATGTCTTTGCTCATGGATTGATGTCTGATTGAAAAACAAAACAACGGCCAGTCGCTGATGGCCGAATTGCATATTGTATTGCAGGCAAGGGCGTAATGCCTACGTATTGAAGTTACCTGTGGCGGGAATGGACTGTTATTTCTGTGTAACGGGCACAACTGGTAAAATAGGCGATTAAACGCCCGTAAGGCCTTGTTCCATTCAGTATCTGACTTTTCTCCCACTCGAAAACACTATGAAATTAGAAAAATCTTCTCGTTTTACCGCTTGTCCCGGCCCCGTGGTTACCATCGTACTCGACGGCGTGGGTATTTCGCCCCGCGAAGACGGCGACGCGATCAAATCCGCGCGTACCCCGACTCTGGATCGGCTGATGGCGACTTATCCGATGACCAAATTGCTCGCTCACGGCACTGCGGTCGGCATGCCCAGCGACGAAGACATGGGCAATAGCGAAGTCGGCCACAATGCCTTCGGCGCCGGCCGGGTGTTTGCTCAAGGCGCCAAACTGGTCGCCGAATCCATCGCCAGCGGCCATTTGTGGCAAGGCCGTGCCTGGCACGAGGTGGTGGCGACCGCCAAACAAGGCGGCACCCTGCATTTCCTGGGTTTGTTCTCCGACGGCAACGTGCATTCGCATATCGACCATCTGAAAGCGATGATCGAACAGGCCAAGCAAGAAGGCGTGGCTAAGGTTCGGATACATGTTCTGCTGGATGGCCGCGACGTCGGCGAGACTTCGGCATTGGATTACGTCGATCCGTTCGAAGCCTATCTGGCCGGCTTGCGCAGTCCGGAATTCGACGTGGCGATCGCTTCCGGCGGTGGCCGCATGAGCATCACCATGGACCGCTACGAAGCCGACTGGAGCATGGTGAAACGCGGTTGGGATATTCACGTACTCGGCCAAGGTCGGCAATTCGCCAGCGCCCACGAAGCGATAACAACGTTCCGCAACGAGGCCAACGTGATCGACCAGGATTTACCCGGCTTCGTCATCGCCAAAGACGGTGCGCCGCTGGGTACTATCGTCGACGGTGACGCGGTGGTGTTTTTCAACTTCCGTGGCGACCGGGCCATCGAAATTTCCCGCGCCTTTACCGAAGAGCAATTCAGCCCCTTCGAGCGCGGTCTGCTGCCGAAAGTGACTTACGCCGGCATGATGCAATACGACGGCGATACCAAATTGCCGCCGCGCTTTCTGGTCGAGCCGCCGACCATCGATCGGACCCTGGGCGAATACCTGGCCAAAAACGGCATCAGCCAATATGCGATCAGCGAAACCCAAAAGTTTGGCCACGTCACCTATTTCTGGAATGGCAACCGCTCCGGCAAGTTTGACGAAGCCTTGGAAACTTATGTCGAAATCCCCAGCGACGTCGTGCCGTTCGAACAACGTCCGTGGATGAAATGCGCCGAAATCACCGATACCCTGATTGTTGCGGTGCGCAGCGGTAAATATCGTTATCTGCGGGTCAACTACGCCAACGGCGACATGGTCGGCCATACCGGCAATTTCGAGGCGGCGGTTACCGCAATGCAGGGTCTGGATTTGCAATTGGCGCGTTTGATTCCGGTGATTTTGGAAATGAACGGCACGGCGATCATCACCGCCGACCACGGCAACGCCGACGAAATGTACGAACTGGATAAAAAAGGTAACGTGATACGCAATGCCGAAGGCCGCACCAAATCCAAGACCTCGCACACATTGAATCCAGTACCGTTCGTGTTGATTTCCGGCGAGAACCCAGGCTACAAACTGCGCCAGGATTTAACGAAAGCGGGCCTGTCGAACTCGGCGGCCACGATATTGAATCTGCTCGGCTTCGAAGCGCCTGAAGATTACGATCCTAGTTTGATCGAAGCAGTCTAAAGGCCACCAAGATGCTCGCTACGGATGTTTGGTGCATTCGTAGCGAGCAGCACGGAATGGTTAGCGTGGGTTGTGGCGATGGCAGAAACCCCAAAAAATCAGAATGTTGGGGGGATTGCATTCACGTCCCAACCTACGGGCTTTCAGTCGTGTAGCCTCGATTAGCGTGAGCGTAATCGAGGAGGTTTGTGCTTGTGATGTCCGTATGCTCCATTCGTCCGATTACGCTTCGCTAATCGAACGGCTCTAATTAAGCATGAGTTTGTAGAATGTGGTAAACGGAGTGAACCGCATCATTCCCGATTGATGAGGTTCGTACCTCACTGCATCCTACGTGCTACGCAGGCTTTAGTGTTTCTGAGTTGATATGTTTTTTGTTAGACCAAGTAACCTTCTTGTATGACTAATGTAATGTTCTTTAAATTTGAGTGATCTTCGCTCCAAAAGGTGCCATGAAAGAGTAGCCAACAGAATGGTGAAAATAGTTGAGACTAGTATCATTTGAGTTACAGAGACCCCTGGAATCAATGCTGCAACTGATTGTTGGACTGGAAAAGCATAAATATACATGGCTATGAACTTACCACAGGTTACCCGATCTGAATTTTAGTGGGATATTCTGGAGAGCGGTCATGCAAGCAAAGATCACGAGTTTTTGGGAGTGGCAACAGCACTTTGCCGATGAAAAAAGTTGTCTTCAAGCCATCATCAACCTCAGGTGGCCTGAAGGGTTTTGCTGTCCACGCTGTGGCCATCAGAAAGGTTGGTTGCTCCAGACACGACATGTCTACGAATGTGCAGTTTGTCATCATCACACATCGGTGACAGCCGGCACCTTGTTTCACAACACCAAATTACCGCTCGTGAAATGGTTTTGGAGTCTTTATTGGGTATCGTCGGACAAGGGTAGTATCTCCGCATTGCGGCTGACCAAACTAATTGGTGTTTCCTGGCTGACGGCGCAACGGCTGTTGAGAAAATTACGCACGGCCATGGGTGATCAGAATAATCTGTACAAACTAAGCGGCATTATCGAATTCGATGATGCCTTTATCGGCGGCAAACGTGCCGGTAAACGCGGGCGAGGCGCCGCCGGTAAAACCACTATTTTAGTGGCTTGCGAACATAATGATGGTAAGCCCGGCTTTGTGGCTATGAAGGTGGTTGAGCAGGTGACGCACGAGAGTGTTAGAGCATTCGCCCAACAAACGCTTGCCCCAGGCCAAACCCTGCATACCGATGCGCTGGCTGCGCTCAATGTGCTGGCCGAGGAACATCACCATATCGCCAAGGTAACCCCTCCTGAAATGGCGAGTGAATGGTTACCTTGGGTTCATGTGGTCATCAGTAACCTTAAAAGCTATTTGCTGGGTACTTACCATGGTGTGTCAGGTAACTATGTACAGGAATATCTCGACGAATTTTGCTATCGGTTGAATCGACGATTTTGGGAAAACCAGATTCCTAACCGATTACTCACGCTATGCGTCACACATGACCCGGTATTTCTTCAACCTGCAACTTGTTCATAGCCATTTAAATATAAATGCCATATGAGTAATCCCCTAGCTGATTATATATGCGGATAAACCCCGATGGGACATAAGCTAGATAAAACAAAATATAGGCAATAGAAAATAGGTAGGCTATAAAGAATGCATCTATATTGCTCGTTGCAACCGAGAGTACAATTATCAGGAACCAAAACAGCCAGCGCGTGAGAACGATATATTCTCTTAATATGTAAAAAGTCGAGCCAACAAAGAACATGTAGAACAGTTTATAAAATTGGCTTCCAGAATGGAAATAGAAGTGCCTAGCAAGAATATAAATACCAGCCACCGAAGCAAATGAAACGACAATTATCTTGAATCCAATTAACCGAAATTTTGGGATTATTCGTAAAGTAAGCCAGACAAGGGCTAAAATTGCATACATACGCACTTCATGAGGCATTGTCCAAAGCGACCCGTTAACGGCACTATTATAAGGGTTGTTGTAAAATACCCCAGGCAATTCATAAGCTACCCCGGTGAATAAGGTTGCGCATTTTACAAGATAAATGTAAGTTTTTAACGATGACAAATAAATTAGCGTTCGCAATGAAGTGAATAGCGTTCCAAGCACAAAAACGGTTAATAACAGCATCATCAGAAGGGCTGGAAATATCCGTAATACTCTAGCCCATATGAATTCAATAATACTTTGACGGTTCAGTAGACTGGATGTAACAAGAAAACCGCTGGCAATAAAAAACACATCAACGGCTATTGATCCCATAGTCATGCCAAGGGTTCTTTGGAGTGGTTCGGCATCCCCCGTGCCTGTTGCCAATGCAAAACTGTGAGTCACCAGTACTGCCAAGGCCGCAACGATACGGATAAGGTTGAAATTGTTGTCTCGTCCTTGAGAATAATTCGATAGCTTCATTAATATGTACCTAATTGGAATTAGCCATCCCAAATGACGCAAAATATTGCGTCAAATCGATCTTTCTGTTTTGGGAGTTAGCTTGTTAAGCGATTAGCAAGAAATCAGCAGGTGTTTCACAAAAGCCAAGCCTTGTAACAGTTAGCTTAAGCAGAAAGCAATACATGCGAACTTTCTGCTAGGCACTTATTGTAAGTTATGTAGGGCACGCGGTGCGTACCAGGCTACAGCCCTACATTCAGTTTAAGCCGGTCAACATGAATCATTTCTGCAACCGCCCCCGCCTAGCATCCATCGGATTCTGCTGCAGCGGACGGTAAATTTCGATTCGATCACCATCGGTCAGCGGTTTATCTAACTTACAAATTAACCCAAAAACACCAACTTTCCGCTGACTCAAATCAATCTCCGGAAACTGCTGCAAAATATCGGAGGCAGCTATCGCCTGCTCGGCGGTGCTGCCGGCGGGAAGGGTAACGGCGATGATAGTCTGACGCTCCGGCGTAGCGTAAGCCACTTCGACAGCTATCAACTCATCCGCCATAGATAGCTTTGGCGCGTTGAGTGAACGAACTGACCATGGTGTTACAGATTTGGTTGAACACCGGGCCGAAGGCCAAGTTGGCCAGCACGCCGGAGATTTCGAACTCCAGGTCCAGCGAAATCTTGCTGGCGTCTTCACGCAAGGGCATGAAGCTCCAAAAGCCTTCCAGGGATTTGAACGGCCCGTCCAGCAAGCTGATTTGAATTTTTCCGCCGCGATCGATGCGGTTGCGGGTGGTAAACGATTTATGAAAGCCGGCCTTGGCTATATCGATTTGGCCCTCGACGATGTCGTCTTCCCGCTTTAAAATCCGGCTGCCGCTGCACCAGGGCAGAAATTGCGGGTAGGATTCGATGTCGTCGACCAGGTCGAACATTTGCTTCGCGGAAAATTTTACCAGCGCGCTCTTTTGTACCACCGAGATCATTAAAGCACTCCCAGTACATGTAAAAACACCAGGAATACCGCCGCTGGCGCCACATACTTGATCAAAAATTGCCATGCTTTAAAACCTTCGGCCGGGATCTCCAGTTCTTGTTCCGCGTGCGACTGTTTCATCATCCAGCCGGCGAATATCGCAATCGCCACTCCACCCAGCGGTAACATCAGATTGGCGGTCAGATAGTCGAGCAATTGGAACAGGTTTTTGTCGAACAGCTTGACCTCGGACCAGATGTTGAACGAAAACACCACGCCGACACCCAGTAACCAGCAGGCCGAGCCGGACCAGATGCTGGCCTGGCGGCGGTCGAGGTTCTTGTTTTCGACCAGCCAGGCCACGGCCGGCTCGATCAAGGAAATGGACGAAGACAGTGCGGCAAAAATCAGCAGCACAAAAAACAGCAGGCCAAATAGCCAGCCGCCGCCCATGTGGCCGAAAGCCAGTGGCAGGGTTTGGAAAATCAGGCCGGGTCCGGAGCTGGCTTCCAGGTTGTTGGCGAATACTAACGGAAAGATTGCGATGCCGGCCAGCAAGGCCACGACGGTATCGGCGCCGGCGATGAAGAAGGTGGTTTTGGCGATCGAAACATGGTTGGGTAGATACGATCCGTAGACCATGATGGCGCCCATGCCCAGGCTCAGGGTAAAGAAGGCGTGACCCATCGCGGTCAGTACCGCGTCAGCGTCTATTTTGCTGAAATCGGGATTGAATAAAAAGGCCATGCCTTGTTCATATGCGCCGGACGACATGGCATAAGCCACCAATAAAATCAGGATCACAAACAAGGCAGGCATCAGGAAATGCACGGCTTTTTCCAAGCCATTTTGTACGCCGCGCATCACGTAATGCATGGTGAGTACCATAAATACAGTGTGCCAGAAAATCTGTTGAATCGGGCTTTCCATCAGATTTTCGAACAAGCGTTTGATTTCCTCGGCATTGCTGTTCATGAAAACGCCGAAAAAAGCTTTGACCAGATAGGCCAAGGCCCAGCCGGCTATGACGCTGTAATAGGCCAAAATCAGAAAGCCGGCGAGCATGCCGCACCAACCCAGGTAATGCCAGCGTGGATCGGCGCCGGCTTCGGCGGCCAGAGATTTCATGGTGTTGATCGGGCTTTGCCGTCCGCGCCGGCCCAGCATGATTTCGGCAATCATGATGGGGATGCCCAAAGCGGCCACGCAGAGCAGATACACCATCACAAAGGCGCCACCACCGTTTTCGCCGGTGATGTAGGGGAATTTCCAGATATTACCCAGGCCGACCGCGGAACCGGTGGCGGCCAGAATGAATGCGAAACGCGACGACCACTGGCCGTGGATGGATTGGGTTTTGTCGGTCATGATGCAGGGCTCTGTTATTAAGTCGTTATTTTGTGGGCGGGTCGGGTAAAATAACAAAATTATTGTTTTCAGTCAGTCTAAAAATCGACCCAACGCCATGGCAGCCAAAAAAACCAAAAAAGACAGCAAGCAAACCGATAATACGATCGCCGTCAATCGTCAGGCTAGTCACGAATATTATATCGAGGAACAATTCGAAGCCGGTCTGGTTTTAGAAGGCTGGGAAGTCAAAAGTCTGCGCGACGGCCGGATACAGCTGAAGGAAAGTTACGTGGAAATTCGCAGAGGCGAAGCTTGGCTGTGCGGCGCGCATGTCTCGGCGCTGTTGTCGGCCTCGACCCATGTCAATCCCGAGGCGGTCCGCAAGAAAAAACTGTTGCTGCACAGACGCGAATTGAGCCGCTTGATAGGTTCGGTGGAGCGCAAGGGTTTTACATTGATTCCATTGTCGATGTACTGGGTCAGGGGCCGGGCCAAACTGAAAATCGGCTTGGCCAAGGGTAAAAAACTGCACGATAAACGCGCCGCCAGCAAGGATAAAGATTGGCAGCGGGAAAAAGCACGGGTGATGAAGCATGGGTGAGGCGGTAGAAAATCGACCCGGCTTGCTGAAGGTCGATCGCAGCCTGTTGTTGGTCGTCGATATGCAAACCCGCTTGTTGTCGGTCATGCCGACGGTATCGGCCAACAGCATGCTGAATACCGCGGTCAAATTACTGACGGCGGCCGCTTTGCTGAATGTGCCGGTGTTGGTGACCGAGCAATATCCGAAAGGGCTGGGGCCTACCAGCGATATGATAGGCGGGGTGTTGCCCGAAGATGCCCAGAGTTTCGAGAAAACCGCATTCTCCTGCTGCGGTAGCGATAACTTCAGACAGGCTTTAGCCGCAAGCGGTCGCCGGCAAGTGGTTGTGGTCGGCCAGGAAACCCATGTCTGCGTGTTGCAAACCGCTTTCGAGTTGTTGCAACAAGGCTATCAGGTGTTTGTGGTGGAGGATGCGGTTTGTTCTCGTCTGGATCAGCACAAAGCCAACGCGCTGCAACGCATGCAACAATTTGGCGTTAGCATTGTTTGTCATGAATCGGTGTTGTTCGAATGGCTGCGCGATGCCAAACATACCGATTTCAAAGCCATTTCCGCGCTGGTGCGCTAGATACCATTACCGCAATGAAAAAGTTCATCAAATTATCCGCTTGGCTGGCCGTTTCAGCCGTATTGTCCGCTTGTAGCGAACCCGCGCCGGATGTCGTTAAATTCGAAGGTTTTGCCCAGGGCACGACCTATCACATTAGTTACTGGTCGCAAACGCCGGTCGATGGCAAATCGGTCGAGTCGGAGGTGACTAAGGCCTTTGCCGACATCGATAAGGTGCTGTCCAATTACCGTCCCGATTCGGTGATTGAGGCGTTCAATACCAATCCGACCGACGACAGCCAGTTGGTGGGCGATGAAATCGTCGGCTTGGTCAAGTTGGCCGGTAAAGTCAGTCATGCCAGCCAAGGTTGCTATGATTTGACGATTAAACCCTTGTTCGATTTATGGGGTTTTAGGGGCGAGGCGTTGACCATTCCCGATGAGACCGCCTTGCAACAAGCCTTGGCCGAGATTGGGATGGATAAAGTGCGGATAGTCGACGACAGTCACTTGCAAAAACCGGCCAAGGTCAGGGTTGATGTGTCATCGGTGGCGCAGGGCTATAGCGTGGAAAAAATCAGCCGAGTATTGGAGCAACGCGGGATTCATGATTATCTGGTCGAAATCGGCGGCGAGCTGAAAACCCACGGCCATAAGCCCGATGGACAGGCTTGGCGGATTGCGGTGGAGAAGCCCTTACCTGGCGAACAACGTATGATGAAAATCCTGACCATGCCCAGGGATCAGCCGCTGGCGGTGATGACGTCGGGAACTTATCGGCATTACTTCGATGTCAATGGTCAGCGCTACAGCCATATTCTGGATGCCAGAAACGGTAAACCGGTCACGCATGATCTGGTGGCGGTGACGGTGCTGCACGATAATCCAACGGTTGCCGATGCCTGGTCGACCGCCTTGTTGTGTCTTGGGCAGCCGGAAGGCATGCGGTTGGCCGACGCCGAAAATATCCAGGCGCTGTTCATTCAGCAACAAGGCGATAATTTGTTGGAGAGCAAGTCGCGGGCGTTGATGGCCAGCCATTTGCCGATTGAATGATGCTGTCCAATACGAGCCTGACACGAAAGCATTAGAACCAGGGGGAGGGGAGATGTTTGATTTAGTTACAAGTTTGCAGTTTTCCGTGCATGGCGGAGCCGATTCCGGCGGTGGCGTGGCGGGAGCGGTTGATGGTTTTTTGGGGTTTGTCGAAAGTCTGTTGACATTGTCGCCCGCCGAAATGTTTGCCGGCATCATGCCCGGCCTGGCGGCGATGGAGAATCTGCATCCGCTATTCGTGCATTTTCCGATTGCCTTGTTGTCGCTGTTTTTTCTGCTGGACCTCGTCGGCAGTGTTAGCAATAAACCAGCCTGGCGCGGCGCGGCCGGCTGGTTTTTATATGGCGGAACCCTATTTGCCGCAATTACCGTGGCGGCCGGTTTGATTGCCGCCGGCTCTGTCCCGCACGGCGGCGACGTGCATGAGATTATGGAGCATCACCAACATTTGGGCATTTCGGTGCTACTGCTGGCGAGTACGCTGGCTGGCTGGCGCCTTTTAGCCAAGCAGCCTATCGTTGGGCCGGCCAATACCTTATATCAACTGCTTGCTTGCATTTTGTGCGGTCTGGTGTTTTTTACCGCCGATTTGGGCGGCTTGATGGTTTACAAGTACGGCGTGGCCGTTGAGCCCGTGGCTCGAATCAATCGGGAAGCGGCCGAGCTGCATCAACACGGTGGCGAGAGCGATGAGCACGATCATGCCGGCGCGGACTCCGATGCGGACCCCCTGGAACAGCATCATAATCACGCGCATTAAGCAAACTCCAAGCCGGTAACCGGATGACGGGTTTATAGCCCTGGGGCTAGGCAGTGGTTTGCCGTCTGGTTTTTTTGCTGTTGGGCCACATGAAAACCCTGGCTATTGTGGTATTCTAGCCCACCTTTTTTCCGAGACATTTTATGCGTACCCGCGTTAAAATTTGCGGCTTTACCCAGGTCGAGGATGCGTTGGCCGCGGCCGGTTTGGGCGTGGATGCGATCGGTCTGGTGTTTTATCCGCCCAGTCCGCGCAATGTGTCAATATCTCGGGCTAAGGCGATTGTCCAGGCATTGCCGGCCTTTGTAACGGTAGTAGGATTGTTCGTGGATGCCGAACCGGCTTGGATAGACGAGGTGTTGGCCGAGGTGAATATCGATTGTCTGCAGTTTCATGGCGACGAGACGCCGGAGGAGTGCAAATTGTTCGGAAAGCCTTATATCAAGGCGATACGCATGAAACCGGATACCCAGCTTGCCGAAATTGAACAGCACTATGCCGGCGCGGCCGGTTTACTGTTGGACGCCTATCATCCCGGCGTGCAGGGCGGCAGTGGCAGCGGTTTCGATTGGGACATGATCCCGCCGGACTGCCAATTACCGATTATTCTCGCGGGCGGATTGTCGCCGGATAATGCGGCTCTGGCTGTGCAGCGAGTCAGGCCGTATGCGTTGGATGTCAGTAGCGGTGTCGAAGCCGCGAAGGGTATCAAGGATGCGGCAAAAATGGCTGATTTTATAAGAATAACCAATCAAGCGACTTAAACAACTATGACTGAAAAATATGATATGCCGGATGCTCGGGGCCACTTCGGCCCTTATGGCGGTATTTTTGTAGCGGAAACGCTAATGCCGGCAATTACCGAACTGAATCAGGCTTATCAACGCTATTTGCACGATCCCGAATTTATCGCCGAACTAGATGCCGACCTTAGGGATTATGTCGGCAGGCCTTCGCCGCTGTATCACGCTCAACGCTGGAGCCGGCATTTGGGCGGAGCTCAGGTTTATCTGAAACGGGAAGATCTGAATCATACCGGCGCCCACAAGGTCAATAATACCGTCGGCCAGGCCTTGCTGGCTAAACGCATGGGCAAGACCCGCATCATCGCCGAGACCGGCGCCGGCCAACACGGCGTTGCCACCGCCACCGTCGCGGCGCGCCTAGGGCTGGAATGCGTGGTTTACATGGGTGCGGTCGACGTCGCCCGCCAGGCTTTGAATGTTTACCGGATGAAACTGCTGGGCGCTACCGTGGTGGCTGTCGAGTCCGGTTCCAAAACTCTGAAGGATGCGCTGAACGAAGCCATGCGCGATTGGGTGACCAATATCGACAATACCTTTTATATTATCGGCACCGTGGCGGGTCCGCATCCCTATCCGGCCATGGTGCGGGATTTCCAGGCCGTGATAGGCCGCGAAGCCAAGCAGCAGTGCATTGATCAAGCCGGCCGTTTGCCGGATGCGTTGGTGGCCTGCGTCGGCGGCGGTTCGAATGCGATCGGTTTGTTTTATCCGTTCATCGATGATACTTCGGTGAAAATGTACGGGGTCGAGGCGGCCGGTGATGGCGTCGAAACCGGCCGCCATTCCGCGCCGTTGTGCGCGGGTCGTCCCGGCGTGTTGCACGGCAATCGTACCTACTTGATGGCCGATGACGATGGCGAAATTATCGAAACCCATTCGATTTCGGCCGGCCTGGATTATCCCGGCGTCGGTCCCGAGCATGCCTGGTTGAAGGATACCGGCCGCGCCAATTACGTCAATATCACCGATGACGAAGCGCTGGAGGGTTTCCATGCCTTGACCCGGATGGAAGGCATCATCCCGGCGCTGGAGTCCAGCCATGCCCTGGCTTATACGATGAAACTGGCGCCGACCATGCGCAAGGATCAAATTATTATCGTCAATCTTTCAGGACGCGGCGACAAAGACATGCACACCATTATGCAGCGCGAGGGGATCAGTCTATGAGCCGCCTTGCCAATAAATTTGCCGAGTTAAAAGCCTCGGGTCGTAAAGCCTTGATTCCATTCATCACGGCCGGCGACCCTTATCCGGAGTTTACCGTGCCGCTGTTGCACGAAATGGTGGCCGCCGGCGCCGACGTGATCGAACTGGGCGTGCCGTTTTCCGATCCGATGGCCGATGGGCCGGTGATTCAACGTGCCAGCGAGCGGGCCTTGGCCCATCATGTCGGCTTGCGCAAGGTGCTGAGCATGGCGATGGAATTCAGAAAAACCGATCAAACCACGCCCTTGGTGTTGATGGGCTATCTAAACCCGATCGAAATCATGGGCTACGAAGATTTCGCCAATGCCGCGCAACGGGCCGAGGTCGATGGTGTATTGACCGTCGATTTGCCGCCGGAAGAGTCGGAAAGCTGCGTGGCTTTGCTGCGCGAGCGCGGCGTCGACCAGATTTTTTTGCTGGCGCCGAATAGCGATGCCGAGCGGGTTCGAAAAATGGACGCGGTCGGTAGCGGTTACCTCTATTATGTTTCGCTGAAAGGCGTGACCGGTGCCGGCCATCTGGATACCGACGACGTCAAGGATAAACTGGCTCTGATCCGCGAAAACACCCAATTACCGGTCGGTGTCGGATTTGGGGTGAAAGATGCCGAAACGGCCAAAGTCATTGCCGATATCGCCGATGGCGTGGTGGTGGGTAGCGCGTTGATCAGCAGGATCGAGGCCAACCTCGACGATCCCGAACAGGCAAAACGCGAGATTATCGCCTTATTAAAATCCATGCGCTTGGCGATGGATAGTTAAGAATACAAGCGGAGTAGATTAGGAATGAGTTGGTTTGAAAAATTAGTGCCGTCCGTCATTAGAACCGACACTGCCGCAAAAAAAACTACCGTGCCGGAAGGTTTGTGGAATAAATGCCCACGTTGCGATGCGATATTGTTCAATGCCGAGTTGGTCAAAAACTTTAACGTCTGCCCGAAATGCAGCCATCATCTGCGGATTTCCGCGCGTACCCGCTTGGATTTGTTCCTGGATCAGGGCGAGCGGCATGAAATCGGAGCCGGTTTGAAACCCAGCGATCCGTTGAAATTCAAGGACAGCAAACGTTATAAAGACCGAATCAGCCAAGCGCAAAAGCAAAGCAACGAAAACGATGCCTTGGTGGTGATGAAAGGTACTCTGCAAGGCCATGGCATCGTGGCCGCGGCGTTTGACTTCGGTTTTATGGGCGGTTCGATGGGGTCGGTGGTCGGCGAGCGTTTTGTACGTGGGATCAATGAAAGCCTGCAATTCGGCCTGCCGTTTATCGTGTTTACCGCCAGTGGCGGGGCCAGAATGCAGGAGTCGCTGTATTCCTTGTTTCAAATGACCAAAACCAGTGCGGCGATAGCCCGCTTGGCCGAAGCCGGAATCCCTTATATTTCCTTCATGACCGATCCGACCATGGGTGGGGTTTCGGCCAGTTTGGCCATGTTGGGCGATATTAACGTGGCCGAACCGGATGCCTTGATCGGTTTTGCCGGTCCCCGCGTCATTGAGCAAACCGTGCGGGAAAAGCTGCCTGAAGGTTTTCAACGTAGTGAGTTTTTGCAGGAGCATGGCGCCGTCGATATGATCATCGACCGCCGCGACATGCGCGATAAAATAGCCAATATCCTTTCCATTTTGTATCCACGAACCCTAAATACCGATCAAAATTCCGAACCGGACACTACCGACGGCGAAAGCGACACATTCGTCAATTAGCCCGAGATGGCGCGCTTTGATTCGCTGGATGGCTGGCTGAGTTGGCAGGAACAGTTTCATCCTCGACCGATAGACTTAGGCTTGCAACGGGTGGCGGAGGTTTTCCGCCGGCTCGAGCCACAACCCGGACGGATACCGACCATCACGGTGGCGGGGACTAACGGCAAAGGCTCTTGCGTGGCCTATTTCGAGGCTATTTATCGGGCTCAAGGCTATCGAGTCGGTGCCTATACCTCGCCTCATATCCTGAAATATAACGAACGCATCCGTGTCGATAGCCAGCCGGTGCCGGACCAAGATGTTTGCGCGGCGTTCGAGCGTATCGATGCGGTGCGTGGCGATATCAGCCTTAGTTATTTCGAATTCGGCACCTTGGCGGCTTTGGACATCTTTAGCCGGGCCGGTGTCGATGTGCGAATTTTAGAGGTGGGTTTGGGCGGCCGGCTGGACGCAGTCAATATTGTCGATCCGGACGTGGCTTTGGTCACCACCATTGCCATCGATCATGTCGACTGGTTGGGCCATACCGAAGCCGACATCGGCCGGGAAAAAGCCGGCATCTTTCGCCGCGCCACGCCGGCCGTGATCGGCGATAGCCACGCGCCGGATTCCTTGTTACAAGCCGCGCGCGAAAAACAAGCGGATGTCTTGCAAATCGGCCGGGCGTTCG
This sequence comes from Methylomonas sp. LL1, assembly GCF_015711015.1. Lineage (NCBI taxonomy): Bacteria > Pseudomonadati > Pseudomonadota > Gammaproteobacteria > Methylococcales > Methylococcaceae > Methylomonas > Methylomonas sp. LL1. The sequence continues at coordinate 420,949 of NZ_CP064653.1, forward strand.
ATTATCAAAAACAGGCCGAGGGCTGGGATTGGTACACGGATCAACTAAAATTACAGCAGTTGCCGGAACCGGTTTTGAAAGGCGAGCATCAATTCCGTAATGCTTCGGCGGTCATTATGGCGGTGACCTGTTTACAGGCGCGGCTACCGGTTTATGAGGCCGCCATTCGTCAGGGTTTGCTGACTGCTGAGTTGAAAGGGCGTTTTCAGTTGATTGCCGGTGACCCCCCGATTTTGCTGGACGTCGGACATAATCCGCAGGCGGTGCGGAGTTTGCTCGACTATTTGCACGGTTCCTTTCAAACAGTCAAAATTCACGCGGTTTTTGCGATGATGAAAGACAAGGATATTCCGGGTGTATTAGCCATGATGCGCGAACGGGTAGCCCAGTGGTATCTGGCGCCGTTGAAAAATCCCAGGGCCGCGCATGAAGAATTATTAGAATATTATTTTCAGCAGCTGGATATTGGAAACGTGAACAAGGGATATGCCGATTTCGCGGCGGCCTTCAACGATGCCAGGCGCCATGCCTTGCCGGGGGAGTTGATCCTGATTTTTGGTTCCTTTTTTCTGGTATCTGAATATTTATCCCAATTTCCATAGAGGTAATGAACATGGATCAAGTGTTGAAACAGAGATTAATTGGCGCGGCGGTGATTACGGCGTTGGCGGCTATTTTTGTACCGATGTTGTTCGATGATCCGATTGATGAATCCGGCAAAAGTATTAACGAATTGAAAATTCCTGAAGTGCCTACTAAAGCTCAGGACGTTGAAATCATGCCGCTACCGGAAAAAGTCGGGGATGTGGCGACGGCGGTGCCGGAAGAAAAACCGCAAGTACCGGTTCCCGCTCCCGCCGCAGTGTTCGAAGGCGATGAAGAAGCCGATATGGCGGTCGTCCGTCCTCAGGCGCGGATTACAGAAAAGGAAACCGCGGTGGCGCCTACTCCGGCAAGAGTCGTGGAGCCCGAGCCGGAGGCGGAAGATGTCGTGGTTCAGCAACTGCCCGCTGAAACCGTAATCAAACAACCAGCCAAGCCTAAACAAATCGCGCCTTCCGTTGAAACCGCGCCGAAAACGGCTACACTCGCGGCAACGGCTGAACCGGTTGCAAAACCGGCTGTCGCGGCGGCGGAAAGCGCTACTACCCGCTGGTATTTGAATGCCGGCACCTTTAGCCAAAAAGCCAATGCCGCGACGTTGCAGGAAAGTCTGAAGAAACAAGGGTTTGCCGCATCGATCAAGGAGGTGGTGGGCGACAAAGGGACGGTTTATAAAGTCCGAATCGGACCGATGCTGGATAAGGCAAAGGCTCAGGCCGTCAAATCCAAGTTGGCGCAAATCAATGTGAATAGTTTCGTGTCGGGTGATGAATAAAAGATTTACAAGTAAAGGTTTTTAGGCATGTTGGATGCTTTGCCGCTCGAGAAAATGATTTGGATAGATTACGCTATCGTTTTTGTGGTATTTGTTTCGGCGATCATTGGTTTGATGCGCGGATTTATCAAGGAAGCGTTTGCCTTACTGACTTGGGGGATTGCGATTGGGGTAGGCATACAGTACAGCCGTGATTTTGCGGTTTTGCTGCAAAATACCATCAGCTATCCCTCCGCTCGCATTGCCACGGCGTTTATTCTGCTGTTTTTTTTGACCCTGATATTAGGCGGTTTAATCAGTTTTATCTTGAATCATCTGATCGAAAAGACCGGCTTAACCGGCACCGACCGTTTGGTAGGCATGCTATTCGGCATCATTCGCGGCGCCGTACTGGTTTCGTTGATGGTGATGCTGGCCGGCGTCACCCCGTTACCGGAAGATCCCTGGTGGAAACAGTCGTTGTTGATTCAGCCTTTCCAATCTCTTGCCGTCTGGTTAAAAGATCTCATCCCGTCCGATATGGCGGGCTATATCCATTATCGTTAGCTATTTAGGTTTGTTATGTGTGGTATTGCCGCGATTGTTTCCAATCAAAATGTCAATCAGGATCTGTATGATGCCTTAACGGTGTTGCAACACCGGGGCCAAGATGCGGCGGGTATTGTAACCTGCGAAGGCTCGAGGCTGCATTTGCGTAAGGACAACGGTTTGACCCGTGATGTGTTTTCCAGCAAGGAAATGTTGAAACTGAAAGGCAGCATGGGTATCGCGCATGTCCGATACCCGACCGCCGGTTGCACCAGTTCCGAAGAAGCCCAGCCCTTTTATGTCAACTCGCCTTTTGGCCTGACCTTGGCGCATAACGGCAACTTGACCAATACCGAGGAATTGAAAATCCAGGTGTTTGTCGATGACCAGCGCCATATCAACACCGGCTCCGATTCCGAAGTGCTGTTAAATGTGTTTGCGCATGAATTGCAACAGGCCGGAAAACTGACTTTGACCATAGACGATGTGTTCAAGGCGGTCACCATGGTGCACAAGCGTTGCCGTGGGGCTTACGCAGTGGTGGTGATGATTGCCGGTTTCGGCATTCTGGGTTTTCGCGATCCGCACGGTATCCGGCCCATCGTGTTTGGCGAGCGTAAAACGGAGGAGGACACTACCGATTATATGATCGCCTCGGAAAGCGTGGCCTTGGATGTATTGGATTTTCGCCTGATTCGGGACATTGCGCCCGGCGAAGCGGTATTCATCGAAGCATCGGGCAAACTGCATACCAAGCAATGCGCCGAAAAAACCAACCATTGCCCTTGTATCTTCGAATACGTTTACTTTGCCCGGCCCGATTCGATCATCGACAACATTTCCGTCTATAAAGCCAGAATGCGGATGGGTAAAAAACTGGCGAAAAAAATTGAAAAGGATTGGCCTAATCACGATATCGATGTGGTGATCCCGATTCCCGACACCAGCCGGACCGCGGCCCTGCAAATCGCCCATGAACTGGGCGTCAAGTTTCGCGAGGGCTTCATGAAGAACCGTTACATCGGCCGTACTTTCATCATGCCCGGACAGAAAATGCGTAAAAAGTCGGTCAAACAGAAGTTGAACGCCATTGCGCTGGAATTCAGCGGCAAGAATGTGTTGCTGGTGGACGATTCGGTCGTGCGCGGCACCACATCGGAACAGATCATTCAAATGGCGCGCGATGCCGGCGCTAAAAAAGTCTATTTTGCTTCGGCCGCGCCACCGGTACGCTATCCCAATGTGTATGGCATCGATATGCCGGCCGCGCACGAATTGATCGCGCATGGCCGGACCGAGCAAGAAGTGTGCAAAGCCATCGGTGCCGATAAATTGATTTATCAGGAACTGGAGGATTTGATCGATGCCGTCGGCAAGGGGAATCCGAACATCAAACAGTTCGATACCTCCTGCTTCAGCCATGAATATATTACCGGCGATATCGATGATGAATATTTGGCGCGCATCGAAGCCTTGCGTAACGATGGCGCTCAGGAACAGAGAAACTCCGCTAACACGGGCGCCACCAAATAATTGGAAGGAAACATGAGCGATTTTGATTGGCGGGATTATTCCCTGGAAACTCAAGCCATTCGGGTAGGGCATAAGCGCACCCACGAGGATGAACACAGTATCCCGATTTTTGCCACGTCCAGTTATGTGTTCGAATCCGCCGAGCAGGCCTCGTTGAGATTCACCGGCAAACAGCCCGGCAATATTTACTCGCGTTTCACCAATCCGACCGTCAGCGCCTTCCAGGATAGATTGGCCTTGATGGAGAAGGGCGAACGCTGCTTGGCCTTTTCGTCCGGCATGGCGGCGATCATGGCTGTCGGCATGGCTTTGCTGAAAGCTGGCGATCATGTGGTTTGTTCGCGGAGCGTGTTCGGCAATACGGTTTTGACCTTCCAAAACTATTTCGGCAAGTTCGGCGTAACCACCGATTTCGTCAGCCTGACCGATCTATCGGCCTGGGAAGCCGCGATTAAGCCGAATACCCGGTTTTTATTTTTGGAAACCCCGTCCAATCCGCTGATCGAAATTGCGGATATTCAGGCGCTGGCCGACTTGGCTCATCGGCATGGTTGTTTGCTGGTAGTGGATAACGTTTTTTGCACGCCGGCTCTGCAAACCCCCTTGAGTTTGGGAGCCGATTTGGTGGTGCAATCCACCACCAAATTTATCGACGGACAGGGGCGTTGTGTCGGCGGCGCGGTGATCGGTAGCGAGGAACTGATCGAAAAAGACATTTATCCCTATTTGCGCACCGGCGGCGCGACCATGAGCCCATTTAACGCTTGGGTGTTTTTGGCGGGATTGGAAACCTTGGCGTTACGGATGAAGGCACATTGCGACAGCGCTTTCGAGTTGGCCAAATGGCTCGAGCAGCAACCGGCGGTGGCAAAAGTCCATTATCCGGGATTGCCTTCTCATGCCCAGCATGAACTGGCCAAGCGTCAGCAAGGCCACTTCGGCGCGGTGGTCAGCTTTGAATTGACCGGCGGCAAGGAGCATGCCTGGCGCCTGATTGACGCCACCCGTATGCTGTCGATTACCGCCAATCTGGGCGACGTGAAAACCACGATCACTCATCCGGCCACTACCACCCATGGTCGACTCAGCGCGGAAGCCAGGGCCGAAGCCGGCATCACCGATAGCCTGGTCAGAATATCGGTGGGGCTTGAGAATATCGAAGATATTAAAACCGATCTGCTTAGAGGGCTGTAGGGGGATGGGTGGAATTTGCCAAGAATTTACTCAGCGATAATGTCAGAGTATTAAAAAGTCAGGTTTCGAAGACCGCCTACCAAGGCGTGGCGATTGCGATAGGCAGCATAGTGATTGCAACCTTGGTTGTCGGTTATTACCAAACCGGCGGTATTTCACTGGAGGCTATCGCCAAGGCCCATTCCGAAAATTACGCGCTGTGGATGTTGGATAGCATTCCGTTTGTGTTCGGGTTCTGGGGGCAATATTCCAGCTCGGTGATGGCCTATCAGGCGGGGGCGATGATTTTCGATCAAACCCAGGAATTGCGTTTTAGGGCCGAGTCGATGGAGAAGCAGGCTAACTATTCGGCCACGCACGACCCGGCCACCGACTTGCCGAACCGGGCCTTGTTTTATGACCGGGTCGAGCAAGCCATCTTGTCGGCCAATAGTCAAAACAAATTGTTGTCTATCCTGTTGGTGGAGTTTGCCAACTTTAAGGAAGTCTACGACACCTTGGGCCGCAACAGCAGCGATCAAATTCTGAAGCAAATGGCCACCCGTCTGCAAAGCGTGGTGTTGGGCGCCGATAGCGTGGCTCGAATCGACGGTAATATATTCAGTTTGTTAATGCCGGCGACCGACAACGAAAATGCCGCGATCGTGCTGGCAAAAAATGTGCAGGCGGCATTGGACCCGCCGTTTAAAGCCGAGCACCTGAACTTGGCGATCCACAGCAATATCGGTATCGTCAATTTTCCGGAACATGGCGAGGATGTCGATACCTTGGTGCAAAAAGCCGGGGTTGCGTTGTTCATGGCGGCTAAGTCCCACGAAGGCTATGTGGTTTATACGCCGTCGTTTGATGACCATAGCCCGCGGCGCCTGACCTTGATGAGCGAATTGCGGCAGGCTATCGACAAGGAACATTTGCATATTTATTACCAACCCAAGGTATCGATCAAAACCGGACGGCTTTATGGGGCCGAGGCCTTGGTGCGTTGGCAGCATCCCAGACATGGCTTCATCGCGCCGGATGAGTTCATCCCAATGGCCGAAAGAACCCGCACGATCAAGCATCTGACCCGCTGGGCCTTGCATAAAACCTTTAAACAATGCGCCGAATGGCACCGGCAGGGTTTGGATATGACGGTTTCGGTCAATTTATCCGCCCGGGATTTGCATGATCCGGAATTGCCCGACATCGTGGCGGGAGTGGCCGCGTCTACCGGCGTCAAGCCGGCCTGGATGATGCTGGAAATTACCGAAAGCTCCATCATGACCGATCCCGAACGAAGTCTCGATATTATTCTGCGCCTGCACGAAATGGGTTATAAACTGTCGATCGATGATTTCGGAACCGGATACTCCTCGTTGGCTTATCTGAAAAAAATGCCGTTGACGGAGCTAAAAATCGATAAGTCGTTCGTTTGCGATGTGCTGCACAGTGAAAACGATGCAGTGATTGTGAAGGCAACCATTAATCTTGCGCATAATCTAGGTTTGCAAGTCACCGCCGAGGGTGTCGAAAGTCAGCAAGTGATGGAACTGCTGGAAGGTTATGAATGCGATGTGGCCCAAGGTTATTTATTAAGCAGGCCAATTCCTCTCGACCAGTTCAATCAGTGGATGCGGGTGGAGGCTGCGGCATTCCATAAACCGGGCTGTTGAGGCTGGGCTTTTGCGATGACTGATTTAAAGCGGGGAATATAAAAATAAGCTATCTTTGATAGACCTAAAGGTTAAGATACTTGGGACCACCCAGGGCTATGAAGGCAGCAAGTTTCTTGGTCGTTCTCTCTACGCCGGGTGGCGAGAGGGAAGAATGTGTCGCTTCGCGGCTTTCACGGTAAGGATTTATAAAAGAGATTTTCAGCATGTTTCACGAACGAAAAGAGTACAGAAAAAATTTCAGCGCGGTCGGGCAGTTGAATGTTGGCGGTGAAACGTTGCATTTCAATTGTTACGATGTTTCCGTGAAAGGGGCGATGATCGAGGTGACGCCGGGAAAGTTGCTGGCGAGTGTGGCTGATTTCGAAAACCTGATGGTTGAAGACAGCCGGGCCGAAATCTTCGTCGAAGAATTAATGCTGTCGGGTGAAGTCAGGATCGTTTGGGTGCGGGAAGAACGGAACCGGATATTGATGGGCCTGGAGTTCGAGGCCGTGGTTCATAACGCCGAAAAGCTATGGATCAAGCGCAGGGGCTACCGAAAGACCGAACCGTTTACCGCCGAATTGTTTGTGGACAAGGAAAGGCTATACGTCGAAGGTATCAACCGTTCGACCAAGGGCTTATGCGTCAGGTTAGCCGGGCAACATCCGGCAATCAGGGCCAATGCTCCGGTGAAACTACAGATCAAGGAGTTCGGTCTGGCTGCCTTGGGTAAGGTGGTATGGCTGAGCAATTCCGATCAACACACCTTGGTCGGCTTGCAAATTATCTCAATTTCTTAATCCGCTTCAGGCCAACAGCAAGGGATCCAGTTCCTTTTTCATGTCCAGTGCTTGTAGATCGTCAAAGCCGCCAATGTGGCGGTCACCAATGTAAATCTGCGGAATGGTGCGGCGTTTGGACTTTTCCATCAACTCTTGACGAAGGCCGGGCGCCGAATCGACATCGATTTCGGTATAAGTCGCGCCTTTGCGGTCGAGCAGTCTTTTGGCCATGGTGCAGTAAGGGCACAGCCGGCCGGTATAAATGATGATTTCTGGCATGGGTTAAATTAATAAATGCTAATAATGATGCTATTCTACCGAGCAATACCGCTTTGCTCAATAGCCAAGGCTTGCGCTAACAGCGTTATTAAAGCTAGGGCGGCCGCGGTAAGCGACTCGCCGAAGGCAACGATTCCATCTTGATGGCCGAGCATGCTGAAAATCGGCCGTTGGTTAAGTTGGCCGGAAATGAATAGTTGCTCCACGGCCTCTGCCATTGCCACGCTGCCATAGGCAATCTCGGCTTCGGTACAGGGCAATCCTAAAGTCTTGGTCTGGCGCCAGATTTCCGGGCAGTGCACGTGAATGACCGCCTGAACGTTAGGGGCGTGCAAATAAACGCTGGCATGGGTCAATGCTTCGGATGAGGGTTTGCTGGGGCCGCTGGAATGAATTACGTTATTTAGGGGCGAAGCCGTTTCGACAATGGCGAAATGTTTTGCCCGCAGGCTGTCGAGATGGCCGGTTTGCGTACCGGAGATCAAAAAACGCGGACTATCGGGCGCCAAAAGTCGGCTGATATTGCCGTAACCCAGACCGCCGTATTTTTCCGCTGATTGGCCAATTAATTGCAATCGAAACAGCAGGCCGCGCCAAGCGTTGATCTGGCTGATATCGACCGAGGCCGCCAACGCGCACTCCCGATGTTCAAGCCGATATTTGATTACACCTTCTTGCTCAATCATGCTATTTTCATGCCCCATTTCCGCTCTTTCGTTTAGCTTTCAAATACATGAGTCTTAATTTTTTCAAGTTTGGTTTTTTGTCCGGGTTGATGTTGTTGCTGGTCAGTGTAAGCCTTGCCCATGCCGCTAATCAAAAACAAGAAATTAAAAGCGTGACGTTGGATGAGATTCAGCAACGCATTCAATCCCTTAAGGATAAGCAGAACTTGTCGGAGGAACTGAAGAATCGCATTCTAGCCTCCTACCAGGAAAGCGCGGACAATCTCAGGGAATTACAAAACCAGGATAATCAGGCCAATGCATTGAAACGTTCGGCCAACAGTTTGCCGTTGGATGCCAAGCAATTACAAGCTCAGATAGCCGAAGCCGAAACTTATCTGAAAGATAGAAAACCGGAAAAATTGGCTTTGGTGCCCACCGACGAGTTGGATCAACGCTTGGTTATAGAAAAAACCCGGCTTAGCGATCTGGATGCCGAGATTGCCCGGAGCGAAGCCTTAACCAGCGATCTGACCAACAGTCCGCAAGCGATCCGGGAAAAAATTTCCGAACTCAAGGCCAAGCAATCAGCCAGCCTACAGGAACAACAATCGTTAACTAGTAAAAACGGTGAAAACCTGCTGGAAAAGGAAGCACATCAAATTCAGCTGGATTCCCGGATCCGCTTGTTCAACAGTACGTTGAAAACCCTCGAGTTGGAAAACATCAGTTATCCGATGCGCTCGCAATTGCAAAAAGATCGCATGCATCTGTTGAATTTGCAGCGGGAACGGCAAATGCTGTTAATTGCCGAACTGGATAATTTCCTGCTCGAGAGACGTCAGCAGGAGATTGATAAGGAGCAAGCGGCCTTGTTGCAAGCCGAAAAAGAAGCCGAGGGCAAGCATCCCTTGATCCGGGCCGCGACCAAGGACAACATGCGTTTCAACCGGAATTTGCAGGAAGTCAATAAAAATATCGAACAGTATCTGGCGCAAAAAAATGATATTGATGCGCGCTATAAACAAATCGAAAAAGATTTTCAGAGTGCCGAACAAAAAATTAGCCTAGCCGGCTTAAGCCCTGCCTTGGGTAATTTGTTGCGCGAGCAGCGGCGCAACTTGCCACAGAGCAAGCAATACAGCGCCTTGAATGTCACCATTCAAAACGAGATTGCCTCCAGCAGTCTGGAAATGTTCAAACTCGATGAAGTCAAAAAGCAGTTGCTGGACGTCAATCAAACCTTGTTGACCCGTCTGGAGCAGGAATTGCCGGCCGACGTGGATGCCGGCGAGGCCTTAAGGATCAGGACCGAACTCCGCATGCTGCTGAACGATCAGAAGGATCTGGTTAGCCGCTTGTCGACGGCCTATACCGAATATTCCCGTATGCTGGGTGACGTCGATTTTACCTTGCAGCAAATGTTGAACACGGCCGACAAATTTGGCGCCTACCTGGATCAACGCCTGTTATGGGTGCCCAGTGCGCCGGTGATTACTCAGGCTTATTTGCAAAATATCGTTCATTCGAGTCTGTGGTTTCTGGCGCCGTCAAATTGGTTAAAGGTAGGCGAGAATTTGCTACAAGGTATCGGCACCTATCCGGTGTTTTTGGTGCTGATCGGGCTGGCCATCATCGTTTTACACTGGCGTTTCAAAAGTATCCTGAAATCCAACTTGCTGGATTTATTAAATAAGAGCCATTCGAACCAATATCTGATTGGCTTCAGTCAGACGCTGACTAGCCTGGCCTATATCCTGCTTTTGTCCTTGCCCATCCCTTTGCTGATGGGCTGGACAGCCTGGGTGTTGACGCTTAATCATAGCGCGGATATGTTCAGTCGTTCATTCACGGCCGGTTTGTTGGTCGCGGCCGCCTCATTGGCCGTATTGCAGTTTTTCTACCGTTTGTTAAAACCGGCGGGCGTGGCGGAATCGCTGTTTCATTGGCCACGGCGTTCGGTAAATTTGTTGTACCAACAGTTCAAATGGGCGCGTTTTGTGATTATTCCGAGTATTTTTATCGTGACCATGACCGGTAACGATATTTTTTCGGAACACAGCCATGCGCTAGGTAGAACGGCGCAGATCATTCTGATGCTGACAATGTCCTATATCTTGCATCGGTTGATGCACCCGTTGACCGGTTTGGGTAAAACCTTTTACCAGGTTTCGGATAGTTGGATTAGCCGGTTGCGTTACGTCTGGTATCTGATTGCCGTTACCATGCCTTGGGTAGTGATCGGCTTTGCGGTCAGCGGTTACTACCAGAGTGCCTTGGAATTGCAGGGCAAATTGATAATCACCCTGCGTCTGGTTTTTTTCACTGCGTTATTTCATGCCTTGGCGCTACGCTGGTTGGCGGTCACCAAGCGTCAATTGGCCATGCAACATGCACGGCAAAAACGTAGGCAGGCGGTCGATCAGGCTAATGCCAATGCCGAGGGCAGTTTTCTGCCGGACGAAAACTTGCCGGACATATCCAAGATTAGTCAGCAAAGCGATAAGCTGTTGGTGACTTTAATCGTTGCGATAGTAACGGTGGGTTTTTGGATGATTTGGCGCGACATTTTGCCGGCTTTTTCGGTATTCGACCGGATTGAGCTCTGGCAACACAGGGATATGGTCGATGGCAAGGAAGTCATGATGCCGATCACCTTGATCAATCTGCTGATCAGTCTGCTGTATGTCGGCCTGACATTTGTCTTCGTCAGCAACTTTCCGGCCTTGGTCGATTTGCTGTCGGTGGGCAAGTTCGCGATGGCGGCCGGCAGCCGTTATGCCTTGATTCAATTGGTGCGCTACCTGCTGGTCAGCATCGCATTCTTGGCCATCGCCAATGAACTAGGAGGAAGCTGGTCGCAAGTTCAATGGTTGGTGGCCGCGCTCAGTGTCGGTTTGGGTTTCGGTTTACAGGAAATTTTTGCCAATATGGTTTCGGGCATCATTTTATTATTCGAACGCCCGATCAGGGTCGGCGATACCGTGACGGTCGGCGATGTGACCGGCCGTGTCAGCCGGATACAAATGCGCGCGACCCATATCGTCGATTGGGACCGAAAAGAACTGGTGGTGCCGAACAAAACCTTTATTACCGAGCGGCTGATGAACTGGACTCTATCGGATACCGTAACTAGGGTAGTCATCATGATTGATGTGGCTTACGGTAGCGATATCGAACTGGTCGAGAAAATTCTGACCGACGCCATCAATGAGACCGAACTGGTGCTCGACGATCCCGAGCCGCAGGTCAGTTTTATTGGATTCGGCGAAAGTAGCCTGCATTTCAAAATCAGTGTCTATGCGCGCGAGTTGGGTGACCGCATTCCGCTGACCCATCAGTTGCATAAACATATTTATGCGGCGTTACAGCAACACCATATCGAAATTCCTTTCCCGCAGCGGGACGTGCATATCCGCTCGATAGCCGATGGCTTTATGCCGCGAGTAAGCGGTGCGTGACCCGCGATTGAACAATCTGGAACACCACGGTATGAATTTTCATCCGCTCCGGTGCGGTCGAGTTTTATCTTCGGCCGGACCGGAGCGGCTTCAAAACGGACTTTCGGCACGGATCGTGTTAAGTACCCGATTTCAAATAAAAACCATTCTGTAATAAAATGGCCGACCTTTGAATAAAGATTCGGCTTTTTAACATGCGTTGTCCATTTTGCTCAGCACAAGATACCCGGGTGATCGATACCCGCTTGGCCGACGACGGCGATCAGGTCAAGCGCCGTCGGGAGTGCGTGGCTTGCAGGGAACGTTTTACCACCTTTGAGGTGGTCGAACTGACGCTGCCGCGCATCATCAAGCGCAACGGTGCCCGCGAAGCCTTTGACGAGGCTAAGTTGCGGGCCGGCATGCAGAGGGCCTTGGAAAAACGCCCGGTCAAGGTCGATGCGGTGGAAGCGGCGATTAACCGGATCAAGAAAGCCCTGGTCGGAAAGGGCGAGCGGGAAATTCATGCGCATGAATTGGGCGAATTGGTGATGAAAGAGTTGAGCGCCTTGGATCATGTGGCTTTCGTGCGTTTTGCCTCGGTCTATCGTAGTTTCGAGGATGTCAGCGAATTTACCCGGATGATCGAAAATCTGCAAAAGCATGACGCCTAACCAAGACAGCGCCTACATGGCGCGTGCCGTCAAACTGGCGCAAAACGGGATTTATACCACCGATCCCAATCCGCATGTCGGTTGTGTGCTGGTCAAAAATGGCGACGTTATTGCCGAAGGTTGGACCCAACGCGCGGGCTTTGCCCATGCCGAAATCGATGCCTTGGCCAAGGCCGGCGATGCGCGTGGCGCTACGGCCTATGTGACGTTGGAACCCTGTAGCCACCACGGCAAGACCGGTCCGTGCTGCGATGCGTTGATCGCCGCCGGTATCAGCCGGGCGGTAGTGGCAATGTCCGACCCCAATCCGCTAGTATCCGGGCGCGGCTTGCAAAAAATGCGGGAGGCCGGTATCGAAGTGGTCTGCGGCGTGTTGCAACAGGAAGCGGAAAAACTCAATCGCGGCTTTTTCAAGCGCATGACGCTGGGTTTGCCCTGGGTATTCAGCAAGCTGGCGATGAGCCTGGATGGCCGTACCGCGATGGCGTCCGGCGAAAGCCAATGGATCACTTCGCCCGAGTCCAGGCGGGACGTGCAGCGCTTTCGCGCGCAAAGCAGCGCGATTGTCACCGGCATAGAGACCGTGCTGTATGATGATCCACAACTGAACGCACGCGTCGATTTTGATCTGGTGCAACCGGTCAAGGTGGTGCTGGATTCTCAATTGCGGATGCCTTTGACGGCAAAAATGCTGCAAAATTCGGTGGAAGTCTGGATCATGACTTGTAACGCCGACGCGGAAAAACAACAACAGTTAAGGGATGCTGGCTGCAAAGTCTTTCAGGTCGATGCAAGCATGGGCCGGGTCGATTTGCCGGCGGTATTTAACTTGCTGGCCGAGCTGCAAATCAACACGGTCTGGGTCGAAGCCGGCGCTACCTTGAATGGTGCCTTGCTCGATAGCGGCTTGGTCGACGAATGGCTGGTTTATATGGCGCCCTGCGTATTGGGCGATCAGGGGCGTGGCTTATTTCATCTACCCGGCTTGAGGAACATGACGGATAAAAAACAATTGAACTTACTTGAAGTTAGACCGATTGGCCCCGATTTAAGGTTGAGGTTTAATTCGCGTACGGAAGGCTAAACATGTTTACAGGCATTATTCTCGCGGTCGGTAGTATCGCCGCCATCCAGCCACGCGGCGGCGATTGCCGGCTGAAAATTAGCACCGGCAAGCTGCCGATGGCCGATTGCGCGTTGGGCGACAGCATCGCGGTCAATGGTGTCTGCCTGACTGCGGTGGAATTGGGCAAGGATTATTTTTGCGCCGATGTTTCCAACGAGACCTTGTCGCGCACCACGTTGAAATCCGCCAAGACCGGTACTCCGGTGAATCTGGAATTGGCATTGACGCCGTCGACCCGTCTGGGCGGCCATATCGTCAGCGGCCATGTCGACGGCATCGGTAAAGTGGCCGAAAAAAAGGCCGACGCCCGGTCTATCCGTTTCAAATTCAAGGCGCCGGACAGTTTGGCCAAATACATCGCCGAAAAAGGCTCGATTTGCATCGACGGAATCAGTCTGACCGTCAACAGCGTCGACGGCGCCTATTTTTCGGTCAATATCGTTCCGCATACCTTGCAGGAAACCACGCTGGGTAATACCGGCGTAGGCAGCGAGGTAAATCTGGAAGTCGATCTGCTGGCCCGCTACATGGAACGCCTGATGAAGGGCGAAGCGGCGGCGCAATGCCACGGTAGTGTCACCGAGGCTCTATTACAAAACGCAGGCTTTATTAAATGAATAGCATAGAAGAAATCATCGACGACCTGCGCCACGGCAAAATGGTCATCATCATGGACGACGAAGACCGGGAAAACGAGGGCGACCTGTTGATGGCGGCGGCCTTTACCCGGCCGGAAGACGTTAATTTCATGGCCAAGTACGGCCGCGGCTTGATTTGTTTGACCTTGACCCGCGAACGCTGCCAGCAACTACGCTTGCCGTTGATGGTCAACGACAACAAAACACCGTATACGACCAATTTTACGGTCTCGATCGAAGCCGCCGAAGGCGTCACTACCGGTATTTCCGCCGCCGATCGGGCCTTGACCATACAAAAGGCCGTGGCCGCTAACGCGCAGCCTTGTGACTTGGTGCAGCCCGGCCATGTGTTTCCGCTGATGGCGCAAGCCGGCGGCGTGTTGAACCGGGCCGGGCATACCGAAGCCGGTTGCGACCTGGCTCGGCTGGCCGGCGTGGAGCCGGCGGCGGTCATCGTCGAGATTCTGAACGACGATGGCTCGATGGCGAGGCGTCCTGACCTGGAAGTGTTCGCCCAACAACATAATCTGAAGATCGGCACCATCGCCGACTTGATTCATTACCGCATCAAGCACGAAAACACCCTGGAGCGGATCAGCGAATGCGCCTATCCGACCGAATTCGGCGATTTCAGGCTGTATGCCTATCAGGATCACAACGACGAGAACGTGCATTTGGCGCTGGTGATGGGCAATGTGGCCGGCGATGAGCCGGTGCTGGTGCGGGTCCACGCCCGTAATCTGATCGACGACCTGTTTTTCTCCCAACGTAGCGATTGCAGTTTGCCGGTGCGGGAAGCCTTGAAAAAAATCGCCGAGGCTGGCCGTGGCGTGCTGGTGATCATCCGTCAGAAGGAAGACAATAAGTCGCTGGTCGAACTGATTCATGCCTATCAGATGCAGGATAACGGCATCAAGAATGTGCCCGATCTGACCGCCGATGCCGACTGGCGCACCACCGGCACCGGTTCCCGAATTTTGTCTGACTTAGGTGTGCGCCGGCTTAAAGTGATAGGCACCCAGAAAAAATACATCGGTTTGTCGGGCTTCGATCTGGAAGTGGTCGAGCATATCGACAGCGCGCATTGATACATTCATCTCAAAAGATTTCAACCATTAACCCAAGGTAAACATATGGCAACAGTCACTACCCTAGAAGGCAACCTTTCCGCGCAAGGCGGTAAATTTTGCATCGTTTCCTCGCGCTTCAACAGCTTCATCGTCGAGCAGTTGGAAGGCGGCGCCATCGATGCGCTGGTGCGTCACGGCGCCGACAAAAACGCCATCACGCTGGTAAAAGCCCCCGGTGCCTTCGAGTTGCCGATGGTGGTGCAGCGCATCGCCGCCAGCAAAAAATATGATGCGATCATTGCGCTAGGCGCGGTGATTCGTGGCGGCACTCCGCATTTCGAATACGTGGCCGGCGAATGCGTCAAAGGCATTGCCCAGGTGGCGCTTCAATACGACATTCCGGTTGCCTTCGGTGTGTTGACGGTCGACAGCATTGAACAAGCCATCGAACGTGCCGGCACCAAGGCCGGTAACAAAGGCGCGGAAGCCGCTTTGTCGGCGATCGAAATGGTCAGTCTGTTCAACGCCTTAATTGACCACAACCAGGGCAATTAATGAGTCAAGCAAAAACCAATGCCAGAAAATGCGCGGTGCAAGCACTGTATCAGTGGCAAATGTCCGGCGATAGCCTGGTCCGCATCGAAACCTATTTCCTGGAAGAAGAACATCTGAAGGGTGCGCAAAAAACCTATTTCAGCGAGCTTTTCCACGGCGTGCCCAAGCAGCTGGATGTGATCGATGCGGCGTTGGCCGAATTCGTCGACCGGCCGGTGGAAAAAATCGATCCGGTCGAGCGGGCCATTTTGCGCATCGGCGTCTACGAACTGATCAACCGTCTGGAAACGCCCTATAAAGTGATCATCAACGAAGGCGTCAATTTGGCCAAGGATTTCGGCGCCGAAGGCAGTCATAAATACATCAACGGCATTCTCGACAAGGTGTGCCAGAAACAGCGCGCGGTCGAAATCGCCGCCAAGCAGACGAAGTCGCAAAATTGATGGTGTTGGCCGACGACCTCAAGGATGCAGGAGGTAGAACAATGTCTGGAACAATTGCCGAGTTCGATTTGATCCAGCGCTATTTCGCGGTACATGCGCCTCGGCATCCATTCAATCAGCTCGGCATAGGCGACGATTGCGCGTTAATCAATATTCCCGCCGGTTTTCAGCTGGCGCTGACTACCGACACCATGGTCGAAAACGTGCATTTTTTTGCCGACGCCGATCCTGAATCGCTCGGGCATAAATTGCTGGCGGTCAATCTGAGTGATTTGGCGGCGATGGGCGCCGAACCGTTTGCGGTGACACTGGCTTTGACTTTGCCAAAAGTCGATGAATGCTGGCTGCGGGCCTTTTCAAATGGCTTCATGGCCTTGGCTCGGCAACATAAAGTCGATTTGATCGGTGGCGATACCACCTCCGGACCGTTGACGTTGACGGTACAGGCGATGGGTGTGGTGCCGCTGGGCGGCGCGCTATTGCGCTCCGGTGCCAAGGTTGGCGATCGGATTTATGTCAGCGGCCCTATCGGTGATGCCGGTTTGGGGTTGAAGATCAAGCAAGGCTATATTTGCAATGCTCCCGAGCAAGCGTTAAATGCCTTCAACAAGCCGCTGCCGCGCGTCGACGAAGGCCTGGTGTTACGTGATGTTGCCAATGCTTGCATCGATATTTCCGACGGATTGGCGGCCGACCTGGGGCATATCCTGGAAAGAAGCGGTGTCGGAGCCTGTCTGCAGTGGAAGTGTCTGCCGTTGTCCGCCGAGGTATTCGATTATGTTGAAAACAGCGGTGACTGGCGCATGCCGTTGACGGCCGGCGACGACTACGAATTGTGTTTTACCGTTCCATCCGATAGCTCGCCGCAGTTGCCGGCCGGTTGCCGTTGCATCGGCGTGATCGAGGCCGAATCCGGCTTGCGGATCGAGCGGGCAGGGCGGTTGGAAAGCCTTGGGGCGACTGGTTTTGAGCATTTTTCTTAGAGAGTATTACGGCAATAGCCGCTTGACGGCAAGGCAGATCCTCAAGGATCCCGTACTGCTGCTGGCGTTCGGTTTCGGTTCGGGTTTGTCCAAAAAAATGCCCGGCACGCTGGGGACGGTCGCGGCAATTCCCTTGTATTGGGTTTTGGCGCAATCCAATGGCTGGATTTATCTGTCCGTAACGTTGATCAGTATATTAGCCGGGATTGCGATTTGCGATAAAGCCGCGCAAAAACTGCGGGTGCACGATTATGGCGGCATAGTCTGGGACGAAATTGCCGGCTTTTTGGTTACGATGTTTTGGATACCGCTTTCCTGGGAAAGCGTTTTGGCCGGCTTTACGCTGTTCCGTTTTTTTGACATCGTCAAGCCCTGGCCGATCAAATGGTTGGATCGGCACGTACAGGGCGGTTTCGGTATCATGATCGACGATGTGCTGGCGGGCATTTTTGCCGCGATTATTTTGCGTTTTTGGTTTTAAAACTCGATTTTATTCGGCTAAATTAAGTGCCAATCGAGCCGCGTCACCGATCTCCGGATTAGAATGTTTAGTGAGTTGTTTTAAGCGGGTTATTAATTTTTTGTCGTCGACCAGATTAATAGTCAGCAGAGTTTCCAGCACGATTTCATCATTAGGATGTTGCAATGCGGCCAGTAGCATATCAATGCGTTCGGACGGATTCGGCCATTTACTGATTTGTCGAATGGTCTGCGTAACCACTAATCCGGATGTGTCCTGTAAAGCGTTCAACAAGCCGAGTTTGGCTTGGTTGCCGCTCATCTCCCCCAGTGTCATGACAGCCACTTCCCGGTCATGTTCGTCTTCGGCATGATCAAGTTCCGACAGCGCATGGTCCAACATTTCCTGCTTTTCTTCCTTGCTTGATGGTTTTTGCTCCGAGGCCTGCTGCTGACTGAGTAATTTTTGATACTGTTGCTGAATTTGAACATCAATTTCAGCTTTTTGCGTGGGTGTTAGTGGCGAGGGTAGGGTTTTTGGCGCTGCATTTGGGGTGGTAAGCTTGCGATATAAATTATAGATAGCGTATTCAGATTGACTTGAGCCGATTATGTAGCCGAGTCCAAATATTAGGGGAATAACCAATAATAATAGTTTGAAGTTTTTCATGTTTTTATATTATTCGGCTTGATTATTTGCTGGATGAGCAATTGACCAAGTGAGTGGCTAGCGTCTAAAATCCGTTCGCTTCGTGACTGGCAGTGACGCAAGCGTTTAGGTTCGCTTCAGAATGAGTTTCGAGAATCAATAGTTTATAACAGTGATAAGAGGGTGGTATATGAAGAAAAAAATAATTCTATGTGCTTCAGTGGTTGCCTTTGCTGCGGCGGGTGCAGTTAATGCCGATTCCAAGAAAGGCGATGATAATGGTACCGCCAGAAATAATTGCCCGGTAACTCATGCGGCTTTGGAAAATGCAATTAAAGCGGCGCAATTAAAAGCTAACGGTGGTTTGGGCTTTCATATGTGGGCAACGGTTGTTAACGCCGATGGCGTGGTGTGCGCGGTTGCCAAATCAGGTAATGGTTTGAATAGCCAATGGTTGGGCAGTAGGGTGATTTCGGCGCAAAAAGCTAATACCGCCAATTCATTCAGTCTGACTGCGGGCGGTAATGCCGGCAATGGGCTGGATGGTCTGGCGTTGTCGACAGCCAATTTATACGCACCGACTCAGCCTGGCGGCAGCTTGTTTGGTTTACAACACAGCAATCCGGTTGATACTCAGTGGGCTTATGCCGGTAATGCCAATAAATTCGGGCGCGCCGACGATCCGATGACCGGACGTCGCATTGGCGGTGTTAATGTGTTTGGTGGTGGTCTGGCACTTTACAATTCGGAGCATAAATTGGTGGGTGCTGTGGGTGTGAGTGGTGATACTTCATGCGCGGACCACAACATCGCCTGGCGTGTGCGTGATTTGTTAGCGCTTGATAACGTGATGGCCGGTGTTGCCGGTGTAGGTGACAATATCATCTTCGACGCAACGAGTGCTGCTCCAAACGGTATCGTGGATGGTTTTGAGCACGCGGCTTGCGCGGAGGATGTGCAGGACAATATTAATGCCAATACTGCTGTTCTAGCGGATGCGCCGATTGGTCCGAATCCTTAAACAATCCTAGGTAGCGACAACAAAAAAGGGCGATTTTCATCGCCCTTTTTTATGCGCTAGTATTTAATTTACTCGTCGCAAATATGCCGCGGTTTGTCTTCATCGTCATGCGGTTGAGTAACTTTAGGCATGTTCGGCATCATATTTTTCATGCCTTCTCCGCATTTTTTCATTTGTTGCATCGCTTTGTTTTGGGCTGTTTCCTTACCGAAAGCCATCGCGCGGGCCATGGCTGCGTCGCGTTTGCCGGCGGCACATAGCGCTTCCACTTCTGAATTCATTTCTTCCGCCTGTTTTTGAAAGGCATCCATTTCCGCCTGGTCGATGTTGGCCATGCAGTCCTGCATTTTTTGGGCTTGTTGCATCATTTGTTGCATTTGCGCTTCATCCATTTGCATGCCGCCAGGGTTTTGAGCCGAGCTGGTCAGCGAGATGAGTAACAGCGTGGTCGCTAATAGTGTTTTATACATATTGGTCTCCAAGAAGAAAACGATAAAAATCGGCTGTAATTTTCAGCCATGGCCGCGTCGTTAATTTTGTAAATATTGGTTGATTTGCAATAAATCCAGTTCGCTAAGGCTGCCGGCGGCTTGCTTGAGTTTAACGCCGTTGATTAGATAATCGTAACGGCTGCGGGCATAATCGCTTTTGGCCTTGTACAGGTTGCGCTGGATCGCGAGTACGTCGACCATGGTGCGGGTGCCAACTTCAAAACCGGCTTCGGCGGCTTCCACCGCCAGTTCGGCGGATTTGGTGGTGCTGTCCAGGGCTTTGACCTGATCGATGCTGGATAGCATGCCGCGATAAGCGTCTTTTACCTCACGGATGACGCTGCGCTTGACTTTAGTCAGCTCTTCCTTGGCGGATTCGTATTCGTACTGGGCTTGCCGGGTACGGGAAACGGTGCCGCCGCCTTCATACAGGGGTAAATTGAATTGTAGTCCGAAGCTTTCGTTATCGCCGCGGAATCCGAATTGGTTGCCGTTATCCTGTTGCCGGTATTGGGCGACAATGTCGACAGTCGGCATGTGCTTGGATTGTTGCAGGTCGATGGTTTTTCTGACGTATTCGGCCTGATTGAATTGGGCGACTATCGAGAAATTATTGCTTTCGGCGGTATTAGCCCAGGCGGAAATGTCTTCGGGTACCGGCGCGTTCAACGGGATAGTGGGCTGTAGGGTTTTCAAATGCGCGGGATTATCGCCGATGATTTCCCGCAGCGCTTCCTTGCTGTTATCCAACAGATTTTCCGCTTCAATTTGCGCTGCCTTGGCCCGGTCGAAACCGGCTTGTGCTTCGTAAACATCGGTGATGGCGATGATGCCGACATCAAAACGTTGTTTGGCTTGTTCCAGTTGTTTCTCGATCGATTTTTTTTCCGCGATAATAAATTCCAAGTTGTCTTGCGCGGCCAAAATGTTGAAATAGGCTTCGACGGTTCGAGTCATCAGGTTTTGTTGTTTGGCCTGGAATTGGGCTTCGGCCTGGGCGATTTTATTGTCGGCCTGATCCAGCTGCACCCAATGGCCCCAGTTGAAAACCGGCTGTGTTAAATTAACAGCCAGACTACTGTCCCAGTAATGCTGCAAGCCTGAACCTAAAAAGCTGGTTTTGGCATTGTTGAGGCGATTGCGAGCGCTGCCGGCGGTGAAGCCGACATTGGGCAACATTTGAGCAATGCTTTGCGATTTGATTTCCGAGGCTGCTAATTGATTGATATCGCTGATTTTATACTCGGGATCATTTTGCGCCGCCAATTGATAGATTTCCATCAGGTCATCGGCGAAAGCCAGATTAAACGGTATCGACGCTAGCCATAGCGTCGCCAACAGTCTTGTCATTGCAAATTCTCGTGCGAAGGTGTGAAAATTATTATGTATTATGGCCTAAAATACAGATACTTCTGCAGCTTTATTTAAGTTTTGCATAAGGTTAGGCCTTCAATATGGATTCGTCAAAATAAAACCTCAACCATTAAGAGCTACTATGACTAAAAAAGTGACTAAAGCCGTTTTTCCTGTTGCCGGTCTTGGCACCCGTTCGCTGCCAGCTACCAAGGCCGTGGCCAAGGAAATGTTGCCAGTTGTGGATAAGCCACTGATTCAATATGCTGTCGAAGAGGCTATCGCCGCCGGTATCGACACCATGATTTTCGTGACCGGCCGTAATAAAAATTCGATTCCCGACCATTTCGATAAATCCTACGAGCTGGAAAAGGAATTGGAAAAAAGCGGCAAAACCGAATTATTAAAAATGCTGCGTGAACTGTTACCGCCGCATGTGTCTTGCGTATTCGTGCGCCAGGCCGAAGCCTTGGGTTTGGGACATGCCGTGCATTGCGCCAAACCGGTGGTCGGTGATGAGCCGTTTGCGGTGATTCTGCCGGATGACTTGATCGAGGACGGTGAGCGCGGCTGCATGCAGCAAATGGTGGAGTTGTTCAATCAACAACAAAGTAGCATTTTGGGCGTCGAACGAGTCGATCCCAAGGAAACCCACAAGTACGGCATTGTCGAACACACGGAAACCGCTTCCGGCGTCGGCCGCTTGAAATCCATCGTCGAGAAACCCAAACCGGAAGTAGCCCCTTCCAATATTGCCGTGGTGGGACGTTACATTCTGACGCCGGCCATTTTCGAGAAAATCGAAAACACCGGCCGTGGCGCGGGCGGCGAAATCCAATTGACCGACGCCATCGCGGCCTTGATGCGCGATGAACAAGTGCTGTCATATGAGTTTGAAGGCAATCGTTACGATTGCGGCTCCAAGTTCGGCTTCTTGCTGGCTAACGTGGAATACGGCTTGTTGCATAAAGAAATCAAGGCCGAGTTTTCCGATTATCTGAAACAACGCGTCGCCAAAATTTAGTGTCGACCAATGTGGTGGCCATGCGAGTGGCTTAGACATGGCCATTCGTTTGCCATCGGGTAAAAAAGAATTTTTCCTATAGTCGTTTTGTCGCTGGCCGTCGATAATGGCCGGTTTCAAAGCGACTTTGCCCGATGAGCCTGCGTTATCAGATTATTTTTCGTATTTTGTTGTCATCGTTTTGCATCTTGGTGCTGGGTGGCGCAATTGCCGTCTGGCAGGCAAGGCTGGCGGTGGAGAAGGAGGTGGATGCCTCCACCCATCTGGCGTTACAGCTGATTACGCTGGGTATCGCCGACACTTCCTCGTTTCGGCAAATCGACGATCTATCCCGCTTCAGCAGCTTGCAACAAACCCGCCATTTGAGTATTCAGCTGCGAAAACCGGACGGACAATTGGTGCATTTTGCCGGCGAACAGCAGCCCAGCCATCCCGAAGACATGCCGCCGGCCTGGTTCATCCGCTGGGTTAAGAGCGAGTACCCTAAGGTCGAGCATAGATTAAAGACCCGAGATGGCGACACCTTGACCTTGATTATCAAGGCCCAGCCCTTGGATGAAATCACCGAGGTTTGGCAGGAAAGTGTCGGATTTTTCGCATCGATTACCTTGATGACTTTGCTGACTTTTTTAGCGGTTAATCTGGTGTTCAATAAATCCTTGAAAACCATCGGCGTGATTGTCGACGCCTTGCGCGTGATCGAGACCGGCCAATATCGGCAACAACTACCGCAGTTTTCCACCGCAGAATTCGACAGTATCGCCAAGGCCATCAATCATATGACGGTCGAGTTGGAAAAAACCCGGCAGGAAAATCGCGCCTTGACCCAGCATTCGCTGGCGATTCAGGAAGAGGAGCGCCAGCGGTTGTCGCAGGAATTGCATGACGAATTCGGGCAATCGTTGACGGCCGTCAAAGTGATGGCGGTTACCGCCGCGCACCAGGGTGCCGATACCGCTAAAATCACCGCCGCGATTAGCGAGATTTGCGATCATTTGATGATGGTGGTGCGTTCAATGATGCAACAATTGCATCCCTTGGTGTTGACCGAGCTAGGCCTGAAAGCCACGCTGGAGGATATGGTCAATCACTGGTCCGAGCGTAACCCCGATCTGGATTTGAGAATAACTTGCGCCGACGAGGTGGATGGGCTCGAAAAAAATATTACCCGACAGATATTCAGAGTGATACAGGAATGTTTGACTAATATTGTGCGGCATGCTCAAGCCAACCGGGTAGAAATCGATTTACACCTGCGGGAGTCGGAAAACGCGATACGGCTTAAAGTGCAGGATGACGGTCAAGGTTGCGATTTAAACACGATCAGTCGCGGCTTCGGTTTGCGCGGCATCAGGGAGCGCATCAAGTCATTGGATGGTGAACTCAATGTGGCGTCTCAACCTGGCGACGGCATGACCATTACCGCCTGGATTCCATTGCCATGACCGACAAGATTAAAATCATTCTGGTTGACGATCACGCCGTGGTCAGGGCCGGTTTTAAAATGTTGCTGGCGACCGGCGGGACTATCGATGTAATCGGCGAGGCGTCTCGGGGGGAGCAGGCGATTCAGCTTTATCAAGAACTGGAGCCGGATATGGTGGTGATGGATTTATCCATGCCGGGCATCGGCGGCTTGGAAACCATACGCCGCATCGTCCAGCGCGATAATCAAGCCTTGATTTTGGTGTTCAGCGTTCATCACGAACAGGTTTACGTCAATCGGGCCTTGAGCGCTGGCGCCAAAGGTTATATCACCAAAAACAGCGCACCGGAAATTCTGTCGGAGGCCATAGTCGCTATCATGCAAGGCGATTGCTATATCGAAAGCGGTTTGATCAAAGCCGTCGATCATCAAAGTTGCCACGGCGATTACCAAGTGGTGATTGCGGCTTTTTCCGCGCGCGAATTCGATGTATTCAACCTATTGGCCAAGGGCCTGACCGTGCATAAGATAGCCGATCAGCTCTGTTTGGGGCATAAAACCGTCGCCAACTACGCTACACAGATCAAGAAAAAACTGAATGTGAATACGACTGCCGAACTGGCGCACATCGCCGTAAACCTGGGCGTCAGTAGCTAATGGGAATGCATCTGAGCTTAGGTGATTTACGGCAATAAATTTAACCCATCCCCAAAAGCTGCCGTTGAGCGAGCGATTTGTTGGGCTTCAGCAATGGCTACAAGATTTCTCAACATAGCCTTAGGCCCAGTTTTCCTCTATAGCGCCGTCATGGCCGCAAAATACCGCAGTCGCCAGCTGAGCGAATATGCCATGCTCGACAATGCCGGGTATCGCGTTGAGCCGACCGTTCAGCGTTATGCCGTCGGTAATGGGATCGAATATTGTGTCCAGCACTAAACTGCCGTAAGCGGTCACGAATAGGCCGTCGCCGTTGGCGCGCAATGTGGCTTTACCGCCGATTTCGGCCAAACTGCGTTGCACCAGTTGCCAGGCAAACGGCATCACTTCAATCGGAATCGGGAAGTTTTGACCGATGCGCTCGACCCGTTTGCCTTGATCAATCAATACCCAAAATGCCTGACTGGCTTTGGCCAGCAACTTTTCCCGTACCAGATCCGAGCCGCGACCTTTCAGTAGCGTCAAATCCGGAGCAACTTCATCGGCGCCGTCGACATACAGGTCCAGGATAGCAATGTGTTCGATGCCGCGTAGCGGTAAACCCAATTGCCGCGCTTTGATGGCGCTGACCACCGAGCTGGCCACCACCTGAATTTGCAGGCTTTCTTCCCGTTGGCGGCGGGCCAGGGCTTCGATGAAATAATTGGCGGTGGAACCGGTTCCCAAGCCGATCAGCATAGCGTTTTCAATCTGTTGGGCGGCGTGTTCCGCAACGCGTTGTTTATCGTTCATGATCGGCTCCGGTGATGGGAGAAACGTTATTCTTCCAATTTAGTCAGGCGGCTTTCCAAAGCCTTGATTTTTTGTATCAGTTCCGGCAGTTTCGCCAATGCCGCCAATTCGCGCCAAGCCACCTTCTTGTCCTTGGCCGGGCTACCGAATACCTGCGCGCCGGGTTCGACGTCTTGCGAGATGCCGCTACGGGCCATGATTACCGCGCGGCTGCCGATTTTGACATGATCGGCCAGACCGACGCTGCCGGCCAGAATCGCGCCGTCTTCAATGGTGCAGGAGCCGGAAATACCGCTCTGGCCGCAAATGATGACATTTCGGCCGACAGTATTGTTATGTCCCAGTTGTACCAGATTGTCAATTTTGCTGCCCAGACCGATGCGGGTGGAGCCCAGCGCGCCACGATCGATACAGGTATTGGCACCGATCTCGACGTTGTCCTCGATTACCACGTTGCCGACATGCGGCACCTTGATATGTTGATTGTCGCGAAATTTGTAACCGAAACCGTCCGCGCCGATGATGGCGCCGGCATGAATAATGACGTTGTTGCCGATCACGCTGTGGTCGTAAATCACCACGTTAGGATGTATACGGCAGTTTTTGCCGATGGCGACATGATTGCCGATATGCACGCTGGCCTCGATGGTGCTGCTGTCGCCGACGCTGCTATGTTGACCTATGCTTGCGAACGGTCCGACATAGGTATCGTAGCCCAAGGTTGTGGTATCGGCCAGCACCGCATGTTCGGAAACCTGGCGTTTTAGATGCGGTTCGGGATGCAGGGCTTTAACCGCGTTCAGAAAACTGATTTCCGGATCTTGGCAGATCAACAAGGTCAAGTTTTTGGGGGCTTCGCTGCCCTCCGCCAACTGTTGCGAGATAAAACAGGCCGATGCTTGGCAGTCTTTCAGGTATTTTTTGTATTTGCCGTCGCTCAGTACCGTGACCTGATAGGCGTGAGCGGACATGATGTCGGCCGCGGAGGTAATGGAGGCCGATGCATTTCCTCCCTGGGGCTGGGCGTTGCAAAGTTGGGCAAGTTCCGTAATCAGCATGATATTTCCTATTTCCAGATTCCTATGATGTGTGTGAAGTCGTCGGTCCATGGTTGCAAACCGAAGGTCAGAGGCAATTTTTGCCAATGGCCGAGCCGACTTTGCCGCAGGCGCTCCAGGCGTTGCGGCTGCTTGGCAATCACCACCCAGTCGGTGGCGACCACTAATGGGACAGCATTTTCCGGCTTAAATTCCTGCAGCAAGCCGGAAAGCTGCAAACTCTCGACATGATCGGCCAAGACTTTTTTCAAGGCCAAGTGGCGATTGGTGATATGGAAGGCCAGCAAGCCGTCATCCTTCAGTTTGCTGAAGTATAACTGCATGGCTTCGCGGGTTAACAAATGCGTCGGTACGGCGTCGGAACTGAAAGCATCCATGATCAGTAAATCGAAGCTGTGGTCGGCTTCCTTGATCAGCGACAAGCGGGCGTCGCCGACGATCATTTCGGCATGCTGGGCGCAGCGCTCCAGATAATGAAACCAGGTCGGATCTTGCGCCACTTCCACGATCAGCGGATCGATTTCATAAAATTTCCAGTGTTGTTGTTCCTTGGCGTAGCAAGCCAGCGCGCCGGCGCCCAAACCCACCGCTCCGATGTTCCAGTTTTGGTTGTCGCGGTCGAACTCCGCAAACAGCTGACCGATCGGGCCGGGACGGCTGTAATAGGTGAGGGGAGTGGTGATGTTGGCGGCGGTCAGGCGTTCGGCGCCATGTTTGGTAGTGCCGTGGTAGAGCTCGCGGACCTTTTCCGGACGCTGGTTTTCGTCGGCGATCACGGTATCACGCACCGACAATACGCCGAAAAAGGTACGTTCCTGATACAAAATGCTGGAGGCCAGGCTATGCAAGCCGAGGGTGAAGACTAAAATCACGCCGGTCAGCAAGCCAAGTCCCAACGGTTGATGCCTTAACGAATAAGTCAGGCCGGCCAGCAAAATCAGCGCGCCGCCGATGATGTCCAAATAATCCCACAAGTTCTCGCTGCCCAGATAAATGCCGAATCCAAGCAGTAGTAACAGCAGCGGAAAAATCGGCTGCAAATACCAGCGGCCATTGAAAAAGCCGGGCCGCAGCAACAGGGCGGCCACGATCATGATCGGATATTCGTAGACAGCATTGAATACGAACGGCGCGACAAAGGTATTGAACAAGCCGCCCAGCATGCCGGCGAATGACATCACCAGGTAGTAACGGGTCAAATGGTGCGGGTGCGGACGGTGTTTGGCCAGTTCGCCGTGGCAGACCATCACCGCCAGGAAAAACGCCAAACAGTGCAGGATCAAATCAAGCCAGTACGGCAAGACCGCCGGATTGATGAACGAATAGGCGATAAACACCAATAACACGGCCGGTTGCGCGGTTATCATGGCCGGATGGATGCGGTCGGCCCATTTGGAAAAGACCAAAATGAACGACAGCAAATACAATGTCAGTGGCAATATCCACAGCAGCGGGACGGCGGCAATGTCGGTGCTGATATATTGCGTCAATCCGAGCAACAGCGTGGAGGGTACGAAGGCTAATGCCAGCCAATGCAATTGCTGGCGCATCGGCGGCGCTTGAATAGGATCATCGCGCTCGGCCTCGGCTAAGTCATCATCGGCATCCGGCTGGCTGCGCCACAGCGCCGTCGCGCAGACGATGATCAATACGCATAGCAAGCCGTATCCCACGCTCCAGAACAGGCGTTGATCGACCAAACCGATATTGGGTTCGATCAGAAACGGGTAGCTAAGCAAGGCCAGAAGGCTGCCGGCATTGCTGGCGGCATATAAATAATAAGGGTCGTCGCTGCTGTGATGCCCCAGCTGCGAAAACCATTTTTGCAGCAACGGCGCCGTGGCCGATACCACGAAAAAAGGCAGGCCGATCGCCAGAAACAAGGTCCAGATCAGCCAAAAAGTCGGATCGGATTCGGTGGGCGGATTGGCGTCGGACGGTAAAGCCACCGGCAGCGCGAACAAGCTGAATATCATCAACGCCGTATGGATTTGAATTTGGCGTTGATTGCCGGAGCGGCGGGTCAACCAGTGCGCATACCAATAACCGCCGAACAGCAAGGTCTGGTAAAACACCATGCAAGTATTCCAAACCGCCGGGGTACCGCCCAACAACGGTAACAGTATCTTGCCGAACATCGGTTGCAACACGAACATCAGCATCGCGCTGACGAACAAGGTGCCGGCAAACAGAATAACCGGCGATATCAAGGATTTGGTGGTGGTTTGCGAGGTTTGGTTCATTATTATTATGATTTTAGTGCTTGGCCCGAACTAACTGACTCTAGGGGTTTTCCAACGTCCGGCCACATATTCCAAGGCTTCTTGAATATTCAAATCGCGGGTACCGCCGCCGGTGCGGACAAAAAATTTAGGTATGTTGCCTTGGTTCAAAAATACAGGCCGGATGGCCGGGGTAATAATAACCCGACAAACGTCTTTGTGGTCGATCACATGAAACAACACATGCACGTAAGGGCAAAGATCGGCGCCCAAGTTGGCCGAAATGGTTGTTATCAAGGCTTGTTCGAAGCCGTCCTGATTGGGTTTTTTCAAGGTTAGATAGTCTTTTTCCAGGCCGATAATGTCACCGTTATCGCTGACGCCTATCAACAAGGTGCCGCCAATATGGCTGTTGAAAAAACCGGCTAGGGTTTTCAATACCACACCTTCCAGAGTTCGATTGATGCGGTCTTCCCGCATGTCCCAGCGCAACGAGGATTTGAATTCCAGCAGCGGCCCTTCGCCTTGCCGAATGATAGAGGGCAGGTCTTTATCCAGCTCCACTTTCAGCGCATCCAAATCCAGTAGGCGTTTGTGCAGCATCTGGTAAAAACCCAACGATAGCAAACCCAGTATCGCGCCGATTTCGGCGTAAAACAGAATGATGTTGTTCTGCTCGACCTGGCCGGTCAAAGTTTGCTTGAATTGGGTCAGCACATACTCGACCGATGACAAGGGATCGGCGTTGCGTTCGCGGGAACTGATGTAGTCGTAGCTGGGTGCCAGCAAAAATATGCCCACCCCAGCTCCGATCCAGCCGGCCAGGAAATAGATTTTTAGTTTTTGTTTCCAGATGGCGAGAAGTTGGAGGAGAAAGCGTTTCATGGAAGTTTCATATGTAGGGTGTTTTCGTGCTGGCAAAACACCGTAAAATTCTCAAGGTCATGGCGGATTGCCTAGCGGCGAATCCGTCTTACGCACGTTACAACGGTTGAAGACAAATTGATATTGCCGAAGCGGGTTGGGCTAATGCCCATACACTGTTCTACAGTGGAGTCCGGCATTGTCGCAGACCGTGGATTTTTTCCAACGGGTAGGGGCTTTCAGGTCGGCCGGCTCATCGTCCTCTGTTTCAGTCGGTTGCGGTGGTTGCGCGGAAGATAGGTTGCGCTCGGTTTCGTCAATTTGCGCCGGATTGCTATTGGCAACCAAGGTCAAACTATTTTCCGTCTGAGTCATGCGGAAATGTTTCAAGGTATTCATGCCTATCAATACTTCTTCCAGATGCTGATTGGTCACCACATCAATGTTCCTCAGCTCGGCATTGCCGATTTTCAGGCTGTCTGCTCGAGTCAGTTGCCCAATCACCTCGCCCCCAGCCGTTTGCGATTGTATGCTGCGGCCGGCCGGCAGGCGTGCCATGTTGGCCATTCCCATGGGTAGCGTGGTGTGAGAGGCGCCGGTGTCGATCAGGAACGGCATGGGCACATCATTGATGATCACCGTCCCTTTAAAATAGCCGGTCCGATCTCGTTGCAGTATCACGCCACCCGCTATGATTTGCGGCTCGATCGGGCTATTTTCATTCCGGATCGATTCAAGCTCCGTTTGCGGACGAGCTTGGACGGTCTGTTGTTGAGTCTTTTGTGGAAGTTGGTGGGCCGCCAACCAAAGTAGGCCCAAAACTAAGCTGGGATAAAGCAGATATTTGATTCCGGAGCCGTGGTTGGCCGGACGCCGCGTTAAACAATGATGCCGCGTCGCGGTTGTCGGGCGCGAAGCTTGGATTTGTGCACGATCTTGATGATTGCCCAGGTTAGCCTGACGGGTATTTCGATCCGATGATGCCATACTTTCTCCGTTGCTGTTGCGGCCAAATACGGGTCATCAAACTGATGACAATAAACCCAAGAACGAGTTAACCGCGCATATTCCAATATTTTCAACTGGCGAAAGCTTAAAACGTATCCCAGCCGCTGGAGCGGCGGCGCCAGCTGATTTTAGGCAATATAAAACCCAGCAGGACGCCGAACAGTGACAGGCCTCCGCCGTACAAAAACCAGTCTTGATTGGTGCTGTCGGCCAAGGCCTGATTCTCGCGCTTGAGCTGTTGCAGTTCTCTTTCGACGGTAATTACCCTTTCCTGCAATTGGTCGCGCTGTTGTTTCAGCTGGATGGCATTGGCGGCGGTTTGTTGCAATTCGGCAAGTTCGGCGCTGAGCCGGTCGCGTTCCACGCCCAGTTCCTGGCCATTGGCCTGCGCGGCTTTAAGGCTTTTGTTTTCTTCCTGCAAGGCATCCAATTTTTTGGTGACGGCTTCCAATTGGCTGCGACTGATCGGTTCATGGCTGATGTAGCGGGTCAGGATATAACCTTCGGCGCCATTGGCGGCTTGTACGTAGGTGTAGCCGTTTTCGGTATTATCGCCAAGCAGGTTAAGCGCCATGCCATTCGGTAACATTTTTACGATTTTACTGCGTTCGCTCTCGCCACTGCGTAACGGAATATCGATGCTATCGGTCACATAACCCGTCCTGGCCTGCGCCAGACCGCAGGTCGCGAGTAAAACAATCATACTGGCAAGGACTTTTTTCACGGTGACACTCATTTTCGGCTTACTAAAAATCATCGATTCTAGCGAAATTATTGGCGGATGAGAAATTCCAGCAGAGCTTTTTGCGCATGCAGGCGGTTTTCCGCCTCGGAAAAAACCACGCTTTGCGGGCCGTCCATGACGGCGGCTTCCACTTCTTCGCCACGATGGGCCGGCAGGCAGTGCATAAATAAGGCATCCGGGTTGGCGGCTTGCATCACTTCGGTAGTGACCTGGAAATCCCGAAATGCAAACTCGCGTTTTTTTTGTTCTTCTTCCTGACCCATGCTGGCCCATACATCGGTGACCACCAAATCCGCGCTGCGGGCTGCGGGTTCCGGCGCGTTAAAAAACGCTATTCTGTCCGCGGCCGGGTCGACGATGCTTTGCAAGGGCCGATAATCGATAGGGCAGGCAATATTCAATTTAAAGTCGAACTGGCGGGCGGCGTTGATATAGGAATGGCACATATTGTTGCCATCGCCGATCCAGGCCACCGTTTTGCCGGCGATGTCGCCGCGTTGTTCGAAATAGGTCTGCATGTCGGCCAGCAGCTGGCAGGGGTGCAGCAAGTCGGTCAGGCCGTTGATGACCGGGACCCTTGAATATTGGGCGAAGGTTGTGACGGTTTCGTGAGCATGGGTGCGCAGCATGATGCAATCCACCATGCTGGAGATGACTTTGGCGCTGTCTTCCAAGGGTTCGCCGCGTCCAAGTTGGGTGTCCCGAGGCGATAAAAAAATGGCGCTGCCGCCAAACTGTACCATGCCGGCCTCAAACGACAGGCGGGTGCGAGTGGAGGATTTTTCAAACACCATCGCCAGAACTTTGCCCTTTAACGGTTGAAAATCGGCGTCGCGGTGATTTTTTAGCTCTATCGCCCGATGAATCAGGTTGCGCAATTCGGTGCTGGTCAAATCCAGCAGACTGGTAAAGTGTCTGGGTTGCATAGGGTTACTAAAGAGTATGTTCTTGTATGAGTTCGGACAGAGTCGTGGTCAACAGAGCAATCTGTTCATCATCGATCACTAGGGGTGGCAGTAAGCGTATGGTGTTGTCGGCGGTGACATTGATCAGTAGACCTTTCTCCAAGGCTTTACCGACCAGTTCTCCACAGGGAGCGTCCAATTCGATGCCTATCATCAAACCTTTGTGACGGATCGAGCTGATGCGCGGATTATCGCCGGTTTGCCGGGCAATGCCGTCGCATATCGCTTGTCCCTTGTGCTCGGCGCCGGCAATCAGATTGGTGGTCGTCAATGTATCAATGACAGCCAGCGCGGCGCTGCAGGCCAGGGGATTGCCGCCAAAAGTGGAGCCATGGTTGCCCGCGGTCAAAATGGAGGCGGCTTTTCCTTGTGCCATGCAGGCACCGATCGGGAAGCCGTTGCCGAGTGCCTTGGCCAGAGTGCAAACATCGGGCAAAATACCGTTGTGCTGATAAGCCAAAAATTGTCCGGTACGGCCGATGCCGGTCTGGATTTCATCCAGCATCATCAACAAATGATGTTCGTCGCACAGTGTCCGGATCTGGTTTAAATAATCGCCGGCGGGAATGTTGACGCCACCTTCGCCTTGAATCGGTTCAACCAAAATTGCCACGATGTTGGGATCGGCCTTGATGGCGGCCTTGATGGCGGCTATGTCGTTATAAGGCACATGGATAAAGCCCTCCAGCAACGGGGAGAAGTCTTGCTTGACCTTGTTGTTGCCGGTTGCGCTCAAGGCGCCCAGGGTGCGGCCGTGAAAGCTTTTGTCCATCGTGACGATCACGGGATGGTTGATGCCTTGTTGATGGCCATATTTACGAGCTAACTTGATAGCCGCTTCGTTGGCTTCGGTACCGGAATTACAAAAAAACACATTGTGCATGCCGCTGAGTTGGCAAAGCTTGTCGGCCAATTCTTCCTGTAACTTCACGCCATAGATGTTGGAGGTGTGTATCAGTTTTTGGCTTTGCTGGCATAAAGCCCTATGCACGGCGGGATGAGCGTGGCCCAGATTACACACGGCAATCCCCGCCAATGCATCCAGATAGCGTTGGCCGTTACAGTCCCAAAGCCACGCGCCTTCGCCGTGATCAAAAGTAACCGCCTGACGGGCATAAGTCGGCATGATGTGAGTCGTCATTTTGCTAGGGCTGTTGATGGGTTATGGAAAGCGGGTAAGGTTTAAAAAAAGGGTGGGATTATATTTTTTTGAAGTAGGGGAAGCAATACATTGTTTTTTTACAGGACGTGTCGGAAATGGCCGACTCGGCAAAGTTGAAGATTTTTTCGCTGGGCTTGTGATATTGTAACGTGTAAGAAAAGGAGTTCTTATACAAATTTGCAGTTGATTTTGATGCGAAGTGCTTTTTTATTGCATCCAAAGTCGAAATTTGAAACGAATACTATGTTGCAACGAATATTAGAAAACCGAACCCGTGATGATGGCGACATCGTGATGTCAAGACGCCGCTTCATTCGTCACCTGGCCTGTGGCTCATTATTAACCTTGGGCTCTCCCGTCATCGCCGAAGCCGCCAAAGCGCGCTTTCCGGCCCATAAATCCTTGGCCCTGCAAAACTTGAATACCGGCGACAAACTGAAGCTGACTTATTTCGAAAAGGGGCGCTATATCAAGTCCGCTTTGCAAGAAATTGATTACGTCTTACGCGATTATCGCACCGGCGACGTGCATCGAATCGATCCGGCCTTGCTTGATCAATTGCACGAGCTGAAATTGATGTTGGGGGTAAACCGGCCCTTCGAAATTATTTGCGGCTATCGCTCACCCTTAACTAATGCCCATTTGCACCACCACGGTTCCGGTGTTGCCAATAATAGTCTGCACATGCAGGGGCGGGCGATCGATATTCGTTTGGAAGGCCACGATACCAAGCATGTTAAAAATGCAGCGCTTGTGATGCGCCGCGGAGGCGTGGGCTATTATCCCAAGTCCGATTTCGTGCATCTGGATACCGGGAAATTCAGAACCTGGTAATCTTTGTCCGCTTTCATAATCAGCTTAACTTTCATGAAGGGTTGGTATCGCCACGTCCCATGAAAGTTGCGTTCCAGGGCGCGGTTGCTTGTCGGACAGGACGCCGTGAATACGTCCATGTAGGCTCGGCAGCGGCATCCTTGCCGCCGACGCCTGCCCAACAAGCAACCGCACCTTCCTAATTTTAACTTTTAGAGTAACGATCATGAGGTCTGTGCGTCGCCCAGGCCCATGAAAGTATCGTCCCAGAGGGTGCGCCGGCTTGTGAAGACGGCTTGCATCACCCTGGCAAATGAACCTGATCGGGCGGCATATCCATTGCTTTCATAGGGATTGTTGCGCTTGTCTATAGGGCAGGCGTGGCGGTTTGAGCGGTCGCCAGACTGTTGTTTTCGGAACTTATGCCTAATGCTTTTTCCAATGCGGCATCTTGTTGGTAAATGTCCCGGTAGAAATGTATTTGATTGTCTTGATCGACATAGGACGTGGCATATAAAAACAGCACCGGTATAGGTTGTTTCAGGGTGACACGCCGCGTTTTGGAGCCGGACATGGCCTGCTGGATAGCCGTAATATCCCAGTCTGACTCCGGTTGTTTGCTTAACACGAATTCAGCCAGCTTTTCCGCGTCCTCTACTCTGACACAGCCATGGCTAAAGTCACGGCGGCTTCGGCTGAACAAACTATGAGTCGAAGTGTCGTGCAGGTAAACGTCTTCCTTGTTGGGGAAGATGAACTTGACTTTACCCAAGGGATTTTTCCGGCCGGGACGTTGTCTGGCTCGCACTTTGCCGCGCCTGATGTCGTCGAAAATACCATCCCACGAATCCACCTCGTTTTCATCGGTTTGGCGTTGCACCAGTTCGATATTCTGGTTTTGCAGATAGCCGAAGTCGTTATACAGTTTCGGCAGAATTTCCTTGTCCATAATACTTTTTGGAATGTTCCAATACGGCATGAATTCCAGGTACTGCATTTCCTCAAACAATACCGGTGTCTGGTTTTGCAAGGCTTTGCCGACGATCACTTTCATAGTTATCGCATTCGGGTCATCCAGGGCATTAAAAGCCCAAAGTTGAAATGCGGGAATATTGACAATAATCAACGGTCCTGAAATATCATCGGGTAGCCAGCGTAGTCTCTCCATGGATAGCTCGATTTGGCTGATTTTCTGTTCCAATGATTGATTCAGTAGCGCGGCGGTTTCCTTGCCGATGATGCCGTCGGCTTTCAGGCCTTGTTGCTCCTGAAAATTTTTCACGGCTTCCTGCAGGCGTTCCGAGTAGGTGTTTTCGGAGTTGGATGTCTGAGTGTCCTCGGCCATGGCACCCAAAGTAATCAGCCGTTGCCGTAGCTCGGCGAGTTGAGGGTGACTATCGCCGGGCCGTAGCGATTGTTGAAAAACCAACGGTTGGGAAACCGAGGCTTGGGGTGCTTGCCGGTAGCTGGCCAACGCCTGCTTTAATTGCTGATATTGCCTGAATTTAGGTTGAACTTGTTGCGCTAAATTGGCCAAGGATTGTTGCTCTATCGCTTGTTTGATCAAGTGTACGCTGTCGAGTCCCGGTTTGTTGCCGAATGGCGCGGGGTAATCGAGCGATTGTGGTTGGACTCGGCCGTA
This sequence comes from Methylomonas sp. LL1, assembly GCF_015711015.1. Classification (NCBI taxonomy): domain Bacteria; kingdom Pseudomonadati; phylum Pseudomonadota; class Gammaproteobacteria; order Methylococcales; family Methylococcaceae; genus Methylomonas; species Methylomonas sp. LL1. The sequence continues at coordinate 456,225 of NZ_CP064653.1, forward strand.
ATGCAGGTCGTTGATAAATCTGAGTAAGGAAATGGACAGGGCCGTATCGAATTTCGCCAATTCATCGACAGCGTTTAACGGCAGAGTCATAGCCAACTCAAAATTGCGTTTTAAGCTGTCGGCATCGTAATCGATTGGGTTGAGGCCGTCCGCCTTGGCATTCGCCAAAACAGCCAATGCGCTGTCGATAAGGCTTTGTGACCTGTTTTCGCCTAGCCACAATAATTGGTTGCCGCCCGCTTGGTACAGCAGTGCCAGATCATTGGCCTGTTTCGAAAAATCCGCTTTAACCAGCAAGGGATTTTGTCCGCCGGCGATCAGCGAGTTAATGGCGGCACCGATTTCATTATTGCCGGGTGTCGCATCGGCGACGGTGGCCGGCTGCGCGAAAAAGAATAAAACCAGCATAATCGACACCAAAAAGCCGATATTCAAGGCTAGCCTTTGAGGGGCGATGTTATGGATGAAATTCAATCGGATGGGCACGGCGCATTAATCAGTGAGTTGAAGTGGGTTAGGATACTATGGTTTGCTAAGCGGCATATATGAACCTTTATACAATACTTTGCCAACTATTGGCCGGTTCGCTATGAGATTTCTTACCGGCGGTAAAGGCGATGCTGCCGTAAATTGAAACCAGCACGGCATTTTCGGCGCTCGGTTCAAGGATAAGTTTGATTATGAGCCATGGACACTCGCGCCGATCTAGTAAACAATGAATTGCCGGACGGTCAATCAGAGCTTTCGATCGGAGCGCTCGGCTTAGGAATGGTCATAAAATAACGTATGCAAGTGTCGGTATGGGCGCGGATTTATCCGCGCAATGCGAATTAAGTCGCAGCTGCCGTGGCCGAACTTGTTTCATGCGGATGACTTAGTTATTGTGTTAACCACGTATCGCGGGAATGAAGATGAACGAATTCAGTTGGCAGGATCAGTATCGAATAGGCGACGAAAAGATCGATCGACAGCATCGGCAGCTATTCGATCTAGCCAATCAGCTAGCCAATTCGCAAACGCAACAGGATATGACCGAGAACTTCATGCTTCTGTACAAACATGTCAGAGAGCACTTTCAGGAAGAAGAGCGGTTTATGAAAGACCTGCACTATCCCGAATATCAAAATCATGTCAACGAACATAATCTGATGTTGGATAAGCTGGTCGATGTCAGCGCCAAAATCAACCAGCCTCAATGGCAACAGCTCAATGTGGCGAAATTCATGAGCCAGTGGTTGACTCATATTGCCGAAAAAGATCGGGCGATTAGCGAATATGTCCTAGCGGATTCGCTTCGGCAAGGCTCGAAAAGCTAAAGGCCACGGCGGTTCATCGTTCAGCTCGCGGTTTCGCGTTTAGCCCCGGATCCTGGAGTTATGCGGCTTATCCGATAATTCCGGGTCTTGCCATGCCGGATTCGGTGTCCAACTTTTAATCCAATCCGGCAACATTTCAGCCGGCATGGGGTGGGCGATGGCGTAACCTTGGGCATTGTCGCAGCCGAGTTTTAACAATTGCAAGCCATGTTCCACGGTTTCCACGCCTTCGGCGATTACCTGTTTGTCAAAGGTTTGGGTTAAGTTGATGATGCCTTCCACGATGGCCAAATCTTCCGTATTTTGTAGCATCCCAAGCACGAACGACTTATCAATTTTCAAGGTTTCGGTCGGCAAGGCCTTCAGATAAGTCATCGAAGAATAACCGGTGCCGAAATCGTCCAGGGCGAAACCTATTCCGAGTTCCCGGCATTCTTTCATCACGCGGGATACTCTGCCTATATCCTCCAACGCGGCGTTTTCCAGTATCTCCAGCTCGAGTGCATCACCCGGCAGTTGTTGATATTTTGCCAGGTTTGTTTTCAGAACCTCGGTAAAACTGGGGTGTAGCAAGTGGCTCGGTGCAATATTGATGCTGATCGTGATATTCAATCCCATCCCTCGCCAATTTGCTAGATGATCCAGGGCCGTGGACAAAACCCATTTGCCGAGGGCAATCTCCAGGTCCATGCCCTCAATGTCCGGTAAAAAAGTCGAAGGCTGCAGTAAGCCTAATTGCGGATGTTGCCAGCGAATCAAGGCTTCGGCTCCCAATATCCGGCCCAGGCGCATATTCACCTTGGGTTGGAAATACAGCACAAATTCGTCATTTGTCAGGCCGGCTTCGATTCTTGCCAGTATTTCGCCGCGTGCTTGAGCTAATCGATCCTGTTGCCGGTCGAAAAGATGAAAACGGTTTTTGCCGTGCAGCTTGGCGATATACATGGCCTGGTCGGCATGGCGTATCAATGTATCGGGGTCGGATAAATCATCGGGGAACAGCGTGAAGCCCAAACTGGCCGAAACATTCAGGCAGTGTTTTTCGATGGTGATGGGCTCGGCGACTTTGGTTAGCGTGCGTTCCAAAACCGTCTGGCATTCTTGTAGTTGGTTAAAATCCAACAGCAGCAGCATGAATTCGTCGCCGCCGAGCCGCGCGATCGTGTCGCCCGCCCGCAGGCAGCCTTTAATCCGATGGGATACTTCTATCAGCAATTGGTCGCCCACGTCATGGCCGTATTGGTCGTTGACCGGCTTGAAACCGTCCAGATCCAGATAACATACCGCCATGAAATTGCCCGAACGGCGGGTGTGTGCAATAGCCTGTTCGAGACGGTCGGCCAGCAAGACCCGGTTGGGAATCCCGGTTAGCGCATCGAAATGGGCGATGCGCTCCAGATCTTTCTGATGGTTTTTTAACGAGGTAATGTCGGAAAACAAGCCGATAAAATGATGGATTTTACCCTGTTCGTCGCGCACGACCGAAATGGAGGTCAAGGCCGCGTAGACCCCACCGTTTTTGTTGCGATTCCAGATTTCGCCGCTCCAGTGATCGTGATCCAGCAGCGCTTGCCATAAGGACTGATAGAATTCCTGGGTCTGCCGGCCCGATTTCAGAATACTGGGATTTTTGCCCTTGATTTCGTCTAGTTGGTAGCCCGTGATGCGGGTGAAAGCGCTGTTGACATCGATGATGCGATTTTCGGCATCGGTAATCACGATGCCGTCGTGGCTATGGGCATAGACGCTGGCCGCAAGGCGTTGCGCGGCCTCCTTGTATTGCAGTTCCCGCCGCAGTTGTTCCCGTTCCAACAAGTTGCGGATGCGTAAACGAGCGATTTCGATATTGAACGGCTTGGTCAGATAATCGGCCGCGCCCAGCGTAAAGCCTTTGATTTCGGCATCGATTTCCGACAAGGCGGTTATAAAAATCACCGGAATATGTTGCAGCAGCGGATCGGATTTCAGCCGTCCGCAGGTTTCGTAGCCATCCATGTTGGGCATCATGATGTCCAGCAGGATCAGGTCGGGTGGATCTTCGCCGGCCAGTTGCAGGCCCTTGGCGCCGGAAGTGGCGATTTGAATTGTGTAATCGTCTTGCAAGGCCAAGCCTAATAAGGTCAGGTTGGCCGGCGTATCGTCAATGGCGAGAATTTTTAATCGGGTGTTGCCCGCGTCCTCAGAGTTCATATTGGCCCAAGGCTTTTCTAAGTTGTTGTAATTGACTGCGGGCTTGTTCAAATTTCATTTGGTAAACCAGTTCACCGATAGGTAAAAAGCGTCCGGCAAGCTGATTGTCTTCAAGCATGTCTTGTACTAGCTTGAATTGGCTAATCGCATCAAACATGTTTTTCGCCAGCAAGCGGTCAAGTTCATCGAGTAGTGGTTTTAACCGAGGATGCTGGTCGAATAAGGCTATTTCCTTGGCTTGAATGGTATCAGTTTCAAGCAGCGCGCGGATGGGTTGTTGATGCGGTTTGTGCTGTATTTCCATTATTGGCGAAACTTGGGCCTTGGTTTTTGCCGGTGTAAGGCTCTTGTTCCGTGTTTTGAAGCATAGAATCCTAAACCAGAAACGCGAGCCCTGGCCCAGGCTGCTGTCGACTCCGACATCGCCATGCATCAGTTCGGCAAAATGCTGTACCAACGACAGGCCTAAACCGGTACCGTCATAGCGCCGGGTGGAACCACTGTCAATCTGGATAAAAGGTTTGAACAATTCGTTTTGTTTGTTCTTGGCTACTCCGATGCCGGTATCTCGAACCGAAAATTCCAGGGCGGTGTGGATTCCGTCAAGACTAACTTCCTGGGCTTCGATATGGATTGAACCCCGCTCGGTAAATTTGATCGCGTTACTGACCAGGTTTGACAACATTTGCTTGACCCGTAATTGATCCAGCTGACAATAGGTTTCAGGGCCTAGCCAGGAGGCCGTCAAACTCAGGTTTTTTTGTTCCGCGCTGCCGGAAAACAGCGATAAAACTTCCGCCAGAATTTCCTTCGGGTTGACGGCGGAATAAATCAGTTCGAGGCGGTTAGCTTCGATTTTGGATAGGTCCAGAACGTCGTTTAATAACGCCAGCAAGGTCTTGCCCGAGCACAGGATGGTTTGCGCGCATTTTAACCGTTTATCGTTTGTGCAGTCCGGTGCGGTCAATAATTGAGCCATGCCCAGAATGCCGTTTAACGGCGTGCGAATCTCATGCGACATCGTGGCCAGGAAACTACTTTTGGCCTGGTTGGCGGTTTCGGCAATACGGGTCTTGATTTGATTGTTAAAAATCAAGGCCATATGTGAAAAAAACGGTGACAGGTATTCGCGCATCTGAGCTGTTCCGACCAAGTCGGTCATTTTGATGACGCCGATCAGTTCCTTGCCCACCAGCAGCGGCATGACCCAGGTACAGGCCACCGCCGCTCTATTGTTTCGTAACAAGGTATGGCTTAAATCACTTTGTAGTTCGATGAACTGGTGATGTTGAAAAACCTCCTCAACCAGCGGGTCGTCGATATTCTCGAGAATTTTGCGTTCGCCCAGCAGATTGGCAAAGTGAATCGAGCCTTCGTCCAGATAATAAATTTCGACGTTACTGCCGCCCAGATTGGCGCACAAGGCGTGCATCAGGCTGTCTAAAAAACTGTCGACGCCGGCCACCGGATTGAGTTGTTCCACCAAATGCAACACCAGAAACAGGTTGGCTTTTTCTTCCGATAGTTTACGCACGCGACTTTCCAGGTTGGCAACACGAGTCTCCAATTCCTGATAAGAAGGTGGCTGATTCATTCGTCTTGGCTTAGCCGTTGTTGAATCGCATCCGCCAATACCTGCTCCAGATGGTCGAGCGTGACATCCATCCATTGCAAGGGTAGATCGACAAAGTTGGCGGCAATTTCGGCTGCCTCGGTAAAGTCGCCGTTACATGGGGTGCGCAAGGCTAAAATATACTTGTGGCCGCTATGGAATATCTCGCGGACGACCGCCGGATTGTCGCCAAAACAGGCGGTAATCATCGGTTTCCAGGATAACGCCCAATCTTCCAATAGAAAATAGGCACCCTTTTCCAGTTCCTGCATGAATTTTTCGTAACCCAGCAATTGCACGATGCAATTTTGGCCTTGGGTGCGGCAGGTATGGTGTTCCTCGATAAAATGTTCCATCAACGGGTGGCAACTGCCATACAGCACCACAGTCTTTTCGCCGCGCTTTTCCCGTTCCGTCAGCGCCGTGTTCAATTCGGTCGATAAGCGGTTGAAGTAATTGTGCAGGGCCGAGTCCAGAAATTGAGTGTGTACATTCCAGTGGTTTTTTTCGATTAAGCGGTCGACTTCCTTGCGTAGGATGCCGCAGCCTACCATGGTGAGCGGCGGTTGATTTTCCGGATGCAGGATAAAGTTTTTCATATCAAACTCCCATACTCAAAAGCGGCTTCCAGCATCGCGCGGATGTTGGCCTCCGGTATCGCCAACGGCATTACGCCTGTACCGAACAGAAAATGGCCGCCGGGTTTGCCGATGTCGATGATGCGTTTGACTTCGGCGCGGGTTTGCGCTTCGCTCCAGTGGATCATTTTAATGTCGTCGATCACGCCACAGGTCAGGCCGCGGGTGTTGATCAGGCGTTTGGCTTCGGCCAGATCGGCCAGCGGGCTGATATAGTGAGTCCTGATGTTCAGTTCGGCAAACACCATATCGATGACTTCGTTGAATGGCGCCGTACCACAATAATAGACCAGGTCGGCCGAGGTTCCCGGTTGCAAATCCTGTTTCATCCAGGGCAGCACGGTTTGTTCTATCATTTTTTTGTTGATGAAGTAGGGCGAGCCGAACGGCGTCGAATAAACCAACACATTGGCGCCGGCGGCCCGCAAGGCGGCGATGTGTTGCCGGACGAAATCGGCGCATTTGCGTAATAATTCATCCCGCAAATCGAACGGCCCCAGTAGGAATAATTCCATCCATTTGTCCATCCCCATCAGGATAGCCGGCAAGGTGGTCGATGCGGTGACATAGGCGCAGATAGGATGGGTCTGGCCGATTTCGCTACGCAAGAGTTTCAGGCAGTCGGCAACCGGTTGCCAGGCAGGATGTTGAGTGATGTCGGCCGGAATTTCCAGTTTAGCGATGTCGTCCGGGCTTTTGATTACAAAATCCGCCACGTTCGGCGCGCCGTCGTCGGCAAACAATACCTCGTTGCAGCCCAGCAGTTCGGCTTCCTTGCCGACGTAATGTAAACTCCAGACATTATCGTGGCCGTAGCGCCGCAGTAGTTTCAATTGCGCATCGGCGACATAGGTGCCGTTACTAAAAAAATCCTTGGCGTGCATATTGAGCAGACCCGGCCCCTGATCCAGCAGATTGCAAAAAACCGGAATGCGGGGGGCGGGCGTGCCGTTGACGGCGGCCGCCAAAATTTGCAGGGGCGTCATGCCTTCACCTCGCGAATCAATTGAGTGATGACTTTAGCCGCGGTAACGCCGTCCGGCGCCCAGGCATCGGCGCCGACTTTGGCATATAATTCGGGATCGAATCGGTAAGGCGCGCCACCCACCACCAATTTTATTCTGTGTTCCAGGCCGCGCTCCTTCAATAATGCGCGTACCTTCAAACTGCCGTTTTCGCCGGTGGCGGTATGCACCATCATGGCCGAAATTGCAATCACTTGGGCATCGTTTTCAACCGCGCAATCGACGAATTGTTCCGCCCGAATATTGATGCCCAAATCGATCACATCGATCATCAACGACTTCAGACAACCCATCACGATACGCTTACCGAGCGAATGTAAGTCGCCATAGGCGGCGCCAATCACGACACGGCCGATGATTTCGGGGGGGGCGCTGAATTTTTCCAACATTCTTTCGGTGACATCGGCGGCAATTTGGGCGGTCATGAAGTGTTGGGCCAAATTCGAATCGGGATCCTGTTCGATCCGCACCATCATCGCTTCAACCGCCGGAATGACCAGTTTGAATACTACTTCTTCCGGCGTGTAACCGTCGGTCAATGCTTGGTTGACCACCGCCAACGCAGCATGTTTATCGGTCTCGAAAACCGCTTCGTTGTAGGCTTCGATGTAAGTAGTCAGCATGTTTAGGGCTCCGGGAGCGGTATGGGTTGCAGGCGTAAGTGGTCTATAAAACGGTCTTCGTAGTCGAATAGGCTGCCGAGGTTGATGACTTTAGCATGATCGGCGATGGCAGTTAATAAGGCATCGGCATTGGGGTCTAGCAAAAGTTTTTCGCAACCGGCCAAACTGGCGTTAGCCATGATCCTGACCTTGGCCAAATCCAAGCTAGGCAGTAAGCCGACCCGCATGGCACTGTTCAAGTCAAGATGACGGCCGAAACTGCCGCAAATCCAGACGGTTCTCAGCTCATGCAGGCTCAAACCGACCAATTCCAGCAATTGGGCCATGGCCGCCGCCGTCGATGCCTTGGCCCGTTGAAAAATATCGATATCGCTGGCGAAAATGACCGAGTACGGATTAGCACGGTCCAGCCAATAACCGCCCGTGGCTTGCGCTTCGGCAAAGCGTCCCGAGGCTTTTAGCAGTTTTTGGTCCAACATCAGCGCAATGGCGTCGATAAAGCCGCTGGCGCAATAGCCGCGCGCCGGCGCCTCGGCGATGGTATGCAGGCGCCATCCATCACCGTTTTTGGTCACTTTGCAAATGGCGCCGGCCTCGGCCGTTAACCCGTTGCGCATGCCGACCCCTTCGAATGCCGGCCCGCCCGGTACCGAGGTGGCCCACAAGGCCTGGCCATCCCAAACGGCAATTTCGGTATTGGTGCCGAAATCGGCTAGCAGCATGGGCTGTGTTTGTTCGGTGATGCCGGTGGCCAACAAGTCGGCCAATAAATCCGAGCCGACGAAACCGGCCAAGGGCTGCGTGATGCTGATGTCCGCATGTGGCATGCGCCAGGCATGGCGCCAGGCTTCGATGTCGCGCGGATGGCAACTTATGCTTTGTTGCCAGTTTTCCAGTTGGTATAGCGTGTCGCCGCTGTTGCCGCAAACCAGGGTCAGCATCGCGGTGTTGCCGACGATAATGACCTTGCCGATCCGGTTCAAAATCGAGCTGATTTCCCCTACATCGCGGCTCAATATGTCGCGGACGCCTTCGATGATGGCTTTGCGGGCTTCCTGGCATATCACTTGATTGTCTTGCTCGCTGAGCCGCTCGGCATCCAGCCGGGTCAAAATATCGGCACCGTGAGCGACTTGCGGGTTGATACTGAAGCGGCTGGCGATGCGCCGGCCGGTTTGCCGGTTCCATAGCGATAGGCGAATGTGGGTAGTGCCCAAATCGACCGCAACCCCGTAGACATCGGTATCGATGGCGGAATTTCCGCAAGTCGGATGATAGAGTTGATCGTCTTCCAGGCTTTTCCATTGCGAGTGCGGCGCCGGATTCTCCAGGTACAGCACGGCGTCGGTTTTTGCCCGTAATTGGCAAGCCAGACGCATGCCGTTGGCCAGGTCTTCGGGCAGCAGTTTTTGCCGTTCGGCTAGGGTTGGCGGATTGAAGTCGCCGCTGACAACCTGTATCAGGCAAGCACCGCAGCTGCCCAAGCCGCCGCAGGCCGCGCGGACTCTCAAATCCGTGCTGTCAAGAGCCAGGCGGATCGAGCCGCTGTCGTTCGTCTGATTCAGGGTTACAGTTTGTTCCTTGCTGCTTACCTTGACGATACAGCGCTGGTTATCCGTCGATGCTGGAGGGTTTGACATAACGATCCGATAAGTGGTTAACCGGCCCGCGTAACATAAACGGGGTTTTGTTTGAGAACATGGCCTATTTTAGCCGGCATGGTTCAAAGCGCCGCAAGAGGACAATTACAAGCAAAGTTTGTTGTTGGCTTGCTCTGATAATAAACTATCTTACTAACGCGCTGTAAATTGCAACGGTACCAGTAATCAGGGCAACTCGCGGGCTTAGTCTTTTTAGCAATAAATCAGGAAAGCGCATGGAGTCTGAAACCCCGAAAACCGACAGTAAAGCCACGATACTGTTAGTGGACGACGACAGCATCAACCTCTCGGTTTTTGGGCAATGCCTGATGGTTCATTATGCCGTTTTAGTGGCAACCTCGGGTACTCGAGCCCTGGAAATTGTGCAGGGAGCTCTTAAACCGGATCTGATCCTGCTGGATGTGATGATGCCCGGCATGGATGGTTACGAGGTGATGGCGCAGCTGAAGGCCAATCCCGCAACACGCGACATTCCAGTGATCTTCGTGACGGCTCTGACATCCGATCAGGATGAAGAACGCGGGTTGGCGCTGGGCGCGGTCGATTACATTTACAAGCCCTGTCATTTGTCGATTCTATTGGCGCGGGTGCGCACCCATATCGAACTCAAAAAAGCCCGCGACCGGTTGACGGATCAAAACCTCTATCTCGAGGCCGAGGTGGAGAGACGCCACCTGGAAAACCAGCGTATGCATTTGCAATTGCTGCAATCGGAAAAGTTGGCGGCTATTGGTCAGCTCGCGGCGGGCGTCGCGCATGAAATCAATAATCCGCTCGGCTTCGTCTATTCCAATCTGAGTTCGCTGAATAATTATTTCCAAGATTTATTTGTGCTGCTGGGAGCCTGCGAGCGTTTGCTCGGGCAACATCCGGTTGCCCCGGACGCGTTGCAAAAAATGCGGGAACTGAAACAACAAGTGGACCTCGATTTTCTGCGCCAAGATATCCCGGATTTGATAGCCGAATCCAAGCAGGGGCTCTCGCGGGTCCGCGACATTATCCAAAATCTGAATAAATACGCGCAGGTCGATAGTGCTGATTGGCAATTGGTAGACTTGCACGAATGCCTGGATTCGACCCTTAACATTTTTTACAACGAATCGAATAAACATTGCACCGTTCGTAAGGAGTATGGAACTCTGCCGGAAATCGCCTGTTTGCCGTCCCAGCTGAATCAAGTCTTCATGAGTTTGTTGATGAATGCGGCGCAGGCCATCGAAACCGAAGGCAACATTATCATTCGTACCGGTTGCAATGATAGCCGGGTGTGGGTGGACATTGCCGACAATGGGCAGGGAATCGCGCCCGAGCATTTGACCCGGCTGTTCGAGCCTTTTTTTACTACCCGAGCAGTGGGCCAGGGCATCGGTTTGGGTTTGTCGGCGGCTGAAAGCATCGTCCGTAGCCATCACGGCAATATTGAAGTTAGCAGCAAACTTGGCGAAGGCTCCACCTTCAGGGTATGGCTACCGATTAGCCAGAACTAGGGTTTCGGCAAAAAACCAACAAACTGGTTCAGCCCTTCAAAAATTTGGCCCGGTTGGGGGCATGGATGATCAAGTCCGGAATGGCCGACAAGGACAGTTCAGCATCGGTGCCACCCATTTTTACCGCTTCCTTGGGCATGCCATAGACCACGCAACTGGCTTCGTCCTGGGCCACGGTCAGCGCGCCGGTATCGTGTAATTCGGTCAAGCCGCGCGCGCCGTCATCGCCCATCCCGGTCATGATGATGCCCAGCGCGTTTTTGCCGGCGGCCTGAGCGGTCGAGCGAAACAATACGTCGACCGAGGGCCGGTGCCTACTGACTAACGGGCCTTCCTTGATTTCCACCCGATATTGCGCGCCGCTGCGGCGCAGCAGCATGTGTTTGCCGCCCGGCGCTATCAAAGCCAGGCCGGGGATGACCCTGTCGTTTTGTTCGGCTTCCTTGACCGTGATTTGCGACAGGCTATCAAGGCGTTTGGCAAATGCGGCGGTAAAGGCCTCCGGCATGTGTTGGACGATCACGATACCCGGAACGGTGCGCGGTAAACGGGTAAGCACGTATTCCAGGGCTTGGGTGCCGCCGGTCGATGTGCCGATCGCAATCACGCGGTCGGTGGTTTCCGACATCGGCGCCAAACCGCCCGGTGAAATCACCGAATCGGCGGTTAATTTGGGTTGGACCTCTAATGCCGGTTTGCCGGCCATCAAGGGTACTTTTTTCAAACGGGCATGCGAGGCGGCCTTGATGGCGTCGGCCAACAGGGTTTTGGAATCCTGTAAAAAGCCTTTTAGGTTGACGGTGGGCTTGGTGATGATGTCAACTGCGCCGGCACTCATGGCCTGCATGGTCACTTCGGCGCCCTTGGCGGTGAGTGTCGAGCAGATCACGACCGGGGTAGGGTGTTCATGCATCAGTTTTTTCAGGAAAGTAATGCCGTCCATGCGCGGCATTTCGATGTCCAGCACAATCACGTCCGGCCATTCGATTTCCATGCGCTTTAGCGCAAAAATGGGGTCGGGAGCGGCGCCTATGACCCGGATTCCGGGTAAGTCGTCCAGCAATCCGGTTAAAACCTGTCTGACTACCGCGGAGTCATCGACAATGAATACTTTTGTGTCTGTCATAGGCTGTAAAATCTTGGCTTAGTGCTCTGCTGTTGGTTACCAGAAATCGGTTTTGCTCGTGCTTTGTTCGTGTTCCTCGATATTCTTTTTCCAAAAATGGCGTTCTGTTTTTTCCAACTGCTGTTGCAGAGTATCGCCGATTCTTTTGATAAATACCGAATAATCCGTGCCGACAAAATGCACGCTTCTGCCGTGATTGCCGCCCAGGCAGGAAGCTACCATCGGAATGTTTTCGTTTATCAGAAACTCCCGGATGAACGCGACATTCAGATCGCCCACGGTTTGCTTATTTTCGCGGTCTTCACGCAATTTAAGGACATTTCCGCCGCCAAAGCATTTCGCCTTCAGATTACGCCTGTCCGCGCCTTTTTTCATCATGGCGTTGATTAATAATTCCATTGCATAGATACCGTAGCGGCCTTCATCCGATTGAATAATAGGCACCCCATGCGCCTGGTGGCGATTGGCCAGCAAAAAATGATTCATGCCGAATACTCGATTGACCGGGTCGAACAGGCAGGCGGCCACGCAAGAACCCAATAATGTCGAGATAATTTCCGCTTCGCGACTGGCATAATATTCGCCGGGATCGATGACGATACGCCGGATATTTTTATACGGCAACGTTATCATGCTTTACGATAAATCGAAGGTTCGATTATTTGCAGTTGATCGGTGACGCGATGCAGGCTTTCCGAATGGCTGATAAAAAAATAACCGTCGGGTTTCAAGGCCGTGGCCAGACGTTCCACGACCTGCTTTTTGGTGTCCTGATCGAAATAGATCAATACATTGCGTAGAAATATCACCTCGAATTTGCCTAAATTAGGCGGTAACGGCGATTTCAGATTGACTTGGTCAAACTTGACCCGGTTGCGGATTTTGGCGTCGATCCGAAAAAAACCTTCGTGCGCGCGAACGCCTTTCAGGCAGTATTTTTCCAATAAACGCGGCTCCATATGCTCCAGCCTGTCCAACAAATACACGCCGTTGCGGGCGATATCCAATACCCGCGTGCTTAAATCGGAAGCGAAGACTTCCCAAGCGCGCATGCCGAGATTTTCCGCCGCCACCATCGCCAGGCTATAGGCTTCCTCACCGGTTGAGCTGGCGGCACTCCAAACTCTGAAGTGATCGCCGCGCCAGGGTTTTAGAATCTGTTCCCGGAAAAAATCAAAATGCTTGGGCTCGCGAAAAAAATAGGTTTCATTGGTGGTCAGAATGTTGACCAGAATTTGAAACTCATCCGGATAGTCGGGGTTATTGATCAATTGGAAATATTCTCCGTAGCGGGATAGACCATAATAATCCAATCGTTTTGCCAGGCGGCTGGCAACCATGACTTTCTTTTCCGGGGACAGGGCGATTCCGGCATGGTCGTATATCAAGCGGCGAAAATGTTCAAATTCGTCGGTTGTAATAGGAGAAATGCTCAAAAAGCCCTCACAATGAACCGATGGGCTGAATGTTTTGATCGGCGGCTAAATTGCGAAACGGCGGTTGGAGTGGCATATTTTAAATTCCTAGTGTGTTAGCAGGTTGAATAGCTGGAAAAAACCATCTAGTATCAGGCCAATATTCTTGTAATCTTAATGGAATTTTCATGTCTCGCACAGCTAATTACCCCGCAGCGGAAGCCGGTTCTGGCAAACTCAGTTTTTATATTCTCCCGGCCGGCCTGGGCCTGTTGTCGGGCTTGGTGTTGATGTTGTCGGCCGGCTTTAGTGTGATCAATATCGGCGCGACGGTTTTTTTGATGCTGGTCGGCTGTCTGCTGGGTTATGTGTTGTTGAATAAACAGATCAACCAGATTCAGGCCAATAATCAGTATTGGCAACAGGACGAAACCGGCAAGCTGGACGACGTGCATGGCTATGTCGCCGAATTGGAGCGCCTGTTTATCCAGGTCGTGCCCATCCTGTTGAGACAGGTGCAAACTTCCCGCAATCACACCGAACAGGAAATTACCGTGTTGACTCAGCGCTTCGCCGCGATGGCCGATTCGCTAAGCAACATCATCAAGGGTACCGGGCACGCCGAGGATGGGCGAAACGTCGACGTCTTGTTCGCCGAAAGCCGCGCCGCGCTGACCGCCGTATTGGGCGCGTTATTACAAATCCAGAATGTCGAACACCAGGTGGTCGAAGAAGTACGCAAACTGTCTTCGCATACACATCAACTCGATGCGATGGCGAAAGAAGTGCGTAAAGTGGCCGAGCAAATCAACCTGTTGGCGCTGAACGCGGCGATCGAAGCCGCCCGCGCCGGCGAAAACGGCCGCGGATTTGCCGTGGTGGCCGACGAAGTGCGCAAACTGGCCGGATTCTCGTCTTCCACCGGTGAAAAAATTAGCGCGGCTATCGAAGATATTAACAAGGCAATGGCGACTACTTTAAGGATGTCGGAAGCCTCCGGCAGTAACGACGACAAAACCATACACGATGCCGAGAAAGCCATCCAGACCGCTTTGACCGATTTGCAGGCGGCCTTGAATGTATTCAAAAACGATGCGAGCCAGTTGCGCGATAACAGTTCGCGGATTCGCGATGAGATTTTTTCGGTGCTGACCGCCTTTCAATTTCAGGATAGGGTCAGCCAAATGCTGTCGCATGTCGAAAACAATCTGCGGGGGTTACAAAATGTGGTTGAAAATGCCCGTAAGGACGGCCGTGAACGCCATGCCGATACCCTCAATGTCGGTAAGGCGCTATCCACCATGGAGTTGGAATACACGATGCCGGAAGAGTTGCTGAACCATATGGGAACGCCGATGACTGACCGTCAAGATGCGGTCAAGGACAACGATTTAACCTTTTTCTAAAATCGCTACAGGATAAAACGACATGGCAAAAACTATCATGATTGTTGATGATTCGGCTTCGATTCGTCAGGTTGTCACGATTGCGTTGAAGGGAGCCGGATACGACGTGATTGAAGCTTGCGACGGCAAGGACGCCTTGAGCAAACTGAAGGGTCAAAAAATTAACTTGATCATCACGGATGTCAATATGCCGGTTATGGATGGTATTGCTTTCGTGCAGGAAGCCAAAAAACTGGACGCCTACAAATTCACGCCGATGATGATGTTGACTACCGAATCGGCCGACGACAAAAAGCAGGCCGGCAAAGCCGCCGGCGCCAAAGCCTGGCTGACCAAGCCTTTCCAGGCCCCGACTCTGCTGGATGCGGTGTCTAAGCTGGTTTTGCCCTAAACCTACAAATTAAATTGGGAGTTGACGGTGAGCATCGAAGTGAAACAACAAAAAAAAGGTGTCACCCATCTGGCGATTCAGGGCGAGATGACCATCTACACGGCGAGGGAGCAAAAAGATTCCTTGTTGGGCTTTCTTAAAACCAGCAAGGAACTGCAGCTCGATTTGAGCGGGGTCAGCGAAATCGACAGTGCCGGCTTGCAAATCCTGCTATTCGTCAAACGCGAGACCGTCAATCGCGATATCAAACTCAGTCTAGTTCAGCATAGCCAGGCGGTGGTCGAAGTGCTGGAATTGCTTAATCTCAACAAATATTTCGGTGATCCTATCGTTTTGTCCGCAAACTGGAAAACATCATGAGTGAATTTGACTCAGCCCTGGGTATCTTTGCCCAGGAAGCGGAACAACTCCTGGCCGATATGGAGAATGCGCTGTTGACGCTGGAGTCCAGCCCGGATGACAGTGAAACCATCAATGGCCTATTCCGGGCCATGCATACCATCAAGGGCTCTTCGGGCCTGTTCGGTTTTAACCCCATTGTCACCTTTACCCACGAAGCCGAATCGGTACTCGACAAAGTGCGTAATGGCGAGCGCGCCATTGATCAGAATCTGATTTCGGTTTTGCTCGACAGCAAGGACCACACGGCTCGTTTGGTCGAACATTGTTTGACTAACCCCGATGTACCGCTGCCTAAGGAACTGGCATTAGCCAGCGAAGACTTGATCAGGCGATTGACCGGCAAGCAGGAAACCGGCATGCAGCCGAGTAATAGCGACAACGCCAAAGTGGAAAGCGAAGGCGGCGGTGAAGTCTCGGTGGACGATAGCTGGCTTATTTCGCTGGAGTTCCAACACAACGCCTTGCGCGATGGCATGGACCCATTGTCGTTTATCCGCTATTTGAAAACCCTGGGTGAAATCAAGGAAATCCTGACGCTGACGCCAGCCATGCCCGGCGGCCAACAGATGGACCCGGAAAACTGTTATTTGCATTTCAAAATCGCCTTTCAAAGCGATGCCAGTAAACAAACCATCGAAGGGGTGTTCGAATATGCCGCCGACGATTGCGAAATCAAGATTTTGCCGCCTAACGCCAAGGTTGAAGAATATCTGAAGTTGCTGGATGCCCAGGACGAAAGCCATGTCGAGCGCCTGGGCGACATGCTGGTTCAAGTAGGGGCGCTGACGCAGAACGATGTTCGGCATGCCTTGCAAGCCCAGAAATTGACTCAAACCGCAACCGACGAAACAGTCAAGCCTATCGGTGAAATCTTAATCGAACAGCAGGTGGTGCAAAAGCCGGTTGTCGAGCAGGCCTTGAAAAAGCAGGAACTGACCAAGCAAAAAGTCGCTGCGGAATCCAATTACATCCGGGTCGATGCCACCAAGTTGGGGCATTTGATCAACTTGGTCGGTGAATTGGTCATTTCCAGCGCGGCGATGAATCTGATCGTCGAACGCCACGGCCTGAGCGACGCCGATGACGTGGCCGCGACGATGAATTCGTTGGTAGGCGGCATCCGCGACACGGCATTGGAACTGCGCATGGTGCAGATAGGCGAAACCTTTTCCCGCTTTCGCCGCATAGTCCGCGATGTCAGTAATGAACTGGGCAAGGATATCGAATTAATCATCAGCGGCGGTGAAACCGAGCTGGATAAAACCGTCGTCGAAAAAATCAACGACCCACTGACGCATCTGATCCGCAATTCGCTGGATCACGGCATCGAAAGTCCCGAACTGCGCCTGGCGGCCGGCAAGCCCGCGCAAGGCACCGTCCAGCTAAATGCCTATCATGAATCCGGCCATATCGTGATTCAGATCGCCGACGACGGGGCTGGATTGAATTCGGAAAAAATCGTGGCCAAGGCCATTGCCAATGGCCTGATCAAACCGGATCACGGTTTGTCGCAACAGGAAATCCACAATCTGATTTTCGCCGCCGGCTTGAGCACTAAGGAGCAGGCTACCAATTTGTCCGGCCGGGGCGTGGGCATGGACGTGGTCAAAAAAAATATCGAAGCGTTGCGTGGGTCGGTCTCGATCGATTCCATCGAAGGGCAGGGGACGACCATCACGATACATCTGCCATTGACCCTGGCGATCATCGACGGCTTCATGGTCGGTGCCGAACAGGACCGTTACATCATTCCCCTGAGTTTGGTGGATGAATGCATAGAGATGGATCCGAAAGAATGTGAAGTCAATGAAGTTGAGCATTACATCAATCTGCGCGGCGAAGTGCTGCCCTATTTAAGGTTGGGCGATTATTTTAATTGCCGTAAGGCTGATGCGGTCAAACGCCGAGAGAGCGTCGTGGTGGTCAAATCCGGCCAATCCAAGGCCGGTTTTGTGGTCGATGAATTACACGGTGAACATCAGACCGTCATCAAGCCATTAGGCAAAGTTTTTGAAAAGCTAAAAGGCATTACCGGTGCTACCGTGCTGGGAGACGGTAATGTGGCCTTGATACTGGACGTGCAGGGCTTGATTCAGGCGGCGATCAAAAAAAGATCTAGGCCTGGACAGTTGCCGAACACGCAGCGCGCACAATAATTTCATTTTGATAGATTGCAAATTTCAATACAAGGACAGCACAGATGAACCTTAACGACCTCAAAATAAAAACAAAAATCCTGACGGGGGCGATGTTGTTGGTGGCGATCACCATAGGTTTTGGCTTGTTGGCCAGAATTTATATCGGCGATGTTTCCGGCGCTTTATTCGGGATTACCGATAATAACGGCAAGTCGGTGGAATATGCGACCGGCGTGGAACGGATGGCGCTAAAGACCATCATGGAGCAAAGGTCATATCGGTTAACCGAGAAAGATGAAGAGGCTAAAGATACCGAAGATGCCATGAAGGAGGTATTCGAGTATCTCGACAAAGTCGATAAACTGGCGAAGGAATACAGCAATACCGAACTACTCAATCAGTCCAAAAGTGCCCGGGAAAGCACATTACAGTTTGGCGAAAAATTTCGCGCCGTGGTTGCCGCTACCAAAGCTAATAAGCAAGCTGTCGCGATAATGGTGGAAAAAGGCAATGCCGTGGCCAAGGCAGTCGATGCCGATCTGCAAAGACAGGTGGATAAATATCAGGCCGCCATGGCGAAAGGGGCTACCCAGCAGGAATTGGACCATTACGTGCAGCGCTACATCGGTTCGACTCAGGCTTATATCACGGCGATGGAAATCATGCGGGCCGAGAAGGAAGAGGTCAATTACAAGGATAGGGTGGCTTGGAAAAAAATGCAGGTTTGGTTGCCGGAGTTGATCAGCATATTCGACGGGCAGGAAAAAGCCGCTAACAGCGAAGACAGCAAAAAAATCATTGCCGATGCACGTGGCCTGGTGCGGGAATATCAGCAAGCCGCACAATCCTGGATCGATAACGATGACAAGTTAAATCTGATTCGCAAGGACATGCTGGAAGCTGGCGACAATGTCATCAAACAGGCGCAAACCGCCGAAGAATCCGGTTATGCACAGCTGGACGTCGCTCGCGAGCAGGCCCAACAATTGGTCAGCGATGCCAATAAAATCATCGTCGGCACCATTATCGCGGCGCTAATTTTAGGCATTATTATCGCGATGTTCCTGGCCAACCTGATTACCGCGCCGATTACCCTGGGCGTCAAATTTGCACAATCGTTAGCCGACGGCGACCTGACTGCCAAGCTGGACGTCGACAGCAAGGACGAAATCGGCCAATTGGCCAAGGCCTTGATCAACATGCGTGATCAATTGAGTCAAGTGGTGGCGCAAGTCCGCGCCAACTCCGATACCTTGTCCAGTGCTTCGCAAGAAGTCAGTTCGACCGCTCAAGCCATGAGCCAGATGGCCACCGAGCAAGCCGCCAGCGTCGAGGAAACCACTTCGTCGATCGAACAGTTGAATGCCTCGGTGCAACAAAACACCGAAAACGCTCATGTCACCGAGCAAATGGCGACCAAATCGGCCGGCGAAGCCCGTGAAGGTGGCGATGCGGTCAACGAAACCGTCACCGCGATGAAACATATCGCCAAGAAAATCGGCCAAATCGAGGATATTGCCTACAAAACCAATCTGTTGTCGCTGAATGCGGCGATTGAGGCGGCGTCGGCTGGCGAGCACGGCAAGGGCTTCGCGGTGGTGGCGGCCGAGGTGCGCAAACTGGCGGAAAGCAGCCGCGTGACCGCCGAGGAAATCAACGAACTGGCGACCAATAGCGTGGCGATCGCCGAAAAAGCCGGCAACCTGATTGCCACCGTGGTGCCCAATATCGTCAAAACCGCCGATCTGGTGCAGGAGATCAATGCCGCCTCGATGGAGCAATCCAGCGGCATCAATCAAATCAACGACGCGATGCGGCAACTGGATAAAGCCACCCAGCAGAACGCCGCCAGCGCCGAAGAGTTGGCCGCCACTTCCGAGGAATTAAACGGCCAGGCCGCCCAATTACAACAGGCGGTAGCCTTCTTCAAGCTGGATGCCAACAGCGTTAAAGCTGGAGCCGGCGCCGGTGGCGGGGCGGCGACCGGCGGCTACCGTAAGCCGTCGCGTCCGGCCGCAAAAACCGGCTTCAATAAATCCGTGGTCAAAACCGCTGTCGACAAGTCGCTGGATTTTAATGATTCAGATTTTGAGCGCTTCTAGTCGCCGGAGAACAGGCCATGAGTAATCTGATTCGAAAAGAGGCCGGCGGCAACGCGTTGGCGGTTCAGGAGCAGGTTGGGCAATATCTGACCTTTCTGGTGGGAAGCGAAAGTTTCGCGATCAGCATTTTGGACGTCAAGGAAATCATTGAAATCGCCAACGTAACGCCGGTGCCGTTAACCCCGGATTATATTCATGGCGTCATCAATCTGCGCGGCAATGTGGTGCCGGTGATCGATCTGTCCGCCCGTTTGAAGCATCGTTGCGCCGAAGTCAGTAAACGCAGTTGCATCGTGTTGGTGGAAGTCGATGCGCTGGAGGGGACGCAATTGATCGGCATGCTGGTGGACGAAGTGCGTGAAATTCTGGAAATTCCCCCAGCCAATATCCAGCCGGCGCCGGATTTCGGCAGCGATATTCGCACGGATTTTATCCAGGCGATGGCGCGGGTAAACGATGTGTTTATTATCCTGCTCGCCATCAATCGGGTGTTATCGCTGGAAGAGTTGTCGCAATTGAACCGGATCGCGCAAGATTCGGAATAGGTTAACGGATAAACCATTAGCGTTGTCGTGGCCCGCCCGCAACAAAACGCCTAGAAACTTCAGCGATGCCGGGAGTCGGCTTTGCTTTTTTTCTCGCACAAATGACTATCGCCCCGTTTAGGAGCCGAAAATGAATTGGTTTATGAATCTCAAAATTAGCCGCAAAATCATGCTGTCCACCAGTTTGTTGATGGCCTTGATCGTATTGACCGGCGGTGTTGCCTTGTATGGTTACAATAGCTTGCGCGCATCGTTGCAGACCATTTATGCCGATCGGATGGTGCCGTCAATCGACCTGGCTGAAATCAGAAATCTGATGAACACCAATCTCCGGGAAGTATTGCTCGCCGTGCAACACGACCCCGTATTCCCGATTGCCAAGGTGCACGAGAGCACTCATCAGATCAGCAAGCACACCGATGCAGTCAAAACCAACATCGGTAAAATCGATCAAATCTGGCAAGCGTATATGGCGACTTATCTGACCCCCGAGGAAAAGAGATTGGCGGGTGATTTCGAAACCAAGCGCAAGACCTTCGTGCGGGAGGGTTTGTTGGTTGCCATTAGTCATTTGGAAGCCGGGGACTACGAAAACGCCGCATTGCATACCGTCAAAAATACCTTGCCGTTGTTCCATGCGGCGACGGAAGCTCAGGATAAACTGATCGAATTGCAGAAGGACGTGGCCCAGGCGGAAATGGCCAATGCCGATGCGATGAACCAACAGTTTATCCAGTTGATGATTGTCGTAGCTATTTTGACCGTCTTGGGCTTGCTCAGCGTGATCTGGATCGCGCGCCGCATTACGCTGCCGCTCCAGGAGTTGGTCGAAGTGGTTGGTAGGATTGCCGAGGGTGATTTGAGCGTCGCCGTTGATGCCCAAAGCCAGGATGAGGTTGGCCAGCTCAGCCACTCGCTGCATGATATGTTGGAGCGCCTGAATTACGTTGTACACCAGGTGCGGGCCAATTCCGACAACCTGTCCAGTGCTTCGCAGCAAGTCAGCGCCACCGCGCAATCGATGAGCCAAATGGCTACCGAGCAAGCCGCCAGCGTCGAGGAAACCACCGCGTCGATCGAACAACTGAATGCCTCGGTGCAACAAAACACCGAGAACGCGCATGTCACTGAGAAGATGGCGACCAAATCGGCCGGCGAAGCCCGCGATGGCGGTACCGCGGTTAATGAGACCGTGGTCGCGATGAAACATATCGCCAAGAAAATCGGCCAGATCGAGGATATTGCTTACAAGACCAATCTGTTGTCGCTGAATGCGGCGATCGAGGCGGCGTCGGCCGGCGAGCACGGCAAGGGCTTCGCGGTGGTTGCGGCCGAGGTGCGTAAGTTGGCGGAAAGCAGCCGCGTGACCGCCGAGGAAATCAATGAACTGGCGACCAATAGCGTGGCTATCGCCGAAAAAGCCGGTAGCCTGATTGCTACCGTGGTGCCCAATATCGTCAAAACCGCCGATCTGGTGCAGGAGATCAACGCCGCCTCAATGGAGCAATCCAGCGGCATCAATCAAATCAACGACGCGATGCGGCAACTGGATAAAGCCACCCAGCAAAACGCCGCCAGCGCGGAAGAGTTGGCCGCCACTTCGGAGGAATTAAGCGGCCAGGCCATTCAATTACAACAGGCGGTAGCCTTCTTTAAGTTGGATGCCAATAGCGTTGAAGCACGAACCGGCACGGCTGGCCAACATCGTCAACCACGCAAGGTAGGTACTCAGGCAGGCGCCAAAAAGCCCGCTAGTAAACCGGTTGCGGATCGCTCCAAGGGTTTTAATGATTCGGATTTTGAGCGCTTCTAGTCGCCGGAGAACAGGCCATGAGTAATCTGATTCGAAAAGAGGCCGGCGGCAACGCATTGGCGGTTCAGGAGCAGGTTGGGCAATATCTGACCTTTCTGGTGGGAAGCGAAAGTTTTGCGATCAGTATCCTGGACGTCAAGGAAATCATCGAAATTGCCAACGTAACGCCGGTGCCGTTAACCCCGGACTATATCCATGGCGTCATCAATCTGCGCGGCAATGTGGTGCCGGTGATCGACTTATCCGCTCGCCTGAAGCATCGTTGCGCCGAAGTCAGTAAACGCAGTTGCATCGTGCTGGTGGAAGTCGATGCGCTGGAGGGGGCGCAATTGATCGGCATGCTGGTGGACGAGGTGCGCGAAATTCTGGAAATTCCCCCGGCCAATATCCAGCCGGCGCCGGATTTCGGCAGCGATATTCGCACGGATTTCATCCGGGCGATGGCGCGAGTGGGCGATGTGTTCATCATTCTGTTGGCGATTGACCGGGTATTGTCCTTGGCCGAACTCTCGCAATTGCATAGTCTGGCGCATGAACAGGAATCGTTGACTTCCTAGCCGCCCCGTGTTGCAGGGGAACTGTTGATGCTTGTCTCTGGCATTGGTCAGAAAGGGCATACATTTTTGCCGTTCGTCTGTCGCAGGTGTAGGAGGGGTTCTAGCCGCGACGAGAAGTCTTTGGTTACGCCATAAACCCTTGGGTTAAACGATGATGCTGTCATCAAAACCCTTTGGGCAGTTTTGAAGGACCTCGGCAAACGCCATAATAAAATCGGGAGGAAGGAGAGCCAATGCAAAAAAAAGTTCTTATTTTACTGATCGTTATTCTAGCCTTACCTTCCTGCGTTCAGGCCAAAGCCGCCGATGACGAACATATACGGCAAATCGTTGGCGAGATGTTGCGCGAAAAAGATCAGAAAATTGAACAGCTTGAAGCCAGAATTCGCCAGCTTGAAACGGAACGCCAAATCGCGCCTTCGGCGGTGACGGCGAGTGACGAGACGGGAAAATCAGTTTCCGCGACTGCTTCGCCGCCGCCGGCCATCGCCGCCGGACCCAAAGCCAATGGATCGACTGGCAACGATTCCACGGTTACCAGCAAGCTGCAGGAATTGAGTAAAAAAGTCGACGAATTGAAAGCGTCGGCGGAGGAAAATGGTTTGCTGATCAGCGGTTTTTTTGACATCAACGCTAAAACCAGTAACTCGACCGATCAAACCTTTAATGTGGGTTCGGTGGAACTGGATCTGGATTATGTCTATGGCGATCATTTTGGTGCCAGTACGGCCCTTGTTCTTTGCGGTAACTCATCCCATGCCGATTTTGGCGCTCCGGCGCATATCTTTTGTGGTAACAGCGGTGCCGGAGGACTCAGCGGTGGGGATACCATGGCGGGGATTGCGGTGGCTTTGGTCGACTATCATTTATTCAACGACCGTATCCCCCCGCGTGGACGGATCTTTAACAACCAGGGCCTGCATATTCAAGCAGGACGTTTTGACTTGCCATTCGGTAGCGATTATCAGTATTTTGCCAACAAGGACCGGGTAACCATTACCGCGCCGCTCACCACATCCCGAATTCAGCAGGGTGGTTATAACAGCGATGGCGTGCGCTCCTACGGTTCCTGGGATATGTTCAACTATTCGGCATTCTGGACCAATGCACTCTACGCGGATGATGGCTCTGCCGTTGGTGGCCGGTTGGGGATAGCCTTAGCGCATAATCCCTATACGGTACATCACAACAAGCTGGATGATATTCTGGAAGGCATCGAGTTCGGTATCTCTCATCTGAGCGAATTCGATGGCGGCAACAATATTCGAAATACCGTTTATGGCGCCGACTTTAGCATCGGCTACGGTATGCTGCGCCTGCAGAATGAGTTTATGCTGTTGCAGGCGCATCAAGATGTATTTTTGGATGCCGATGGCAATATCGTGCCTGATTCGGATCAGAATCCTTTCGGCAAGGGGCATCAGCTTGCTTATCATTCGACCTTGATTGCCGATCTGGAAAGTTTCATTAAATATCCGGTTAAAGCCTTTGTCCGCTATAGCCGCTGGCAACCGTCCCAACAACTAGGATTGGATTATGACGGGAGCACGGTTGCCATCAATGATGTTTCGATGCTGAGTCTGGGATTAAATTACCAATTCAGCGACAATCTGCGCTTCAAGCTTGAATACGACGATTCGCTCGGTACCTGGACGGCGGAACATTACTTCGATAAAAGACTGGGTATCGCCCAAATCGTGATGTCATTTTAATATGAACAAGCTATCCGTTAAATCCTTATTGAGCCTTGGTTTATTGCCCATGCTGGTGTTTGTGGCGATGGCGCAAGCAGCCGATAACCCGCATGCCATAACCAAACATGACAATCCATCCACCTGCAGCGGTTGCCACATCAGTACGCCGCTACTCAAGGATGACAACATCTTAGTCAGCAAAAATCTACCGGACGATCTGGCGCAATTCAGACTGGATGGGGTGGCTATGTGCGCGTCCTGCCATAGTCCGGATGCGTTCCATAAGGTGGGATTGAATGTCGATTTTCCGGTGCCGGCTGATTTGCCTTTAAACTCGGACAACCAGATCATCTGCCTGACCTGTCATTACGTTCACGGCCGGCTGGACAGCGATCGACCCCAAGCGAGTTTTAGCTTCATGGACCGCTTATTGAATGCCGAACGTTTGAGTAAAAGTTTTTTACTGCGCCGTAACAACAGCGATGGCGAACTTTGTTTAACTTGCCACAATCCTAGTCAAGGTTTGAACTAATGAATAATTACCAGCCAAAGCGCCGTAGCGTTTTTATCCAAAAGGGTTTTCAGGGCCGTTTTATTCTCACAGCCTTCGCCATTATCTTGTTATCCGGTTTGTTTTCCGCGCTGCTGATCTACTGGATTGCCGGGGACGATCTCAGGGCGCAGTCGCAATCGGTGCATGTCAATATCGTCAATACCTGGGAGCGGTTGGGTATTTCGATCATGATCGGCAATCTGGTTTCGGTCGTGCTGGCCGGCGCCGTTGCCGTGGTTTCGGTGTTATACGCCTCGCATAAAATCGCCGGCCCGCTGTACCGCTTTGAAACCTTATGCCGAGAAGTTGGCGACGGTAATCTCGATGCCGCGACTCACTTACGCGCCAACGACGAATTACAACAACTGGCGAAATCGTTCTCGGACATGGTGGATAAACTGCGCGATAACCGGGAAGGGCAAGCAAGACAATTAGCCGATATTAACCAGAGTCTGAGTGCGTTAGCCGTCAGCGATAACCTGACAACCGAGCAGCGCAATATCCTGGCCGAAGTGAGCGAGCGGCTTGCTGGATTGAATCGAGGCGAGGCGGACACCTCCGCTGGCAATCGCGGAAAGGGAGCTTGATCGATACGACTGGTATGGCCGGCGCCTAGGGCCAATTCAGAAAGGCTGGTATAAAACCCAGTTTCAGATTGCTCCAGGATAAACCGTTTCATGACTCACGCGCTGGGTAAATGGAGAATGGCATTATCCGCCGAACCTTTTCTCCTAACTGGCCCAACAATCTAATTGTCATAAAACCTTCAAATGTGAGCGTTAAGACCGGCGGGGTTTGCTCTTTTACGATTTGATACGCGGCAAAAATTTAACACTCCGATGATACTGCCTTAGTCTGTTTGCGAGTAGTCATTGATTCTAAATCAATATTTAACCCCTATTCTGATTTCGCCGCTTAGGCTAGCAGCTTCAAGCAAAAAATGGCCCATATCTTGAATGTTGCCTTATTCAAACAACGTTTAGGTCTTTAATGCATAATCCACCGGGCAACGCTACGTACCAAACTCGAGGCGTTTCGAAGGCGATTTATGGCAATAAATGTACCCAATCCAAGCAATTTGCCGTTGACTGAGCGGAGTCGAAGTCAACCGTTCGCTTCGGCTCCGCTCAGCGAACGACACTATTTGACATTTGCAATGGGTACAAACTTTTTCAAAAATCACTTAAGGTCCATGCAATCGGCGTGGCTGCCGTTTCCGAATAGGTTCATGCGGCATTGAGAAATCATGATTGGATTATGCCGAAGAGTTATCGCCGACACGGATTGATGCGGAAAAGGTGGTCATGACCCTTGCTTTACGATCAAATCAAGACTAAACCCGGCCTGTTGCCAACCGACGACGAAAGCAACTGAAAGAGGCCGCAAAAAACAAAGTGGTGCCTTGGCATGAGTTAAAAACCTTCGGAAGCGGTTTTTAGGCTTGAATGCGCACCACTTGCGGGATGGATTGCTATACGTCCAAGAATAAATAACGAGGAGATGAAAACCGTGCCAGGATTATTACCCAATGTCGACCCGGATGGCCTGCTGGAATATTCGGTGGTCTATACCGACCGTGCAACCAACCACATGTCGGAAGTTTTTCAGGAAACCATGCGCGACATCTCGCGCATCCTGAAAAACGTGTACAACGCCCACGCCGCCATTGTCGTGCCCGGCTCCGGCACCTTCGGCATGGAAGCCGTGGCGCGCCAATTTGCCACGGGCAAAAAATGTTTGGTCATTCGTAACGGCTGGTTCAGTTACCGCTGGACGCAAATTTTCGAAATGGGCGCCATTCCATCGGAAGCTATCGCCTTGAAAGCGCGCCCAATCGAAGCAGGGCCTCGGCCGGCCTACGCGCCGGCTCCGATCGAAGAAGTGGTGGCCACTATCGGCCGAGAGAAACCGGACCTTGTATTCGCCCCCCACGTTGAAACCTCGGCCGGCATGATTCTGCCCGATGATTACCTGCGTGCCATGGCCGATGCGGTACATGCCGTTGGCGGCATGCTAGTACTCGACTGTATCGCATCCGGCACAGTCTGGGTCGACATGCGGCAGACCGGGGTTGATATTTTGATCAGCGCGCCGCAGAAAGATTGGAGCGCTTCACCTTGTTGCGGGCTGGTGATGTTAAACCCAGTGGCGCGCGAGCGCATCGAAAGTACCACTAGCACCAGTTTTGCCGCGGACCTGAAGAAGTGGCTGCAAATCATGGAAGCCTATGAACAGGGCGGGCACGCCTACCATGCTACCCTGCCGACCGATGCCTTGCGTTCGCTTCGAGACGTGATGCGCGAAACAGAAGCCTATGGGTTTGCCAAGGTACGGGATGAGCAACTGCAGCTCGGCCTCGGTGTTCGCGCGTTGTTGGCTGAACGCGGCATCAAATCGGTTGCCGCCTCCGGCTTTGCCGCGCCTGGCGTGGTGGTGTGCTACACCCATGACGACGACATCAAGACCGGCAAGAAATTCGCGGAACTCGGCTTGCAGATCGCCGCCGGCGTGCCGTTGCAATGCGACGAAGGAACAGACTTCAAGACCTTCCGTCTTGGTTTGTTCGGCCTCGACAAGCTGCGGAACATCGAACGAACGGTTGCTACCCTGGCGCGGGCGCTGGATCGGATTTCAACGTTCTGAGCAATGACCTATACGTCAGGTCGTCGACGAAACACGGGTCGTAAATCCACGCCCGAAATAGTGAGCCGTCTCCAGCCGCCCATCGATTTTCAAATCTCAAAGACCCATTAAAAAGGGCGATGCGTTTGCCGCATCGCCCTTGGTAGTGCGCCGATTTTGACGGCTTAAGCTTGCAAGGCTTTTAACAAGGCTTGCAACCTGTCGTTGGCGTCGCCGAACAGCATGCGGGTGTTTTCCAGCACGAACAGCGGGTTGCCGACGCCGGCGTAACCGGAGGCCATGCTGCGTTTCATGACGATGGTGGTTTCGCCCTTCCAGCATTCCAGTACCGGCATGCCGGCAATCGGGCTGTTGGGGTCGTTCAAGGCCGACGGATTGACGATGTCGTTGGCGCCGATCACGATCGATACGTCGACATTGGGAAAATCCTCGTTGATTTCGTCCATTTCGAACACGATGTCATACGGAACTTTGGCTTCGGCCAGTAACACGTTCATGTGGCCCGGCATGCGGCCGGCGACCGGGTGGATGGCGAAACGGACCTTTTTTCCCTGGGCGGTCAGCAACTTGGTGATCTCGTTGACGGTATGTTGGGCTTGCGCCACGGCCATGCCGTAACCGGGAATGATGACGATGTTTTTGGAATCGCGCAGCAGTTGCGCGGTTTCCTCGGCTTCGATCGGTTGCACTTCGCCCTCGATTTCGGCCGCCTCGCCGCCGCCGGCACTGCCGAAGCCACCGGCGATGACGCTGAGGAAGTGGCGATTCATCGCCCGGCACATGATGTAGCTCAAGATCGCGCCGCTGGAGCCGACCAAGGCGCCGGTGACGATCAACAAGTCATTGCTGAGCATGAAGCCGGTGGCCGCTGCCGCCCATCCCGAATAGCTGTTCAGCATCGATACTACCACCGGCATGTCGGCGCCGCCGATCGCCATCACCATGTGAATGCCGAACACCAGCGCAATGCCGGTCATGATCAGCAATGGAATCAATGCATCCCCGAATTGGGCGCCGCTCAAGAAGCAGTAGCCCAGAAACAGCGTGGCAATCAGCAGGATCAGGTTCAACCAATGGCGGGCCGGCAGCAGCACCGGTTTGCCGGTGATCTTGCCGCACAGTTTGCCAAAGGCGATAACCGAACCGGAGAAGGTCACCGCGCCGATGAAGATGCCGATATAGATCTCCACTTCATGGATGGTTTTTTCGACGCCGGCCAGTGTCGAGCTATGATCCATGAAGCTGGCGTAACCGACCAGTACCGCCGCCATACCGACCAAGCTGTGCATCAGCGCGACCAGTTCCGGCATTTGGGTCATTTCCACCCGCGCGGCGGCGATGGCGCCTATCATGCCGCCGATCAGCAGCGCGCCGGCCAGTATCGGGTATGCCGTGACATGGCCGCCGAGTATGGTGGCGAGAATGGCGATTGCCATCCCCAGCATGCCGTAGTAATTGCCTCGGCGGGAAGTTTCCTGTTGGCTGAGGCCGCTCAGGCTCAAAATGAACAGAATCGATGCCGCGATATACGACATGGTGACTAAACCTTGTGACATGTGAAGTTCTCCTTATTTTCTGAACATTTCAAGCATGCGGCGGGTGACCAGAAAGCCACCGCAGATGTTGATGGCGGCTATCAATATCGCCACCCCGGATAGGATGGTGATGATCAGGTTGTCCGGGGTCGACACTTGCAGCAGGGCGCCGATGACGATGATGCCGCTGATGGCGTTAGTGACGCTCATCAACGGCGTGTGCAACGAGGCCGATACGTTCCAGATCACCTGATAACCGACGAAGCAGGCCAGCACGAATACGGTGAAATGTTCCAGGAACGAATGCGGGGCGACGGCGCCCATGCCGAACAATATGCTGCCGACCAGCAGTATGGGTAGCAGTTGGGACAAGGCGGATTTGGGTTTTTCCGGTTTGGCCGTTACCGCCGGCGCTTCGGTCAGCGGTTTGTGGGAGCCGGTCAGTTTGGGCGGGGGCGGTGGCCAGGTGATGGCGCCTTCCTTGATTACCGTCGCGCCGCGTATTACTTCATCATCGAAGTTGACGTTCAGCGTACCGTCCTTGTTGGGGCATAGGTCAGTCAGCAAATGCCGTAGGTTGGTGGCGTACAGTTGGCTGGATTGGCTGGCCATTCGGCTGGGTAAATTGGTGTAGCCGATGATGGTGACGTCGTGTCTGACCACGACTTGATTCTTTTCGGTCAACGCGCAGTTACCGCCTTGTTCGGCGGCCAGGTCGACGATGACACTACCGGGCTTCATCGATTTCACCATGCCGGCGGTAATCAGTTCCGGGGCGGGTTTGCCCGGAATCAGCGCGGTGGTGATGATGATGTCGACTTCCATGGCTTGCCGGCCGAACAAAGCCATCTCGGCCTCGATGAATTCCTTGGACATGGTCTTGGCATAACCACCGCTGCCGGAACCGTCTTCCTGAAAGTCCAGCATCAGGAATTCGGCGTCCATGCTCTCGATTTGCTCTTTCACTTCCGGGCGGGTATCGAAGGCGCGGACGATGGCGCCCATGCTTTTGGCCGCCCCGATCGCCGCGAGACCGGCGACGCCTGCGCCTATCACCAGTACCTTGGCCGGCGGAACTTTGCCGGCGGCGGTAATTTGGCCGGTGAAAAAACGGCCGAAATGCTGGGCGGCTTCCACCACCGCGCGATAACCGGCGATATTGGCCATGGAACTGAGCGCGTCCATTTTTTGGGCTCGCGACATGCGCGGTACGCTGTCCATTGCCAGTACAGTGACTTTTTTATCGGCCAACTGTTTCATTAATTCTTCGTTTTGCGCCGGCCAGATGAAGCTGATCAAATGTTGGCCTTCTCTTAACATCTCCACTTCGTCGATAGCTAACTCGGGATGGCGTTCCGGGGCTCTGATTTTCATGATGATGTCGCATTCTTGCCAGACCGCCTTGGCATTCGGCAGCACTTTGACGCCAAATTCCCGATAGAAGTCATCGCTGAAATTAGCCGCCAGTCCGGCGCCCGATTCCACGCAAACCTCGAAACCGAGTTTGATGAGTTTTTCGGCGGCTTCCGGCGTGGTGGCGACGCGTTTTTCACCCTCGTGAATTTCTTTGGGTACGCCAATTTTCATAATCTCTCCTTGGGTTGTAAGGGATGGATTGAAGAGTTTTCCGCGCAACACAGGCGCTAAAATGCGAGGTCGAGAATAGGGGATAGTGTGGGTTTAATCAATTGTTTTCTGTGGGTTCAAGAAATTGGGCTAGAATCGGGCGGTAGTTATTTCTAGTTGGGCATAAAGCGGAGTATATGAAGATTCTGGTTGTCGATGATAGTCGGTTGATGAGGCAGATCGTGACCGAATGCCTGAAAGACTTCGGTCACGAAGTGGCCTATGCCGAAAACGGTTTTGAGTGCTTGCAGTACGTCGCGGACCATAATGTCGACTTGATCCTGATGGATGTGGAAATGCCGAATTTGAACGGCATCGAAGCGACCAAGGCCATCCGGGAGCTGAAGAAGGCCGACTGGTTTCCGATCATTTTCCTGACCACCAAGGACGACGACGCGACTTTCTCCAAAGGCATCATGGCCGGTGGAGATGCCTATTTGCTCAAACCGATCAATCCGTTACGGCTGCAACATACGGTTGTGGCGATGGAGCGCATTTATTTGATGCGGCAAAAGCTGAAACAGGCCCAGCAAGAGATGCTGGTGCTGAATCAGGAATTGGAGCGTCTGTCGTTGTATGATCAATTGACCGGCCTGGCGAACCGGCGGAATTTCGATAATACTCTGGAGCGGCAGTTTGCTTGGGCCAGACGGAATAAATCGCCGCTGTCGTTGATTATCTGCGATGTGGATTTTTTTAAAATCTATAACGATAGTTATGGGCATCAGCAAGGCGACGACTGTCTGGCCAAGGTCGGCAAGGTGTTGGCCGAGCAGACCAGGCGGCCGACCGATCTGGCTTGCCGTTATGGCGGCGAGGAGTTCACCGTGATTCTGCCCGAAACCAACTTGCAAGGCGGACGCGAAGTGGCGGAAAATTTGCGCCAGGCTATTTTTTCCCAAGCTATCCCGCATTCCGGCTCCAAGGTGGCCGATCGGATCAGTTTGAGTCTTGGGGTTGCCACCTATAACGGCCAATTTCATCAGGCGCCGGAACTGACCAAGGCAGCCGATGGCGCATTGTATAAAGCCAAGCAACAGGGGCGTAATCGAGTGGAAGTCGCGTAAATGTTATATAGAGCCAAGGAATTTATCGATACCGGGCAGGGCTTGTTGTTTGCCGTAGTGGCGGACGGTGTCGAGCAAGGCAAGGTATTGTGTTTTTTGCGTTATCTGCATTTTGGCGGCCAATGGCAAAAAGTCACGACCGATCATGCCAATGAGTTTTTGGATCGGTATTATCCCGAGTACCTGCATTATTCGCCCGTGCTGGATGCACATTTGCATGCGGTCGATCAAGAACGGGTGGTAGGCCACTACCGGCCGCGAGTCGTTCTACGGGAAATCCTGCAACAAGAAAGCCGGGATCCGGTGGTCAACGATTTGCGGGCTTTATCCGAATTGCTGCGCAGCAATCAGCTCGACCTGGATCAATTCGGCGTCACGGGTTCTATCTTGGTGGGCATGCAAAATCATGGTTCGGATATCGATCTGGTTTGCTACGATCGCGACCAGTTCCATCGGGCCAGAAACGTCATACAAGCCTTGATCGCCAAGGATCATTGCCAAACCCTGAATGATGACGACTGGCTGAGCGCTTATCAACGCCGGGCCTGTGATTTCGCGCTGGACGAATATATCTGGCATGAACAGCGCAAATACAACAAGGCGATTTTTAATCAGCGTAAATTCGATTTGTCCCTGCTGGCGCCGAGGCCGGTCGGCGATCAGCGGTCTTTTCGGAAAGCCGGATTTGTTCGTGTTCAATCGGAGGTGATTGACGATAACCTGGGCTTCGATTATCCGGCCGAATTTGTACTGAATCATCCTGAAATTGAAGCGGTGGTCTGCTTTACCGCGACTTATGTCGGCCAAGCCAAGGTTGGCGAGCGGGTGGAAGTGGCCGGACAGCTGGAAATAGACGATCAAGGCCGGCGCCGGGTCGTGGTCGGCTCCAGTCGCGAAGCCATTGGCGAATATATCAGGGTGTTGCGTTGAGGCCAGGCCTCCGTTTCGCTGCCGTCATCTTCGATATGGATGGGCTGGTGCTGGATAGTGAAGCCGGTTATTTCGCCGCCTGGCAACAGGCAGCGGCGGAAATGGGATACGGCTTAAGCCGCGAGTTTTGCCTGTCGTTATCCGGTTCACACGGATCGGCCATCAGTCAACGATTACTTACCCATTGCGGGACAGAATTCGATCTGGACAATTTTTATCAGTTGAGCAACCGGCTTTGGCGCGAACGTGTCCGGCAACAGGGCATACCGGTCAAGGCTGGTTTTTTTAGATTGTTGCAATTGATACGCCAGTTGCAACTGCCGTTTTGTCTGGCAACCAATAGCCGGCGTAGCGATGCCGAACAATGCCTGGCCTGGGCCGGATTGGATGCTGTGTTTCCTAAACTGATTTCCCGCGAGGATGTGCCGAATCCAAAGCCGGCGGCCGATATTTTTATCAAGGCTTCGGCCGAATTGGGCATGCACCATAGCGATTGCCTGGTGCTGGAAGATTCGCCGATCGGTATCGAAGCCGCGACGGCGGCGGCTTGCCCCTGTATTTTCGTGCCTTCCGTTCAGCCACCCGATGCTCGGGCTTCGATGCAGGCGGATCTGGTTTTGCCGGATCTGGCCGAAGTGGCGGATTTTATCTCGGCGGCTTTTGATCATCCGTTATAATGCCGCCTGGTTATTATTAGGGAATCGAGGTTGTGAAACCGCACTGCGAACAAGTCACAGTTATAGCGCCGGCACGCTTGCACATGGGATTTATCGACTTAAGCGGCGCGCTTGGCCGGCATTTCGGCAGTATCGGCGTGGCGCTGAACGGCATCGATACCCATTTGATCTTGACCGAGGGCGAGGATTTGTCCGTCACCGGCCCATGCGCCGAACGGGCCTTGAAATCCGCCCGTCTGTTATGCCGGTTGCTGAATCTTCCCGAACAGATACAGATCAATATTCTGTCCGCCATCCCGGAACATATCGGCTTGGGTTCCGGTACCCAAATGTCGCTGGCGATTGGGGCGGCGCTGAATGCGTTTTACGGTCTGGGCTTGGATACGCGCGACATCGCCAAGCTGACCGACCGCGGCGCCCGTTCCGGCATCGGTATCGGCGTATTCGAGCAGGGCGGTTTGGTGGTTGATGGCGGACGCGGACCAGATACCGAAACTCCACCGTTGTTGGCGCACATGTCGGTGCCGGACGACTGGCGGTTTATTTTGGCGTTCGACAGGCGAGGGCAGGGCTTACATGGCGAACAGGAAGTCAGCGCTTTTAAACAATTGCCGCCCTTTCCGCGATCCGAGGCCGAGCGCTTATGTTATTTGCTTTTGATGCAGGCCTTGCCGGCCTTGGCCGAACGGAATCTAGCCTTATTCGGCGAGGTGATTACCCAGTTACAAACGGCGGTCGGCCAGCATTTCGCTCCGGTGCAGGGCGGAATCTTCACCAGTCCGGAAGTGGCGGCGGCGATGGATTGGTTGCAACGGCAGGGTGCCGTGGCGATCGGTCAAACATCCTGGGGGCCAACCGGCTTTTGTGCGGTCGGTAGCCCGCAATTGGCGGAGGCTCTGCTGGCCGAGCTGTGCCGTCAATTTACCTCCGAGCATTTGGATTTTAGGGTGGTGGCGGCCCGCAATTGCGCCGCCGAGGTCGTTCGCGGCTAAGCCTCAATCCAGGTTATGTTCCGCGCTATCAGTCTGATCGAGATTATCCACCCAACTGACCCTTAAACTATCGCCGCCACGGCTGTTTTTCAAGCGGAAGCTGAAAAACGGGTTTTTGGACATGCTGCCGCCCAGATCGGCCCTGATGATGCTGGCACCGTTCAGTTGAAGGAGCAGTTCTCGAATGAAATGCGCCGGAATCAATTCATTCGTCAGCGGGTCGCGGTTACGGCCATTTTCCATCGGATGGCTGATCAATAATTTGATCTCGGTGTAATCGTCCAGCCGTTGGCTTCTGATTTTAATGCTCGATGCCATCATCCCGTCCCGCATCCGCCCTGCATGACTTTCACCCATTGTTGATTGCGTAACAAGCGCTGGCCTTGCCGCGCTATCACCACGACATTGCAGCTTTCCGCCATTTTAATTCTGGCCGTCAGGAAAACCGCGATCTCCGGAGAAAGTTCAAACTCGGCGGCCAGTGGCGTCGGGTTCTTTTCCACCCAAATATACAGGCGTTCGATCCGTTCCAGTTCGCTGTCAATGGTAATCGGTACCACGGCGCCGTTTTCGGCAATATCCGGCAGAGTAATATTGATTTCAGGGCTGTCGATGATGGTTTGACCGCCAAACAGCTGTTCAAAACGGGAAGCGAAGTCGCCGCCGGCAAAATGCTCGGACGGCCAAGCCGCATGGGCCAGTCTTGGCTGTAAAAAGGGGGGTATGAGCGTCAGGCTGATGAGGTGTCGAATGAAATTGCGGCGCTGCATGGGCTGTAAAAACCTGATATTTGTTGATGTATATCAAAAATTTTCATTTTTCGTTTGATATTGTAACCACCGTTGAATCATCAACGCCATTTTAAAAACATCAACAGGAAGGTACAAAATGAGTGAAGTACAAGAAAAAGACAATTTCTGGCTCTATATCGTCTTGGCCGTAGTTTTAGCCGCCGGAGCCGTTCTGATGGTTAAGAATGCCGAACACGACAAATATGCCACGGCCGCAAAAAACATTGCGGAAGATTCCAGCAATTCCGCTTACCGCAATGATGTACTTCACAGCGGCGGCAACAAAAAATAATTTGATCTAAGGGTTAGGGAACGGTAGCGATTTTTCCCTGACTTCTGATTTTGGCGATGCCTTACAGGATCGGCAAAGTAGATTAATGACATGATCGATCTTCTCTTCCCTTGCCAAGCCCCAGGCAAGGGAAGTGTCTTTTTCCCTCCCGATTGAGTTAAAAGCTGGTTTTAGTCCGGCAGCAAACTGACCGCTTTCAGCAAGCCTATTGCTTTACTCATACCCACTTCCAGATTTTTCTCGATTTCCGCCATGGTAATCTCGCCGGCCACGATGCCAGCACCCCAGTTGGCGACCACCGAAATATTGGCATAAGCCATTTCCAGTTCCCTGGCCAATGCGGCTTCCGGCATGCCGGTCATGCCCACCAGATCACAGCCGTCTTGTGCCATGCGTTTGATTTCGGCCACGGTTTCCAGGCGAGGGCCTTGGGTGCAGCCGTAAGTAGCGGTCGGACTGATTTCGATACCGGCATTCCGGGCGGCCTGCATGATGCGCTGGCGTAATGCAGGTGAATACGGTTCGGTAAAGTCGATATGAGTCACATGCTCAAGATCGTCGGCGAAAAATGTATGCTCGCGGCCGTAGCTGTAATCGATGATTTGGTCCGGAACGGCAATGTGGCCGGGCGCCATGTCCGATCCGATGCCGCCGACTGCGGCGACGGCGATGATGTCGGTCACGTCCAGCTGTTTCAAGCCCCAGATATTGGCCCGGTAGTTGATTTTGTGCGGTGGAATACGATGCGGATTGCCGTGCCGAGCCAGGAAAATTAGCTGCTTACCGTTGATTTCGCCGAATACATAATCGGCGGATGGCGCGCCAAAGGGTGTGTCCAGGGTTTGTTGGCCGGTGATGGTCAACTCGCTGATTTGGGTTAAGCCGGTGCCGCCTATGATTGCCAGTGTCATAAAATTTCCTTGCAAGCGTATATGCCCGCCGCGTTTCTGAGATAGCCCTTGTAATCCATGCCGTAACCGAACAAATAGTGATTGGCGACCCGCAGACCGATGAAGTCAGCTTCGATCGGTTTGTCGCAGCCTAAATCCTTGTCCAACAAGGCGGCGGTAAAAACTTGTGTTGCCCCTCGTTGTTGGCACCAATCGACGATGGCTTTTAAGGTATGGCCTTCGTCCAGAATGTCGTCCACAATCAATACATTACGATCTTGCAGTGGCGTGGTCGGTTTGAACAGCCAATGAATCTCGCTACCCGAGGTGGTATTTCGGTAGCGGCTGGCGTGGATGCTGTCCAGCGTCAGTGGAAAATCCAGACGGGGCAACAGTTTGCCGGTGGCGATGATGCCGCCGTTGATGACGCATAAAACCAGCGGGTTCTTGTCGGCCAATTCCGCCGTGATGTCGGCGGCCATCTGGTCCAGTGCGGCCTCTACTTGTTGCTGATCGTGCAATAACAGCGCGTGTTGTTTGACCTGGTTGATTTCGTTAAGCATGAGTTTCGGATAGCTGTTTGATTTGGGCGGAAACTTGCCGCCACTTGTCGGATTTGAATAATTGCTTGCGGTCGAATTGCCGGCGGCCGCGCATGGCTTGCAAGCGGCGTTCGCGTTCGCTGCATCGAGTAATAGGTAATTTATCCAGCACCTGCTCGGCGGCCTCGGGATTGTTGCACACCAGCAGCATGTCGCAGCCTGCTTGTTGGGCAAGGCGGGCTCGATCCATGAAATCGCCGGCTCCGGCCGCGCCTTCCATGCTCAAATCGTCGCTGAAAATGGCGCCGTCAAAACCCAGTTCGCCACGTAAAATCCGTTGCAGCCAAATAGTAGAAAATCCCGCCGGTAAATCATCGACTTGCGGATAGACAACATGGGCCGGCATGACGGCCTCCAGGCCTTGTGCTATCAATCGTTGAAACGGCAACAAGTCGCGTGCCCGAATTTCTTCCAGCGAGCGGGAGTCGACCGGCAGGGTCAGATGCGAATCCAAGGCCACGGCGCCGTGGCCCGGAAAGTGCTTGCCGGTTGCGGCCATCCCCGCCTCGCGCATGCCTCGGCGAAAGGCGGCGGCCAGTTGGGCGGCTTGATCGCAGTCCATTGCAAAGGAACGGTTGCCGATGATGGAACTAACCCCGGAATCGACATCCAGCACCGGCGCGAAGCTGAAGTCCACATCCACCGCCAATACTTCGGCCGCCATCAACCAGCCGGCCGCCTCGGCCAGTTCGGGCTGGTGGGCATAACAAGCGGCGGGTGGCAGGCGGGTAAAGCCGTTTTGAAAGCGTTGCACCCGGCCGCCTTCCTGATCGACGGCGATTAAGATGTCGCCGTTGCGGGCGGCGCGTATGGCTTTAATCAATGCCTGGATTTGCTCGGGGTTGTCGTAATTTCTGGCAAACAGAATCAAGGCACCGGTATTGGGATGGTTGATTTTCTCTTGGTCCAGCGAGGATAGTTCGTGGCCCGCCAAATCTATCATGACTGGGCCGATAGGGTGTGGTCTCATGGTGATAATCGGTAAAAATGGAATATACTGCCAGGCAGTCAACTTTTACATTATATGAGGAAACCCTATGCGGAAAGTTATTTTATTGGCCGCCATGTTGCTGATGCCCGCTATCGCTATCAGTTCCGAACAAAAAGCGGATGAGGCGGCCGGACCGGTGGTGGAGTATGTGGAAATGACGCCAAAATTTACCGTGAATCTGGCCGAACCGAAGAAATATCTGCTGGTAAACATTCAATTGCTGGTGGAGGGCGCCGAGCATGTCGAAAAGGTGAAAAAGAATATGCCGATGCTGCGTCATCAAATCATCATGATGTTTAGCGGCATGCAGGTGGCCGACTTGCAAACCATGGAACAACGCGAAGCCTTACGGATAAAAACCAAGGAAATGCTGACCGAATCACTGACCAAGATTCACGGCAACGAAGGTTTCCAGGATGTTTTCTTCTCCGAGTTTCTAGTCAATTAGGCTATAGCGCAAGGTGTCTCGCAGTTGGGTGATCTGCGTTTGGGCTTCTTGCTCGCTGTACGCACAGCTGTCAAACTTTCCCCAAATCGGTGCCGGCCAAGCCTTGTCGGTTTTGTATCGGGCTACATGATGAAGATGCAATTGCGGTACCAGATTACCGATCGCGGCGATATTCAGCTTATCCGGTTGATAGAGCGCCGTCAGGCTTTCCGCCAGCAGGCACGATTCGGTTAATAGTTGGTGGCGGTCGGCTTCCTGTAATTGGTGGATTTCCGTGATCCCTGGGCGACGTGGTACCAAGATGAACCACGGATACTGATTGTCGTTCATCAGTAAAATCTTGGACAAGGCCAAGTCTGCGACGATGAAGCAATCCTGTTGCAGGCGGGGGTGAAGTAGAAAGTTGCTCATGTCATTAAATCGGGGCAAATAATGATAATTTTACTCTGAAAGTAAAAAATTGGGAGAGCGCGGTTGCTTGTTGGGCAGGCGTCGGCGGCAAGGGCCAACATGGATGTATTCACGGCGTCCTATCCGGTAAGCAAATGTGCCCTGGGACGCTACTTTCATGGGTCGGGGGTCATGCCTAGCCTTCTGGGCGTTACTGGAAACATGGGCTGGCCGCCAAGCAATGGCTCGGTGGCTAGAAGAAACCGATAGACCACCCCGCTATGGCCGAAAACTCAGCGGAAACAACTCCAACCCAACTTGCCGGCTAAACATATGCTCCTGCCGGAATGAAGCGCGCTCTTGTTTTATGCTGATCAACAGCTTATTCAAAGCCTCGGCCAGTTTCTCTTGCTCGGATAACCGTTCCAAATAAGCCAGCGCCGCGCTTTGCAGATTGAATCCCTCGCGGTTGGCTAGCGGGCTTTGCAGACAGGTACTCCAAGCCACTTGTTCCGGGCCCAGCCAGTAATTAACGTGGGGCATGGTTAACGCGATTTCCAGGCCCTTGGGGTCCATGTCGCTGAAGACAATGACGGTTTTATCGACGCCGAAACGGTCGACAAAGTCGCGGCAGGCCTGAGCCTTGGCGCCGCTCCTGTGATCGCCGCGATAGACCCACAGGGCTTGCCGGTCGAGACAAGGCATTTGCCAGCCATGACACAGCGGCATGATGGCCAGGTTTTCGACCACCACTATGGTTTGGTGCTGTATCGTCTCGATACTCGAATTCAGGCAAAGCAGGCCGGCCGACCTGATACTTTTCGGATGCAGCTGGATTTGTTCGCCGTTGAGGCGAATGATGCCGTCAACACTATTCAATAACAGCTGGTCGCCGCCGGCCGGCTTGGCCGCCAGTTTTTCGTCGGGGTGATATTGAGCCATCTCCAAGCGGTCACTCGGCAACTGTTCGATGGTGAACGGGTCCCGACCCACTTCAGCCAAAACTTGCCGGCGCAGGTGGCGCTTATCCTCGGCGCTGAAGATCAAGCGATTGTTGCCAATATAGCCGCAGCCATAATGAGTTCGCACTTGCTGGCCCATTTGGCTAAGTGGGCGGCTGCTGGCTTGGTTCGGCTTGTCTCTGACCAGTTGGCTGATCCATTGGAACATTTGCCGGTTCATATCACGCCACCCGCTGCAACTGGATTTCCTCTATGACCTGGTTGCCGTTGTAGCCTTGTAGGTTTTTGCCTTGCATGTCCAGTGTTATGGCTTGACGCATGCGTTGCGGTAGGCAGCAATATTGCGCGAACACTATGTCCAGCCATAGCGCCGCGTGGATTTCCAAACCATGCTCGCCCCAATATGTGAGTGCCGAAACCTTACGGCCTTGTTGTTCCAGGGCTAACGCAAACAGATTTTCGATATGGCTTTGGTACAGGTCTTGAGCATATTTGATCTGGTCCGGAATTCGGGTGTCCAGCGGTGATGTGGCGCTGTCCCTGGCCAGCGGCGCGACGGGTTTAGCCTGGCGCCGCAGTTCCTGGACGATGGTGGCCAGATCGGCCTGCAAAACCGGATTGGCGGTGTTGATGCCGGGTTGCAGCCTCAGGCCGGCGCTACGCCGCAGCAATTCCGGTATGCCGGCATCCGCGCTCCAGTCCAAGGGCTCCCATTCCGGATGCTGCCGCAGAAACTGCGCCATGGCTCGGCAGCGGTTGGCGGTTTGCTCCTGCAGCCGCAATTTAAACAGCAACTCCTTCATCCGGCCGACGATGCCGGTCAGGCGTTCGACGATGTTTTTGTATTGGTCGATGAAGCGGATGATCTTGCGGCTCAGTTCCGGCGGTATAGCGCTCCAGCTCAGCCACTCGTAGCAATCGTCGATTCTGATTTGGTTGAGTTCCCGCACCAGTTGTTGCGCATAGGCCAGCGCGCGCTGGTTTTGCCTGATTTTGCCGTTTAGCGAGCTGACGAAGCCGAATTGGCTGGTGATGGCCGCGAACATCACACTCAAGCTGTTTTCCAGCGCCTCTATCGCTTCGTACAGCGTATCGTCGATTTGTTCCAGATGATATTGGGCCTCGTCCTGATTGTTCTGTCCCAGCGCGCGGCGGTAGTCATCGATGCCTTCCTCGACGCTCAAAATCATCTTGGCCATGTTGATGTTTTGCTGGTAGCGCTGGTTGCGCAGCAGCAGGCGGTCGATCAGGCGCTTGATGTCGTAGGTCAAACGGTATTCGCCCGAGGCATCGGCGGTACGCAAGATGCCGGATTTTTTCAAGCCGTCGATGGCATTGCGGTTTTCTTCGTCGGCAAACACGCTGCCGTTGACGTAGGTTTGCGCC
The DNA here is from genome assembly GCF_015711015.1 of Methylomonas sp. LL1. NCBI lineage: Bacteria > Pseudomonadati > Pseudomonadota > Gammaproteobacteria > Methylococcales > Methylococcaceae > Methylomonas > Methylomonas sp. LL1. The sequence continues at coordinate 497,141 of NZ_CP064653.1, forward strand.
AACAATTGATCGGCGGAGGCCAGCTTGCGTATCAGCCCGGCGATCTGTTCGTGGTCGAAACTCATAAAAACAGTTCCTGCTGTTCGCCATCCTCGCCGCCGGCGGTGTGCCGGTCCAGTTCCAGGCTTTCGGCGTCGTTCAAGAAGGCGATGACCTGATGCAGATAATTGATCTTGCCGGTGGCGATATAAACCGAGGCCTGCGGATTGGGTCGGGCCAGGAACGCGGTTTGTTCCAGTTTTTGCAACACCCAGGATAATTGTTCGTTGAGGCCGGTTTTGTTGGTTTTGAACAGGGTCAACTGGGTTAGCCGATTCAGTTGCTCCGACAGCGACGGTTCGTGTTCGATGGCCTGCAACAGTCGGTGCAGGCGGATTTCGTCGCGAGCCCTGATCGGCATGTCCTGGCCCAGAGCCGTCATGACCATATCCATCCATTCGACCACCGGCCTAAGTTGCGAACGTATCTCCGAAAAGGCTTCCTTGATCGCGCCGCGATTGCTGTCGTCGATCACGGTGTAGGCGGCGTAAAACAATTCGCCGTCCAGACTTAGCAATTCCCGGTCCAAGGGTTTGAGAAACGCGTTGATCTTGTCGGCGTTGGTCGCCCGCGACAAGTACTCGAAGGCATCGGGGTAGGCGGTCGGGCAAATGAAATGACCGCTGAGCAGGCTTTCCGCGACATGTTTAAACATGGGCCGCCTCCTTGGATGATGCATTCAACAACTGTTCCAGCTTGCTTGGCGGCAGCTCGACTTCGTGCAGTTTTTGTTGGGTCAGCAGATAGCGGCGCTCGAACAGGCTCAGCACGTGGCGGTCGGCGGTCGGGGTGGCCGACAGGATCTGGATATTTTGCTTGGCCAGCAGGTTCATCATGGCCTCGATGTTTTCCGGTGCCAAGTCGCCCAGTTCGTCGATGGGCCAACAGACCACGGTGGGGTTGTTCTTGCGCAGCATGGACGTGACGCCGGTGAAGAAGGTGATCAAGGCCAGATAAGACAAACCGGTGGAACTGACATCCTTCAGTTCCCTGGCGTTACGGGCATGTTTGAGCTGGCCGTTTTCGTGGATGCTGAATTCGATATCGAACAGCGACAAGTGCTTGATCTTGACGCCGGTGGCCGGCAGCAGCGCGGTCAGTTCACCCATGGCTTGCACCAAGGTTTCGGGGATGTCGTGATTTCCGTTCAATTCGGCGTTGTCGCGGTATTGACCGTAATGGTCGCCGAATTTCTTCAGGGCTTGCCAGTATTCCAGGTCGCTCATTTTGGATCGGATATTGACCGTGATCTCACCCAGCGCGGCGAAATAGCGTTCCTCGCTGATGTATTTGGATAGCTCGGCGCCCGTGCCTTTGATTGCGCGGTCGAAGTTATGCAAATGCAGATAAAAAGTGTTGACGCTGGAGGCGTGCAGTTCGATCTCTTGGGCCGTGGCCTGTTTGACATGACCGACCATCTGCAGCACATCGATCAGAGGTTGCTCGATCTCCAGCGCTTCGGCCTGAAAAAACTCGCTGCTATTGGCCGCAGCGTTCAGGGCTTGAGACCAGGCTTCGGACAACTGGCTGCTTTTGTGTTTATTCAAGAGCCGCTCCAGGGTTTGCTTGCCGTTTTGAATATCTCGCACCTGGCACTTGCGATCCTTGAGGCTTTCTTGAGTCAGATGTGGCAGCGTGAGCGTCGCGTATTCGGGCAGATCTTCCGCGCAGACAGGCGGGCTGCCCCGCAACAGGTCCATGCATTGCTCGAGCTGCGCCAGCAGGCGATGGTTTTTTTTCAGCTCTTCTTCCTGGGCGGCGATATTTTGATTCAATTGGGCCCGTTGTCTTTGGTAATCCTGCTTGAGCTGCTTGATTTGGTCGTTTAGCTGTTGGATGTCGCGCTGGCAGTCGTCGCGCCGCCGGCACAGTTTGGGGTGCTGTTGCCACAGTTTTTGCAGCCAGTCCTGATAGTTTTGGGCTTTACGCAGGAAGCTCCGAGCTTCTTGTTCCAGGGCTTCGGTTTTCTTAAGCTTTGCGCTCAGCGTGACGATGTGAGTATCGTCGGCGCCGCTTTCCTTCAGGTCGCTTTTCAATTGCTGACCGATGCGCAACTGCTCCCGTTTGAAATGCTCAATGTCGGCTTCGGTTTGCTCGGCTATGGTGGTCAGCAGATTTTTGCAGTCCGATTCTATGATGCCTTTGCGGGCCAAGTGCTCGTTTTGCAGTTCCTGCAATGCTTGCTGATGCTCGGTTTCGATGCTGGTGAGGGCTTTGCTGCTGGCTTCGATGTCGGAGGACAAGCGGTTGATTTCCTGTTCCAACTGTTGCCGGGTTTTTGCCGTTTCCGCCTTGACCTGGTCGGCCAGCCCGTTGGCCTCGTTTCTTAAGTTTTCCTCCAGTCTTTCGGCCTGTTGCACGCGTTGTTGGGCTTTGTCCAGTCCCGTTTTGGCTTGTTCGCGCAGTTTGTTGATAGCCCGCAGGCTGGCTTCCAATTCTTCGCGCTCTTTATCCAGTTTCGTCAATTGATCGAACAGCTCTTTTTCCCGCCGTTCCAAGTCGGCCTTGTCGGCGCTCAGATAACTGCGGTCGGCGAGTGCCTCCAGGTTGATACTTAGGCCGTAAAAGTCCTGGCTGGCCTGGTCGTTCCATTGCGGGACCAGTCCGGTATGGTCCAGGAGTTCTGGAGCGATGACCCGGCCTATGGTTTGCTGCCAGCCTTCAACTTCCTGTTCCAGGAAATATTGCAGCGAACCGGGCTCCGGCCGCAGGCGTTTCTGGAGCTCGGCATGGCGCAGCTTGGTGCGGGCCAGCTCGGTTTTCTTATCCTTGATTGCTTGTTCGGTTAGTTGGTAATGGCTCAGCCTGTCTTGATAGTCGGTTTGGGCTTCGGTCATGGCCTGATAGGCCTGTTTGCTGTCCTTGCCGGCGGCTTCCAGTAACTCGTGGCTTTTGAGCTGATCGGCGAGCAAACTCTCCGAGATCGGAGGATTTTTTAATTGGTTTTGCTTGACCTGGAATGCTATCGAAAATTGTGTACGCTGCTCTTCAACGGGTTGCAGACGGCTTTTTTTTGCCTGCAGCAACTGATCCTTGCGTAGCTGAAATTCGGTATCCGCTTCCCGCAGGCTTTGGCTTTGCCGCAGCTCGGCATCCGAGGCTTGCTGCCGGTAGCTTTGGCTTTGTGTTTCGTGCCTGTGTTGCAATTCGCCTAATTGCTTTTCGTAAAAGCGCTTGATTTCCTGGGTCTTGTGTTCCAGTGTGTCCAACTCGGCCTGAAAATCCTGTTGTTGCTTTTGGTATTGTTCTGCCTTCGCGCCTTTGAATCCAAAGCTTTCGGCGCCTTGCTCTTCGAAGTTGAGTTTCTGCGTTTCCAGCGCTTCGATCTCGTAGATCAACCCTTTCAGCCGGCCATTGGCTTCCATCAAAACATCTTCCTTGGGCTCCAGCTGTTGGGTGTGGTTTTGTTGCAGTTGGTCACGTTGATTAGTCAATTCTTGCAGGCTGTTTTCCAGGGCTTCGCTTTGCTGCTGGTGGGTTCGGTGTTTGCCTCGGGCCAGAAAATGCAGATGGGCCAGTGATTGCAGGGTTTGCTTCAGTTCGGCTATGGTTTGCAATAGTTGATCGAAATCGGCGCGCTTGGCTTCAATTTCGCGGGATGCGCTCAAATCGGCCAGCCAGGCCTCGATGTGTTGCTTGTTGAGCTGAAAGGGTTGTTGCTCGTCTTCGTTTTGCAAAAAGGTCTGGCTGAGTTTGCCGCGGGAGATGTCGATCAACATTTGCTTGATGACGTCGAAATCGCCGATTTTTTCGATCACCGATCCGATGACTTTTTCGATATGCGTCATCGGCGTGGCGGCCATTGCATAACGCTTTTGCAACAGGCGCAAGTCATTCTTGCCACCTGTTAGTTGATGGCACTGGATGACGCTGCAATAGTCGTCAACCGCGACGAATTTGGAGACCTCCACGCTACTGCGATACAGACGCTCTATGCCATGGCTGGCGCGCGGCAGGTAGTAATCCAGAAAGCTCTTTTTGCTGCCGCTGCCGCCGACGATGTTGCTGGGTCGCTCGCCCCAAAACAACTGCATCAAACGCAGGAAGGTGGTCTTGCCGGCGCCGTTGGTGCCGCTAAGGTTGGTATGGCCGTCCAGTTTCAGTAAAACGGTTTTGTTGGGCCAAAAGCTGTCTATCAGGATGATTTTCCGCAGGCTATAGTGGTGGGTCATCTTGCTCCTTAAGGTGTTTTATAGGGGCTTAAGCGAATTCGTAGCGTCGGCATTCGCTCAAGCTAACCATCTATTATCCCGTGTTCGCCTTAAATTTTGCGTTTCGATGTCTCGGGCACGAACTATAAGGGTAAGCAAGCCAAGGCCCCGGTGTTGAGTGTCCGAGGTGTTGCCGATTGCCGCTAACTTTATTTCAGCACTAGATCGGAATATGCGGCCATTTCGGCTTCGAATTGTTCAAATCGAGCTTTCAGGGTGCTTGATAATACTGGCTTTAGTTCTTCGGAAAGGAAAGCGTAGCGAATGCTGTTGAATACATAGTTCTTTATCGTTTGATAGCTGGGCTTATATCTTCTTGCCAATAACACGTATTCGGCGCTCAAATTATTTCGGGAAACACCCGAGTCGTCGGTGGATATGACCATGGGGACGTCGTAAGCCCGATATATCATATAAGGATGTTCCCGCTCTTTTACCCCCAGTATAAATTCATTGCTGGTAAAGTTAATTTCGACCACGGATTTTTCCTTCATGCGCCGCAATAGGGCGGTGGGGTCCTCTTCGTAGGGTAAATCCACGCCATGACCGATTCTCTGTGCTCCGGCAATATCTATCGCCTTGGCAATATGGAAGGTCAGTTCTTTTGGCGGAACCATGCCAAGAGTCAGTTCACCCGCGTGTAATGCTAAGTTTACTCCGGGGAATTTTTGTCTTAGATAGGCGATCATCCGCATATGTAAATTGTAATCACCGATTGCCACGATGCCATTTTCTGGGCCGACAAAATTAATACCTACCAAAAGTTTGTTTTTCCCGACAGCCTTGAATGCGGAATATAAAGCCGAAAACACCACGCTTGGTGTGCCGTTTCTCGATGCGTAGGTTTGATAGCGCATCATAAATAGGTCATCGTCCATGCCTTGGTGAGCCATTTCAATTTTATGGACAAATTCATCAATCTTTTTATTTAGCTCGGGATCTGCCTCTAATATTGATGATAGTTCGTCAAAATTAGAGGCCATAATTACAGGGTTGGAAGTTTTTCTAACGTTTTCATCAAATGCAGTATCTTGAATTGAATAACCTACCGAACTGAGCATTGTTTCGATATAACTGACGTTTTCTTTAATGGCCTGTTGTCTTAATAGTTTTAGTCCGTCACCGTAGTTTTGGGAAATTGGGCCAAAATAGCCGAATGAGTTGAAAAAATTGACGTCCGGCGGAGGTTGTTGATGATAATGGTTTTGGTAGTCTTTATCGGACCAAAGGGTTAATAGTTTTCTGTAGAGCTCCGTATCGGAACGTAATTCCCTAACTGATATACAACACGCTTTATCCTTAGTGTCACTGTCTTTAACTATTTTAAAGGTATTCTTATTTATTAAATAATTGGCGGCCTCAGTCCAATCTAAATAGGTTTCGGCATAGATGCTTCCGGAATAGTGATGGTGTAAATCTCCACCTTTTGGCATTTTGTTGAAGAAAAGATTTAATTGGGCGATGTTTGGTGATTCGCCTTCGATAAACTGGTTATAAAGTAATTCGGTTTTTTGGAAATTATCTGGATTAAAGCTGGGTTGTAAGCCGTTATGTGAACAACCGGTGGTTGTCAGAATTAATACAAATAGTATAGAAAATATCGATGTCATGTTTAACCTCGTCACCCGATGATATGGCTTGGTAGCCAACAAACGATTTTTAGTTTGGTTCTATGATCTGCGCATAGCATGCTTCGGGCAATAAACTTCGAAAATTTTTTGCCATCTCAGGCGATTTATGGCAATAACTGTATCCAATCCAAGCAGTTTGCCGTTGACCGAGCGAACAAATTAATTGTGTGAACGACACATTTGATATTGACAATAGGTACAAACTCTCTCAAAAATCACCTTAATGGGACATTTGTCCGAGTCGCCAGATATGCCGGTCAAAATGCATAGATTAATGGCTTCCGGATGGGGTATTGCGCCGGGGCTTGGTAGCGCAAATAATGCGAGGATGATTGGAAATTGGCCGGTGGTAAATCGTCGGATCAGGCCGATGGCCGTATTTTGGGGGCCGCTTCTTGGTGGAGGATGTCTTTACCCATGCAAGCAACAGCTGACCTTAAGCCTTGACCTATTGTGGGCGGGTACAAATTGTGGGCGGGTACAAAAAAAGCCTCTACCGTGAGCAACGATAGAGGCCATGGAGTGCGCAGTGCAAGGAGAACTGCTTAACAACGAGGAGGTCACGCAAAAAACGTTTAAGCACGAGCCGGTTTAGCCAGATTTAGATTGCTGGTTAACGAGGCCGTGCCGAACAGCAGTGTGGACATCACGAACTGGCCGGACATAAAACTAAAAATTCCGGTTACGAAAAAAAGTCCTGTCATGATGTCTCTATAAAGGTTGTTTGGAGTGTTCATCTTTTCCGCCTTGAATGATTTCAGTCGATTTTTTAAAGTACGGCTTAACTATAAACCTATGTTAAAAATTTACAATTAGGTAATTATTGTATTATTTGTTTCTTAATGGTAAATAATTAGCCGTACTCCCTAGAACTAAAGCGTTACCCGCATAAATCATGAGACCACGCAACCTATCCAATATCTTGATCGTTTATTCAACAGCCGATGGGCAAACCTTAAAAATTTGCCAACGATTACGAATCGTTATTGAGCAACGACAGCATAAGGTCACGCTGGTTTCAATTGAACAGGCCGTTAAATTGGATTTGTCCGACTTCGATAATATCGTGATCGGTGCCAGCATACGCTATGGCCATCACGACCCACGGATAGCCGAGTTTATTGAAAGCAACAGGCAACTGTTAGACAGTAAGCCCAACGCCTTTTTTTCGGTCAACGTTGTAGCGCGCAAACCGGAGAAAAGCAGCCCGGAAACCAATCCCTATCTGCAAAAATTTCTGCGGCGCATCCGCTGGAAACCCAAAGAGTTGGCGGTATTTGCCGGCAAGATTGATTACCCCAGTTACAGACCTGTCGACCGGTTAGTGATTCGTTTAATCATGTGGATGACAAAGGGGCCAACCGATCCGTCCGCCGTTATTGAATTCACCGATTGGGAGCAGGTCGCCGCATTCGGCCAACGGCTCAGTGAGATGTAATCGTGCCTGCATGGGCGATTGATCGGGACTCACGTCGCCGATTCGGTTACAGTAAGCCTTTGAACGATTTAGGAGAACTCGCCATGTCGATTTCCATGTATGCTTCATCCGTTCCGCCCATGATTCGTAGCCTGACCCATTTGCGTAATATTCTGGAAAAAGCGGCCGCTCATGCGGAAGCAAGGAAAATTGATCCGTCCGTTCTGGTCCTGGCGCGTCTTTATCCGGATATGTATCCCTTGTCGCGGCAAGTTCAGATCGCAACCGATGTTGCCAAGGGGGCAGCGTCACGGCTAGCCGGATTGGAGCCGCCAAAGTTCGAAGACTATGAATCGACTTTTCCAGAACTGTTGGCGCGAATCGATAATACGATTGCGCTGCTGGAATCGTTCGCCCCTGAACAAATAGACGATTCCGAGAATAAAACCATCATGCTGCCCATGCACGACAAAACCGTCAGCTTCAAAGGCCAAGCGTATCTGACCGATTTCGTCCTGCCTAATGTCTATTTTCATGTCGCCACCGCCTACGCGATTTTGCGGCATAACGGCGTGGACATCGGCAAGAAGGACTTCTTGGGGGCTTTGCCAATAAGCAGTTGAATCGTAAGACCGATTAGTGATAATAAGCCACTACAACAATAACAATAAAGGTGGCGCTCATGTCAGCCCAAGGCATTATATTTCCGTATCAAACCAGCAATAATAAGCTGTCGGTATCCTTCCGTTTTCTACTGAGCTTGTATGCCATTGTGCCCTTATGCGTGCTAGTGCTATGGCTGGATCGGTTTGGTTTCGACCATGCCTTGCGCGATTGGCTGCCCAGTAGCCCCAGTCATTTTTTGCTGTTCCAGCTTCTGTTCGGCACGCCGCATATCGTGGCCAGTAATCTGTTGCTGTTCAGTCATCGCGATTATCTGAATACCTACAAAAACAAATTGATCGGCATGACGTTGTTCATCATTTTGTTCTTTGGCGTGGGCAGTCTGTTCATACCTTACCGGGTGCTTTACATCATTAGCGCTTGTTGGACGGTTTATCACGTGCTGAAACAGCAGCACGGCATCGCCAAGGCGGTTTGCCGTTTACCCAACTGGGCGTTTTACCTGCAATTGTGGCTCAGCGTTAGCGCCGGTATTTTTATTTATATGGGGGTGTTTTTAAAAAATAGTCTTTCGCCGCAGCAAGCCGAGCTGGTGTTACAAATTGCCAGTCTGTTGACGGCCGGCTTGCTGATTAGCACCGTGATTTGTCAGAAATACGTTCCCAGCCGATTTGGGTTGTGGTTTTTATGGGCGAATAGTTTGCTGGTGCTGGCCAGTTGGTATGTTTATAGTGAACAGTATTATTTTCTGGCGATTTTGATGCCGCGGCTGGTGCATGACATCACTGCTTATAGCTTCTATGTCAGCCATGATGTTAACCGCCATGGCGAGCAACCGCAAAACGGCTTGTTTCGAATGGCTTGGCGTTGCCATTTGCCGGTGGCGCTGGTGTTGCCGTTGTTGTCGTTGTTGTTGACCTATTTGATGCAGGTTTATGGCGACGATTTGGTCAACCTAATCCTACAAACCGTGTTTTCCACCCAAATCTATAAGGCGGTTACGCTGGGGTTGATCGGTTATCTGGCGTTGATGCATTATTACACCGAGGCTTTCGTCTGGTCGGCGGGATCGCCGCTTAGGCGCTATATACGATTCAGTGGTTTGTAGGCTAGCTACTCGCCAGTTTTCAATCGACCAGATCCCGCCAGTGATTGCCACTAATGTAACCGAGCTGAGGAATATGTCGGGGCTGACAGAGTCTAATTAATTACATGGCTATGAACTTACCACAGGTTACCCGATCTGAATTTTAGTGGGATATTCTGGAGAGCGGTCATGCAAGCAAAGATCACGAGTTTTTGGGAGTGGCAACAGCACTTTGCCGATGAAAAAAGTTGTCTTCAAGCCATCATCAACCTCAGGTGGCCTGAAGGGTTTTGCTGTCCACGCTGTGGCCATCAGAAAGGTTGGTTGCTCCAGACACGACATGTCTACGAATGTGCAGTTTGTCATCATCACACATCGGTGACAGCCGGCACCTTGTTTCACAACACCAAATTACCGCTCGTGAAATGGTTTTGGAGTCTTTATTGGGTATCGTCGGACAAGGGTAGTATCTCCGCATTGCGGCTGACCAAACTAATTGGTGTTTCCTGGCTGACGGCGCAACGGCTGTTGAGAAAATTACGCACGGCCATGGGTGATCAGAATAATCTGTACAAACTAAGCGGCATTATCGAATTCGATGATGCCTTTATCGGCGGCAAACGTGCCGGTAAACGCGGGCGAGGCGCCGCCGGTAAAACCACTATTTTAGTGGCTTGCGAACATAATGATGGTAAGCCCGGCTTTGTGGCTATGAAGGTGGTTGAGCAGGTGACGCACGAGAGTGTTAGAGCATTCGCCCAACAAACGCTTGCCCCAGGCCAAACCCTGCATACCGATGCGCTGGCTGCGCTCAATGTGCTGGCCGAGGAACATCACCATATCGCCAAGGTAACCCCTCCTGAAATGGCGAGTGAATGGTTACCTTGGGTTCATGTGGTCATCAGTAACCTTAAAAGCTATTTGCTGGGTACTTACCATGGTGTGTCAGGTAACTATGTACAGGAATATCTCGACGAATTTTGCTATCGGTTGAATCGACGATTTTGGGAAAACCAGATTCCTAACCGATTACTCACGCTATGCGTCACACATGACCCGGTATTTCTTCAACCTGCAACTTGTTCATAGCCATTATTAATTATTCGCACTGTGTGGATAATCCGTACCTACACCGAATAGTGATTCTGATTCAATCGGTCAAGGTATAACCTACCTTGATCGTTACCTGCCAATGCGCTACCTTGCCATTCTCGATATGGCCTCGGGTTTCCACCACCTCGAACCAGCGCATGTTTTTGATGGTTTCACCGGCTTTGGCGATGGCATTTTCGATGGCTTGCTGGATACCGGCGCAAGACGAGCCGGTTAGTTCGATTTTTTGATAGACATGTTCCGACATAACGATTTCCTCGGATTAAGGGTTAAACAAGGCTTGGTAGGCGCGGGCCGAGACTTCCGGCTCGTGGTCGAAGATACCGCCTATCACCGCCAGCAAGTCTGCACCTGCCGCGATTAACTGTCCACCGTTTTCCGGCAGAATACCGCCGATGGCGACAATGGGAAGATTCAATTGCTGTTTGGCCCGAGTCAACGTGGCGGTGTCGGCGGGTAGGGCCAAGGGTTTGGAATCTGACGGGAAGAAGCGGCCAAAGGCGACATAATCAGCACCATGGTTCGCCGCCGCGCGGGCTTTTTGTATATCGTTATAGCACGATACGCCGATGATCGCAGCAGGCCCTAGGCGATGCCTGGCGTCGGCAAGTTCGCCGTCATCCTTGCCCAGATGCACGCCATCGGCACCGACGGTTAACGCCAGTTCCACGCTATCGTTGATCAATAAGGGTACTTGATAGGCATGGCAGGCGGTTAATAAGCAACTGGCCAGCGCTACCGCATCAATAGGATTTTTGTCGCGGTATTGAACCACCACCGCGCCGCCTTTCAAGGCCGCTTCAACCTCGGATAAGACTTGGGCCATGGTTTTGTTTTCGGGCTGGGTGATGGCGTACAAGCCACGTTCGGGAAACCTCATGTATCCATCCAAAACAAACGGTTGGGATTATGCTGGCCTCGTCCTGGCAAATAGGCGGCGGCCAAGGCTTGCCAGGTGTATTCCTGGGCTTCGTTGACGGCGGTAAACATATCCAAGCCTTGAGCGAGCAAGGCGGCGGCGGCGCTGGCGAGGGTGCAGCCGGAACCGTGATAACTGTTTGGCAGACGCTCCCAGGTAAAGGTTTCGTTCAAGTCATCGGGCATGAATAAGCGGTTGTGCACTTGTTCCGAGTCTTCATGGGTGCCGGTGATCAGCACATAGTCGGCGCCTTTAGCTCGCAAGCTTTGGCCGCAGTCGGTTATGTCTTGTGAATCCGCAAGACGGCGGGCTTCCTGGCTATTGGGTGTCAGTAGCGTCGTCAGTGGCAGAAGATGTTCCACGACGGATTCCAGCAAGCGTTGTCCGCCCAGTTCGGTGCCGCCGCCCGCCGCCAGCACCGGGTCCAGCACTACGGGAATGCCGGGGCATTGCCGTAATATTCGGCTAAGTACTTGCGCGGTTTCATGGTGTCCGATTAGACCGATCTTGATCGCGGCGATGCTGAAATCGCCGAGCAGAGTTTCGGTCTGACGCAGGATGTCGTCGGCTTGTTGCGGAATCAACTTTTTGACATTACGGCTATCTTGCTCGGTCAGCGCGGTAATGATGCTGGCGGCATGGCAGCGGTGGCTAACGATAGTTTCGATGTCGGCTTGCACGCCGGCACCGCCGCTGGGATCGTGGCCGGAAAAACATAGCACGATGGGGCGGGTTGGATTCATGCGCTATTCCCATTCAGCAGTTGCAAAAATTCTTGTTCGCTGATGATGTCGACGCCCTTGTCGCGGGCCGCATTCAGCTTATTGGCGCCGACATTGTCGCCCGCCACCAGATAGTCGGTTTTGGCCGACACCGAAGCACCGACTTTCGCGCCCTTGGCTTTGGCTTGTTTGCTGAGTTCGTCGCGGCTGCCGCTGTGCAAGGTGCCGGTAAATACCAGGGACTTGCCGGCCAAGGGATGCGATACATCGCTTAGTGGGTTTTGGCTGGCTTGTAGATTGAACCCCAGTGCCAGCAAAATCTCGAACAGCGGCTTGATGTTGGCGAAACCTTCGGTAATGACGACGGCGGTTTTTTCGGCAAAGCCTTCGATGGCGATGATGTCGGCTTCGGTCAGCGTGAAGATGTCAATCAAGGCGTGATGTTTTAGTAGCCGTTCGCAATTGCCCAAACCCATCCGGAATACGCCAAATGCCGCCAAAAAGCGCCAGTCCTCCACCGCTTCGTTGCGGCTGCGCGCTAACTGATCGACCAGATTTTGCGATTGCTTGGGGCCGAAGCCCATGCTTTCGAATTGCTCGCCGGTCAGCGCATAGATTTCGTCGACCCGGCGTATGCCGTATTCGTACAGTTTCTTGATGGTGGCCGCGCCGAAACCGTCGTTGTTTTTCAACACACGGAAAAAATGTTCCATGCTGTTGCTGATTTGGGCCGGGCAGGCCAGGTTATTCGGGCAAATCAGAAAGTCGTTGTCCCAGACCAATTCGTGATTGCAGCTGGGGCAGTGGCTAGGCACTTGCGGTTCGGCGGGGCGAATCACCGATTCGATTTTGGGAATGACTTCGCCGGAGCGGGCCAATTGGATGATCGCGCCGGGACCTATGCCTTTGTCGACCACCATTTTGTAATGATGAGCCGTGGCTCTGGACAACAAGGCGCCGCTGAGCCGGACCGGTTCCAGTTCGGCCACCGGCGTGATCCGGCCCGAACGCGAGGTCTGCGGCGTTACATTCAATACCCGGACCTCGGCGGTTTGCAGATTTTCCTTGTAGGCCAGCTGCCAGCGGTGATGATGGCGAGTGGCGCCCATCCGGGTTTTCAGTTCGTCATCGACGATTTCCAGGATCACGCCGTCGACATCGTAATCGAGCTGGTGCCAGATGGTTTTGACGATATGTTCGAAGTCGCCGATCAGGTCTTGCCACGGACCTGTCCAGCAAGGCAGCAGGGCAAACGGATAAAATACCGCCGCATGCTCCTTGATGGCCCGTTCGGCGTGTTCGTCCAGTTGTTTTTCCTTGATGACGCTGGCCTGAAAGTTACGGGCGTTGTCGAAAATATCGGCCAGATTTTTGTCGAAATAACTGCGGGATACCACGATTTCACCCGGACCCAGCCCGCGCCGGCCTTGATTGGCTACTTGCAAGCCGCGCTCGAAGACCCGGCTGATGTCCTGGCCCTTGCGGCCATCGCCACGGGTATACAGCATTTCGCCATCGTCGTAGGCGGCATAGCCGTCCAGCTTGGGCGTGACTTTGAATATCAGTTCGGCGAAGTTTTTGCCAAATTCGGTCGCGGCTTTTTCGATGCGGCCGGCCCAGCGTTCGATCTCTTCCAGCGTATAGGCCTTGTCGGTGGACAACATGATGACCGGCAAGTCCACGGTCTTGCCGGCAAAAGCCGGTTCTGGTTCCACCGAGTGCAGCAGTGGGTGGCCGGGATTGCGATTCTTAAGCTCGGCCAGATAGACAAAGTCGTAATCCGCGTCGCTGATGGCGGCTTCGCCGCCGCGATATAAGGCGTTGGCAATTTGTAAAAAACGCACCAACTCAGCATCGTCGGCGGAAACGATCAGGTCGGGATGTTGGCGTAATTGGCAAAAACGCTGTTCGCTAAGCGTGTCAAAGTCGAGACCGGCTTGCGAAACGAGGGTTTTCTGGTGGGCGGTAAGCATAATAGGCCGGACAAAATCAATTAAGCCGGGGATTATAGATAAAAAAAGGGCGGGGGAGAAACCTCACCCGCCCAAAGACCTATCTTTCAAGAGGATCATGTCAACGGTAGGAAAGCAATCGACATGGGTTGTATTCTAGGGGCATTCGCTTGCTTGATATTGATTTAGGTCAATGTTTATAAGGATTTCGTAATGGGCCTTATTCGGCTTGGCAGCTATTGCATAAGCCGTGAATTTCGATGGTTTTGCGTTGCGGGCTGAAAGTGGCGTTGCGCATTTCTTCGGCCAGCGCGACAAACACATTCGGCGCGGCCCGTTCTTCAACGTTGTGGCAGGCGGTGCAGATCAGTAATAATTGATCATGTTGGGTACCGGAACTACGGCAACCGACAAACGCGTTCAAGCTTTCGACCCGGTGAATCAGGCCTTGCTCTAGCAAAAAATCCAGGGCGCGATATACGGTCGACGGTTTGGCGGCATCGTTGATGGGGCGGATTTGGTCGAGCAAATCATAGGCTTTGATGGCTCTATGGCTATTCCAAATCAATTCCAGGATTTTATGGCGTATCGGCGTTAACAGCACGCCACGGCGAGTGCATAGCTGTTCCGCGGCGGAAATCGCATTGTGTATGCATTGGTTGTGATCGTGTTCGATAGGGTGGGGCGTTGTCGGGTTGTCTGTCATTTCAAAAGAGTGATCAAGTTCATCTATTATGCAAGCATACCTGTTTATAGTTGCCGCACAAAAGAATTATGAAGTTCATAAAAGCTGATTGAAGAATATTTCTTGAAATTGCTTGTAATTGTCTGATATTGATTATAATCAGTCAGGCAAGTCTAGAAACTAATTTGTGGCTGTTGTATCGGGACGGCTTCACTGATGTTCATTGTGGGCAGTGTAAATCAACGGCTAATAGCAAGGATCTGAATGAAAACAGGCGGCTTCCTGATCTTTACGGCGTTCTGGCTGATGATGATCGGCGTTTCATTTTATCAGCAGGTTGCTGAAGATAAACAATACGGTCATAAAATCGCCTACAAACAAGCCGAAATGTTTTTTCAGCATATTGTGCTAATGCGGCAATGGAATGGCCAACATGGCGGCGTTTACGTGCCAGTAACCGAGCAGAATCAGCCTAATCCCTATCTGAACGTGCCAAACCGGGACATATTGACCCCGGACGGTATGCAGTTGACCCTGATCAACCCGGCTTATATGACTCGGCAACTGGCTGAAATGGAACGGAATCAATCGGGTATCCGCTTTCACATCACCAGTCTGAAGCCAATTCGGCCCGAAAATAAGGCCGATGCCTGGGAAGTCACGGCGCTGAAGGCTTTTGAAAAAGGCCAGGACCATTTTAACGAACTGAGCGCTATCAATGGCCAGCCTTTTTATCGTTACATGGCGCCGTTGATACTGGAGCAAGATTGTTTGAAATGCCATGGAGGAGACGGCGGCAAGGTTGGCGATCCGCGCGGGGGTATCAGCGTTAGCATACCCGCCGCCAATATCGATAATTTTCTGGCCGAGAGGTTGGAGAATCTGAAAAATTCTCATCTGTTGATCGCGGCCACCGGTTTAGTCGCGTTGCTGTTTGCTTATTGGGCACAGTCGAAACTGAATAAGCGGCTGACCAAGGCCAAAAGCCATCTGCAACTGGCCTATCTTGACGCATTGACCCTGCTCCCTAACCGGCGCTATTACGACGCTTTCTTGCGGCGAGAATGGAAGCGGGCCACGCGCCATCATTATCCACTGTCAATGATCATGATAGACATCGATTTTTTCAAGGCGTACAACGATAATCTGGGGCATGTAGAAGGCGATCAATGCCTGAGACAGGTGGCGCGTACTCTGAGACGTTACTTCAGGCGATCCGGCGATTTGATAGCCCGCTATGGCGGCGAGGAATTTTGCGTGGTGGCGGCTTGCGATTCGGTCCAAATCATGCAGTTGGCCGAGATTCTACGGATGGCGGTGGAAACCATGAAATTACCCCATCCCGATTCCAAGGTTTCTCAATTTGTAACCATTAGCTTGGGCGTAGCTACGGTGATTCCGAAGGGAGCCATGGAGTGCGGCGATTTATTGCTGCACGCCGATCAAGCGTTGTATGCGGCTAAACACTCGGGTAGAAACCGGGTGGCAAAATATCAAGGGTAATATTGGCCGCTGATCGAGCCGGCACAGCCCGAATGCGATGCCCGCTAGGGCTTGAGATTGGCGGGCATCGCGGCCGGATTATTTCGCTTCCAACAGTTTGGCGTGCGCGGCAGCCAAGCGAGCTACCGGAATTCTAGGCGCCGAGCAGGATACATAGTTCAGTCCTAGGCCATGCACGAAGTGAATTGAACGCGGATGGCCGCCGTGTTCGCCGCAAATACCCACTTTCAAATCCGGGCGTTGCTCCCGGCCCAATTCAACAGCCATTTTCATCAATTTGCCCAAACCTTGAACGTCCAGGGTTTCGAACGGATTATCCTGCAGCAGACCGGAATCTTCATACAGCGGTAAAAACTTGTTTTCCGCATCTTCGCGTGAAAACGAGAAGGTGGCCTGAGTCAGGTCGTTGGTGCCGAATGAAAAGAACGCGGCAATTTTGGCCAAATGATCGGCCCGGGTACATGCGCGTACCGTTTCTATCATGGTGCCGAATTTAAAATTGAGGCTGAGTTTGTATTGGGCTTCGACTTCAGCCTGAATCTCATCGACAAACTGTTTGACCTTTTTCAGCTCCTGCGCTGTGATGACCTGCGGCACCATGATTTCAGGCTCGACCGGGATGCGTTGTTTGACGCAACGGGCGGCCGCTTCCAGAATCGAGCGGATTTGCATCTTGTAGATTTCGGGATAGCTCATGCCCAGACGCACGCCGCGATGGCCCAGCATCGGATTGACTTCGTACAGTTCGAGTACCTTGTCCAGCATCATCTCCTTCTTGGCAATGGCTTCCAGAATCACTTCTTCGTTGAGCAAATTGAAGGGAGCGGGCAGTTCCGCGTGACCATGGATGGTTTCCAGGGTGACACGCTGGCCCTTGACGATGGTCAGGTAATGTTTCAACGAATTGATTTCATCCAGTAACTGATGCTCGTTCGGTAAAAACTCGTGCATCGGCGGATCGAGCAAGCGCACGGTTACCGGATGCGGCGACATGGCTTCGAAAAGTTGCTGGAAGTCGTCGCGTTGAATCGGGAACAGTTTCGCCAACGCCGCCTCGCGTTCGTCGGTGTTATGGGCCAGGATCATATCGATCACCAGCGGCAACCGATCTACCGCATTGAACATGCGTTCGGTGCGGCACAAACCTATGCCCTTGGCGCCGTATTCGGCGGCCAGACGGGCCATGGCCGGAGTGTCGGCGTTGGCATGCACGCGGAGGCGGGCGGTGTCGTCGGCCCAACTCAGCAGGGTTTTCAGGTCTTGGGAAAACGAAGGCTTAATGGTCGGGATGCGGCCTAGATAAATGTTGCCAGTGCCGCCGTCGATGGTGATCAGATCGCCTTCCTTGATGTGGATGTCGCCGACGATGGCTTGACGGGCGCGGACATCGACCCAGATGTCTTCGGCACCGGCGACACAGGCTTTGCCCATCCCGCGCGCCACGACCGCCGCATGCGAAGTCTTGCCGCCGCGGCTAGTCAGGATGCCTTGGGCGGCGAAAAAGCCGTGAATGTCTTCCGGTTTGGTTTCCTCGCGCAACAGAATCAGCTCTTCGCCGGTTTTACCCAGACGTACCGCGGTATCGGCATCGAACACGCATTTACCGCAGGCCGCGCCGGGCGAGGCCGGCAAGCCTTGCGCCAAGGGTTTTTGACCATGGTCGGCGGTGAGTTGCGGATGCAGCAATTGTTCCAATAATTCGGGATTGATACGCAGCAAGGCCCTTTCCTTGCTGATCAGGCCTTCCTTAACCATATCGATCGAGGTTTTTACCATCGCCGCCGCGTTCATTTTGCCGTTGCGGGTTTGCAGGCAATACAGCACGCCACGTTCGATGGTGTATTCGTAATCTTGCACTTCCTGGTAATGCGCTTCCAGTTTGTTGCGCAGTTCCACCAATTGCCGGTATTGTTCGGGCATTTCCTTGGCCATTTCATGCACCGGTTTCGGGGTGCGGATGCCGGCTACCACGTCCTCGCCCTGGGCGTTGACCAAGTATTCGCCGTACATTTCATTGTCGCCGGTACCGGGATTGCGGGTAAAGCCGACGCCGGTGGCGCAATCGTCGCCCATGTTGCCGAACACCATGGTGACGATGTTGACGGCGGTACCGTTGGCGACTTCCGGCGTGATATGGAATTCGCGGCGATAATCGACCGCGCGCCGACCCAGCCAGGAGTTGAATACTGCCTTGATGGCAATTTCCAGTTGCTCATAGACATCTTCCGGAAACGGCCGGCCGGTTTCTTCATGGACCACTTGCAGAAATAGCTCACTGATCTCCTGCAGTTGATCGGCGCTCAACGCCACATCGGCCTTGATGCCGGCATTGCGCTTGACTTCATGGAAATGCAGGTCGAATTTTTCATCGTCGATACCCAGCGCCACCTTGCCGAACAATTGAATAAAGCGCCGGTAGGCGTCATAGGCAAAGCGGGCGTCATCGGTCATTTCGATTAATGCCGCCAAGGTTTGCTTATTCAAGCCAAGGTTCAGAATAGTATCCATCATGCCCGGCATCGAAATGGCCGAACCGGAACGCACCGACACCAACAAAGGATCGCTGGCGCCGCCGAAATGTTTACCGGTGGTTTGTTCAATATCGGCGATTTGTTGGCGGACTTCGTCCATCAAATCAGGCGGGAGTTGCTTGTTTTCCAGATATTGCAGACAGGTAGCGGTAGTAATCACAAATCCGGGGGGCACGTTGAGCCCCATTTGCGTCATTTCGCAAAGGTTGGCACCCTTGCCGCCCAATAACGCCTTGTTTTTGCCGTCGCCTTTGTCAAATGAGAAGCTGTATTGTGGGTTCATTGCGTACCTTAAAATGTTGTGGAAAAGGTGGTTTGATTATAAACGCCCTTTAGATAATTGTTTTAGCTAGTTTACTGTGAAAGATGCATTCCACAGCCGGCGTCGGCTTCTTCGGTTGGTTATGTCTGAGGTGCCGCATGTGGGAATATTTCAATTAGTGATTGACCGGGAGACACCGAATCACAATCAACATACTCGTGTGCTGCGTCGTTGAGCATTCCGTCGAGCCCAAAATCGTGGCTTGGCCGATAGCCCGAAATTGTAGGAGACCGACGACCGCCACGCTCTGTGGGCAGGAAAGAGATTTCGGCCTCAATATCGGGAGGGCGGACGGTGATTGGCATGGTGCCTAACGCCGAGCTAAGGGGCGCGTAGCGAAGCGGAGCGTCCCTTTGAGCGACATGTGTACGCCCAGCATGGGCATGAACTTATGGGGTGTAAGTCCCCTGTCGGAGAATTCAACGTTAATCATGTTAGCGATCATAACGACCAGCCGAGGGCAAAGGCAAGACCGCGAGGGATTGTCTGAAGGAAGCCTAAGTGCAAAACGACGAGCCGACGAACAGAAATCGGATATAAGGCTGAGCAGCAGGGTCGAGTTGGCACAGGACAACGAAGGCCATGAATTCGCGCTGTACAGTAAATCCGGCGGTTGTGTCGTGACAGTTCATGTTCTTATCTGGGGAGATCTGAAACGCCAGCGGCTCGTGAAGAGCAGCGCGCCGCACAGCAATGTGAGGCGTGACGTTTCAGAAGTCAGCAGCGGTCATAGTAGCCTTGGCGGCGGGATTGCCGTCAGCGCGAAGGACCAAAGAAACAGGACAGGGCAGCGCCTTGCCAGACTCGGTGTTTACGCAGCCTGCGCCAAGCGGGAAGTGACTACCGGCGTATGACAACCGTGCAGGCCTTGGAACAACCTTTACTGGAAACCATCGTCGCCCGCGACAACCTGCAACGCGCCTGGAAGCGCGTGAAGGCGAACAAGGGCGCGGCTGGGGTTGACGCGATTGCCGTGTCGGATTTTCCTGCCTGGGCGCAACAACACTGGCCGATCATCAAGACCCAATTGATGAGCGGTGAGTATCAACCGCAAGCGGTCCGGCGGGTGTGGATACCCAAACCCAACGGCGATAAACGCCCGCTGGGCATACCCACGATCGCCGATCGCGTCATCCAGCAAGCCATCGCGCAACAACTTGCGCCGCACTTTGAGCGCGAGTTCAGCCGCAACAGCTACGGCTTCCGTCCGGGACGAAATGCCCACCAAGCCATCCGGCAAGTGCGAGACTACATCCGGGCGAAATACCGGATGGTGGTGGACATCGATTTGGCCGCCTTCTTCGACAACGTCAATCACGACGTGTTGATGCGGTTGCTCGGTCAACGCATCCGCGACAAGCGGGTGCTGCAACTGATCGGCCGTTATTTGCGCGCCGGCGTCATCGAAAACGGGCAGCGGCAAGCGACCATTAAGGGCGTTCCTCAAGGTGGTCCGCTATCGCCGTTGCTGGCCAATATCGTGTTGCACGAGCTGGACGTCTATCTGCATCAATGCGGCCACCGGTTTGCGCGTTACGCCGACGACTTTGTCATCTGCGTGCGCAGCCTGCGGGCGGCTCAACGGGTGCAGGCCAACGTCACAGGCTTTCTGGAACAGCGGTTGAAGCTGCACGTCAATCTCAACAAAAGCCGTATCTGTACCAGCAACGAATTGGAGTTTCTCGGGTTTTGCTTCCGAGGCAATAAAATCGTCTGGAGCGACAAGGTGCTACAGCGCTTCAAACATCGCATCAAACAGCTCACGGGGCGCTCGTGGGGCGTCAGTCTGGCTTATCGCTACCGCGAATTGCGCCGCTATATCGTGGGCTGGATGAACTACTTTGCGTTATCGGAATACTACCGGCCAATCCCCGAGCTGGACGAATGGCTACGGCGGCGCATGCGCTGTTGCTACTGGAAACAGTGGCGATGGCCGCGCACCAAGATTAGCCATCTGGTCAGTCTAGGCGTCAGTCTAAAGGAAGCGATCAAAACCGGCGTCAGCTCGAAAGGGCCCTACGCCATGTCGCGAACGCCAATTACGCAGATGGCGATGAACAACGAGTGGCTAAAAGCGCAGGGCTTGGTGTCGATCAAAGACCAGTGGGTACGTTTTCATTACCCTGTTTCAACCGCCTAGTGCGGACCCGCATGCTAGGTGGTGTGGGGAGGGCGGGAGAAAAACTCGCCCTTACCCGATTGGGCAGCAGTGGCGGCCGGCATAGGCGGCCTGCTTTCGTTACCCTTTACGACAGCAACTGCGATGGTTGCGACGATGTTTGCCACACCGACAAAAAAGACCAGCCACATTTGCCAACTTTTTGCGCTGACCTCTTGTGACGCAATCTTTGATTTGCGGATACGGTCAATGTGATCGAGCCCCCAACTCAACACGGCGACCTCTGATTTCGGAGAACCACGATTCGCCCGAAATTGACTGCGAAAGACATCTTTCTGGCTCAAGCCATCAATTACGCTCAAACGATTGGAATCGTCATCGATTTGTTTGATCCACGCAGGGAGGCGACTGCCTTTACGCATTGAAGCTTGCCACTCTTCAAGTTCGCCCGGAGGCGCGCCAAGACGAAACAGCTCTCTGCGCTTTAGGACAAGTCCTCGTACATCGAAGCTTGCATCCAAGCCGAGGCGCTCACGAATTCCTTCATGTGTGATTAAGTGATTTTCGTCGTTGCTGGTGAGAATCCAGACGGCGGAAATAAGATCGAGTTCTTCAAGATCGCATGCCATGAGCGGCTCACCTTTCTGATGCCCAACGTTAAATTAAGGGGCGCGCGTTAGCGCGTCCCGCTTGAATGGCGGGTTGGGCGTCCCTGCTGTGCCATTTTGATTTTTTGATGGAGCCGTTTTAAGTACATTCGTTCACGCCTATAAATCAGGAAAAAATAAAGTAAAAGAACAGCACCACAGCTAAAGAGTGCGGCAGCTATAACAATATGATTTAGAAGTGCAAGTGCAGGTATCCAAAACAACAATGGGCCCACCACCACAATGCCTTCAACATAACCTTTCATCGGTTTTCGGAGCGAGGCTAACGAAGAACTTGGCTTTTCAATAAGCTCCTCGACTCTTTGTACAAAACGCTCAAGTGAATAGTTAGCGTCACGGTCTTTTATTGAGAAGAAAATTGCATACTCATACTGCACCTCATCCCAAAATGCATTAAATCGTCGAAGTCCCTTGAAACTGTTATAAACACTTTTAGTCGCACCATCGGCTAGAAGAAAATCAAGAAAATGACTTTCGTCATACGGGGCGCCGGGTTCCTCCCTATGACTTTCATATAACTGCAAAACTTTCTCGCGGATATTAGGCATTAGTAATTTGTGCCCAACGTGAAGGTAAGGGGCTGCGCGTTAGCGCAGTCCCAGCCCGAAGGGCGAACTTGGCCGCAGGGTTAGGCATTTGCCGCAGGATCAATTTCAAGCTCTTCGGCAAAAAAGTCTGCCAACCACAGACTGGTCCCATCCGACAAACAGTTTTCGACGACGTACTTATCTGGCAAGCCCGTCGCACGCAGAACATCCACAACTGTGCCGTAATCCCCAATTCTTGGCGGACGCTGATTTACTCTCCAACCGTCATAGGCCTTTTCCTCTCCGAGGAGTTGCCTAATACGAACGCAAACGAACGGCTTGAACACAGAATTCATGTGATGCCTAACGCCAAACTAAGGGGCGCGTAGCGAAGCGGAGCGTCCCTTTGAGCGACGTGTTATAAGGGAAGTTTTTTAAATTCATAACTAGACGCCTCAATACTTAATATATCGCCTGTTTGCATTTCAATTTGAAAACGATTTTCTTCAAACCGAACTGCGTTAATACAGGATGACTCCCCCCATGGAGCATAGTGAGGAATTTCGATATTTGTAACGCCGTAAAAAATAAGCTCGCACGGTTCGGCCTTTAATTTCGGATTTAAGAATACATCTAACGCTAACGTAACTTGCTTTGGATACCAACAAACCTGTATCTCTTGCACGATTGCATCGTGCAGCGGAAGTGTATGAATATCCCACGCTACGCAGTTCATTTCATCTTATAACTATTGATTATCAGGCAAATCTGCCCGTATAACCTGATATTGACCTGCTTTTCAGGCACATCGGCATGCGTATTCGGAAAACTGGGCATATTTGCCTCGATAACTTGATATTAACCGGTAAATCAGGCAAGTTTGCCCGCGTATTTTTGCGCATCATCATAAACGCTAACACTGACATTGCAAACCTTGCGCCTTGGAATTACCTGTGTTCCATGCAACCGTAGGAACGAATGACCGTCATGCGTCCGATTACGCCACGCTAATCTACGCTATTTTATGCCAGTGGTATGCCAAACCGCTCAACGCCGCTTGTTTTTTTGTGCCTTAAACTTTTCGCCAGTATGCTTGGTGGCAAACGGTCGGCTTTTCGGCTGCTGTTTATCGTTAGGCTGATCGCCGGTCCTAGGTTGAAAACTGGGTATCAGATGCTGTTTGCCGTTGCCGATCAAATCGGCGCGGCCCATTTCTTTCAATGCCTCGCGCAGCAGCGGCCAGTTTTTCGGGTCGTGATAACGCAGAAACGCCTTGTGTAGTCTTCGTTGTCTGATGCCCTTGGGGATGGCGATGTCCGGACTGTTGCGCGCCACCTTGTGCAGGGTGTCTTTACCGGAATGGTACATCGCGGTGGCGATGGACATCGGCGACGGCAGGAAGGCCTGCACCTGATCGGCGCGGAAGCCGTTACGCTTCAGCCATAAGGCTAGATTTAACATATCCTTGTCTTCCGTGCCGGGATGAGCGGCTATGAAGTACGGGATCAGATACTGCTCCTTACCGGCTTCCTTGGAATACTTGTCGAACATCTGTTTGAATCGGTCGTAAGTACCCATGCCGGGTTTCATCATCTTCGATAGCGGCCCTTGCTCGGTGTGTTCCGGAGCGATCTTTAGATAGCCACCGACATGATGGGTGACCAGTTCCTTGACGTACTCGGGCGTTTCCACCGCGATGTCGTAACGCAGGCCGGAGGCGATGAAGATTTTTTTGATGCCCGGCAGCTTGCGGGCGCGCCGGTAAAGTTTGACCAGCGGCGTCTGATCGGTATTCAGATTGTGGCAGATGCCGGGATAGACGCAGGACGGCTTGCGGCACGATTCCTCTATCTTCGGGTCCTTGCAGGCCAATCGCCACATGTTGGCGGTCGGTCCGCCCAGATCGGAGATATGGCCGGTGAAGTTGGGCGAAGTATCGCGGATGGCTTCGATCTCGCGGATGATCGAATCTTCCGAGCGGTTCTGGATGATGCGGCCTTCGTGCTCGGTAATCGAACAAAAGCTGCAGCCGCCGAAGCAGCCGCGCATGATCAGCACCGAATGCTGGATCATCTCGAAAGCCGGGATATTGGCTTGGCCGTAGGCATGGTGCGGCAGCCGCGAATAAGGCAAATCGAAAACGCCGTCCATTTCCGGGGTCGTCAGCGGCAGCGGCGGCGGATTGATCCATACCTCGCGGTTGCCGTGGCGCTGAATCAAGGCTCGGGCATTGCCGGGGTTGGTTTCGCCGTGCATCACCCTCGAGGCATGGGCATATAGAATCGGATCGTCTTTCACTGCGTCGTAATCCGGCAGGCGGATCACGGTTTGGGTGCGCTGCTTGTTGGCGATGGGTTTGAACTGGATAACCGTTTCGCCAAAGGTTTGGCCGAATGAATTCGGCCCTACATTGATTTTATCTTCGGCGGCACGGGGTTCCGCGCCGTTATCACATGCCGGTTGTTCTTGATACGGATTGAGATGCGAAATCACCGCCCCCGGCTTGTCGATGTCGGTCGAATCCCTTTCCATCCAGCCCAGCGGAACCTGTTTGACGAAATGTGCCGTACCGCGGATGCCTTTCAGTTCGGCTATGGTTTCACCTTTCGCCAGCCGATGAGCAATCTCGACGACCTGGCGTTCACCATTACCGTAAACCAGCAAATCGGCCTTGGAATCCAGCAGAATCGATTTGCGCACCTTGTCCGACCAATAATCGTAATGGGCAATACGCCGCAGGCTGGCTTCGATGCCGCCGATGATAATGGGTACGTTTTTATAGGCTTCGCGGCAGCGGTGCGCGTAGACATTCACCGCCCGGTCCGGGCGTTTGCCGGCCGCGCCGTCGGCGGTATAGGCATCGTTGGAACGGATTTTCTTGTCGGAGGTATAGCGGTTGACCATCGAGTCCATATTGCCGCCGGTGACGCCGAAAAACAGCTTGGGCTGGCCGAGCTGTTTAAAGTCTTCGGCGCTGTGCCAGTCCGGCTGAGAGATGATGCCGACCCGAAACCCCTGGGCTTCCAGTACCCTCCCGACCACCGCCATGCCGAAACTGGGATGATCGACGTAGGCATCGCCGGTCACCAGGATGATGTCGCAGGCGTCCCAGCCCAGTAACTGCATTTCGGCCAGGCTCATCGGCAATTCCGGCGCGGGACCGAAACGGTGAGCCCAGTATTTTTTGTAGCCGAAGATATTCGGGGCGTTGTGGATCATTTAGTGATTACTCGGTTGATGACGCTGGTGTTACTGCGTTTAATGTCTTGCAGGAAGACGGGGAATTCCAATTGATACTGTTGCTCGAGATGTCTGGCTTTATCGATCAGGCTTTTCATGCTGGGTTTGGGGAATTGGTCGCCAAAGGCAAAGCCGATGATGTTGCCACGCCCGCGTACCGGTAAAAACAGGATGCGCCAGCCAAATACGCGTCCCATGTTCCAGGTGACTTGCTTGAACAGGTCTTTCTCCGTGCCCCACAAGTTGATCACCAGCAGACCGTTTTTGGCCAGTAAGGTTCGGCAGTGGTCGAAAAAAGTCAGGCTGCTGACTTCCGGTGCCATGCCGGCGTGATCGTAGGCGTCGATCATGATCAGATCGTGCAGTTCGCTATGTTCTCGGCTGTGCTGCCGGACATGCTGGGCACCGCAGCCTATCTTGATCTTCATGCGCGAATCGAACGGCAGGCCGAAATGGCTGCGGGCTACTTTCAACACGCTGCCGCGAAATTCGATGACCTTCAGCCGGCATTCGGGGAACTGGTGCAGCAGGAATTTGGCAATGGTGCCACCGCCCAGTCCTATCATCAGGACATCCCTGGGCGAGTCATGGAACAACAAGCCGGCCATCATGGCTCGTGCATACAAGGAGTGCAGGCGGTTGGGGTCGGACAACAACATGGTGCTTTGGCGGGAGTGCGAACCGAAATGCAAGGCCCTGACGCCTTCAGTTTCTACGATTTCGATGATGCCTTCATCATCGTGGCTTTGGTGCACAACCAGACCGTCATATTTATACATGCGATACGGCGAATGGTGGAAATGTTGCTATTTTCCTTGAAAATCCGTCGCTTGTCTTGCAATTAGTTGTGTGATGGGCAAGAGGCGCTAGTGGCGGTCAAACAGGACTGATGTGCGGGGTTGCCGATGCGCGGGAAAGGGTAGGGTGTAAAAACAACTGCCCCAATGAGATTTCGGTATCGATCTGCTTAAAGCCAGGGACGTTACTTTGTCGAAATCGTAAGGGCTTGCCAAGGTTATCCTTGGGCATAATCGGCATTGATATTGGTTTTGATAGGTTCAGGCCGGGGAATAAACCCCGGCCCGCGTTTCTTAAGTTAGCTGGCGCGGCCGGCGGCAGTCGCTTCCGGAACTTCGATCAAGCTGCCGGATTTTACGTCGTAAATGTAACCGTAAACGGGGATGTTAGCGGGCACCAATGGATGGGCCTTGATCCGATTGACATCTTCCAGCACGCTTTCGGCCTGATTTTTAATGGTCAGCCAGTTAATGTATTTACCTTCGGTACAGCCTGGGCCTTCGCAGCAGTCATGCCAACCGGAGGCATCGACGCTGGCGGTTTTCAGGCTGCTGGCCAGCAGGTCGCTCATGATTTCGTTATTGAAGGTTTCCATGCCGCAATCGGTATGATGGATCACAAACCATTCCTTGGTGCCGAGTAATTTATAGGAAATCACCAGCGAGCGGATGGCGTCGTCGCTGGCGCGGCCGCCGGCGTTACGAATGACATGGGCATCACCTTCGGACAGACCCGCGTATTTAGCCGGATCCAGGCGGGCGTCCATGCAGGTGAGAATGGCAAACTGGCGGGCGGGTGGCATGGCCAGATCGCCTTTAGTGAAATCGGCAACGTATTCGCGGTTAGCCAGGAGTACTTCGTTTAGTATTTTGCTCATAAGAACCTCGGTGGGTGAAAAAACGTCTGGTTAAGACGGCAGAACCAGACGATGTAACGACTATCTCCACCGCCAATTGTATACAGTCGCTATGCTGGTTTAAAGACTCCATTTGGTTTATAAAATATAAACTTTAAGTTTATATTGGGTCGAGATGGATAAGTTTAACAACATGCATGTCTTTTGCCGGATTGTCGAGCTGGGTACTTTTTCGGCGGTTGCCAAGGAATTAAAGCTGTCGACGATGATGATCAGTAAATACATGGCGCAATTAGAAGCATCGCTGGGGGTGGTTTTGTTGAATCGCACCACCCGCAGCCTCAATCTGACCAGCGCCGGCGAGGCCTATTACAACCGTAGCAAACAATTACTCGAGGATCTGGCGGAGTTGGAGGCTTCGACCGCGCAACTGGGCGAGCGAGTCAAGGGCCAGATCAAAATCAGCGCACCGATCGATTTCGGCGGAATCTATATGGTGCCGGCGATAGAGCAGTATTTGCGCCGCTATCCCGAAGTCAAGGTGTTGATGTCGCTGGATAATAAGCCGCCTAATCTTCGCGACGGCAGTTTTGATGTGTCGTTGCTGGTCACCGATAAGCTCGATCCCGGCGTGGTGGCGCGCAAGATTGCCGAAACCGAACTTTGCACCTACGCCGCGCCGTCCTATCTGGCTGAAAAGGGTTGTCCTCAAACGATAGACGATCTCACCCGGCATCAATGTTTGCATTACGTCGACACGCCGCATGGCGATTATTGGATTTTCAACGTCGATGGCGAGCCGAAAAGAATCAAGTCAGATTGGGTATTGGCTTCCAATAACGGCAGGGCCTTGTGCCAGGCGGCGGCTTTAGGCATGGGAATCGTACAGGCTCCGCGATTATCGGTGATTGCCTATTTGCAACGGGGCGAGTTGGTGGAAATTTTGCGCGATTACCGCCGGCCGGCCGTGGCAATTTATGCGACTTATTTGCAGCGGCGTTTTTATCCGGCCAAGTTGACCAGCTTGATAGATTTTTTATTGGAGTATTTCGAGCGTTGATTCTTGCCGCTGCGGGATCGGGTGATTAGGGCTTCGGCTCCGCTCAGTCAACGACACCCATCAGCCAACGACACCCAGCGGCCGCCAACAACGGAATGACAATTCGTATCGGGCGTATTATTTCGGAAACGCTCGGCAACTGCGGCATCCGGAATTAAACCGGCCAGTTTGCCAATAGCCGGCTATGTTGCTGTTTATCCGGCAAGCCGGGACGTGCGCCCAGTTGTGTGCAACAAAACGCGCCGGCGACACTGGCATAACGCAACAGATCCGGCCATGACATGCCGGTCGCCAGCGCGGCGGCAAAGGCGCCATGAAATGCATCGCCGGCGCCGGTGGTATCGATCGCAACGACGGTCGGTGCCGCCAACTTGCCGGTTTCCAGGCCGCGCCGCCAGATCAAGCCGTGTTCGCCCAGTGTGATGACGACGGCTGGCGACAAAGTAGCCAGAGCGGCGAGGGCGGTTTGTACGTCGCCGGCATATTGCAGTGCGAATTTTTCCGAGCAGACCAGATAATTGACCTTATCCATTAAGGCGCGCGTACCGTCATGCAGGGAACCCGCATCGAGCACCGTCGGCAGCTTGGAGTCGTTGATTTTATTTAATAATGCCAACGAAATATGCGGTTCGTGGCCGTCAAATAGGAGGACTTTGCTGGTGATGCCGGTAAAATCCAGGCTGTCGGCCGCCAAGGCTTGGGTATCGCCCTTGTAATTCAGCAGCGCGCGCTTGCCGTCGGGTTTAACCAAAATAGCCGACAGCGGAGTCGGCGAATTGCCGCGGACAAGCAAGCGGGTATCGACTCCGGACGCGGTCAGTTCGCGCAGGTGGCTGTCGCCATAAACATCCCGACCCAGATATCCGGCAAATCCAGTCTTGAATCCCAGTTTGGCCGCCGTTGCCGCCGCATTGGCGGCCGGTCCGCCGCCGCAGCCCAACAGGTTGTCGGCAAACAGTTTTTCATCCGGTGCAGGGTGATGCGGTACCGAGAAAACCAGATCGTAACTGGCATGGCCGAGGCAAAGCACGTCAAAGCTTGCGTGGTTGGAGGTCATGAATTCCCATCTCGAATTAAAAACGATGCTACCGAAAAGCGGCCAATTCAGGCAGCGGGTATTATGTCTATTTTAGCCGCGATCAGGTCGGTTGCGGCAAATCCTTGGCTCTTCTAGCGAGTTGGGCTGGGGTTGCAAGATTGTTTAATCGGGAGCTTTTGGCGATAATGCGGTTTAACTTGAAATTTTACGGTTGATTACCATGAATGAACTGATGTCGTCCGGAATAGAGCTGATGCTGATCGGCATGGGCATGGTCTTTAGTTTTCTGGCGATGTTGGTGGTCGCAATCAAGACCATGTCGTCGCTGGTTCTGCGGTTTTTCCCGGAGCTACCGAACGGACAGCATCCAGGTACTCACCACGGTGACGATCTCGGCACCATTGCCGCCATCAGCGCGGCGGTGCATCAATATCGGATCAAACATCGAAACAACGATTAAGCAAGTGTCGTGATCGATTATTAGGCATACTGGCAACACTACCCACAAGGTAAGCGTAAACCGACCCAAAAGGCATCATTAGGAGAATTAAGAGTGGCAAAGGTAAACAAACCTTTAGGAATAACGGAAGTCGTGTTACGCGACGCGCATCAATCGATTCTGGCAACCCGCTTGCGTATCGAAGACATGCTGCCGATTTGCGAGCAGCTGGACCAAATTGGCTATTGGTCCATCGAATCCTGGGGCGGTGCCACCTTTGATGCTTGCATCCGTTATCTGGGCGAGGATCCATGGGAGCGTTTGCGTCTGCTGAAAAAAGCCATGCCCAATACCCGCCAGCAAATGCTGTTCCGTGGTCAAAACATATTGGGTTATCGCCACTATGCCGACGATGTGGTGGACAAGTTTGTCGAGCGTTGCGTAATCAACGGTATCGATGTCTTTCGTATCTTCGATGCAATGAACGACATGCGCAATATCGAGCGCGCGGTCAAGGCCGTATTGAACACCGATGCCCACGCCCAGGGTACTATTTCCTACACCACCAGTCCGGTGCATACCATCGCCAAATGGGTCGAGCAGGGCCGCATCATCGAAGACATGGGCGCGCACTCGATCTGCATCAAGGACATGGCGGGACTATTGACGCCCTACCATGCATACGAACTGATCAGCAAACTGAAAAAAGCCGTTTCGATTCCGATTCATATGCAATGCCACGCCACAACCGGTTTGAGCGTCGGTACTTACATCAAGGCCGTGGAAGCCGGGCTGGATAACGCCGATACCGCGATTTCATCCCTGAGCATGACTTACGGACACAATCCGACCGAAACCATAGTCGCCAGTTTACAGGGTCAGCCTAGGGACACCGGTCTGGATTTGGTCAAGCTGGAAAAAATCGCGGCTTATTTCCGGGAAGTCCGCAAAAAATACGCTCAGTTCGAAGGTAGCCTGAAAGGCGTCGACGGACGGATTCTGGTTTCGCAAGTGCCCGGCGGTATGCTGACCAATATGGAAAGCCAGCTGAAAGAGCAGGGCGCCGCCGACAAATTCGACGAAGTATTGTCGGAAATTCCTCGCGTTCGCGAAGACCTGGGCTTCATCCCGCTGGTAACGCCTACCTCGCAAATCGTCGGTACCCAGGCGGTTTTAAATGTATTGGCCGGTGAACGCTATAAAACCATCAGCAAGGAAACCGCCGGTATTTTGAAAGGCGAATACGGCGCGGCGCCGGCTCCGGTTAACAAGGAATTGCAGGCGCGGGTACTCGATGGCGCGCAACCGATTACCTGCCGTCCGGCCGATTTATTACAACCGGAAATGGATAAGC
This sequence comes from Methylomonas sp. LL1, assembly GCF_015711015.1. Lineage (NCBI taxonomy): Bacteria > Pseudomonadati > Pseudomonadota > Gammaproteobacteria > Methylococcales > Methylococcaceae > Methylomonas > Methylomonas sp. LL1. The sequence continues at coordinate 527,997 of NZ_CP064653.1, forward strand.
TGATCGCCGAGGTCAAACGCAAAGCCGCCGCCGATGGGGTGAAATTGTCGGAGTTTGTCGAAGAAGATGCTTTGATTGACGGCATGTTTGCTCAAGTGGGTTGGAAGTTTCTGCAAAATCGCGGCAATCCGGCCGCGTTCGAACCGGCACCGAATCCGGAAGCCGCCAGTGCGGTGGCCGCCGCGGCAAGCCAGGCTCAAGCCGCGAAAGGTCCGGTGGAGATGTATTCCGTCAATGTCGACGGCCATACCTATAACGTCGCGGTTGGCCCGTCCGGCTCCAATCTGACGATCCAAGCCGCCCCCACTACTCAGGTAGGTCCGGATCTGGTGGTAACACCGCCCATCGTCAGCGGCCATGGCGTTGTCGTTTCGCCCTTGGCCGGCGTGGTGCTGAAAGTCAAGGTCAATATCGGCGCGCACATAGCCGAAGGTGATGTGGTGATGGTGATGGAAGCGATGAAAATGGAAACCGAAATCCGTTCCAAAGTGGCCGGTATCGTCAGCGCGGTCAACGTCAAGCAGGGTGATAGTGTGTCGGTTGGCGATGTGCTGGTCATTCTGTAATTTTGCCCGCGCGAGCTTAATTCCCCCTTTAAGTTTGAAATAACCAAAGATAATTCATGGAAAATCTAATACTGTTGTGGGAAAGCACCGGTCTTTACAACATCAGCGGGCAGCAAGTCATTATGATGGCGGTGGGGTTTTTACTGCTGTTTCTGGCGATTAAAAAAGGCTTCGAACCGTTGCTGTTGTTGCCGATCGGTTTCGGCGCCATTCTCAGCAACATCCCGGTCGCGGGCATGACGGAAGAGGGCGGCATTCTGTATTACCTGTATGGCGGGATCAAGTCCGGTATGTTTCCGCTGTTGATTTTCATGGGGGTTGGGGCGATGACTGACTTTGGTCCCATGCTGGCCAATCCCAAAACTTTGTTCTTAGGAGCGGCCGCGCAGTTCGGGATTTTTGCAACCTTGTTCGGCGCCCTGGCGCTGAATCTGGTGCCGGGCATGGAATTCAGCTTGAAACAAGCGGCGGCGATTGCGATTATCGGCGGCGCCGACGGCCCTACCGCAATTTACGTCGCTTCCAAGCTGGCGCCGGAATTACTGGGGGCCATCGCGGTAGCCGCGTATTCGTACATGGCTTTGGTGCCCTTGATTCAGCCGCCCATCATGCGGGCCTTGACCACCGAAGACGAGCGCAAAATCGAAATGCAGCAACTTCGCAATGTCAGCAAGACCGAAAAAATCGTGTTCCCATTGATGTTGGTGGTATTAACGGCACTTCTGCTGCCATCCGCCGCGCCATTGGTGGGTATGTTTTGTCTGGGGAATTTAATGAATGCCTCGGGCGTGGTCGACCGCCTCAGTAAAACCGCTCAAAACGAATTGATCAACATCGTCACCATATTTTTGGGCTTATCGGTGGGTTCTAAATTGAGTGCCGAAGCCTTTCTGAAAATCGAAACCCTGGGTATTTTGGGCCTGGGCGCCATTGCATTTGCGATTGGTACCGCCAGCGGCGTGGTGATGGCGAAGATCATGAACCGTTTCAGTAGCACCCCGATCAATCCGCTGATCGGCGCGGCCGGCGTTTCCGCCGTGCCGATGGCGGCGCGGGTAGCCAATAAAGTCGGCCAGGAAAGCAACCCCTATAATTTTTTATTGATGCACGCGATGGGACCCAACGTGGCCGGCGTGATAGGGTCGGCCGTGGCGGCCGGGGTGCTGTTGAGTTTGATTCATTAGACAGTCTGTCTTTTTAGTAGGGCAGATTTGTGAAGATTTTGTAGGGCATACCCGCGGGTAAACAAACCTGCTTGGGTGATTTATGGCAATCAATTGACCCAATCCAAACACTGTCGTTGACTGAGCGCCAAATAAATATGTCGCTGACTGAGCGGAGTCGAAATCAAATAATCGCTTCAACTACTTCGGCTTCGCTCAACCAACGACCCCGCTCGGTGAACGATATAGTTGGCATCGGCGATGGCTACAAGCTTCAAAAATAGCCTTAACACCGGAAAATTAACCGTGGCGGGTTTTTAAACCGATTGCCGAGCATTCCATCATGTGGTTCCGTCTGGCGGCCGATGCCGTTCTCATTGCGCATTTGGCATTCATACTGTTTGTGGTTGTGGGTGCGATACTAACGGTCCGCTGGCATTGGCTGCCTGTTCTTCATTTGCCGGCCGCAGCCTGGGGCTTCTTGGTTGAAATAACCGGCCGGATATGTCCCCTGACTTACCTTGAAAACCATCTTCGGCGGATGGCGGGGCAGGCCGGGTATCACGACAGCTTCATCGAACATTACCTGCTGAACATCATTTATCCCGCCGGTCTCACGCCACAGATGCAATACATTCTTGCCGGCCTGGTTCTGCTGGTCAATATGGGCATTTATGGTTGGCTGATTCGCCGCCGCTCTAATCGGTTGTCCTGAAACCTGATTAGTCGGGCGATGATTTTAGCGAGTTAACCCAGGTGAATGGTGCCGGAAAATCCATGTTGAGCTCGATCTATATTTAATCTGTCCGTTTATCCCCTATATCAGGTCAATGCCATGAAGCACCCGGAATTTGCGCTTACCGACGACTTAATTTATCTCAACCACGCCGCCGTCGCGCCTTGGCCCAAACGAACCCGTGACGCGGTCGTCCGGTTTGCCGAACAAAATACTGTTTACGGCTCTCACTATTACCTGGATTGGTTGAAGCAGGAAGCCGATATTCGGCGCCAATTACAAGCCTTGATCAACGCGCCCTCGGCCGATGACATTGCGTTGGTGAAAAACACCTCGGAAGCCCTATCCTTCGTAGCCTACGGATTGCCGTGGCAAACCGGCGACAACATCGTTTCGAGTAATGAGGAATTTCCGTCCAACCGCTTGCCCTGGCAATCATTGGCCGATCAAGGCGTGGAGTTCCGTCAGGCCGATCTGGCCAGTGCCGAGTCGCCCGAGGACGCGCTATTTGCGCTGGTGGACGGCAATACCCGTTTACTGACGATCAGTTCGATCCAGTTTACTTCCGGCTTGCGGATGGACTTGCAACGCATAGGTCATTTTTGCAAGCAGCGCGACATCCTGTTTTGTATCGATGCAATTCAGAGTTTGGGCGCGGTGCAATTTGATGTGCAAGCCTACAAGGCCGATTTTGTGATGGCCGACGGGCATAAATGGATGTTTGGCCCGGAAGGTCTGGGCGTTTTTTACACCTCGGCCGAGGCTAGGAACAAGCTCAAACTGACCCAGTTCGGCTGGCACATGATGAAAGATACGCATAATTACGAAAACCTGCCTTGGGAGATACATCCGACAGCCCGCCGTTTTGAATGCGGTAGTCCGAATATGCTCGGCATCCATGCGTTTTCCGCCAGTTTGTCTTTGCTATTGGAAACCGGCATGGAGGCAGTCGAATCGCGGGTGATCGAAAGAACAGATTATTTGAAACACGCCATCGCCGCAAACGATCAATTGGTTTTGCTTTCCCGGTGGGACAGTCCGCTGAAATCCGGCATCGTCACCTTCAAACACAACATGCTTGCAAACGAAGCGCTGTATCAACATTTACAGCAAAATGGCGTTGTTTGCGCCATGCGCGGCGGCGGCATTCGATTTTCACCGCATTTTTATAATACGTTTGAAGAAATGGATAGAGCCTTGGAATTGGCTGCCGGGTTATGATGTAGGTGCGATTAGCGTAGCATAATCGCACGAATGCGACGGCCTTACATTCTTCTGATTAAATCGGAGGCAAGAAGGTTGGTTTGCCGTTTCCCGGCGTTCCGGCGAACGAAATGGTGGTTTAGTTCAGCGCGCGTTGTTCCACGGTGTTGATTGAGTCGACCAAAGCCAAATGTCCCGCCGTGTCAAACAGTATGCGTTGTTCGTTAAAGAATTCGCCGGCCGCATCAATCGCATCCTGCATGATGGCGATGACGAAGCGTTCGGCATGAATCGATGTCACCATTTTTTCCGGTACCGCGGACTCGATCCTGAGAATCTGTCCGGCAGAGTCGAATGAGTGCAAGCGTAATCCGGTAAAGTCTGCTTGTTCTTGCCGGCTTGGTAATAAAAACACGATGTCCAGCAGCGGCGTTTTCTTCTGGATGACTTGATTGCGTAATCCCGCTAAATCCATGGCGATTTTTGTAATGGCTTTGATTAGCGCGCTCTCATCGAGTGAGCGATCCGGCATCATTGATCCAATGTGTAATGTCATATTAACCTCTCTTTATAATAGGTTTAAGCAAAACACTTGCCAATTAAATGTTTCAGATCGGCGGAAGACAAACCGGTGGTTAACAATAAAGGCCGCTTAGCTTAGCGCATGAATTGACGGCCCTTTTTCGATGAAGTGGGTTGCGCTAAGGAGTGAGAGAAGCCGGCTAAAGCATGCTGTAGGGTTGTCAAGCTTGCAACATATTGAAACCCAGCCGTGGCACAAGCAACAAAAAGCCGGAGTCTTTACTTCGGCTTTTTGTTGGGCGATGACTTGGTCGTAAGGCTTAGAACAAACCGCTGATGACGCCGTCGTCGCTGATGTCGATGCGCTCGGCGGCCGGTACTTTCGGCAGACCGGGCATGGTCATCATGTCGCCGGCGATGGCGACGATGAAGCCCGCACCGTTGGCCAAGCGTAATTCACTGATTTCCACGTTATGCCCGCTCGGCGCGCCCTTGCTGTTGGGATTGGTCGAGAACGACATCTGGGTCTTGGCCATGCAGATCGGAAAGTGGCCGTAGTTAGCTTGCAAGGCCTTGATCTCGCTCACTACCTTCGGGCTGGCGCTGACGCTGCCGGCTCCGTAAAGTTTGGTGGCGATGGCTTCGATCTTGCTCCACAGCGGCAGGTCGCTGTCGTAGACATAGCTGAAGCCGGGTTCGCGCTGATCGACGATGTTCAACACCTCGCGGGCCAGATTTTCCGCGCCGGCGCCGCCTTGAGCCCAATGCTTGGCGATCACGCATTTCGCGCCCAGGGCTTCGCACTTGCTTTTCAACAAGTCGATTTCGGCATCGGTATCGAAAGTGAAGTGGTTGATACTAACCACGCAAGGCAGGCCGTAATGGTTGGTGATGTTGCTGAAGTGTCGCTCCAGATTGGCGAAACCTTTTTCCAATGCTTCCAGGTTTTCCTTATTTAAATCGTCCTTGGCGACGCCGCCGTGGAATTTCAGCGCCCGCACCGTCGCCACCAATACCACCGCCGACGGTTTCAGTCCGGCCATCCGGCATTTGATGTCGATGAACTTTTCCGCGCCCAGATCGGCGCCGAAACCGGCTTCGGTGACCGCGTAGTCTGCCAGTTTCAGCGCGGTCTTGGTGGCGGTGACGGTGTTACAGCCATGGGCGATATTGGCGAACGGGCCGCCGTGGATGATGGCCAGATTGTTTTCCAGGGTTTGCACCAGATTGGGTTTGATGGCGTCTTTCAACACCGCCGCCATCGCGCCGTGGGCGTTCAAGTCACGCGCATAGACCGGCGTGACCTTGTCGGATTTGTAGCCGATGACGATGCGGCCCAGGCGTTCCTTCAAGTCAGCGCGGCTGGTCGCCAGACAAAGGATGGCCATCACTTCCGAAGCGACGACGATGTCGAAACCGTCTTCGCGCAGGTAGCCGTTGGCCGCGCCGCCCATGCCGACCACGATCTTGCGCAGCGCGCGGTCGTTCATGTCGACGACGCGTTTCCACTGGATGCGGCGTGGGTCGATGTCGAGCGCGTTGCCGTGGTTGATGTGGTTGTCGATCAAGGCCGACAGCAAGTTATGGGCGACGCCGATGGCGTGGAAATCGCCGGTGAAATGCAGGTTGATGTCTTCCATCGGCACCACCTGCGCATAACCGCCGCCGGCAGCGCCGCCCTTGACGCCGAAGCAAGGACCCAACGAAGGCTCGCGTAGGCAGATGATGGTTTTTTTGCCGATTCGATTCAGCGCATCGCCCAAGCCGACCGTGGTGGTGGTCTTACCTTCGCCGGCCGGGGTGGGGCTGATGGCGGTGACCAGAATCAGCTTGCCGTCGGCCTTGTCTTTCAGGCTGTTGACGTATTCCAGCGAAATTTTGGCTTTGTAATGACCGTAAGGGTCCAGATGCTCGGCGGGGATGCCGAATTTTTCACCGGCCAGGCCTATGATGGGTTGCATTTTAGCCTGTTGGGCGATTTCGATGTCTGACATGGTGGTTTTCGTATAGATTGAATTGGGTTGGATCGTGTTCCGCCGTTGGCTCGCGCTTAAGTCCGGTAAACCGGGAAGCGTGCGCACAGTATGCTGACCGACTCTTTAACCGAATCAATCACGCTTTCGTCTTCGATGTTATCCATCACATCGCACATCAGATTGGCGACTTCGCGTACTTCCGCTTCCTTGAAACCACGAGTGGTGGGCGCCGGGGTGCCGACACGGATGCCGCTGGTGACGAAAGGTGATTGCGGGTCGTTGGGTACGGCGTTTTTGTTGACGGTGATGTGGGCGCGGCCCAAGGCGGCATCGGCGGCCTTGCCGGTAATGCCCTTGGCGATCAGCGAAACCAGCATCAAATGGTTGTCGGTGCCGCCGGAAACGACGTCATAGCCGCGTTCGATGAAGACTTCGGCCATGGCCCTGGCGTTGTTGATCACTTGTTGTTGATAGGCTTTGAATTCGGGTTCCAAGGCTTCCTTGAAGGCCACGGCCTTGGCGGCGATCACGTGCATCAGCGGTCCGCCCTGGATGCCGGGGAAAATATTGGAATTGATTTTTTTCTCCAGCTCCGGATTGCTCTTGCACAGAATCAGGCCGCCGCGCGGGCCGCGCAAGGATTTGTGGGTGGTGCTGGTGACCACGTCGGCGATAGGCACCGGATTCGGATACAGGCCTGCGGCGACCAGGCCGGCGACATGGGCCATGTCGACTACCAGATAAGCGCCAACCTTGTCGGCGATGTCGCGGAAGCGCTGCCAGTCCCAGATTCGGGAATAGGCCGAGAAGCCGGCGATGATCATTTTCGGCTTGTGTTCCAGCGCCAGGGCTTCGACTTGTTCGTAGTCGATTTCGCCTGTGTCTGGTTTCAGGCCGTACTGGACGGCGTTGTAGATTTTGCCGGAAAAATTGGGTTTGGCGCCGTGGGTCAAGTGGCCGCCGTCGGCCAGGCTCAAGCCCAGGATAGTATCGCCGGGTTGCACTAGCGACATGAACACCGCCATATTGGCTTGCGAGCCCGAATGCGGCTGGACGTTGGCGTAATCGGCGCCGAATAAAGCCTTGGCCCGGTCGATGGCCAGTTGTTCGACGATGTCGACATATTCGCAGCCGCCGTAATAGCGTTTGTCCGGATAACCTTCGGCGTATTTGTTGGTCAGCAAGGTGCCTTGGGCCTCCAGCACGCGGGGGCTGGCGTAGTTTTCCGAGGCGATCAGCTCGATATGGTCTTCCTGGCGTTGACGTTCCTGCTCGATGGCTTTAAATAATTCGTTATCAAAGCCTTCGATAGTCATCGATGTTTTAAACATGGGGTTCTCCTGATGGGTTTCTATTCGGTAAGAGGATGCAGTAGTGCTATTTGCAAATCGGCGACATTGGTGCCGGTAGCGCCGGTGATCACCAAGGCATTGGCGGCTTGCAGCGCCGTATAAGAATCGTTGTTAGCCAGCGCCGCTTGCGGGTCGATACCGGCGGCACGGATGGCGGTTAAGGTTTGACTGTCGACCATGCCGCCGGCGGCGTCGGTCGGGCCGTCACGGCCATCGGTGCCGGCGCTTAAAAATGTCCATTGACCGTTGAGTGCCAGTCGTTCGGCACTGAGGGCAAACGCCAGCGCCATTTCCTGATTGCGGCCGCCTTTACCGTTGCCGGTCAGCGTGACGGTGGTTTCGCCGCCGGCAATCAGCGCCGTGACTTGAGTCAGTCCATTATTCATCAGTTGTTTACAATATAGCGCCAATTGTTCCGCCGCCTGCCGTGCTTCGCCACGCAACTGTTTGCTGTAAATATGGGCGCGATAAGCCATCTCTTGCGCGGCAGCGAATGCGGCGTCGACGCTAAGGGCATTGCCGCCGATTAAGGTGTGCGCCGATGAGGCAAGGACAGGGTCGTCCGGTTTTAAGGTTTCCGGTTTTAAACCCTGGGCACCTTGTGCCAGATAGTCTTTTATGCTGGATGGCGTTTGATCCCAAAGCTGTCGGTTTTTAAGCACGGCCATGGCATCGGCAAAAGTGGTCCGATCGGCCACGGTCGGGCCGCTAGCGATAGCGCTAGGGTCGTCGCCGAGCACGTCGGATAAAATCAGTGCGTGCAGATCGGCCGGAGCCGCCAGACGGGCCAGTCCGCCGCCTTTCAGTTTGGATAAATGCTTGCGTACACAGTTGATTTGATTGATGCCGGCGCCGCAGGCCAACAGCAATTCGGTGACGGCGATTTTATCGGCCAAACTGACGCCGTCGACCGGGTAGGGCAGTAATGCCGAACCGCCGCCCGAGACCAAGAGCAAAACCAATTCGGTTGGGCCGGCGCTTTGAATGCGGGCCGCTATTGTTTTGGCGGCTTCCAGGCCGTTGCTATCCGGTAGCGGGTGCCCGGCTCCCATTACCTCGCAGCCGTCAACAGGCGCAAGGTTATCGTAAGTGGTCACGACCAGGCCCGGTTTGGCTAGTTTTTCGGCGGGAATTGCCCGGAGGGCCGCGCTTGCCATGGCACGGGCAGCTTTGCCGAAAGCGATTAAATGTATCTTGGTCCAGTTGCCGAGGCGCACCTGGCTATCGTTTGGGGCGAGCCGAATTCGCAAACGCTGGTCAGCGTACGACAGGCAATGTTCAACCGCGGCTTGCGGATCGGCGGCGGCCAGGCCAGCCTGAAAAATCCCAAGACATTGTTCGCGCAAGAGTGCCTGTTGCTGGGCCATTGATTAGGCTAGCGGATTAAGCCATTTTCTTGGCTAAATTGAAGATAATTTCGGCATCGAGTACCTGTTTATTATCTTCAAACAATTTGGCAATGCAGGCTCGGTGCAGCATCAGTTTCAGCGAGCCAAAGCCGATGGCGCCCCAAATAATCTTAGCGTTACGGAGTTCGCCTTTATCCATTACATCCGTGCCGCCAATGCCGACCGGCGGAGTGGCATTGGCGTCGGCCAATACTTCCAGATTCGGGTTGTTTTGCCAATGTTCCGGCTTAAGCAGTTCGACCCCGGCGGCACCGGTGGCCAAAACGATGTTGGCGTCTTTTATGGCGGCGGCACGAGCATCCAGGTCAGCCGCTTCGATCGGGGTTAAATTGATGTTAAAGCGTTCCTTCATCGCGAAACAGGCTTTTTCGGCATTAAAAATGTGGCGGGAAGTGATGCTGACTTCCGCTCCTTCCAGTGCCATCATTGCCGCCGCGCGTTGACCGACCGGACCGGTGCCGGCCAATACCACGGCTTTTTTGCCGGCCAAGCTGCAACTGCCGGCAATTCTGGCTACCGCGGCGGCGGCCGTGGTATTGCTGCCGTTGCTGTCCAACATCACGGAAACTTGAAAACCCGGGAAGAAATGTTTTTGGATGGCCTCCAGCAGATTCTGGCCGGCTTTCATATTGCTGCCGCCGATGAAAATCGCGGTGTTTTTTTTGTCTTTGGGCGCGCGAGTAAAAATACAGCCGTCGACCAATGCACCGACATTCTCCGGTGTTAATCCGCCATGGCCGATGACATGGTCGGCGCCACCGTCGTAAGCTACAACCGTGTCAAAAACCGAGGGATGAGTGTCGGTGTCGAACTGAAACAGCAGTTTTTTCATTAACTTACCTGATATTTATACTATTTATTTTGAGGCGCGCCATTATACAGGGATATTAAACGGGTCGCTTTATAATCCAATGAAACCCGTCAAACACGGAATGTGGTATTGTTTAGGACAAAAAAGAGTGTGTAACAGTGTCGTACCTTTATTGCGGCGCCGTTCGTAAATCAACACCCAACATTATATATAAAGGAAGTTATGAAAACACCCGTTGACATTGCAGTAACCGGCGCCGCAGGTCAAATCAGTTACTCATTGTTATTTCGCTTGGCGGCCGGTGATTTGCTGGGTCCCGATCAACCGATTGTACTGCGATTGCTGGAAATACCGTCGGCAATGGAGGCGTTGAAAGCGATAGTGATGGAGTTGAACGATTGCGCCTTTCACCTGCTGCACAAAATCATCATCACCGACAATCCGAAAGTGGCGTTCGATAATGTCGATTACGCCTTCCTGGTGGGCGCCAGGCCGCGTACTCACGGCATGCTCAGAAGCGATTTATTGTCGCAAAATGCCGAGATTTTCATCGTGCAAGGCCAGGCCTTGAATGAAGTGGCCAGTCGCGACGTTAAGGTGCTGGTTACCGGCAACCCCGCCAACACTAATGCCTACTTGGCTCTGAACAAGGCGCCGGATTTGGCGCCGGAATGCTTTGCCGCGATGACCATGCTGGATCATACCCGCGCGATCAGTCAGCTGGCCGAAAAATGCGGAGTGCCAAGCAGGGATGTTAAAAATGTCATGGTGTGGGGTAATCACTCCTGCATGCAATATCCCGACTTGCATCATGCCAGGGTTAAGGGTCAAGCCGCCTTGTCATTGGTTGATGATCAGTGGTTTGTTAACGAGTACATACCGACCATTCAGCACCGCGGTACCGAAGTGATCAAGGCGCGCGGCCAATCCAGCGCCGCGTCCGCCGCCAATGCCATCATCAGGCATATGACGACTTGGATACAAGGAACGGAAGAGGGCGATTGGGTCAGCATGGCGGTACCTTCCGACGGCAGCTACGGCATTGAGCCCGGTTTGATCTATTCGTTCCCGGTAACAGTCAGCAACGGCCAATACCACATCGTCAAGGGTCTCGATCTGAATGCGTTTAGCCTGGAAAGGTTAAAACAGAACGAGGTGGAATTAATCGAGGAAAGGCAGGCGGTCAGGCATTTGCTGTAGCCTCTTTTATCGCATGGCCAAATTGAGTTATTTGCTGTGGTAAGAGTGGATCAATCGCTTGCGAATAGGTAAAAGAAGCGTATTATTTATGCGTAAATAATGCTTTTTTAACGCAAAAGGAGAATCGCATGGCAACCGATAAAGAAGTAGTTCGCCTAAGCTTGTCCCTATCCCCCGAGTTAAACGAACGTTTGGAACAACTGGCCGTTTCGGGCCACACTACCAAGACTGAAATCCTGCGCAAGGCCATCGCCTTATACGATGTGGTAGCCGAGGCCAAGACGGAAAAAAAACGGTTGGGTATTCTTGATCAAAACAAGCATTTGCTGACAGAGATCGTCGGTATCTAAGCGTGGGGGAAATGGACACGGGAATCGGTCCGGAAATTAACCTTGGTCAAATCGTCGGCAAGGATCACAAATACGAACTGTCTGTTAGCAACGAAACAGCGGAAGACGCCGCCGCTAGGCGTTCAAAGGAATCAGCGGATGCCGAACTGAAACGGAATATGACATACATGCTTTTTTTCTTCGCCCTCATGATAATCGGCGTGGTGTTTGCCGGATGTGTTTACATCTTCGCTACCGGGGCGGCGGATGACAAAAAATGGGCGGCGGGCATTGTCAGTGCGATTTCATCGGGGGTGGTTGGTTTTCTTGTCGGGCAAGGGATCGGGGAGTCGCTATTTTTGCGAAAGCTTGTTTAGGGGCATCCCAGCCCCAACAAGCGGCAAAAATTACGCGACCGCTTATGCCTCCGGCGGCCCCGATTCGTCCGCGTCACCTCGTTTCGACCCAACAAGGGGTCGAAACATCGGCTCTCGCATGACTTGACGCCGTTTCGCGAGGCCTTGCAGGTTTTCTCCGCTTCGCTACGAAAACCCGCCCGGCGCTACGGCTATCGCGGACTAAAAATCTTCACTTCGCTATCGCTCCGTTTCCAAGATTTTCAGCGAAAGATAAACTGATTATTTGCAGTGATTAGGGCTCTATTCCGTGCCATTCATTGGTAACCATAAGCCTGAATAAACGGCTGGAGTAAATCCGCTATGGAAGCGTATTCCGCTTCATATCGCCGCCAACGGCCCACCGATGAAGAATACAAGGGTTGCGCTACCTGGCTGAAGCTGGGGCTGGCGATGAATTTGCCGGCGGCGTGTTTATGGAAGTCGGCCACTTCCGGGTTCCACTCCAGTCCGATAAAGTCAAAAACGCGGCGAAAAGCAGGTTCGAATTCAAATACCGCATCCTCGTAACGAAACTCGATAAAGTCCATCGTCAACTTGGGTTTTAGCGTATCCCACCACTCCATCACTTGTGCATAAAACCTGGCCGTGCTTTCCCAAGTCAATAAATGCACCGTTGAAGGGGTGGGGATCATGGTTTGCATGAAACAGCTCAAGCAGACGTCGCGCGGATCGCGCAGCAAAAACACCAGTTTGGCATCGGGAAACAGGCAATTGATCAGACCCAGATCGATGCTGTTCATCGTGGTTTTGTCCAGGAACAGACGGCCCTGGACCTTGTCGCCGAATAAGGCTCTAGCTCGCTGCCAATAAAATGCGCGTAGATGCAGCGCGCCATCCAAATCAAGTTGCCGCAACATTTGCGGAATGCTGCCCTGATTGTTGAACATGCGTTGTAGTTCGCGTACCACCGAGATAATCAAGTCAGTTTCGTCGGCCACGAATACTTCCGGGTGCGCGCCCAACACTTCCTGGGTCAAGGTGGTGCCGGTACGCATAAAGCCCAACAAAAACACCGGCGCCGGCTGGTCGTCCGGAAACACGGTATCGGACCAACGGCCGAGTAAGTCGCGGTCGAATTCGGCTTTGTTGGTTTCCAGCATGTTGGGCACCAGTTGCTGGTCTTGGCGTTGAACTTCCGGCAAGCGAGGCGAAACTTCACCGGCCGCATGCAGATGGGGGAAAACTTGATCGTAAACGCCCAGTTTATCCAATACCCTAGCCAGTTCCTTGTGCGCGCGGAATTTTTCTTCCGGTTTGAGTAAGGGGTTTTGCAAGACTTTTTCTAAACGCTGACGGGCGCTTTCTGATTGTCCGTCGGTAATTTCCAAGGTCGCCACCAGAATGTTCAGCATGGCGTTATCCGGGGCCAACTTTAGCGCTTGCTTACCAGCCGCCAATGCCGGTTTTTTCTGATTAAGGCGGGAGTGGGATAGGGCCAACAATTGAAAGCCGCGAGTATAGCTGGGGTTAATTTGTACGGCCAGTTTGCATAATTCAGCGGAACCTTTGTAATCATTCCAATGTTGCAACTGATCAGCTAAATCGATCACTAATTTAACATCACGGTTCTTGCGGGCTTTTTTGGCTAACAATTGCCCGGACTGGCGTAAATGCGTAAGCCCTTCATCGCGCTTGCCTTGCCAGCACAAGGCTTGACCCAGGCAGGCTAACACTTGGGGATCCTTGGGAGCTTCTTTTGCGGCTTGGCTAAACCAATGAACGGCTTCGGGGAGATTTTTATTCTGAATAGCTGCCTGGCCCAGGCGCATGGATTCGCTCATGGTGTTTTGCTGAGTAATTAAATGAAAACGATCTATTGTAGCAATTCAATAACAGACAATAACAATTCCGGTTTGCCGGAAAGCTGTTTGAAAAAGAAAACCCGCAACTACGGTAGGAGGTAGCGCGGGTTTGGGTGGCCGCCAATCCCTGGCGGCGTGCAAAGCTGATTATGCTGCTTGCTGTTTGCGGCGTTGCACGCCAACCAAGCCGACCAATGCGCTGCCGAACAGCCAAAGCGCGCCAGGAACAGGAACCGCCGCAACCGAGCTGACATTTAATTTGTAGCCGTCAATAGTGTCACCCCATTCACCATTCCGATATCCGCCTAGTACAACGGTATAAACTTGACCCGCTTCCGCGTCGAATGAAATGGTATCCAAGTTGCTGGGGCTTGCGCCGCCAACGCTATAGGCGACGATGTCGGCTAGGGTAAAAGTCGTTCCACCACCTGGTAACGAAGCCGATGTCAGCCCTGTAGCATTGTTGTTGGAGTTCCAGGCGCCATGATGTCCGTAATTGGCATTGGTACTCATCCCTTTGAAGATTGTGAAGCCAAAAGCAGTGCCGCTTTGGTTGACGCCTGCTGCTGACAGCGTGATAGTCGCATTAATGTCGGATTTGAATAAACCAAACTCCAAATCATGCCTCCATCCACTGGCAATCTGACTGGTACCGTTGTTGGTATTTACCGAGACAGCGTCGCTCCAGGCTCCTTTGGCGGTGTCAACATCCGCGGCAACACCATAACGGGAAAGCGAATCGGCGCTTGAAATTTCAGCGGAGCCGTTCGAGGTCATGTGTAAACCCCAGTTCAAGTGCGCGCCTGTATAACCGAATGGAGTTTTATTGGTGCCGCTGGTTCCCGCCCATGCGGCAACCGATGTGTCGCTACCACTGGAGGAACCGCCGGGACCGTAAAGCCAGCCATCAGTTCCACCGCCGAACGAAGGGGTGCATGCATTGGTATCGCATGCGTCGCCATTGGCTGTCGTTAAGTTGTACATGGTGGTTGCGGCAGCGGATGCAGTGGAAATCGAACCAGCGGTCAGTGCTACGCCGGCAACCACATAGGCAATGGCTTTAGCCAGTTTTGTTTGTTTCATCATTGTGAAGCCTCATTAATAAAATAAAATCGACTTTATTCAGGTGATTAGCCCCCCAACGGATCGGTCCTGATCAAGTCTGTTATGTTTATCCAAAACAGGCGGCGCGGCGGTCTTGAGGCAAGACTCGCGCTTTCCGAACCCGCCTCGCGACGGGTGTGGCTTTAGCTGTTTGGTTATATCCTTATAGAGCTGAGCCTAGATTCTTTAGCTCGGGCACGTAACTCAAAAAAACGGTTACAATTTATATGAAGCATAAATTGAGCCATATTTATAGTTTTATAAAACAATGAGATAAATATATGGGGGGGATTAATTGTGGGAAATGCCATATCGGGTCGGTGATTTGCCTTTACTTGAGGAGTGGGCCGCCTTGATTACCCATCGCGTCGGTCCATAAATGAGGCAACCCCATTTTTTCCAGCCAGGAGCTTCCAGCCTGTTCTTTAAGCATGGCGATGGTTGAAGCACTTCCCGCCACTACGCAAAAATCTCCCACAACGCTCACCGCCGCCATATGTCGAACAGGCCAGCCGGTTTTGGGATTGAGAATATGGCTGTAACGGATTCCATTTATGGTCATGCAGCGTTCGTAATCGCCGCTACTTGCGACCGCTCCCTGGTGCATCATTAATATGGGTTGGTTGGGATTTGCTTGATTGGGGCCGCCAAGGCCGATACGCCAGGGTCGACCGTCGGAGCGTGGACCGATGATTTTGATGTCGCCGCCAAGATTGATAACGCCACTGTTTGCGCCTGCATTCTGGCAAAGGTTGGCGGCTCTGTCGGCTGCATATTCCTTGACGATGCCACCAAAATCCAGCTCCAGGCCTGGTAGTGGAAGCTCCAGCTTTTGGTCGGCCCAGCGCAACTTATCCCATCCTACTTTGTTTAGTAGCATGTCAATCAGGGATTGCTTTGGCAGTTCGTTTTGTTCAAAGCGCCAAGCGCGCCGCAAAATTCCGGAAGTAATGTCGAATAAGCCCTCGCTCTGTTGGTAACAAGTGTCGGCATAGTCCAGTAGTGCGGCGGTTTCCTGGTCGACTACGATACTGCCGCCCTTCGCCGCAACTCGGTTGATTTCGGAAAGCAAGCTGTCATCACGATAGCGTGAATACCTCGCTTCCAGGCGACGAATGTCGGTGATGGCAAGCTTGGCAGTGCTGTTTGCCTGGGTTTCGGATGCGGCAAATAACTGAATTTCGCACGGGCAACCCATGGCTTTAAAAGCAAATTTAAAAAGCTTGAGGTTTTTGAGCTTCAAAACGGAGTAAAAAATTTAGAAAGAGATATTGCTTAAAATGTATAACTCCAAGTAGCGCTCAAGGCACCATCGCGATCAAGCTGATATCCATTAAAATTGGAACTGACCGGCTGCAGCCATTCGACACTGATGTTATGTCCGGCAAATTGGCCTTCCGGAACGGAGGCATTTAGGCCAAGGCCCACATCCCAGAAGCGGCCGCCGTAGTTTCCCGGAAAGTCGACAGGAGACAGGGTGTCGTGGTTTTGGTTGGATTCACCGCGAATCTTATCCTGCCAAGTGTACACGCCGCGAATGGTGGCGGATAACCAATTAACGATATTGTAACTGCCCCAACCGGTGGTCTGGAAAATATCGCCATAAGCATAACCATATTTGTTTTTTTCCAAACGCTTGGTGCCGCTAAATTGCGCGCCCCAGCCCCAATCGTCCATATGGCCGGTATAGGTCAAGCTGGGCTTTAAGTCCCAGGTGCCGCTCCCCAGTTGCATGCCGTAATCTTGCAGCGTTGCGCTGTCAGGGTTGGTATCGGTGCCGCTGGCGGATTTTAATGATGGCGGACTAAGCTCGGCGTCTATGCTGCCGGTTGGGGCACTGATGCCGATGCCGGCATGAAGGTGATGAGTGCCGGCATCCATGATTTTGACCAAGGCCGTTGTTACGGTATCGCCAATATCGTTGCTGTTATGCTTAGTGCCGGCATGATGGCCGTAATCAGCTTCCTCGCCATCGATAAAGTCTCGAATCGGTTGGCTCATAGTCATATCCATGCTCATTAGCTGCGGCATAACCATGATATTGAGCCAGTCGGTTGGTGCGTACATCAAATCCAGCATATGCATTTGCATGTGCATTTTGGTGGGTTGGTACAAGCAGCCATAATCGTAACCAGCGCATGCGTTATCGGCTACCAAAGCCTTATCAACGGGATTGCCGCCATGCATCATCGAACCGCTCTGTACGCCATACATGAATCGGTATCCCACCATGATTTCATCAGCCTGATTCATCATGTGGCCGAACATCACGCCGGCGGGAACCGGAGCTCCATGATGGTGATGCATTGTGTGGCCCGAGTGCTCAAGTCCTGCAAATGTTCGAGCGGAAAAGCTGACGTTAAGATTGGCGTGAGCCATGTAATAATCAAAGTCGGCATAATCGCCAACACCGCCGCCACCTAGCTTTAACGCACCGGAATGGGTGATATATTCAAAGCCGGCTTCCAATTTAATACCTCGGGCGAACTGCTTGCTTATCGTTACTCCCCGGCTAAGATCGCCAAAGGCTGACAGGCGAAAATCGCTGGAATAGAAGCCGTCCGCGCGCGGGGCTAAAAAATAAGGCGCAAAAAAATCGGACTCCGATTGCGAATAATACCGGATGCCTGGGGTTATGGTTAACCCCCACGGCAGGGATTGATACCACTTCAATTCAAACGTGTGCGAATTTATGCCCCAATCATCGCTATAGAAGCGGTAGTCAAAATGCAGTGACGCATCCAGTGCGGGTATATATTGGTTCAGACGATTTGATATGGAAAAGATGTTGCGCTGATCTGGACGGTTTTCCCGAAATAAATCAATCCCGACCATTTCCAGATTGGTGATGCCTTTCCAATTTACCGCGCCGGGTAAGGCTTGCGACATTTCGTAATATTCTTCCGGGGTGACCTCGCCGCGCACGTAAACATATTTATACGGGTTGCTAAGATAGCCATTTTGGTGGGTGTAGTTAAGGCTGGTTTGAAACAGGGTGTTTTTGGTTAATATTTGCGAAATACCACTATTAAAGCTGTGAAAAGTGCTTTCGTCGTTAAGTGCCTCGTAATCGGTCGGATTATGATTGGGGTCATTGGCGTGATGAGATGAGCTGTGAGCGCTGTCGGTGCTGCGGGTGATGGTGTTACGGGTCATGCCGTAACCGGCCGAAACTGTTGTTAATTTATCATTAAACTCATGACTGACATTGACCGAACCGAAATTGGAAAGGAAGTCCGGTTCATCCGATAACCCGCCGGAAAATGCCAAGGTAGTGTCGTCGAAATAATATTTTGCGTTAAATTGCGGCATGCTGCGCGTTTCCAAGGGCTGCATTTGAAAGCGCTGAACCGTGGGGGTGCCTTTCGGAACCAGGCTATCGAGTATGGCGCGATACAAGCCAATAGTGACTTGTTTGGAGATCTCCGCTTCCCAGGCCAGTTGGTCGGCTGTTTTTGCCGGCACGTAGACAACTCCGGAAAGATTGACGTTGTCAATCGACATTGAAAACTCAAGGCTAAGATCGGTCGGGGTTTTCGGATTACCTGCGTAATGAATCCAAAAAGCGTTGATATTGCTGAATCCGCTATTTAAAGTTAGGAGACCGTCGAAACCATTTGCAACTGTTTGATAAGCCACTCTTGTTGCATAGTTAGTGCCGTCGCCTGAAGCTAGATTGGGGTCGATAGCTTTGTTAAAGCCCAGGATTTCCCAGTAGTCGTTTGCGGCGCCAGTAACATTATTGCCGGGAGCGGTGGTGCCGGCGTGAAATATCATTGAATTTAGCGCAAAAGCTTGGCCGTTCAGGGCCCTGATGTAGATGCCGGCCGAGTCATTATGGTATTGGACTTGCCGGCTGCCATAGGCAACCAGACGATGGAGATGAGCGCCAGGATTGGTGGCATCGTACGGGGTGCCAACCACCATGCCATCCTCGTAATAACAGCCATCCGCCCCGGTGCCGGGGCAAGAGCCGGCGCTGTCAATAGGTTGTACATTGGACTGTCCGCCATAGAATGAACTTGTAAAACTGGTGAAATCGAGAATTACATTACCAGCGAGTGTTGCCGGCGCAGCGGGGGATGCTGGTTCGGGATTGGCGGCGATAAGCTGCGCTTCTAGAGCCGAGTAACCGTCATAATAGGTGGCGAAGGTGTTTAAGCCCCCAAGAACGGTCAATCCCTGAGCGGTGACACCGCCGGAGGCGGCGGATACGACATCCGCGGTTCCAAAAATACCCTGACTATTCTTGGTTTGGTTGGTCATGGTTGCCGGCAGACTGTAGGCCGGTGTGGCGCCTGAATACGTGTCACGGTCAAGGCTAAAGGAAAGCTCCAGTCTATCGGATAACGGGAGTACCGCGTCGGCATGATAGACATCGATCTGCATACGGTTATCACTTTCCTGATAATGACCATATTGCACGTTGCTTTCAATTTGCGAGGCCGGTACCGCGGCAATGGCATTCAGGCCGGGCAAGCTCAGTGCGGCAGTTGTCAAAGCCGCCAGTGCGGCGGATTTTTCAGTTTTAGTTACAACCACAACCGCCTCCGGCACCGCTGTGGCCGCCTTGCGAGGCTTCCTTGCTGGAATAAATATGGTCGCGGAATTTGTTTAGATTTGGGGTGGGATTAATGCCCATCGTTTCCTTGGCCATATTACCTCTTTCCCAGGGCGAGATACTGCTACAACCTTGGAGTCCAACAAAGCCAAATAGTAAACAAATTTTGAGCGCCAAACTTAAATGTCGCATATCCCTGTCCTTGATGAATGCGGGGGATCGGTTATTCGGCCAACAGAGCTGTGACGCGTTCGCTAATCGCGGATTGATCTTCGTCTCTGTAGCCAAGATGGATGAGTCTGACTTTGCCGGTTCTGTCGATGAGATAAGATGAAGGCATGGCCTTGACGTCAAAAACACCTGGGCAATTTCCGCTTGCATCGAACGCTATTTTGTAATCGACTGGATAACTTTGCAGGAATTGCCGGGCATCCTCGCTGTTTTCGTCGACATTGATGGCAACAATTTCAAAACCCTCTTTAAGGTGCTGGTTGCGCAAAGCGTTTAAAAAGGGCATGGATTTTTTGCAGGGCGGACACCAGGTTGCCCAAAAATCGACCAATATGACCTTGCCTTTGTAATTATCAAAATTGAGTGTGTCGGAGCTGTCGGCCATGGAGGCGGAACAGTTCGGTACTGGCTGGTTTTCTTCAACAGCGAAGCTGGAAGTGCCGTAAAGCAGCAGGAAGAAGGCAAGAGCCAGATATTTATTCATAAAAGTCATGACAAGTTTTTGGGAAAATACGATCAAAAAATTAATCAGAAAGTGAAAGCACAAATTATGCCTATATGGCTTTGGCTCAAATTTGATGCTTGGATTATAGATCGCCACAACACGGCATAAGCTTTTGCAAGGCAATTGCCGGATTATGTTGGCCGAAATAGCGCTATTTCACCAAGGATCGAAAAAACCTTTAAGAGTTTTAATATTCCATGGTCAAGGGGTGGGTAGCAAAAAAATGCTTTGACAGCCA
Organism: Methylomonas sp. LL1; assembly: GCF_015711015.1. NCBI lineage: Bacteria > Pseudomonadati > Pseudomonadota > Gammaproteobacteria > Methylococcales > Methylococcaceae > Methylomonas > Methylomonas sp. LL1. Next base: position 548,124 of record NZ_CP064653.1, read on the forward strand.
TTAGGTTCGCTAACGTTAAAAAATCAGTGTGGCATATGACGCAAATAGCGGGTTAAATGACAAAGTTTAATTTTCCGGCTTTGTCTTACCCTTGTTTAACAAAAAATTACCGCTCTTACTAAGAAAAAGGATAAGAAAACGCACCCCTCAAGTGAATGAGGGGTGCGTTGATGGTGCGGGTTTCTAACCGGCTAGGGTTTGGTTTTTACGTCCAAAGCCTATCAAGCCAATCAGGGCCGAGCCGAACAAATAGAGGGCGCCTGGCACGGGAACGGGAGCTGTGGCTGCAATGGAAATGTTGGCGTTGTCAATAGCTGCAAAGAAGCCGTCTTCTGCGGAGAGAGGGGTGGGCACGATGCCTTTGAGACCCTCGAAATAGACCAAAAATGCATCAATACCTTGGAATTGGCTGCCAAAATTTATGGTTGATCCCCAGGCAGTAGATTGTGAGATATGGAATTGATAACCCGAAGAAGCGCCGCCCACTGCTTCAACGATCAGGTCGCCAAAATAATCCTTAGGGGCTTCTCCGGTTTCGTCATTCACGTCAGTATCACCAATAGTCGCCTGAATCCAGCTGGTCAGGTTGATTTTTGATGTTCCGTTTGCCGCTTGCGCGCGCCAGCCACCGGCGTCGGCATGATAATTGAGTTCTTTATCAGCGTCTGAATCGGCGTTTTCACCGTGAATATGTTCTAGTGACGTATTAGGAACCGATATTGCGCCGAAAGCAATCTCTTCACCGGCTAGACCACCGGTTCCGGCTGTCACGTAGCAGACGCCGCCATTTGTGCAATCGTTGCCTGCGGTGCCTATGGTTTCAGGGTGTCCGTTTACTCCGCCCGGCATGGTTTGAAAGGTAAATACCGCCGCGCTTGCGGGAATGCTGGCAGAGGCGAGTGCAAGACCGGCTAATAATGGTTTAAGTCCGATTTTTATCATTGATAACTCCTTAAATTGAAATGGTCAAAAAATTTAGTGCCTTAAGACATACTCTATAAGCATGCGGCTGAGTATTTTGCTAGATAACGCTTGTAGTTCTCAAGCCGCATGGTGTTTAAGCGTTGTCTGTGTGCTGGCATATTACTATCAGCACTAAATATGCCATGTTGTTTGGGTGATGCTTGTTGGGGTAATTCGTGCCATCGTATCTAACAGATTAAGCTGTCTGCCTCGGTGATATAAGGGGTAGTCGGCAAGGGCATATCAGGAGGTAGACTGAGGCTCGGGTGATGACAAAATCAATGGCTTGCGCATGTGGAGTTCCAGTTCTTCAATGCTAGAAAGGGCTTTTACAATAGTTTCCCGTGAGGGAGGTTTTTACATGATTATTTTGTTTTATCGCATCATGATCAAGGTGGTGCTGGAAATACAAGCGGGTTTGGATAGGCGTTTTCGGGCGAGATTGATTGCCGAGTAGGTCAAAACCCTGATTTATGTTGAGTGAAGTGTGGGATACGACTTATTGGTTGCCAAATCGATGTCGGCAATTTTGCCGTTTTCATAAAACCTTTATTAAGTTTCTGTAATTGTTCGTAAATAGGGGGGTATGAGAGGCGTCAAATGATGACAAGATCCAGCGTTAAGGTAGCTTGATGTCGATCATGGTCCGATGAACTGGTCACGAACGGCATCAAATGCTTATCGTAGTTCTTGAGCTTGTCGAAGGATTTCATCAGGGTTTTTTGATGCATACTGATCCACTATCAATGAGTCATTGGAAGTGGCATGAAAATCGCTTAAATGTCGTGTGTAATTATCTATGCGGAATTTTACCGAGCTTATGCGGTAACTTAAAAACTAATAGACTTTAATGAGGTTAACATGCGGCTAACTAATGCTTTTGTTTTATGGGGGGGGATGATCGCCTCTCAAGTTTCTTGGGCTCACGGCCCTTTGCCGGTTTCATTGCAGCGGGTTCCAGTTCCACCTGTTCCAGGGCTTACGGATGCTGGAACTAACTCCATTGTTGTGAACAAGGATATGGCGATTGCATTAGGAAAAGCCTTATTTTGGGATGTGAATGTGGGTAGTGACGGCATGGCCTGTGGTTCATGCCATTTTCATGCTGGCGCGGACAGCCGAGTTAAAAATCAGGTGAATCCCGGCCTGAAAAGTAGTTTGCCCAGTGGGGAAACATTTGATCAGTTACCCTCTGGCGTAGGGGCGGGAGGTCCGAACTATACAATGAATGCAGATGATTTTCCGTTGTACAAATATGCCGATCCGCTGAATCAGTCCAGCGCGGTAGTGTTCAAAACCGATGACGTTGTATCCTCGGCGGGCACCTTTAGCGGCACCTATGCGGGTACCTCAAGATTAACCGGAGAGGCTGATCAATGTGAGCGTAGCGTCGATCCAATTTTTCATGTAAATGGCGTGGGTACTCGGCGTGTAGAGCCTCGAAATGCGCCCACGGTCATTAATACTATATTCAATCATCGTAATTTCTGGGATGGCCGGGCCAATAATATTTATAACGGCAGTAGTCCGTGGGGGAATCGCGATCCCAACGCGGGGGTTTGGGTGAAGGTCAATGCCCGTTCGGTGCAAAAGCAGCGGCTCAATTTAATTAACTCTTCTTTGGCCTCTTTGGCAATGGGACCGCCGTTAAACGATGCGGAAATGTCTTGCCGGCAACGTACTTGGCAAGAAATAGGTAGAAAGTTATTGCTTCGTCAACCCTTGCAAAACCAGAAAGTGCATAACGAGGATAGTGTCTTTGCTCCCATGAACTTGAGTTTGAGCTCGGCGGGTGACTTAAAGCCCGGATTGAGTACGACTTACAAAAACATGATCAAGGCGGCATTTAATCAAAAATACTGGTCCTATTCAGGCCTAGGGCAATTTGGTGGGCCGGTAACCCAGCCTTATGACCAAATGGAAGCCAATTTCTCGATGTTTTTTGGTATTGCGTTGCAATTATATCAATCGACTTTAGTGTCCGATCAGGCGCCCATCGATTTGACTCCACGGACAGCGGGTTTAGAGCCGACCTGGGAAGGTATGGGTTATACGCCCGAACAAATAGCCAGTTTGCAAAACGGTTTCGGTCAATTTGTATCCAATCACTGTAACCTTTGCCATGGTGGGCCATTGGCGACAACGGCCGCTATCGTGCCTAACTCTACATTGGTAACAACAACACCTGGAGCAACCTATGGTCCCATCACCAGTCCAATTGCCTATGGTCCGAATGCTTTAGGGCCGTTAAAGGGAGGATATGCCGTAGGCATCGATAGCAATGCCAATGTTCTTACCCGCGATGGTATGACGGGTGGGGTTAAATTCTACGATTTTGGTTTTGCCAATACCGGCGTGGGAGATCCCGACGCCGATCCAGGCATTGGTGGAGTGGATGATTTCGGTAATCCGTTGTCGTTCAGCAGTCAATACGTTGAATATCTGCTGAATAACACCGCTGGCGTGCTTGATCCGAAGGTTAATCAAGTTAAAGCCTGCGATTTTATTAGGCCACTTAGCTGGAATGTGGCGGGTGTAGTCTCAACCGAGCAATTTACTCCTGTGGATGGCGTTTTACTTCAGGATGGTTCTAAAGAGGGTGTGTTGCGTAATACCGGCTGTATTTATCCGAGCTTTCCCGCCTCAAAAACTGCTTATATCCCATCGCCCGCCATGGCTGCCGCGGCAATCGATCCTTCGAGTCCAAATTACAATCCAGGTAAGATGGATGTTGCAACAAAAGCCGTTTTCAAGATTCCTACCTTGCGAAATGTGGAGTTAACGGGGCCTTATATGCATAACGGCAGCATGGCGACTTTAGAGCAGGTGGTAGAGTTTTATTCAAGATTCGGTAACGTTAATAACGAGAATAAGCATCTGTTATTGGATTCGATTACGCTGGCGTCGAATGCGCAAAATCGCGCGGATCTGGTTGCGTTCCTGAAAACCTTTACCGATGATAGGGTTAAAAAACAGAAAGCGCCATTCGATCATCCCGAAGTGATCGTTCCACATGGCCATGCTGGCGACAATCATACGGCTACTCCAGGCGATCCATTGCAAGCTGACTGGGCTATACAAGAAACGCTGACTATTCCAGCTGTTGGGGCGAATGGTTCGGATGATCTACAGCCATTTGATAGTTTCTTGGCGCCATAATTATTAGGCCCAAGGATAAGGAAAAAATCTTGCAGGCTGGCCTTTGCTTATGTCCAGCCTGCAATCGAGCAATTTATAATTCTGGTGTGTATTTATGAAACATCTCTTTAATAAACAAATCAGCCTCGGCTTGGTTTTGGGCGGCATATCGATGCTGAATGTGCAAGCCGTACAGGCGGCAAGTAGTTTCAACAGTTTTGCTGAACTAACGTATACCATTACCGGTATCACTAATCTTAGTAGTCCTGGTGTTTCGGAAGAGGTTTTGGGTTCGTCATTATTTGCCGGACCTACATTTGAACTGGCTGTGTTCCCCGATTCCTATGTTGATGTTACCGGTGATGGTTTGGCTTCGGTTGGCTCCCCTGGGAATGCGGGGCTGCAATTGGGTAGTGCCTTTAGATTTTCAACCAGTGGTAGTGTCGGCAATGGACAGGTTGACTCCTCGCATTTGGGTTGGTTTAGTTTGGATTTCGCCAATAATACCGCCGATACCTACGAGATTAATGTAAAGCTTGACTATCTGCTCGACGCAGGTGTTGGTGGGGACTTTGCGCATAGCAGTGTTAGCATCGATTATTTTAATAACGATTATACTTTTAGCGGCTACTCTTCAATCGAGGCAGGTACATTGCCATTGGCGCTAACTGCAACTCAATCCGGAAGCTCCGGCATATTTAGTTTCACGCTGGCCCCAAATGCTACCGAGTTACTTTATGCCGATGTAAGAATTACCGGAAATTTGGCGGCCTCGCCGGTGCCATTACCCGCCGCTGTTTGGATGTTCTTGGCTGGTTTGATGGGGGTATTAGGCTTAAATAAGAGAAAGGCAGTAACTCAACTTTAGAGTTGGGAGCAATACATCTCGGGCCATGCGACCCGAGATGTTTGTAATTTTGATTCGAACAGTGCGGATGCCGTGGCAAGGTTTGTAGATCTTGATATACATCTTTACAGGAATTCCCTTCCTGTCGCTTTTCCGGACTAAGTTTGTTTGGCGCCGGCTGGCGTGAGGTTTTGCTACTACCGGCAGTCCCTTATCGTTGCGTGTTTGGTAATAACTGCGGGCCAGTACGACTCTCAAACATAGTCAATAAAAAAGCCCGCTTGAGCTAATCTAGCTACAAGCGGGCTTACATTATTTATCTTGCTTATTGCTTCAATTTACGGCGTCCAGCCGCGCCCAAGCCGACTAGTGCACTGCCGAATAACCAAACGGCGCCCGGAAGCGGAACTGCGGAGGTGGTTATTTCCAGTGTATATTGGGCATGTTGCTGATTCCAGCCCGTTCCTTGGCTGCCCCCCAAATAAATGGAATAGACTTGGCCGGCGGTAGCCATGAAGGTAAATCCTTCGCCGATATTGCTGGTCCACATGACGTTACCTAGTGCATCGGGCGCGTAATTAACCCCTGTGGTGCCGAATGGATCGGAATTATCATAATTCGAAAGTTTGGCTATGTTCCAGTTTGTATGGTGGGTGTAACTGCTACCTGGAATATCCGCATCCATCCCGGTAAAAACCGTCACCCCGAATTGGGCGTTGGCAAAGGTCAGATTGGTTGCCTTTAGAGTAACCATTGCGTTGACATCCGATTTGAATAAGCCAATATCAGTATTATGTGCCCAACCGTGGTGGTTGGAAGATGCATCCTGCCATGCGCCCCCCGCGCTGTCGATATCTGCTTCCACCCCATAACGAGCGACTGCGTCGGCGCGTGAAATTTCCAGTGAATCCCCGGCTGCGGTGATGTGCGCGGCCCAGTTGGTGGCGGACACTGCAGTGGCGCCACCGTTTTCCGCTGTGTCGGTATTGACGTCGGGCATTCCAAACGGGCGAACTAGCGAGGGTGATGAGCCGGATGTGCCAACCCAGGGTACAAGTGATGAGCCAGCGCCGCATTGGCTGTCCCCGCCGTCGCTGCATTGCCAGCCATCAGTCGTTCCGCCGGGAGTGGCTGTTCCTGCGCCGAATGTATTGTACATGGTGGTAGACGCCGAGGCGCTACCTGCTGCCGCGAATGTAAGTGCCGTGCCGGCAATTGCCATGGTAATGGCTTGGGATAGTTTGCGTTGTCTCATTATGGTTAAACCTCATTAGTTGTGAATAACGGGAGGGTTGTGCAACAAAAATAGGGGATAGATTCACAAAGACATTCCGGCAGAAATATAAAGACTATATTTTGTGAAATTCTATGAATACCCTGGTGTTTAATCTAGCAAACATTAGGCCAGTTAGAGTTGTTGTGAAGGTGGTGATGCCCGCCTTAACTGGTTTTCTAAAGCAGATAGGATGGACGGCGTTAAATTATGGTGACTGGAAGTCTGCGCTAAAAGCGATTGTCCAAATTTTCGTCATAAAAACATTGTGTTATTTATCGCGATTGAACACATTAATGACGCTGGAGTAGGGTTAATACATTATTCTTGAATCGGTCTATGAATAAGGCGGGCTTGTTTAGCCTGGTTGCAAAATATCTTGATTGGTAGATTGCCATTTGTAGACTTGCTGGCGAGTATGTTTAATGGCATATGCCTATGTGTCATATGCCTTATTTTTGAAATTTGACCCCCTCATAATCAGTAAGATACGGTCTGTGGAATTTAGGCGATTGCCAAGAATAAATATACCCGAATGGCGCCGGATTTTTGTTCTGCTACAAGGATTGGAAAATGGCGCATGGTTGCGCTATGTAATTTTTTGGGCGGCGGCCGACAAAAGACCGGCTAGTCGGGTATGTTTTTCGCGGGAAATTACCATAGTTACGGTCGGAGTCGTTTGTGGCTAAAGGCTGAAGTTTGTTTGCTCAAACCACCCTATCCGGCAAACTTTCCTCGGCAAAAAACGCCGCCAAATTCGCCAAAACCTTCTCTCCCATCGCCGTGCGCGTGGCAATGGTCGCGCTGCCTAGATGCGGCAGTAACGATACGTTCTCCAACGTCAAAAAGCCCGGATCGATATGGGGTTCGTTTTCATATACATCCAGTCCGGCGCCGGCGATGCGTTTTTGTTGTAAGGCCTTGATCAAGGCTTTGCTGTCAACTACATCGCCGCGCGCGGTGTTGATTAGATGCGCGCTGGGTTTCATTAGGTTCAGCCGGGTTTCGTTGATCAAATGCCGGGTATCGCTGCCTCCGGGGCAATGCAGGGAGACATAGTCGCATTGCGGCAATAAGTTTTCGATGCTTGGGCAGTGTACGGCTTGTAAGTCATCGACCAAGGCTTGATCGGCGGGAGAGGGTTTGACATAGAGTATTTTCATGCCGAAACCGTGATGGGCCTTGCGTGCCATGGCCTGGGCGATGCGGCCGAAGCCGATCAAACCTAATGTGGTGCCGGTGACGTCGCTGCTCATCATGTGGGTCGGGCACCAGCCTGTCCATTGCCCGGCGCGCACCAGACGATCACCTTCCGCGCCGCGCCGCGCCGACATCAGTAATAAAGTCATCGCTATGTCGGCGGTGCTTTCGGTTAAAACACCGGGGGTGTTGGTGACGATCAATCCCTGTTGCGTGGCTGCGGCAATGTCAATGTGGTTATAACCGACGCCAAAGTTACCCAAAATTTTGCAGCGTTTGTTCGCTACGCTCAATACATCGGCCGGTAGGCTGTCGCAGACGGTTGGACAGACGGCGTCGTAATGTTGCAAGGCCTGTTTAAATTCCTCGGCAGAGAGAGGATGGTCATCGTGGTTCAGTGTCACGTCGTAAAGTTGTTGTAACTTGGCTTCCACCGAAGCCGGCCAGCGGCGGGTGACGAGGACTTTGGGTTTAGGCATGACACTTCCCTTTTTAAATTGATCGGCGGCGGTTAGTATAAAACAGCGGCCGCTTGGCCATAAAGCCGCGTGCCGTGACCTTTGCGCGATGGCTTGTTATAGTTTCACTTTTTTCGACTTATTGGCCCCCGCGCTTTCACGGAGTTATTTTTTCATGACGGAGTTTTTTTCCAAATCACGCATCACCGCCCAGCCCGGTTACAGCCGCTGGATGGTGCCACCCGCGGCATTATCGGTCCATCTGTGCATCGGTCAAGCGTATGCGTTTAGCGTTTTTAACGATCCGTTGGCACGGGTAATCGGTATTTCAGCACCTGCGGCCGATGATTGGAAGTTGACGACCTTGGGTTGGATTTTTAGCCTGGCGATCGTGTTTTTGGGCTTGTCGGCGGCGTTTGGCGGCAAATGGCTGGAAAAAGTCGGGCCGCGTTTGACTATGTTCGTGGCGGCTTGTTGTTTCGGCGGCGGCTTCTGGATTGCCGCGCTGGGTGTCTATCTGCATCAAATCTGGCTGATTTATCTGGGCTACGGCGTGATCGGCGGTATCGGTTTGGGCTTGGGCTATGTATCGCCGGTATCGACCTTGATCAAGTGGTTTCCGGACCGGCGCGGCATGGCCACCGGCATGGCGATCATGGGTTTTGGCGGCGGGGCGATGATAGGCGCGCCGCTGGCGGTGTGGCTGATGGATGTGTTCAAGTCGGCAAGTTCGGTCGGCGTGATGGAGTCTTTTCTAGTGATGGGGGTGCTGTATTTCGGGTCGATGATGATAGGCGCAATGACCATCCGCATACCGCCCCACGATTGGCGGCCGCAAGGTTGGGCCCCGCCTCTGGTCGAAAATAAGATGATTACCAGCAGCCATGTGCATATCGATCAGGCTCTGAAAACCCCGCAGTTTTATTTGCTGTGGCTGGTGTTGTGTCTGAATGTGACTGCGGGAATCGGCGTGTTGGGGCAGGCATCGGTGATGATACAGGAGATGTTCAAGGGTAGCGTGACGCCCGCGGCGGCGGCGGGCTTTGTCGGTTTGTTGAGTTTGTTCAATATGGGCGGGCGGTTTTTCTGGTCATCGGCGTCGGATTATTTGGGGCGTAAAAACACCTATTTTGTATTTTTCGTGGTGGGGGCAAGTTTGTATGCGCTGGTACCCAGTATGGGAATGCTGGGCAATATGGCGCTTTTCGTGCTGTTGTATGCGTTGATCATGAGTATGTACGGCGGCGGTTTTTCCACCATACCGGCCTATTTGGCGGATATTTTCGGTACTCGCTATGTCGGCGGTATTCATGGCCGCTTACTGACAGCCTGGTCGACGGCTGGCGTGCTGGGTCCGGTTTTGGTCAATTACATTCGTGAATACCAGATAACTCAAGGTGTTGCCAAGGCCGAGGCTTACAATGTGACGATGTACATCATGGCCGGAATATTGGCGTTGGGTTTTGTCTGTAACTTATTGATCAAGCCGGTGCATGAAAAACACCATATGAAACACGATGAATTTGACGAGTTGGATGGGATTTATCCGGCGGACGAGCATTAACAGGGGGCGATATGAATCATCAACAAAAAACCAGCGTGGTGACGCTAATGCTGTTTTGGCTGTATGTGGCGATGCCGTTGTTGTGGGGTGTGGCATCGACCATCAAGAAGGCGATGGCGTTGTTTGGTTAGGAAGCTTTGATGATGCAGGAATAAGGCAGTTGGCGTTTCCGGCATGAATGGATGTGCCGGAAACGCCACTATCATTGCGGCGCATGTTGTTTAACAAACTTGCCGTTGCCGTAGCCTACTGTTTTGCGTTACGAGCTTTACGAATCAAGCCGCTGCAAATCATCCCGAGGCCGGCAATCATTGACCATGCCGCGCCGGGCAATGGAACCGATGCAATGCTGAGATTAATGTTGTCAACCTGAGCATAGACCGAACTGAACAGAATTTTGTTCAGGTTTTTGAATGAATCATTGAAGTGTAGCGTTTCCAAGGTGTTGGTCGTGTCGTCCAGTAGGAACGACTGGTTGACGTAACCGCCCGCTTGGGGATAGCCGTATACGTTGAATTGCCTGCCGCTGGTAATCGTCCAGAATGAAGCGGCATCCATGCTTATCAGATCAAAAATGCCTCCATCCTCTCTTTCCAGCAGAAAAGCGCTGCCCTGATTCGTGATTACACCGGAATATAATCCAACGCTGCCGGTCCAATAGGTGCTTGAGGGCATGATGGCGTATAGGGTTCCACCGGCCAGTTGGAAAGAGGCGCCGGCCAGTGTGGTCAATTTGAAGCCGTCTTCGATATAAGGCTTTCCGACGGAAATAATGTCGTTGGTGGGGTGCTGCGGTATGGCATTGAAATCGATCGTTGTTATTCGTGATGCGTTTGCTGAATTTGTAAGGCAGCAAAACAATAACGGCGTAATGCTAACAAGCTTTTTTTTCATTCGATATCCTCTAATTAACGTCAAACTGGCATTAAACGCAGTCTAACGAAGCTAACTAGGTGTTGAAATGGCACTAAAGGGTAATTTATAGCGCAATGCATAAGAAAAAGGCGCCTTGCGACGCCTTGTATTCCAAGCTATCAGCTTATTATTTTGCGGTAGAGCGATAATATTCGACCGCGGCACCGACGCCACTGCCCGGTTTGATGTCTATGCCGCTGTCCAGCAGGGCCATTTCCACGCCGGCAATCGCGCCCAGCAGGGATACGTCGTTCATGTCGCCCATGTGGCCAATGCGGAATACCTTGCCGGCCACTTCGCTTAAGCCGCCGCCCAAGGAGATTTGGTATTTGTTGTAAGCATTGCTGATTACGTCGCGGGCGTCCTTGTCGGCCGGTACCACGACAGCAGTCACGGTGTCGGACTCGAAACCGGGTTGGGCGCAGATGGTCAGGCCCCAAGCGGCAACGGCGCGGCGCACGCCTTCGCCCAAGCGGTGGTGGCGCGCATAGACGTTTTCGATGCCTTCGTCCAACAGAATTTCCAGGGATTTGCGCAGGCCGTGCAGCATCGGTGTGGAAGGCGTGTAGGGGGTATAACCGTCCTTGTTGGAAGCCGCCATGTCTTTCAGCGAGAAGAACGAGCGCGGGAAGTTGCTGCTGTCGATCGCGGCCAGGGCTTTTTGGCTGAAGCCCAGAATCGCGGCGCCGGCCGGCAGCATGAAGCCTTTTTGCGAACCGCTGATCGCGCCGTCCACGCCCCATTCGTCCATTTTGAATTCGAGGCTGGCAATCGAACTGACGCCGTCGACGAACAACAGGGCAGGGTGGCCGGCCGCATCCATGGCTTTGCGAACGCCGTGAATGTCGCTGGTAACGCCGGTCGAAGTTTCGTTATGGGTCGCCAGTACGGCTTTGATTTCGTGGTTTTTATCTTGTTTCAGGCGCGCTTCCAGATGATCCAAGGGAATGCCCTTGCCCCATTCGACTTGGTGAATTTCGACGTCGAAACCCAATTTTTTAGAAGCTTCCGCCCACAGGTGGCCGAATTGGCCGAAACGGTAAATCAAAACCTTGTCGCCCATATTCAGGCAGTTGGTCATCGCCACTTCCCAGCCGGCGGTGCCGGTAGCGGGGAAAACGAAGCATTGGCCGGCTTCGGTGCGAAACACTTTTTTCAGGTCTTCCAAAATGGGTTTGAGCAGATTAGGGAAAATCGGTGAACGGTGATCTTCCATGGGTACGTGCATCGCACTCAGAATTTCATGTGGGGTATTGGTTGGACCTGGAACAAAAAGGTGATTGCGACCCGCCATCTGGTTTCTCCTTGGATTGTATAAAGCTGCTAAAAATCGCCGGATGGTGTCATATTTGCCGAATTTGGGCAAGTCGTTTGCATCGAATCGGCTTCAATATCAGCGGTTTCAGTGGCTTGCATCATTGACATTACCTGCTCTGAAAGTAAAATGGCGGGTTATCCGTTTTAGCCTGGGCCGGGGAATGTCTCCGGTCGATTACCAACAATAGGAATATATTCATGAGTCACACCCTTTACGAAGCTAACGCTCAACGCGTGCAACGTTGCGAATTGGCGGTGCCGGGTTCCAGTCCGGAAATGTTCGAGAAAGCCCTGAAAAGCGGTGTGGACTTCGTGTTTCTGGACTTGGAAGACGCGGTGGCGCCCGACGACAAATTGCAGGCGCGGAAAAATGTGATTCAAGCCATTAACGATCTGGACTGGAAAGGTCACGGCATTACCTTGTCCGTGCGTATCAACGGCCTGGACACCCAGTACATGGTGCGCGACGTGGTCGATTTGGTCGAACAAGCAGGCGCTAAAATCGATACGCTGTTAATTCCAAAAGTCGGCGTCTACGGCGACGTCTACATGGTCGATGCGATGTTGACCCAGCTGGAAATGCAGCAAGGCCTGAAAAACAAAATCGGCATCGAATGCCTGATCGAAACCGCGCTGGGCATGGCTAATGTCGAAGACATCGCCAAACAAGGCGCCATCGGCGGCCGGGTGGAAGCGCTGCATTTTGGCGTTGCCGATTATGCCGCCAGCAACCGGGCCCGTACCGTCAACATCGGTGGTCTGAATCCCGATTATCCCGGCGACCAATGGCATGCGGCGATCAGCCGGATGACCGTGGCCTGCCGTGCTTACGGCCTGCGTCCCATCGACGGCCCATTCGGCGACATCAAGGATCCGGAAGGCTATAAAGCCGGCGCGCGCCGTGCCGCTGCTTTGGGCTGCGAAGGCAAATGGGCGATTCATCCCTCGCAAATCGCATTGGCCAACGAAGTGTTCACCCCGCCGGCCGCCGAAGTCGAAAAAGCCAAACGCATATTGGCCGCGTTGCAGGAAGCCGCCGCCCAAGGTAAAGGCGCCGCCGCGCTGGACGGCCGCTTGATCGATGCCGCTTCCGAACGGATGGCGAACAACATTGTTCGCGCCGCCGAAGCGATTGCCGCGAAAACGAAATAATTCAAATCATGTAGGTTGGGTTAGCCCTGAGCGGTTGCAGCGGGGAGTAACCCAACACGAAGGCTTTAAATGTTGGGTTACGCTTCACTAACCCAACCTACATTTTCTAATATCACGAGAGATACCATGGACATTCATGAGTACCAAGCAAAGCAGTTGCTGGCCGAATATGGCGTCAAAATAGCCGAAGGTGGTCTGGCTTATAGTCCGGAAGATGCCGTACAACGCTCGCGCGAAATCGGCGGCCACGTCTGGGTGGTCAAGGCCCAGATTCATTCCGGCGCCCGCGGCAAGGCCGGCGGCATCAAAATCTGCAAAACCCACGATGAAGTCAGTGCCGCCGCCGATGCGCTGCTTGGAAAGCGCCTGGTCACTCATCAGACCGGTCCCTCCGGTAAACAATGCCTGCGACTGTATGTCGAGGCCGGTACCGATATTGCCAAGGAGCTATATTTCAGCTTGTTGGTCGATCGTGCGCGCGAATGTATCGTCATGGTCGGTTCGGCCCAAGGCGGCATGGAAATCGAGGAACTGGCGGATACCAATCCCGATGCGATCAAAAAAATCTACATCGAACCCGCCGTCGGCTTGCAAGACTTCCAGGCTCGGGAAATGGCATTTGCGTTGGGAATCGAGCCGGATCAAATTCAGCACGCGGTAAAACTGATCCAAGGTTGCTACCGCGCCATGCGCGACCTGGACGCCAACATGATCGAGATCAACCCATTGGTGATTACCGGTCATGGCGAATTGATTGCATTGGACGCCAAAATGGGCTTCGACGACAACGCCTTGTTCCGCCGCCAAAAAATTTCCGAACTGCGCGACAAAACCCAGGAAGACCCACGCGAAATGGCTGCGGCCGATAGAGGCTTGAGCTACGTCGGCCTGGACGGCGATATCGGCTGCATGATCAACGGCGCCGGTCTGGCAATGGCGACCATGGACATGATCAAACTGGCGGGCGGCGAGCCGGCCAACTTTTTGGACGTTGGCGGCGGGGCTTCGGCGGAACGCACCGAAAAAGCCTTCCGCATGGTATTGCAGGACAAAAACGTCAAGGCCATGCTGGTCAACATCTTTGCCGGTATCAACCGCTGCGACTGGATCGCCGAGGGCGTCGTGCAAGCGGTCAAGAACATCGACATGAAAGTGCCGCTGGTGGTGCGCCTGTCCGGCACCAATGTCGAGCAGGGCCGTAAAATCATCGAAGACAGCGGTCTGCCCATCATCACCGCCGACACCTTGGCGGAAGCCGCCGAGAAAGCGGTACAGGCCCGTAACGAAGTCGTCGCTAGACAAGGTTAATCAACATGTCAATTTTCATCGATAAATCCACTCGCATCATCGTTCAAGGCTTTACCGGCAAGATCGGCACCTTTCATGCCCAGGACATGATTAACTACGGTTCCAATGTGGTCGGCGGCATCACGCCGGGCAAGGGCGGCCAGAAACATCTGGACCGGCCGGTGTTCAACACCGTCAAGGAAGCCGTCGAACAAGCCGGCGCCGAAGCCAGCATCGTCTTTGTGCCGCCCGCTTACGCGGCCGACTCGATCATGGAAGCCGCCGAAGCGGGCATCAAATACTGTGTCTGCATCACAGACGGCATCCCGACCCAGGACATGATGAAGGTCAAAATCTTCCTGAGCCGTTTCCCGAAAGAAAAACGCATGGTGCTGACCGGCCCCAACTGTGCCGGCACCATCAGTCCCGGCAAAGCCATGCTGGGCATCATGCCGGGCCACATTTACATTCCGGGTAACGTTGGCATCGTCGGCCGTTCCGGCACCTTGGGCTATGAAGCCGCCGACCAGATGAAAAGACTAGGTATCGGCGTCTCGACTTCGGTCGGCATCGGCGGCGACCCGATCAACGGCAGTTCGCACCGCGACATTCTGGAAAAATTCGAACAAGATCCTGAAACCAAGGTGGTAGTGATGATAGGCGAGATCGGCGGCCCGCAAGAAGTGGAAGCCGGCATCTTCGCCAATCAACACATGAGCAAACCGTTGGTAGCCTACATCGCCGGCCTCACCGCACCGAAAGGCCGCCGCATGGGCCATGCCGGCGCGATTATTTCCTCGGTCGGCGAGTCGGCGGCGGAAAAAGTCGAAATGCTGAAAGACTTGGGTGTCACCATCGCGCCAACCCCGGCGGCGATGGGCGAAACCGTGGCCAAGGTGTTGGCCAAGCTGTAATCCGGCTTTATCGCTAGTGTAAAGCCCGCTTCATGCGGGCTTTTTTATTGGAGCGATCAATCCGCTCAACTGTTTCAATTTGAGTTCTCACTTTATGCACGCACCGCAACGAACCAAACTGTTGAATGCCTATCGGGCATTGCCGGCGGATTTGCAAACCATTGTCAATCTGCTGGCGGTTTATTACGGTTATTGTTCATTGACCAATATCGCTAAGTGTCTGGCTGGTTTGGGCATCAAGGAAGGCAACCGGGTGTTGAAGTCCGAGACGGTCAAGGCCCGGCTGAGACCCTTGATTGCACAAGGTTTGTTGGAAGATAACACCCGGCCTGGCGGCACCCGTTGCGCGCGGGCCTTGGTCGAGACCATTACCCGCCAATTGATTACGGATCAGGAATTCGAGCTCTACGTGGCCGAGGTTTTGGCTTTGAATCCGCCGGGAAGAAGCTATTACCGTTATAACACCGCGGATGACTGTATTCGCGAGGCCCGCATTTATTTTCTCAGAGGCGATTACCCGCAAATGCAGACCTGTCTGGATATGGGGCAGCGCTATCCGGGCAATCTACCCAGCCATTTGGATTTGTATTTATCCTGGTTTTTAAATCCGTTGGATATCGATTGGTTCCGGAAAAGGCATCCGTTGATTTTGCGCGAAATGGCCGGCTATGCTTGTTTGCATCAGTTGATTTATCTCTACCGGCAGCCTGAGCTGGATGCCTTTTTTGAACAACAGTTGGAAGACAGCGAGGGCCGGGACGATCCGGTTTTCAGCCGCTTGTTCCTGGAATTGAAATTGTTGCGTGGCGAATGGGACGCAGTGTCGGCCTTGGTTGCCGGAACGGATGAGCCCGAATTGCTGGCCATCGCCGCCATGCTGATATTTTTGCGCGGCGGTTATGCCGAAGCGGTCAGCCATTATGACAAGGCGTTGACCTTGCTCAGAAAACACGGCAACCAACGCAATGCCTATTTTTATGGTCTGGCCGGCGTGTTTTACCCGTTGGCTATCATCAAATCCAACGATGCCAAATCGCGCGCAAAGCTGAACACACTGTTGACGCAGGCGGCCAAGGGCAACAGCTACTGGAGCAGTGTTTATCAGCATTTGGCACTGTTTCAGCAATTTCTGCAAGGCGATTTGTCGGTGCGCGAGCAATTGTTATTCAAATCGGCGGCCTCGAGTTTCCGGGTTTGTAGCGGATTCAGAGAGAGCGGCGCCCCGGATAGCGCCGTTCACATGCCGTTGTTGCAACCGGTTTTGTTGCTGTTGATCAAGTTTTGGGTCAAGGCCGATTTTGCCACCAGCGTCGAAGCGGTCGATCAGCAGCTCTATACCCATTTGAACAATAACGGTTACCGCTGGCCGGCGGCCGAGTTGGCAAAAATATTCAGCAGCCTGCAGTTCGTCAAGTCGAACCAATGGGATCGCGGCTTTTTTGATGAAGGCCATACGGCGTTGGCGGACCTGTTCGTCAGTCGCGCCGATTGGGAAGTGGCGCTGGATGCCTTGTTGAATCTGCCGGCCGGCGAAAAAAAAACCGAAAGCACCGCCCAAGCCGAAAAACCGACCAGACTGGCCTGGCTGTTGAGTTTTAAGGATACTCACGATGGCATCAAGGTCGAACCGCGCGAACAAAAACAGCAAGCCAAGGGCGGCTGGAGCAAGGGCAGGGCGATAGCTTTAAAACGGTTGGCCCAGGAACGGGACAGCTTCGATTACCTGAGCGTTCAGGATTTGAAACTGTGCTCCCACATCAAGGAATACCGCGATAGCGGCTGGTACGGCAGCGGAACCTTTTTCGAATTCGACGTCGGCACGCCGCAGGCTCTGATCGGCCATCCTTTATTGTTCTGGGCCGATGCGCCTGAGGTGCGGGTCGAGGTGGTCAAGGGCGAAGCCGAGTTGCGGGTCAAAAAACAGGACAATGGCGCCAACATCAAAATCAGCTTGGAGCCGGCGCCTACCTACGAACAAAAATTTCACATCGTCAAGGAAACTCCGACCCGATTGCGGATAGTGGAGTTTAACGCCGACCATCACAAGATTTACGCCGTACTCGGCCCGAAAGGCTTGGAGGTGCCCGCCTCGGCCCAGGAACGGGTCCTACAGACCTTGACCAGCATCTCCGGACTGTTGACCGTGCATTCGGATATCGGCGGCAGTTCCAGCACGGCGGAACAGGTTGAAGCCGATGCCACGCCGCGCATCCATCTGCTGCCGCACGGCGAAGGCTTGCGGGTGGCGCTGTTGGTGCGGCCCTTTTCCGATGGCGGGGCTTATTTTCAGCCCGGCCAGGGCGGCGAGAGCGTGCTGGCCGAGATCGACGCTAAGCGCCTGCAAACTCAACGCGATTTGAATCGGGAGAAGATACTGTCGGCGGCCGTGATTGAGGCCTGTCCGGCTCTGGGAGAGGCGGAGCGCGACGGCGCCGGAGACTGGCTGCTGGAGCATCCCGAAGCTTGCCTGGAGTTTTTACTGCAGGCCCAATCCCTGCCCGAAGGGCAGGCTTTGCTGGAATGGCCGGAGGGCGTGCGTTTTAAACTGTTGGGGCAAACTAACGGCAGTGGTTTTAGCGTGCAAGTCAAACGCGACAATGATTGGTTTGCCTTGCAGGGCGAGTTGAAAGTCAACGACGATACCGTGATCGACATGCAGCAACTGCTGGGCTTGTTGGATAGCCGCCAGGGCCGTTTTTTGCAAATGAAGGACGGCCAGTTCATCGCCTTGACCGACGAATTCCGCCGCCGGCTGGATGAGTTAAAAGCCTATGCCGACCTCAGCGGCAAGAAGGTTCGTCTGAATCCGTTGGCGGCATTGACCCTGGAAGACTGGCAGGACGAAGCCGGCTTCAAGGCCGACAAATATTGGCGGATGCATATGCAGCGCCTGAAGGCCGCCCGCGATTATCAGCCGCAACTGCCGTCGACCTTTCAGGCCGAATTGCGCGATTATCAGCTGGATGGCTACAACTGGCTGGCGCGGTTGGCGCAGTGGGGCGTCGGCGCCTGCCTGGCCGACGACATGGGCCTTGGCAAAACCGTGCAAGGCTTGGCCTTGTTGGTCGAACGGGCGCCCGGCGGCCCTAGCCTGATCGTGGCGCCGACCTCGGTTTGCGCCAATTGGGAAAACGAAGCCAACCGTTTTGCTCCGACCTTGAATCCCATCGTGCTCGGTAGCGGCGATCGCCAGCGTTTGTTGGATAATCTCGGGGCTTACGACTTGCTGATCTGCAGCTACGGCTTGCTGCAGCAGGAACAACTGGCCGAGATGTTGGCCAACATCAACTTTCAGACCGTGATTCTGGACGAGGCGCAATGGATCAAAAACATCGCTACTCGCCGTTCGCAAGGAGCGATGAATTTGCAAGCCGGTTTCAAGGTGATCATGACCGGCACGCCGCTGGAAAATCATCTAGGCGAATTGTGGAACCTGTTCCGCTTTATCAATCCCGGATTGCTGGGGTCGTTGGAGCAATTCAATCGCCGTTTCGCAGGTCCCATCGAACGCGATCGCAGTGCGGAGGCCCGTTTTCAGCTGAAAAAATTGATTCAGCCTTTTATTTTGCGCCGGACCAAGACCCAGGTATTGCGGGAATTGCCGCCGCGTACCGAGATTCCGATTTACGTCGAACTCAGTCAGGAAGAAACCGCGTTTTACGAAGCCTTGCGCCGCGAAAGCTTGGCGATGTTGACTTCCAGCGACGGTCCGCCCGGACAAAAGCATCTGCAAATCCTGGCGGCCATCACCAAACTGCGCCGTAGCTGTTGTAACACTCGGCTGGCGAACGCCGACATTGCGCTGCCCAGCAGCAAGCTGGCCGCCTTCGGCGAAATCGTCGATGAGTTGCTGGATAACAAGCACAAGGCACTGGTGTTCAGCCAGTTCGTCGATCATTTGCAATTGATCAAGGACTATATCGAGCAGCGCGGGATTGCTTATCAATACCTGGACGGCTCTACGCCGGCCAAGGAAAGACAGTTGCGGGTCGATGCCTTTCAGCGCGGCGAGGGCGAGTTGTTTCTGATCAGCCTGAAAGCCGGCGGCGTCGGCTTGAATCTGACGGCGGCCGATTACGTGATACACATGGACCCGTGGTGGAATCCGGCGGTGGAGGATCAAGCCTCCGACCGAGCCCATCGCATGGGCCAACAGCGGCCAGTGACCATCTACCGGATGATCGCCAAGCAGACTATCGAGGAAAAGATTGTCGCCCTGCACGGCCATAAACGCGATCTGGCCGACAGCTTGCTCGACGGCGCCGACCTCAGCGGCAAAATGTCGGCGGACGATTTGTTGGGACTGATGAAAGGGGATTCGTAACACCTCTCTATTTGAAATAACTTCCCCTCTTTGAGAAATCTCCCCCGACCCCTCTTTGTCAAAGAGGGGTGAATAATTCCGTGATGCCGTATCGGCAAAATTTCGGCAAGTTATTGATGGCCATTTCCTAAATCATAGGCATCTAAGGTGTAAGTCAGGCGGAGACGGAGTGCTTCCGGATGATCGGTTATCTTGGTTGGTATCGGGCTCAAATTAAAATCTAGCGCTAACTCATTGAACTACAAAAACAACCCTCCCGTTAGTTTTTTTAGTGCAAAAAATACCGATAAAAACACAATATGTTGTGTTAATATTTATCCATAGGCACTATATGCGGTATTTAAAGCCGCCTGAGTGTTTTCCGCTTCAAATCGATTGCACATCAATGTCTTAGGCGATTTTTGCCCGTCAGCGCCGCAATCGAACCGTACAACCATCCAGACAAGGAACCGACGAATGACTGCAAAACTCCATGTTGTGACGCCAAACAATGCCGACATCCCGCTGCAAAGCGCCTCGCTGGACATCTGGGACAGCAAGTACCGTTTAAAAACCAAGGACGGCAAAGCCATAGACGCCAACATCGACGAAACCTACAAGCGTGTCGCCAAGGCGTTATCCAGCGTCGAAAAGACCAAGGCCCTGCAGGACCAGCAATACAAGGATTTCCTCTGGGCGCTACGCAAGGGCGCGATACCGGCTGGCCGCATCGTTTCCAATGCCGGCGCACTGGAGCATAAGCCCGCCACCTCCACCATCAACTGCACCGTGTCCGGCATCATCGAAGATTCGATGGACGATATTCTGGCCAAGGTGCACGAAGCGGGGCTGACTTTGAAGGCCGGCTGCGGCATCGGCTACGAATTCTCTACTTTGCGGCCGCGCGATGCTTATGTGTCCGGGGCCGGCGCCTATACCTCCGGGCCGCTGTCGTTCATGGATATTTACGACAAGATGTGTTTCACGGTGTCGTCGGCCGGCGGCCGACGTGGCGCGCAGATGGCGACTTTCGACGTGGCGCATCCGGACGTGGTGGACTTCATCCGCGCCAAGCGCGAAGACGGCCGTTTGCGCCAGTTCAATCTGTCGTTGCTGATTACCAGCGAATTCGTCGAAGCCGTTAAAAACGACAGTCAATGGTATCTGTCCTTCCCGGTCACCGAGCGCGAAGCCACTGTCGACAAACTGGATCTGACCGACACCGGCAAAATCGTCTGGCGGGATCTGCCCAACAAGAAAGGCTATGTGGTCAACGAGGCCGGCCTGGTCGCCTGCCGCATCACCAAGGAAATGCGGGCTCGGCGTTTGTGGGACATCATCATGTCCTCGACCTACGATTACGCCGAGCCAGGCTTCATCCTGATCGACAAGGTCAACGAGATGAACAACAACTGGTTCTGCGAGCACATCCGCGCCACCAACCCTTGCGGCGAACAGCCGCTGCCGCCCTACGGCAGTTGCTTGCTGGGCTCTATCAACCTGACCCGCTTCGTCGAAAAACCCTTCGGCGAGGAAGCCACTTTCGATTGGGAAGCCTACCGCAAAACCATCCGCATCTTTACCCGCATGCTGGATAACGTCGTCGAGATCAACGGCCTGCCGCTGGAAAAACAACGCGATGAAATCACCGGTAAACGCCGCCACGGCATGGGTTATCTGGGCCTGGGCTCGACCATCACCATGCTGGGCATGAAATATGGCAATGAAGAATCGCTGGCGTTCACCGAACAAGTCACCAAGGAACTGGCGTTGGAAGGCTGGAAAGCCGGCCTGGAACTGGCCAAGGAAAAAGGCCCGGCGCCGATCATGGAACAGCTGTTTACCGTGACCGGCGAAATGCTGCACAAGCGTCCGGAAATGAAAGCCGACGGCTACAAACTCGGCGACCAAGTGCCGGGCAGGGTGTTGCACGCCAAATACAGCCGTTACATGCAGAAAGTCGCACAAGAATTGCCGGAACTGGTGGACGAGTTGGCCGAAGTCGGTTGCCGTTTTACCCACCATAGCTCGATCGCGCCGACCGGCACCATCTCGCTGTCCCTGGCCAACAACGCCAGCAACGGCATCGAGCCCAGCTTTGCCCACCACTATTCGCGCAACGTGATCCGCGAAGGTAAAAAGTCCAAGGAAAAAATCGACGTGTTCTCGTTCGAACTGTTGGCCTATCGCCATCTGGTCAATCCGGAAGCGATGCCGTACAGCGAGAATCCCGACCAGCAATTGCCGGAGTACTTCATCTCCGCCGACGAAGTCACGCCCAAGCAGCACGTCGACATCCAGGCCGCCGCGCAAAGATGGATAGATTCCTCCATCTCCAAGACCGCCAACGTGCCGACCGACTATCCCTACGAAGACTTCAAGTCCATCTACGAATACGCCTACGACCAGGGCCTGAAAGGCTGCACCACCTTCCGCTTCAACCCGGAAGTGTTCCAGGGCGTATTGGTCAAGGAATCCGATCTGGAAAACACCACCTACCAATTCACGCTGGAGGACGGCCATGTGGTGGAATTCAAGGGTAACGAGGAAGTGGAATACGACGGCGAAACCCACACCGCCGCCAATTTGTTCGACGCCTTGAAGGAAGGCTATTACGGCAAGTTTTGATGCTCGAAAACGTAGGTTGGGTTAGGCGCTAGCCGTAACCCGACATTTGGCCTTGATGAGTGTTGGGTTACGCTATCGCTAACCCAACCTACACAGAATATGAGATACCCCATGACCCTACACAAAATCAACAAAAAAATCGTCGGCTACAAAGTGCTAGCCAAAGAAAACGCCGAAACCGCGCAACCGGAAGCGGAACAACCATCGCTGGAATCGATGAATGAAAATCTGGCCCGCCCGGAAGTCCTGCTGGGTTCGACTTACAAGATCAAGACGCCCCAGTCCGAGCATGCCTTGTACATCACCATCAACGACATCATCCTCAACCAGGATACGCCTCACGAAGAGCGCCGGCCCTACGAAATCTTCATCAATTCCAAGAATATGGAACACTTCCAGTGGGTGCTGGCGCTGACCCGGCTGATTTCGGCGGTATTCCGCAAGGGCGGCGACGCCACCTTTTTGGTGGAAGAAATGAAGGCGGTGTTCGACCCTCACGGCGGTTATTTCAAGAAAGGCGGGGTGTTCATGCCGTCCCTGGTGGCCGAGATCGGCCATGCCATCGAATCGCACATGAAACACATCGGCATGATCAAGCCGGAAAAGCTCAGCGACCATCACCAGCAGTTATTGGACGAAAAACGCCGAGAATTCGAAGCCCTGCATGGCGAGTCGGAAGGACAGGCGTTTCCGGAGCAAGCGGTGTTGTGCAACAAGTGTTCGACCAAGGCGATGGTGTTGATGGATGGGTGCATGACTTGTTTGAATTGTGGGGAATCCAAATGTGGGTGATGTAGGGCGGAAAAGCGTAGCGCCTTCCGCCGGATGGCATTTAAACAATTGGAGCATGACGCTATCGCTTATGTGCCCTTCGGGCCTAATCAATAATCTGAAATCATATGGAAGAAATAATAAATTCTTTGACTAATGTCGGGGTTGGGACGGGGCTTGCGGTATTAGGATCTAAAGAAATACTTGAAAAATTGCTAGGACCTTCTGCCGATTACATTGGCAATGAAACTAAAAATCTCATCGCCAAATGTAATATCAACTTAGACAATATTTTCAGCATGGCAAAGAAAAAGACTGGATCTCAACTGGACGACGGGAGTTCTGTTAATCCCAGAGTTCTTAAACACATAATTGATGAAGGGCGGTTTTGTGAAGATGAATTAACTGCCGAATACTATGGCGGCATTCTTGCATCTTCTCGATCAAACAACAAACGTGATGACCGTGCTGTTGCTATGTTGGCGATGGTAAAAGACCTTTCTGTTTATCAACTTCGCTTTCACTACATTTTTTACTCTATTATAAATAAAAAATTTCGAGGTCAAGACTTGAATCTTGGCCTCAGCAATGATTGCAATGTGACGATGAAAGTATTTATTCCGTGGGAAGTATTTTACGGGGCTATGGCATTCGACGAAACCGAAGACTTTGACTCAATTCTTTCGCATACCTTAAATGGATTGGATAAACATGGTTTAATTGCTCTAAAGGCATATGGGAGCGCTGAATTTCTTCATAAACAACATGGCCCAAGGTTACAGGCACATAATGGAGGAATGCTACTCTCACCAACTCTAGTAGGTGCTGAACTTTTCCTTTGGGCGGTCGGTCTTTCAGGAGCTTCGGGAAGAGAACTATTGCGGGTAGATGTTACTGATGAAATTGAAGGATTGGTGATTCCTGATGGAGCTAAGACTATTGCTGAAGCCTGTGCTTTACCTTCTGTAAAGCCGTAGGTTCGATTAGCGTCAGCGTAATCGGACGCATGTTTTCCCACTCGCTACGTGGGAACGTCGGACTTGCCCGCGCTGCGGGCTTAATCGCCACAACGCGGCTTACTCTGGGTGCCCTTATTCCCTATGCCGTAAATCGGAGCGGCAATATTGGTGGCATTAAGTTTATTTCATCGTTCCCACGTTCCAACGAGGGAATGCCGTCCCAGACGCTCTGCGTCGTCTTGAAACAATGATTCGCTATCGCGAGGCTTGATTTAATACCGGTTCGCGGACCGGCAACCGCGATACTTTTCTTTGCTTGTCCAAAGAAAAGTATCCAAAAGAAAAGACACCCGAACGCCGCTTGTTTCCTGCGCTCCTCGCTTTTGCCGAGGGTTTTCGGAAGGGCTGTCCTAGCCCTCCGAAAACGAGCGGCATCCCTGCCGCTCCCCTTCGGGCTGATCTCGCCAAAAGCTCCGGTGCTCGGCGCGGCATACGGGACTAACCCCGTTTGACTGGTAACCAAGCTGGAGCTTTCAAGACGTGGTTCCCAAACTGGAGTTTGGGAACCAGTTATGTAGGCCGGAGTAAGCATAAGCGTTTCCGGCAAGCATGAACTCGCCAGAAACGCCTACCCACATGCCAATGCCCATGCCCATAGAATGCCTATCTCCCAGGCTAACAAGATGTGTCTTAAAACAATAGCCTTGGATTTTTTCAAGGCAAGCTGTCTTCAATTTTGCTTAAAAACCATTGGCTAGAGTTAGTAACTTGCCGCCACAACTGACTCCACTTCTCCAGGTTTGATCAAGGGGCTGGAAGTGCATTCGATACTTTATCAATCGATGATAGCGACTTCATTTTATTATCGCTGTAGATAAGCGCTGTTGATACCTCACTGTTTAGCGCGTAGCATTGTATTTTTAGCGAGTTTATAACATCCATTTCTTAGGAGTGCATATGGACATATTGTATTATGTAATATCGATTATTGCTTCACTAGCTTTAGGGCTGTTGGGTTTTATTTTGAGCTACAAAATTTTTGATCGTGTTATCTATCGGATGAACTTTGGAGAAGAATTAAAGTCTGGTAATTTGGCCGTAGGTATTTTTCTTGCCGGCTTATTTATCGGATTAGGGCTTGTAGTGGGTAACGCTATTCAATAATAGTAATAGTCATGTCTCTTAAAGCAAGTTTGGTAACGATCCTTTTCATAGGATGTTTCTATCTTAATCTTACCGGTAATGCAACGGCTGCTTCCAAAGATATTTATCAAAAAATTGAAGAAACGATTCCTCTCTATTTGAATAAACCATATAAGCTATACAGAGAGGGGCCGAAAAGATTCGATTGCTCTGGCTTTGTGTGGCGGGTGCTATATGAAAGCGGAGTTCCCGTTCAAAGGACAAGTTGTAGAAAGTTATATCTCATGTTGAGTCCTACAACTGAAACTGAAAGGTTTCATTTTGCCAATATAATTTTTTTTAGGAATTTAAAGCATTGTGGAATTATCAGGGACAGTGATTCGTTCTATCATGCTTCTAGGCTCCTTGGAACAGCGGTCTCGACTTTGAATGGTTATTGGAGAACTAAGGTTTTTGGAATCAAACAGCCTTTTTTAAAAGCGAAAAAATACTATTTCAGTAAAGAATAAAGATGACGGCCTTCAGTTTAGGGTGCTACTGAGCAGGTCGAATACATGTATGCATTGCCACTCCTCAACCAATCAAGAATCTTCTATAGCATAAACAAACAGGCGGCTATCAACTCAACTGCTGTCGCTGAAGCATATAACGTGGCGGTCCGCTTCTGGCCGTCACTTGCTCATGATCGCGTTAAAGTTTTACAAATCTGAATGGCCCGTATGGAGATTGACTTTTTGAAAATGAGGGGAAATAGGTTTCGGACAAAAATATCAAGTGTCCAGCATAAGTTGTTTCATGAGAAATGACAGCTATTTCATGATGAGAATTAGTGAGTCTCAACGTAGTTTCATAGCCAGAATTGCTAACCAGGGTTGCTCGTTTAGAGGTTTACCTTCAGGACGGAAATAAAAATCGAGTATTTCAAAGCCCGCTCTCGCTAGAAATAGTTCGCTGGTGTCGATTTGCATGTAATGGCCATATCTTTGTCCAGACCAGCCTTCGCCTTCGCCGCGCGGGTTAGATATAAATAAAATACCACCCTCTCTCAAGGTCGAGTGCAAGTCATCCAGTACGCTCGGCAGTGCCTGGCTGGGAACATGAAACAAAGACGCGTTCGCAAAGATGCCATCGAACGCATTGCGGGGCAAATCCAAATTAAGAAAGGTTTGATGCAGAATCTGACACCCCGTATAGGCCCGAGCCATACCGCAAAATACTTCGCTGCCATCCAGACCTATAGGCCGGTGACCCAATGCCTTGAAATAACTGACATCTCTCCCTGGTCCACAACCCAGATCTAAAATATCCAGTTTTTTATCCTTTGGAAACGGCCGTAGAAAAGCCGCATAGTTTTGCGTGACATCGTGATCTTTTGTGCCAGCCCAATAGGATTCAGCATTCAGATTGTAATGCTTCAGAGTAACCGTTTCGATCTCTTGCAATTGTTCAGTGCGATTTTCCATATAGGCCCAGTTTTGTTTGAAATGTGGATGCCTGTATACAAACAGCGCTAAAATCCAACGTCAACTATTTTGATCGGTCGGGGTAATTGGCACCGAACTTATTGAGGCTACATGCTCTCAGTTGGCACAGTTACGACTTCGGCTTTGTCCGCCGCCCATCTTTCAATTTCCTTGCCCGATCCGCATCAGCTTTCGTCACCTGGCCCGCTGTGTTTCCGTTCAGATCAACCCTGACGGTATCTTCTACAAGGCATTCCCAGTAACGATTACCCCAGCACCAAGCTTTAATCGCCGCGCGTAAGTCATTTTTATTGATCTCCAGCCGGTCGGCTTGCTCAAGTATATCGTTGTGGATACCAATTTTAAGAGGTACTTTGGAGTCAGGTTTTTTAGGGAAAGCCAGGGGAAAGGTTTTCTGAAGCAACCCGATAATAGGTAATAGCGGATCGACTTTAGCGGTCTTCTTTGCAGGTGTTCCATCAACTGGTTTCTTTTGGTTTTTTAATAACTTCTCAGCTGCCGCTTGTTGTGCAAGTTTATCTCTGAGGGATGCAAGTTGTTCAAAGCCCATTAATTATTTGTAAATGTAATCAGCGTAAAAAGAGATTGTACACCGAGAAACATTAGGGTCATCCAGCCCAACTGAATTGGCAATTGCCGATTACTGCATATTTCACCTCAAATCAGTCTCCCATTCCGATTGAAACCTGTTGCGGATTTCAATACTGAAATAAGTTTGTGCCAATAACCTTATAATCCTGACTGTTTTTGTCGGGAATTCGATAAGTTGTCGGACTCTTGTTAAACATTCCGGCGAATGGGCTTTTTTTGCAGGTTTTGGGTTTGCCAGGGAAGCACTATCGTTTTATATTTAATGATTTAAAAACAAATAGTTACTGCCTATTTCCGGTTTATTATTTCCAGATTTTGAAGCCGGTTGGAATTGGTCATGATTTTGCTTGGCTCTTAATGTCTTTACAAATCAAATCGACTAAGGGGAATGAAATGTTTGAACACAAAAATCTTGATGGCGCTTGGAACCGCGTCGTTTCTTCAGCAGATGCATTTCTGAGCGGCGATATTCTTGAATGTCAGGATATGGTTGGCTCCGAACCCGAGAAAATCAGCCGTCAGCAATATGCTGTGATCGGCCAACGGCTGGTAGAGCGCTGCCTGCCGCCGAAAGCCCTGGGCGAAACCTGGGCGCACGACGCCGGCAAACTGCCTTGGTGGGAATCAGTTAAAAACCCGCCGCATATGGGGATTATCGCCGACTTCAACAGCCACAACGGCGGCCTGCATCGTATACCATTCGACGCCAATCATAATGTTGTTGGCTTTGCTAACGAGGGCGAGGAAATCGTTCTTGTCAAAGGTATGTACACGGTCAGCCGCAAAAGCGATGGCAAAGAGTTAAGTGCTGCATCGAAGCTTCAATTGCGAGAGCTGTATTTCACGTAACCGCCGGTGTGATTGGCACAGGACTGGGTTGAGCAAGGCGAAACCTACCCTGGATGGCGCTTCTAGGAATCCAGCCTGCAAACTTCAGGCTGGATTCCCGTTTTCGCTGCGCATTCGCATCGCTAATATGGCCATGCACACAGGTGATGGCCTACTTTAGCCAAGTGCTAATTCGTGCTCATCAAGGAAGGAGTTTTCTTTCTCGAAAACGTTTATAGACTTGATCTGACTGGAATGGGGTTTTCCTGCCAAAATCTCCAGCAATTCACGAGGGAGCGTTAATTCAAACCCTATGTGAAAATCTTCGGTATCGCGTTCATTCGCCAAAACACTGTAACCGATTAGTTCTTTAATCTTGTCAAACAAAACAACAACCTATTTAAATTCACATCAAACGTCTAGTGTAGAGCAGGAACATGACAGAAATGTGACAAGCTCATTTCGTCATTCCCATATCGTTTTCCATTACGTCATGCTGATTGATCTTGAATATTTTAAAACGCGCCCGCATCCGCTATATCCTGCATCGTCATGCCATCGCTCATGGCTTGTGGCTGGAGATTGTCGATCATTTAAGTCTGTTGCAAGGCCTGACTGCCGTTGAAAAAGCCCATCTACGGGAACTGACGACCTTGTTTTTGTATGAAAAAAATTTTATCGGGGCTCAAGGTTTTCAACTGACTGACTACATGCGAGTAGGCATCGCTGTGCAAACCTGCCTGTGCATATTGGAAATTGGACTGAGCTGCTTATCAGGTTGGACGGATGTCATTGTCTACCGAGGTCCTTTTCGCGTGAGTCGGGATACGGCAGATGCCGTTGGTGTCGTTCATCATCAAGACCACGTCTTAAGCGGCGAATCCTGGTCGCGCGGGCCAATCGTGCTATCCTGGGCTGATGTTGAGCAGGATATGCAGCAAAGCCCTCGTAATGTCGTGATCCATGAAATCGCCCATAAACTGGACGCATTGAACGGAACTACCAATGGTTATCCGCCATTGCATTATGGCATGTCTGTATCCGAATGGACGGAGGTCATGAGTCAAGCTTATGAAGCTCTGAATCATAGCCTCGAATACCAATATAACAGTGGGTTAGACCCTTACGCGGCCCACAGTCCTGCTGAATTTTTTGCGGTGGTCAGTGAAGTTTTTTTCTGTCATCCAGAACGGCTGGATAGCCAATTTCCCGAAGTCTATCGGCAATTGCAGTTGTATTATCGTCAAGATCCTAAGCGGCGATTGCACGCTGCTTCCAGAATGATTTAGCCAACTGAATTCATGCATGAAACTACTCAAGAAGCCTGCTAACACCCCAAAGTCCAATCTTTATGCTTGGGTGATCGTTGCCATTGTTTGTGGCGGACTTTTGGGTTAGGCGCAGGGGCAGTCATGGCATTCACGATCGGCAAATATGGTGTAGAAGCCCTCAAGCCGCTGGCGATGCTAATGGGCAGTTTTTATTTGACCTGTAGCTTGTTTGTGGTGGGGGTTTTAGGTGTTATTGGTAGAATGACCCAATTGAGTATTTTTAAGTTGCTTCGCTACATCAAAGAAGAATTGCTGATCGTTTTAGGGACTTAATCATCGGAATCCGCCTTGGTGCCGCTGATGCATAAATTGGAGCAGTTGGGCTGTCCGCGTTCGGTCTTGGGTTTGGTCACGCCATCCGGTTATTCGTTTAACTTGGACGGTACCAATATCTATTTGACCATGGCGGCGCTATTTGTGGCACAAGCCTTGAACATCGAGCTTTCACTGACACAACAGCTAACGCTTCTGTTGGTCGCCATGCTCACCAGCAAAGCGGCTTCAGCCGTGACAGACGCTGGATTCATTACTTTAGCCGCTACCTTGGCTTGTTGTACCGACGGTGCCGGTTGCCACATTGTCTCTGATCTTGGGCATCGACCGATTCATGTCCGAAGCACGGGCGATCACCAACATGATCGGTAATGCCGTTGCCACCATTGTGATCTCGCATTCGGAGCAAGAATTGGATCGGGAAAAGTTACAAGCTGGATTGAATCGA
The DNA here is from genome assembly GCF_015711015.1 of Methylomonas sp. LL1. NCBI lineage: Bacteria > Pseudomonadati > Pseudomonadota > Gammaproteobacteria > Methylococcales > Methylococcaceae > Methylomonas > Methylomonas sp. LL1. Next base: position 577,911 of record NZ_CP064653.1, read on the forward strand.
CGGACCAAAACATGAAAAAACTTCTGCTATCTATACTGGCGATCATCCTGATCATTGAAGAGTGGCTTTGGGATGCATTATCTGCCTTTGGTCATGTTCTGATTAGGCTGCTCCACCTGGAAGTTGTAGAACGCTGGCTCAGTCAAGCTTCGCCGCACGTCGCATTGATGGCGTTTACGATTCCGCTTCTGATTGTGACGCCAATCAATCTCGCCGCCTTTGCGCTACTTGCACATGGCCTGATTTTGCAGGGCGTATTGCTGGAAATCGTCGCTAAACTTTTGGGTACGTTGCTGGTTTCAAGGGTGTTCGCCCTGACCAAACCACAGCTCCTTACTTTTAGGGTTTTGGCCTTTGTTTACGCGACAATTAGGCGTTGGTTGCGTTGGGCTCATCAAAAAATAACGGAAACCAAGGTTTATAAGATCGCCAAAGCGCTGAAAGCCGAGGTTAAGCAGCGTTTTGCGGCTTGGTTTAAATCAATAAAGCACCATGCCAATGATTGATAATCCTTTGATCCCCGAAGTAACCAGAGCCTTAATTAACGCTCGTCTGCATGTCATTGCCAAAGCACATCAAATTCAAATCCTCTATGCCTGCGAATCTGGCTGTCGGGCCTGGGGCTATCCGTCGCCTGATAGCGATTACGACGTGCGATTTATTTATGTTCATCCTTTGGAATGGTACCTGTCGCCCGTTGACTACGAATTGCAGCTTAAAGCTGCTTAGCTGTGTGTCCGGAAAAGTGTTGACACATCACAAAGGCTCGGCCATTGACGGCCGCACAACCCGACACGACGGTTACCGCAAGAGCCTCAAAATCCGCAAACGGATCGAAGAAGTATTCGGCTGGGCCAAGACCGTTGGCCCGCTACGGCAAACCAAATTCCGTGGTTTGAAGAAGGTCGCCGCGCAAACGATTTTTACCTTTGCCGCTTATAACCTGACGCGAATGGGGGCCATTTTCGGCTGGCGTTACAGTACCGCCTAGGCGGTCGTGCGCCTGAAATCCGCCAAAAGGCGGAATTTAACCCCCTTCGGGGCGAATATAATCGGCTAAAACCGAGTTTTGAAGCCTGATCGGGCTTCCAGGCTGCCAAAAACTCGAAAAAGGGCAGCGAATCCGAAGGTATGCGGGCAATTTTCAACAGCCTGTTAATAGGGGGGCAGCAAACGCCGAAAGCCATGCATCAGTACCAGAAGGAAGAATCCAACATTTCTGATTGCCAGACCAGTGATTGAGAGGGAATGAGCTTTGTCTGGTTTTCCACTCTGGACGGCCATGACTGCCTTTCTTGCCAGATTTTCCATCCAGAAAACTGTGCGAGGCCATTCAATCAGGTCATCCAACCATTGATGGGGAATACCTTGTTTACCGACGCCGGCTCCGATAATGGCTCCCAACATGGCAGCAGTTGTATCCGTATCGCCACCACAGCGAATGATTGCCCGAAGAGCGCTATGAAAATCGTTAGGATAGGACTGCCAAGCGTGCAGCACGGCCGGCACGCTGTGATAAACGTAACCGGTTACTTCCTTTTGGCAACCCAATTTTTTTACAAATTGTTCGGTAGATTCTCCGATATTGACGCTCTCTCGGATCATGATCGCCAGCTCTTGCAGTTCATGACCCGCTTGGAGATGTTCTCGGGTCAAGCGTGCTAAATCTTCTATGAATTCGTCGAAAGATTGATGTCGCATTGAGTTTCTGGCGGCTAATGCGATCGCGAGCGCCCCACATTCTGCTTTAGGATCGGTATGGGTTAGTCGAGTGCTAATCCGAACAAACTGTTTCAACCGGTTTTCGTCCTCAGCGAAGCAAACACCTAATATCGCACTTCGCATGGCAGGGCCATTGCCGGCAGAATAAACACCCTGGTATTTTTTTGGCAGAAATAGCCATAGCTTGAGAATGGAACGGAGCGTGCCTAAGCCGATCCCAGCGGGAAGCCCAGCTAACCACCACCGCAAACGCCAAGCAAAATCCCGTGCAAAACTTTGCTCATTACTGCCAGATACGAGTATCGATTGGGTAATCATGCAGGTATGTTCGGTGTCATCGGAGCAGAGCCCTTTGCCCAATAACAGATGATAGCCATCCAAGGATGGAAACCAGCGGCGTTGACGACGTCTGGAAAGTCCTTCACAGGGCAAACCTAAGGCATCACCAACAGCGGTTCCCAGGATACTGCCAATAGCGGCTTCAGTTAAATCCTTTGCGTTTCTTGTCGACATACTCCCCCAGTGTCACCATGGCCGGCATATAGAGCGCTTTGCGCAGGAAGGCATGGCCGATTTTGGAAAGCCTGGGTTTGCCCTTGATGCTACTGCCCGATTCGTATTGCCTAGGATCGAGTCCGGCAAAAGCTGCGGCTTGTCGGCTATTGGCGAAGCGCGAGGTATCAGCATAGAACGCCAGGATAATAGCGCTGGTGCGCTCACCAATGCCGGGGATGCTGTCGAGCAGTTCGCGTTGTTGCTTTAGATCGGGATGGTGGTCGATATGATCGTTGATGGCGTCAATCAACTGCTGGATAGCGGCATCTAGCCAATTCAGATGCTGCTGAATGTCCTCGCGCACGGCTTCGCGGGCTACCTGTAAGCGGTTGCTTTCTTGGGTGCGCATGGTTTGTAAGGCGTCAAGGCGTAACACGAGTGCGCGTAGTGTCACTTCGGCCTCGCTACGCGGTTGCCAGACAGGCGGTTGACGCTCGGCGCAGAAATCGGCGATGAGCTTGGCATCAATCGTATCGGTTTTACTGCGGGTGAGCCGTGAAGCACCATAGGCCTTGATTTGCGCAGGATTGACGACGCTGACGGTTAAGCCGGCGGTTGCCAGATGCTGAGCAACGTCTTCCCAATAAATGCCGGTCGCTTCCATGCAGACGTGCACGGATTCGGCTTTTTGGGTGTTTAACCACGTCAATAAAGTCGCAAAGCCTTCGAGAGAGTTGGGTATGACTTTGGCGCGAGACTTGCCGCTCGGCAAGCGTAACGCGCAATCCAGCTTGGCTTTTGAAACATCGATACCGAGATAAAAATGGGACATGAAAACCTCAAATGATCTACCTTGTGAATACAGGCTGCCGGAATCCGGGCCGAAGAGACTGTCCGATCGTTGATCGAGGGTGGGTCACTGCTGCAATGATCTACGCGGGGGATTTAAAAATCCAAGCTCCGATACGGCATCCAGTGACCCAAACCTGAGGCGCCCCTCAGGTGTGTTTTCACGGTTGATTATCCCTTGAAAAGCACGGTTTGATAATACAAGGTCCGATTAGCGACAGCGTAATCGGACGCATGTTTTGATTGAAATACCTTTAGGTTTAATGGTTTCGCTATCGCGAAGCTTGATTTAACGCCGGTTCGCGGACCGGCAACCGCGATACTTTTCTTTGCTTGTCCAAAGAAAAGTATCCAAAAGAAAAGACACCCGGATGCCGCTTATTCCCTGCGTTCCTCGCTTTCGGCGGGGGTTGCCGGAAGGCACGTCCCTGTTACCTCCGGCAACGTGCGGCATCCATGCCGCACCCCTTTGGGCTGATCCCGCCGAAAGCTCCGGTACTCGGCGCGGCATACGGGACTAACCCCGTTTGACTGGTAACCAAGCTCCAGCTTGGTTACGCGATTTTGGAAGCTCTAGCTTCCCGATCAAATCAATGAAAGCTGGAGCTTTCAAGGCGTCGTTCCCAAACCGGAGTTTGGGAACCAGATCATGGTAGCCGAGTAGGGTGGGCACGGTTTGTGCCCACGCGGCATTGTTTTAACTGGTAACCAAGCTCCAGCTTGGTTACTTGATCTTGGAAGCTCTGGCTTCCCGACCAAATTAATGAAAGCTGGAGCTTTCAAGACGTGATTCCCAAACTGGAGTTTGGGAACCAGTTATGTAGGCCGGAATAAGCATAAGTGTTTCCTGCGCCTACCGATATGCCAATGTCCATGGAATGCCTACCCCCTCTGGCTAACAAGATTGTGTATTAAAACGATAGCCTTGGATTTTTTCAAGGCAAGCTGTCTCCAATTTTGCTTAAAAACCATCGGCTAGAGTTAGTCACTTGCCGCCACAACTGACTCCACTTCTCCTTGGTTTTGGCGTCCTTCAAACATCTTAGTAAGCGCGCTCGATTGGCTTCATCCATTTGCCGCCCCATGGCTAACAATAACGAATCGATGTTATAGGGTCCCAAGCCGTCGTTATGACTCAGGCTAACCGGAACGATGAGCGTATTTTCAAGTAGCGATAAATCCAGTTGAATAGCATCCATGGCGGCCCGAATGTTGGCGGCCTTGGCACAATTGGGCTCGACCACATCATAGGGTGGCTGCCATTCTCGAACCGGACGCAGCTGATCGATATGTGTAACCGCCACTATCATGGGTGGAATTTTTCGGTTTGGTTGGTCCTTGAAGTGTTGCTGAAATTCCTGTAGAAACCGGCGATCAGCCGATCTAGCGGCATTATTGGCATTACAGACCAATATGACCAAATCGGTTTTATCTAACTCTTGCCGATTGTCAGCCAACCAAGCGGTGTTTTCGCCATAACCCGGCGTGTCGAAAATTAAGCCGGAAAACCGGCCTTCGCTCTCCAGTACATAGGGTACGATGGCGTCCGTGCAAGACACCACATCTGCCGCCGCGCGTGGCGAATCGAACAAGCTATTGATCAAGGTTGATTTGCCGGCATTGGTTTGTCCGGCCAGCAAAAACCGTAACGGTTCTTGGTTCGATGCCGTCTTCAGCGCTTGTTGACCGTCTTCCTTCGACTTGGCTGACAAGACATCAATTTTTTGCGGCTCTACCGCCATGCGCCCGCTGTACAACAAAATCGCATAATGCCCTACTTTCTGAATATACATCTCCAGCAGCCAATCTTGAAGCCGGGGCAGCGTTAAGGCTAACACTTTGGTTTGGGCATAATTTTTAGCTTCGTATAAACCGCCCGTCAGGGGATTTAATATCAGCCGGCCTAAACGAAACGCTGCATTGGCATCACTCAAATGATCCAGCCAACGCTGAAGATTCAATCCATCGGCCAAAGTCACTACATGGCTAAGCGGAAAATTGCTCTGAATTTGTTCATGCAAATCATGGCAAACCTGCTCGGCCATACGCAACAGCTCGGTAACCGGTATATCCATTTCAGGGTGCTTAGCCTTGGGACGATAATGGCGAGCCACCAACACCAATACCTGCTGACCAATCGCCAGCCAGGTATCGATTTGATCCAGTTTTTGCCGAGTCTCTTGGCTAATCCTGGGTATCGAAGCCCGCACCGCGTCCCAAGCCGCTTGGTCGCGTTGCGAAAATGGGGTGTCGAATTTAATAGCGTTATCGGCGAACGGCTTTTTTTGATAGCGATTGAGCTGACGTGCCGCAATCCAGACCATGCCGGCACACAATAGCGCCAGATTTAGCCATAGCCAAAACCAGTGTTGTTGCCATACCCACCATGCCCCGATCACCAACAAGACCAAGAAAGGGATTATCCCAATAACCAATAATGCCAACCAAGGCCATAGCGCATGTTTCATCATGATTCGGATTTTTGCCTGAAGCGTGCTTTTAGCAGTTCGCGCCCACGTTGTAACTGTTCTTCATAAACCGCCTTCAGCATTTTCTCGGTAAACGCATGGCCTTGTTGAGTTTGAGCGTAGTAATAGCCTAAGGTCATGCCCAATGCATAGGTAATGGCGGCGGTGGATAGCCCGGAAATCAAAGATCCCCAGCCGGGAATCAATTTGGCCAGTTCGCGTGCGCCATAGCCAATGCTCAGCCCACCGATACCCACCGCACTGATCACTTCGTAAACGCTCCGTTTCGTCAGCGACACGCCATAAATCGAAGCAATGCTGTGAAACATTTTGCCTTGTACCGCGACGACCAAGGGTATGCCGGCGGCCGGAATTGGGGTCATCGCCAACAGCCCGGCGGAAATGGCATAACCCATCACATGGGGATAAGCATGTTGCGCATAGACATCGTTGAGTTGAGCGGAATGCAATTGGTTTTGCAATAACATTTGCCGCAAGCCCATCGGTAGCGCTGATTCGATGGCGGACCATAATGCATCCAGTCCGTAGTGCACCGGGGCATAGCCATCTTCCGCCTGCGTCAAATCGACGGCGACAAATTGTGCGTTTAAGGCTTTGAAATGCTGCCTTTGCACGCTGATCGAGCGGGCCAAATCCGCTGGGCAATGAATGTCGAATTGATCGCCTGAAAACGGATAGGGTTGAGGATGGTTCGTGGCCTTACTCGGATAGCCTTCATGCAGACAGGTCTGTATGACGAGTAACGGCCATTCAGGATGAGCCATCCGGACTGCTCGAGTTGCCGATAGCACGCCATCCAGCTCATGATCCATCGCTTTGATGACAACCACTAGCAAATGCGCTTGGCTCTGACACCAAGCCATGTCTTCGCTGGGATCATAGTCCGCTTCGCCCAAACCCTTGGTATCCAGAAATCGCACGAAAGCGGTATCTTCGTTGGGAAAGTCAAACACCGCCGACTGCCGTGTACACGACCGAAAGCCTTGCCCAATCTCGGCGCGACTCGAACCGGTTAAAGCTTGAATGATCGAGGACTTACCGCTTTGTGTTTTACCTAATAACCAAAACACCGGAATCGGCATATTTTGACGCGCTTGTTCCAGCTTTTCATGTAACTGGCTATCCGACACGCTGGGATTGAATATTCGATTTATCCAATCCCTGTTCAAAAGTTTATTGATCATAGATTTATTTTGTTACAAAGCGACGCTGGTGATATTGATTGTAACCAATTCAACCGGTTTCAATGGTCCGACCTTTATTTAGGCTGAAGTCTGGCGGCTCATGGTGTTGGATGTTAACCGGTTTAATGGTATGCCGGAACATCGGGAAAGGGGTTTATTCGGCCGGGAGTTTAAGCAGGATCGAAACAACTTGAATCCGCGGGGGTGAAAAGGAGTATAAGTTTAGTATCGGATTGTTTCGATTCGTTGGTGTTCACTGGCAAACAGGCATCATTTCCATGATTTTCAGAAAAACCCCATCAATAGTTTGGAGCAGGCACCATGAGTAAGATGCAAAAAAGCAATAAAGAAAACAAGAAACAACCCTCCCTAAGCCCTAAGGAGAAAAAAGCCGCGAAAAAAGCCAAGAAAGAGTCTATTGGTCAATAAAGGCAAACTCGGCTCGAAAGCCGGCGCAAATTCGACACTAGCCAGGTTCAAAACATAATACGGCGTGGGCACGATAAAGTGCCTACCCTATCCATCTTTGGATAACAATCATTTTCCCAAAGCATGGGATCGGGTTGATTACAGTAAATCCGCGGATGCGCCAATGCACGGGACGCATTTTTCAGGATGTTGAAGTTTGCCATCGCTTGGTAGGCCTATAAAATGGCTTCGAGTACACTTCCGCTTGCCGCGAATTCGGGTGATCGAATGGCCCGATCATCCGTTTTTCATCGGTACCTTATTCGCGTCGCAAGCACGGTCCGTGGCTGAGAAACCGCATCAGGAGTAGGTATTAAAGGGTCTGATGGCAGTCTTAAATTCTGAAATGAAGCAACCTGACAATACCCGTGTTCGTATGATAGACGCGACTTACCGGACGCATGCCCGTGCCGTATTTGCCGCCTTGATCCGTTTGCTGAAGGATTTCGATGTCGCGGAAGAAGCCCTGCAGGATGCCTTCAAGGCCGCTTTGGAACAATGGCCGAAGGACGGCGTTCCGGCCAATCCCAAAGCGTGGCTGGTGTCGGCCGGCCGGTTTAAAGGCATCGACATTATCCGCCGCCGAAGTCGGTACGCGGCTTTGCCGGACGAATTCGAAGACCAGTTAAGCGCCGATGATACCGTTGATTACGACAGCGAAACTATCGAAGACGACCGTTTGCGGCTGATCTTTACCTGTTGTCACCCGGCGTTATCGCCCGAGTCTCGGATTGCGTTGACCTTGCGCGAAGTTTGCGGTTTAAGGACCGAGGACATAGCCAACGCCTTCCTGATTCCGGCACCGACCCTGGCACAACGCATCGTGCGGGCTAAAACCAAAATCCGCGAAACGCGCATCCCTTACTCAAATACCGGCGCCGGACAGGTTGTCGGAACGTCTGGACAGTGTGTTGCACGTCATTTATCTGATTTTTAACGAAGGCTATTTTGCTTCTTCCGGCGATTTATTGACCCGGCCGGACTATCGGCGGATGCCATTCGCCTGGGTCGGTTATTGGTTGAACTATTGCCGGACCCGGAGGCCGTCGGCCTGCTGGCGTTGATGCTGCTGCAGGAATCCAGGCGAGCGGCCAGAACCTTACCCTCCGGCGACTTGGTGCTGCTGGAAGATCAGGATCGCAGCTTATGGGATAGTAGCCGGATTGCCGAAGGCGCCGCTCTGGTCGAACTGGCGTTGGTCTCGCAAAGTTACGGCGTCTATACCGCGCAAGCCGCCATCGCCGCCGTTCACGCCAACGCCTCCAGCGCGGCAGTCACGGACTGGCGGGAAATCGTCGCGCTGTACGATGTGTTACTGGGCATCCAATCCTCGCCGATTATCGAACTGAACCGTGCCGCCGCAGTGGCCATGCGGGACGGACCGGCCAATGGCCTTGCCTTGATCGATGCTTTGCTGAGCCGGGGCGAGCTGACTCGATACCATCTGGCCCATTCGGCCAGGGCGGATTTGCTACGGCGGCTTGGACAAACGGAAGCGGCCAAATCCGCTTATCAGATCGCGCTCCAGCAGGCTCAACAGGAACCGGAACGGCGCTTTTGGGAACGTAGGCTGGGCGAATTGGGGGGTGAATGGTCAGGCCCGACCAATGATTCCCTAAGTTAATCTTCAACCTTAATATTTATGTTCGGCGCGGGGGCTGGAGCTGGTTCTTTAATCACTTGAACTGGGCCAGGAACTTGAACTTCTCGGACTGGGCCTGGAACTTGAACTTCTCGGACTGGACCTGGAACTTGAACTTCTCGAACTGTTGTTTCTGGTGGTAATACACGGCCAGTGCCTTGAGTATGAGTACTTTGAGTAGAATGTGTTTCTTCGGTTTGTTGTGTATATTCTGCGTTTGCGTTGACAGAGATGCCAAGTGCAGCGAATATAATTACTATAATGATTTTTTTCATGTTTTTTATAAATTTAATATTGAGTTATAATTCGGTGGTATTAAACCAGTTATTGAGCCAATGAACGACTCACCATTAATGATAGTGAATTGTCAAGAAGTCTTCAGTGCGCTGACGTACATAGCCCGAAATATCTCCATTTCCCGATTTCTAGCTAACCGCAATTAGGCCACTTTGCGACATTCAATGATTTCAGTGTGTGGCAGCAGTTAAAACCGAAAGCAGCCGTTTAACATTTAATTTAACGGGAGTGTTAGTACGTTTCGATTAAGTTCAACAAGGAATTAGATAGTTAACCAGTATATCTGCTGACAAATGTTGTTCTACACAATAAGCTCTTGATCAGTACAGGATTTTCTATTCCGTATATCATCGCTGTCAGGCGATTATGGCCGATGATGATCAAATTGCAGTCATTGGATCAGATTAAACAATTTGTCCGCAACGCGTCGAACTGAAGCGACCATTGTCCGATCCTGTCTTGATAAATCGTATTATTTTTTTCAACCAGTGTACTCTCATGGTAAAGCTTACTTGGCAGATGTAAATACTACCAAATGAGCAAATACGCTCATCTATTTACCGGGGATGAATAGGCGTGCTTCGCTTTGTGCTGGCTTTGCAACTGAGTTTTGATGGAAGATAATTAGCCGCCTAAAAAAAATTTTTTTCACACCCTGTCGATTTGTCACATCCTGGTTCGACTATAGAGAAAATCACCCAACCCTTAAGCCAAGGAGTCAAGACCATGAGCAAAACCGTCAACCCTGTCCCCGAGCATTGCCCATCCTTAATGCCGTATCTGACTGTCCGCCGCGCCGCCGAAGCGATCGATTTTTATCAGCAGGTTTTCGGTGCGGTGGAAGTCATGCGGCTGAACGCGCCGGATGGCAGCATCGGCCATGCCGAAATCAAAATCGGCGACGCCGCCATCATGCTGTCGGAAGAAAATCCGGCCTGGGGCTCGCAAGCACCGGAAACCTTGGGCGGCAGTCCGGTCACGCTATTTTTGTATGTAGCCGACGTCGATGCGACGGTTGCCGCCGCCATCCAAGCCGGCGCGAAGGAAACGATGCTGGTGGCGGACCGTTTTTGGGGAGATCGCACCGGCCAGGTGATCGACCCTTTTGGGCATCATTGGCACATCGGCACGCATATTGAAGACGTAGAACCTAGCGAACTGCCACAGCGGATGGCCGCAGCCTGTTATGCGGATCAATAGGAGCCTACGATGAGCAACGTAATCAGCGACGTTTTTAACCCGGAGTTTGACCTTAGGTTTGAACGCATTGTCGATGTGCCACCGGAAAAAATCTGGGCGGCTTGGACTACGCCGGACTTGCTTAAACCGTGGTTTTGCCCGTTGCCGTGGCGCACGGTGGCCTGCGAAATCGATCTGCGGCCAGGCGGCAAGTTCAACACCGTGATGCGCTCGCCGGAAGGGAGGGAGTTTCCGAACAGCGGTTGTTACCTGGAAATTGTGCCGAACCAGCGGCTGGTTTGGACCAATGCCTTGCTGCCCGGCTTCCGTCCGGCCGAATTGCCGGAATCCGACGGCAGCTGCGGTGCGTTCGCTTTCACCGGCGGTATTATCTTAAACCCGCACCCGCAAGGCACACTCTATCTGGCGGTCGTTCTGCACGCCGACCAGGCGGGACGCGACCAACATGCCGCCATGGGTTTCGAGGAGGGGTGGGGGAAAGCGCTCGATCAAATGATAGCGATGATCAAGGCCTGGTAAGCGGCATATCATTTTTACGACTTAGCTTTTTCAGGAAATCTCATGACCGAAAGCATTCTTATCGCGATCGTCCTGGCAGTCATCGGTATTCTGGTTTATGTCGGTAAAAAGCCTGACGATTTTCAAATTCAGCGCTCGATCACCATCAACGCTACGGCGGAAAAAATCTTTCCGATGATTAACGACTTGCGCATCAGCCAAACCTGGTCGGCGTGGGAAAAAGTCGACCCCGGCATGCAGCGCCGTTTCGACGGGCCGGCAAGCGGTATCGGGGCAAAATATGCCTGGAGCGGTAACCGGGAAATCGGCCAGGGGGAAATGGAAATCGCGCTATCCAGTCCGAATACGAAAGTCCGCTATCACATGCATTTCATCAGGCCGTTCGAAGGCCGTAGCGATATCGACTTCGACTTATCCGAAAACGGTGGGCAAACGCGGGTGACCCAGACCATGCGCGGCAAGAGCGCCGGAATATTACCCAAGCTGATGTGCGCCTTGTTCTTTGACCAAGACAAGATGATCGGCGGCAAATTCGAACAAGGCCTGGCTGCCTTAAAAACACTTATGGAGGCTTGATATGCAACGAATTACCCCTTGTTTATGGTTCGACCATCAGGCCGAGGAAGCGGCCGTTTTTTATACCGACATCTTTAAAAATTCGAAGATTCTGGATACCGCTAGATATACCGAGTCCGGCCACGAACTTCATGGCATGCCTTCGGGTTCGGTGATGACCGTCAGTTTCGAGCTCGACGGACAATGCTTCACCGCGTTGAACGGTGGCCCGGTATTTACTTTTAGCGAAGCGATTTCCCTGCAAGTCGATTGCGAAACGCAGCAGGAAGTCGATTACTACTGGGAAAAGCTGTCGGAAGGCGGCGATCCCAATGCCCGGCAATGCGGCTGGCTCAAGGACAAGTTCGGCGTATCGTGGCAAATCGTGCCTAACCTGTTACCGAAACTTTTGGCCGACGCCACCAAGGCCAAACCGGTCATGGATGCGGTGTTTAAAATGCAAAAAATCGATATTGCCGAATTGCAACGAATTGCGGCCGAGCGCTAATGATGGACCAGCTTGTGGACGCAATTCAGGGAGGCTTTGCCGTCTCTTGGCTCCCAGGCCGGGAATAGAATCACACGCCAAGGCGGAAATAAAAGACGTTTTTACGTCTTATCAGGTAGGGAATTTTTGCCATAATGACAAGCCTCTTTGTAGCAGGGTTTTGTAGCAAACACCGCTTTTTGAGGCTCAGAAACAAAAAAGCCCTTGATAAACAAGGGCTTTTTGGTATATGGCGGAGAGCTAGGGAAAATACGCGCAAAACCATAACCCATTGTTTATTAAGCTCTTTCTGTTATTGAAAGAAAAGGTCTGTATCATTGCTCTCCGCCACATGATACCCATTAGGCATCGGTAAGGCAATCGGAGTTGTGAATAAAAAAGCCACCGCATAAGGTGGCTTTAATTCCGATAATGCATTCAGCGTTGAGTGTGTAATTCACGCTAACTTAAAAGAAATTAAGTTGGGCGCTTTTTTCTGCCCAACATACCTAGACCAATAAGGCCGGATGTGAACATGAGAGTTGCAGGCGGTAAAGGCACGTGAGTTAATTGAGTATCGCGGATTAGAAAACTACCTATATCGGCTGAAGCTGGATACCATACTGGAAGGGTGTAGTTCAATCTTGTATAGCCTTTGTTTGCCGGGTGTGGGAAGTTTTGAGTTGGAAAAGCTATATAGCGATCAATAAGACCTAATAAATTATTACCTGTAGCAACTAAATTCGGGTCTTGATATAGATAACCAAATGATCTAAAAGCATATGCATCAATTCCATCCTTAGCGTAATAATCGTGCGAGCTTGGGTAGCCAATTGAATTGAAATACACTTTATAAGTGTCACCTAATAATGCAATGACAGGGTCAAGCACCTCAGGAGTGTTATATATGTTATATCCAGTGTATGTCACGAAATCATAGCCTGTGACGTGATTTATAAATAGAAGTAAATCGCTTTGTCTAGCGTAATGCCACCCTTCTGCAGAAAGAATGCTATCGGATAATACTTCAGAATAAGTTCTATTAGATGTAACTGTTAAATCTAGCCAATCCAAGCCAGTTTCAGTGTCGGTTGTGAAATTAGATTGATGAATTAAAGATGCTTCCGACTTTAGCGGACTTGCCGCCAGCAAAATAACATATAAGGTAAGAGCGTTAAAGTTAGTTTCAACAAATCCTAAGTGTTTTTTCATTGATGTTGGCGGATGATTGTTATTGGAATGATAGCTTTATGTAATTGGTCGGTAATTTTACGATAGTGACTTGTAGTCATGTCCTTACAAGTCAGCAAGAGTGCCAGAGTCTTTTTACCATTCTCTACTGCTGAGTCAACCAGCTTTGACAGTCAATTTTACTGGTTCAGCTCGTTAGCCAAATCTCCTTACACCCTATACGGAAACCCCCCTCGATATTTTCCAATTTTCACCCTTGAAATTAACGTCTTCCAGACCGTTGATTTGTATATACGAAAAACACTAGAAATCAGTAGAGTTGGAATTGGTTTTTATAGCAATATTAAGAGTGGTCAAGCCTCGTCAAAATCGACGTCACATTGAAACGGAATAGATGGTATTTCTCTTACTTCAATACTGTCACCGGCGAAGTTTTTTAGTTTGTTGTCGTGGCTATAAATAACATCGGCTTTTTTGGCTATGGCGGTTGCTACAATCATGCAATCAGCTTTTAGTTCTTGTCTAGTAGCTTGTAGATCGTGTTGTGTATTTTTAATTATTCCTGAGTATTTTTTTTCTCGCCAAAGCTTGGCAAAAAGAGCGGAGGCCTGATAGTCATAAGGGCAAATCTGAAAACCTTCTTTCAACTTATTAACTACTAACGAGTGTTGGGTCGAATCTATTCCCGTTAGGAATTCTCCGACAACTATAGACGGAATCATCATCGTTACTTTATTTTTTCGACATTCGGAAAAAAAGGCTTCACTTCTTAATATCATGTCCTCTTGACCCGGAGTTGAGTATTTCCGAATTCCCCAAAGAATAGCGTGCATGTCTAGACAAATAAGTTTCATTATTTGTCCTCGTCATAACGAATATTTGAAACGTATTTCTCAACATCTGTAATATTGTTTAACTGATCGCCTATAATATTGGCTAAATCTTTAAATATCATATTTACATCCTTGCTTTGAAATTCCTCTGCTGAGGTTATTTTAAATTCTTCTAATTCAAGGGTTTTTGAATCCCATTTCGCGAGCCCGTAAAATCTGGCTAAGGAATACAGTTGATGTCCAAGTTCTTTTGCAACATCTTCTGGCACTTCGCAGTAAATTGTTGACCCATCTGTAAGCTCGATCATTGCTTTTGGTTTTTTTCCTCCGACACGGATGACCTTGCCAATTATTTCCGATAGCCCTTCAATGTAGGTTGGGGTTGGTATTTCTGTGCTAGGAGTAATAGTGGCTATTTCAAGTTGATTACCAATTCCAAAAATTGCATCACAATTATGCTTCCTTGAAAAATTAGAAATAGTCTGTAAAGATTTTAGTGTGTTAGATGTTAAAGAATCGAACTCATTATTGTTAATAGCTTGGGTTGTTGTTATCAATATAGGAATTATAATGTTTGCTAGTGAGGTTTTAAAATTTAATCCTATGCTTTTGTCCTCAATTTCCATAATTCCAACGACAATATCATCCTTAGATAAAGTTGGCTGAGATTTTAAGGTCTCATAAATTACCATATCTTCTATCGATTCAAGAATTTCAGCAATTTCCCTTGAGCGAATTAATCCCGGGCTTATTCCTTTGCCTTTTAGTCTTATTCTTATAATATCTTCCATATATTTACTCGCTATATTTTGCTTAAAACAGTTATAGTTTAAGCTGTTCGTGTAGCTATTTTGAATTAACAAAAAGCATGTCGGTTAGTTCTTATAGGATGAATTTTGGCTGATTACATGATGTCGATCAATAATAAACGAGAACGATGATAGCTACTTGTTATTTTTTGATCATGATTCAATCCTAGCTCTTACTCGTTGTAATTGAACCAGTGACCATGCACCTCCGCGAGCGGTTTTGATGCCAAGCTGATTCAATTCGTCACACATGGCACGTTGAGATAGTCCTAGTCCCTTCATTCCCTCGATAATGCCTTTTAACTTATTGGCAAACTCATCGGCGGCTTGCTGGCGCTGTTCAATGTTCGGCTTTAGGTTTGCAGCGCCAGCAGCTCCTAATACTACGCCGCGCGTCTTAGCAATTGCCAGAGCGTCTTTAGTGCGTTGACTGATCCGCTTTGCCTCATGTTCCGCAAATGCGGCCATGATATGTATAGTCAACTCGTTAGCCTCTGGCATGTCACAAGCGACAAAACGCACCTTGCTCTCCATTAAGCCAGATACAAAGTGAACATTACGAGCCAACCGATCAAGTTTAGCGATAATTAATGTAGCTTTTTGCTTTTTGGCCGCATCAATGGCAGCTTTGAGTTGGGGGCGCTTGTTCATGGCATCAGAGCCTTTGCCGGTTTCAACTTCAGTGAACTCTTGCGCTAAGTCCCACTGTCCACCATTCAGATAGGACATCACTGCTTGTTGTTGAGCCTCAAGTCCTAAACCCGACTGGCCTTGTTTTTGTGTGCTCACTCGATAGTAAGCAATAAATTTGCCGGTTGCCATGACTTTTATCCTCTTTGACTACATTACAAGACGAACGTTTAATACGTAGTCAATGATAGTGTAACGGCTGTCTTGATGCAAATGTTTTAGACACCATTACCGAAATAATGTTACAATGTAGCCTCACAAATTTGACAAGGAGTGTAAATTGAAGAAGCAAGGACGAAAGCCGGATGGGGTCAGGGCTTTAACTTCAGCGGAAAAGATGCAGCGGCAACGCGCCTTTGATCGTATCCGCAAAGAAGAGCTTGAACGCAACGGCTGTAAACAAGTCGAGATAGGTCTTCCGCCTATTTACTGGCTGGCGCTACGCGAATCATTATGCAAAGCCGAGCCGGACACACTGGAAGACGCATATTTAATCAATGGGCAAATCTGTTTGGCTATCGAAGAGTTTGTCGAAAGGCGGGCAGAGATTCACCCCAGCTCAACATTGGCAAAGTTGTTCAATAGTGAACACTGGAAGCCAGCAAACCAGCTTGATTTTGAAGTGAGTTATATTCACACCAAGCTAAGCATAAGCAAATTTATCATGGATCAAAACGAAAGGATTTCGAATGAGCACAACACCAATCTGGCTAAATAAATCTGAAGCAGCCACCTACCTACATCGGTTACATGAAGTGACGGTTAAAACGTTTAACCTAAAACAGAACAGGCCAAATTTTCAATCGCTAATCAACGAAAATATCCGTAATCCAAACTCAGGCTCAGCAATTGCCAGCGGACGACCTCGAGGCAACAAAGCCAAGTTTGGAAGCATTCCGCATATCCGCATAAATAACAGGCCGATGTTTTCCAGGCAGCACTTGAAAGAGTGGTTTATCAAGTGCTATCTGCCCACAATGAAGGCTAAATCCCAAAAGGCTGCTTAATGACAGGTCGGCTCAAAACCGCCGACGAACTGAAACAGGCCGTCATTCTTCGGGATGGCGGCTACAGTATCGCGGCCATATCAACTAAGACCGGCATCAGCGCCAGCACCCTATCAAGGCACTTCAAAAAGCACCGTGCAGCAAAGGGAGCATTGACAGGTGAGGCTATCGAACAGGCCAGACAGGAGCTTTTGAACGATGCCGGATTCATCAACGACATTAAGCGGCAAATTGCAGCGGTCATAGTTGACGACCTAGCGCACTTCGCCCGGTTGCGCGAAGCAATGGCGCTAACACTCGAAGGCCTGATGACTGACAGCACCTTGCCGGCACACTACAAAACGCGCGGACTTGCCGCACTCGCTACCACATTAAGGCTAACTCAAGAGGCGGCACGTAAAGCCCTTGCCATTGACGACCAACCCATTGATCAAGATGCTATTCCAGTCTTGACTATCTCTGAACTGACAGCCGAAGAGATTGAAGAGATGCATCAACAACAGAGGGAGATGGTGCAGGCTACAACCATCAGCGCCAACTATGACGACGAGGTGATAGAGACGTTCGATTGATAAGTCAGCGGTGACGTAACGACGGCTCGGGCACGATATACCGATACCCTTAGAAAAAAACCGACTTAGGGGAGGGTATTTTATTCATCGTCCAGAGTCATTTTGAAAATCCGGACCAAATTCAAACAGAAACCCCGGATCATGGACAACAAAAAGCCCCAATCGACGCGCCAACGTCCGGGGCTTTCATAAGGAACAACTGTGAACAAAGATTATACACGGATACCAGTTAATCACGAAGCGGCTAAAAAACAGCGCGAAACCCTCAGAAAGGCGGCTGAAAAAAATAGCGATTTACACGAAAACAGGACCATAAAACCGACTTATGGACCCCGCCAAATACGAGAGGGCATAAGGGTTGCAAAGGCATTGAGCTGGAAGAATGCCAAGAGAGGGCTAGTATATATAGCTGATGGTAATACCTATGATCTAACCACCACACCATCACACAACATAGAGCTTCTAATCCATCACCTACCAAAAGAAGTATCATCAGGCGCCAGCAACGAAGACGGCAGCCCCATAATGTTACCTTTCACGCTGCCGACCACTTACGAGGGGCTCAGCGCAAAGATCAGCCACACCATATCTGACGACAAAAAAATACATTACGGCGGCGACATCGTAAAGCCCTACCTCTACCAGCTAGCCTTATCAGAACTCGAAACACTGAGCCAAGAACAATACCGGCTGACTCCGTTTGTATTCACCACCAGCAAGGCGCTAGAGCGTCGTTTTCAGGGGCAGCAGAAAGACAGGGTGGACTTTCTCCGCGACAGACTGCAGAAAGCGCTTAAAGAGGCTCTACAGCGCCCGCGTGACAACCCAGTGTCATTCTGGTTCGCTCTTGAAATGGCGGGGCGTGGTCAGCCTCACATTCAGGGCAGCATGCTTATTAGGGTAGACGAGCAGGACGCGGTCAGACAGGCCCTCTACGACCTCAACGGCGAAAGAAAAATGGACCCAGACGAGAAACGCGATTGCTTACGGCTTCCGCTACCCAAGCGAGAAAAGCTCTTTGCTAAGCGTGGTCGTCTCTATACCGATCTCAACTGGGCGGATTACAACTTAAAGGAACGCTCCCGCACCTCTAAAGACTTCAACGACAAAAGGCCAATCGTCGCGGTATCTCAGCCTCTAATCAATCACACGAAAGACTATTACAAACGGTTGCGGAAAGAATTTAACCGCCAATGTCGGCTTGAAAAACGCGCCAGCAAGCTTAAAAAACAGCGTAGTGAACTGTTCGGTTCGTGGTGATAAGTCACCGGTTACTTGTTTTACATCAATGATTTAGTCTGATATTTTGCCAATTCCATCAATCTCAAAATAGGAAAACCAAAGTGAATTCCACTGGAAAAACAGCCAGCAACGCCGAAGATTCAGCAAAGATAATGAAAGAAGCTGAGGCCCATGCTAAAACGCCTGAAGACTTGAAAGCACTCAAGCTGGCGAAACAACTCCTTAAAATGACTGAAAAGGAGAGTAGGGAAATTATCGGCAAATAAGGACATCAAACTTAAAAAGGAGAATGCAAAAATGCAACAAATCACCATCGACCAACTAGCCGACATACTGTTGGCGGCAACCATCATCAGCACAACCAATCACGCCGGAATGCTGGCGCATGAGATCAACCACCCAACCATTGGCAAGGCAGCTACGATACAAGGCGACAATGGCGCTTTTTTAATCAGGGGCTAGGAAATGTAACGCCATAGTCTAGCTGTTCAATGATGGCGCTTAAATCGCCTAAATTGTTATCAACATCTTCAATAATATCAGTGTCGGCATAGCCTAAAGTCGTGCCGACATCCTTACCATTTTCGTCAAGCGTTCCGGCTGTGTGACCAACTAGAGGCTGAATTAATTTTGCCGCTTCATGCTTTTTATGACCTTTATCCATCAGGCGCCTAATTAGGTGGCTGATAAAGGTTGATCGAAGAGAGTGCATACCCAATACTTTCTTTTTGAGCGTCTCGTCTCTTAACTCAGTATCGCGTAAATAATCCCGAAAAAATTCTTCAGCGTTGTAACTTGCCTTACCATCTTTCGGCTTCCAGTAATTGAAAATTCTATCGTGCCCGGCTGACTGTATCTTGTGAAGGTAACTCTCGAATCCGCAACTTAATAGCGTGGAGTGTATCGGAACTTTTCGGTGACTTGAATCATTTTTATGCGATTTCTCTACGCCTTCGCCGCCTTCGGTTTCTTCGGTAAAGTTGAAAAACCATACGCCGCTATCATTATCTTTCAAGATGTCGTGCTTTGGGTTGAGTTGGCATATCTCATTAACACGGGCGCCTGTGAACAGGCCGATCATAGCCAGCCAGTATTTGCACGCTTCTTTTTCTTTTGCCAGATAGCCGCGCATCAGGTCATGATTTAATAACCGCTCAACTTCGGCGGTCTTTAGTGACCGCTGTTTTTCTTCGCCAGCCTCACGAGTGCCACCGAACTTATCGTATTTAATATGCTTGGTTGTCAGTTGAATATTCAGCTCTTCGTGATGCAAAGCCAAATACTCAAAAAACAGATTGGCCGAGCTTACATAAGATGAATTAAACGTCTTTGGTCCAATTAGATTTCCGCCGCGCTGCTTTGCATCCTCGATACGCTCCAGAAAGGTCATGCTTTTAAATGCTGGTGTTTGGCCGCCGCGCCCGCCAGGATACTTAACCAGCAGCTTGAAAAAATCATTGATATCTTTTTGGGTAAGTTGGTCTGCTTTTTTATCGCCCATGTAGCTGATGAACAGGCCGCCGAATGCATTAAGTTTAGCTTTGTTCTCTTCACCATGTTTTGATCCTTTGCCTTTGTATTGATTCACAAATTCATCAAACACAATAGAGAGTGCCGGCGCGTTGTCTATTTTGGCCGCTGGTTGTGCGGCGGCGGTTAAGTTGTTGGCTGGTAGAGTAGGGGATGGGGCTTGATTGCTGGTTAATTTACGGAAAGTCTCAAGCTCGGCCAAAATTTTTGCATGCTCTAGCTCTTTCTTGTGCTTGCGGTGAAGCTCAATATTTTCATTCTCTAGTGCTTCAATCTTGGCGTCTTTGGCAATCCTCGCCTTTGCCTCACGGGCGGCTTGCTGGCGAGCGGCTACCATCTTCAAGCGCGCCTGATCGATGCCTTCTTCAGTTGCAATCTCGTCAATCACTTGCTGAAGCAAATCTTCGTCAAAGTCGTCTTGGAATTCTTCGCGGCTCATTGCAGCATCAAGGTAGAAAAAAAGTATTTTTGCCTCACTAGCCAGCCTATAAGCCAACGGCAGCGCGTCTTTATAGCTTTGGGTGTTTAGTGATTGGGTTAGCTCTCGAAGGCCTAACACCGGGCGCATACGCACAGGAACCCACATTCTGAAATATAGCGTTTCACGGCGTCTGTGAATATGCGGATAATTGGACATCGGCGGCTCTGTCTGTATCACCGCGCTGTAGCAACGCGGTGAAAGAGCCTGATAAATCAAGATGGTCTTTGCTTATCAGTGACTTAGATAAGAAAAGGGAATATGGCGGAGAGCTAGTCCGCCTAACAAAAGTCCGATACCGTTTTTTGTTGTCATAAATTCTTGTTAAAAAACGATAAGTTACAAATTTATTGTCCAGTTTGGTTCGATAAAATATACTCCAATCCGATGCCGAAAGTAGGGTAGGAAGTAGGGTAGGATTTATGAGTCGGATTTTGAATAAGCTGAACGCACGCAAGGTTGTGACAATCAAAACTCCCGGTTATCACAGTGATGGTGGAGGTCTTTACCTACAGGTTAGTCCGACACTTTCAAAAAGCTGGATTTTCAAATTTGTCAGGAATAAAAAGGCCACCGAGATAGGTCTGGGTAGTTTTGGCGATATTTCGCTGGAAGCAGCCAGGGAGCAAGCATCTGAATACCGAAAGCTGCTCAAGCAAGGTCTGAATCCTCTGGTGGAAAAACGGAAAATTGAACGCGAGCTTCATTTGTCTGTCGCCAAGTCAATGACATTTGCAGAATGTGCCGCCGCTTACATTGAGATTAATCGCCATGGGTGGAAAAATCCTAAGCATGCTCAGCAATGGTCCAATACTTTAGAACAGTACGCATATCCAACCATTGGCAAACTCCCGGTCATGGAAGTCGATACGGCACTGGTTGTTAAATGTCTTGAAGGAATCTGGACGTCTAAAAATGAAACGGCCAGTAGATTACGAGGTCGCATCGAGACGGTGCTGGATTGGGCGACTGTAAGCAAATATCGAGAAGGTGAAAACCCAGCTCGATGGCGTGGTCATCTTGACAAGATATTACCTAAACCATCCAAAGTTCAAAATGTCGAACATCACGCCGCATTGCCTTACACGGATATATCGGAATTTATTGTAAAACTAAGAAATCAACAAGGCATAGCCGCGCGATGTCTGGAATTTACGATCCTTACAGCTGCACGAACCAATGAATCCATCGGCGCAACTTGGGATGAAATAGATGTTGTCAGTCAGACGTGGACAATTCCTGTCGAACGGATGAAAGCCAACAAATCTCATCGAGTGCCCTTGTCTCCTCGCGCAATGGCTATCGTTCAGGAGATGGGCTTACTCAAAACGAATGAATTTGTGTTTCCTGGGTTAAAAAGAGGTTTGTCGAATATGGCCATGCTGCAACTATTAAAACGCATGGGCCTCCCGGAACTGACGGTTCATGGATTTCGATCTAGTTTTAGGGATTGGGCCGCTGAAACAACCCATTATCCCAATGAAGTAGTTGAAATGGCATTAGCCCACACGATTAAAAATCAGGCGGAGGCCGCGTATCGCCGAGGGGATTTGATGGAAAAGCGATCTCAGCTCATGGCCGACTGGGCCAGATATTGCGAGCAGGGTAATCAGACTTTAAGGTAGTGTTCCGGTTAAGTTCAAATAGTAGCGAGTATGTTTCCGTTCGCCTGTTCGAATCAATGCGCCCTTGGCGACCAGATCCTGTAGATCACGAGTGGTTGTTGCTGAAGGCGCTCCGGTCATACTCCGATATTTATCGGCACTCAGTCCGCCAGTAAAGCCATCCGGACCCTCCCGAAACATTCTGGCCAAGGCTTTTTCCTGACGCGGACTCAGTTGTCCGCGTACGCGGTCGTAGAGCTTGGTTTTTTGAATTAAAAAATCGATCCATTGGTGGGTGTAATCCTGAGCGGCCATCACCAATTCGGCGAAATACACCAGCCAATCAGTCACGTCGATCTGCTTGTTGGCCATTTCCAAGGCAGTGTAGTACGCATTGCGGTGGCGTTCGATGGTAAATGCCAGCGCGATTAATGTCGGTTGCCCCAGGCATTGGGCCAACGCCTTTTCGGCAATCGCGCGACCGATGCGACCGTTGCCGTCCTCGAACGGGTGGATGCTAACGAAATAAAGATGGGCAATCCCAGCGCGTTGTAAGGTTGGCAAGGGCGTGTTTCCATCAGGTGCCGTGCGATTAAACCAATCAATGAACCGATCCATTTCCAGTGTCATTTGGCAGGACGGCGGCGCTTCGAAATGGACCTTGGGCGCATAAATGGGACCGGAGACAATTTGCATCGGGTCGTCGTGTGTTCGATATCGCCCGACATCTTGTAGGTCGCTACGACCAGCGGTAATCCAGGTATGCCAGCGATACAACTGCTCGTGAGTCATTGGCATGGCAAAGTGCTGGTACAGATCGACCATAACCTCTGCTATGCCTTGTTCGGCCGGCGGGACTTTTCGATGGTCGGTGACTAAACCGAATTGGCGGCAAATCGAAGATTGCAGGCTGTCCCGGTTGAGATATTCGCCTTCAATGGCTGATGTTTTCAAGGCTTCATTGCTGATCAGCTCGATGGTCAGCTGCCGTCTGTCGTCTTCAGACAAATGTTTAACCGCGCCGAATGACACTCCGGCGCCAAGCAACAAGCGCTTTTCAAAATTCTCCAGCTGCGTCGCGGTGTAGGTGAAGTGCGGCCAATCCGCCAGTTGCCAATTCCAGATCATGATCCATACAGAATGATTTTATCGATCATAAATATAGCATTTGTTGAGCTATAAAGGGCCTGTTTAAACATCACGCAGCCTGTATTACCACACTGGGCAAATCCGAGCACTGTAACTTTTGAAATTCCAGGAAAATCTCGAACTATTGGAAGCGCTAAATCGGGGGTTGCTTGAAACGCTGCCTGCTCAATAATGAAAAAACTAAGCCGGACAAGCCGATCAACTGTGCATGAACACTTTGGGGGTGGAAACTTTTCAATGCTCTTTTCCCCGAGACACTGAATCCCCTTTGCGTACGGCTGTATTATTGTAAATTTGGTAGCTGCAATAACCGCTCACTACGCCATACCCTAATGACATAGATGGTTTGATTTTGAAGCCAGTACACAATACGAAACGGAGGATGAATCAGTTCACGTATTGTTGGCTCGGAAAATTCTGGAACGATACGGCCGATCTCTGGATGTTCTTCCAGAATTTCGAGGTGATTAATGATTTCGGCAACAAACTTTTCGCCCACTGCGGGGACTTCTTGTTCTTGGTAATAGGCTTGAATATTGGCCAGATCGTTATATGCCGAATCGGCAATCAAAAGTTTCACTCACTAATGCCTAATCGAGTTTTAATCTCGCCAAGATCCATGACTCTACCATTTTTGACATCCATTAGCCCCTGGGCAACGGCTTTCATGAACTCTCGCTCTTCTTGGCATTTCTCATAGTCATCCAGATCCTGAACCACTGCAACACCGCGACCACGGCTAGTCAGCAATACCGGCCTATGCGTTTCCTTAACTTGATTGACAATCTTTCCGGGATTGATCTTGAGATCAGTCAGTGGAATCACGTCTTCAGAAAATTTTGTATGCATGGTTGTCCACCTTAACAGATATGTAATGACCTGATTATAGCACCTGTTAACAGTAGCTAATCGAACGAAGTGGAGCCATTCAGATAGCTGAACAATATTGTTCGCTAGCAGATAGGTTTGGGTTAACCCATAAAACACAAATCCAGCAATTCCCCGTCGGCAGCATATAAAACATATTCACCATCGCCAACAACGATAACGACCTTGCCGGGATTTTTGAACCGCCCCGCGTGTTCACGCAGGGCATCCGGCAAACTTGGGTCTTCAATATCGACCAACTCTTCGCCGTCCCAATCTTCGTTCACAGTTCCCTCCTCAATCGCCGAAAAAAATCGACAATAACAAACCAGTTGCCAGCCATTTCCAGAAACTGTCCTGTCGAGAATCAATATCAAAAATCCAGCATGACAATCGCCAGATTAGGTACATGAATCCCAAAAACGCCAGTATCAAGCCGATTAATGCGCTCATGGCTGCTTCATGTTGCCAGATGAACGGTAAAAGTAACCCGTTGCCAGGGGTTACGCGACTCTTCGAGCGCGGTAATGTAAGCCTGCAAATTTTGCTGGTGGTCCAGTAGATAGCTGATGGTAGCGTTATCCAGGCGAGGCACATAACCCAGGATATGGCCTTGCCATTCCACGCGGACGGCTCGGGGATCATGGACATTGTCTGCTTCACGAATCAATTGCAAGGCATCGGCCACTCGGAGCTGGCTCCAAACGGTTTCGCCGTCGTGATACTGAAACCCGGCAATCGGCGAGCGCAGCAGTTCGATACGATGCTCGGTGTTCGATTGGCCGCCAAGGCTTAGTGTTGCTGCAGATGCACCACCGGCGCCCAGCAGCGCAGTCAGTGTGCTTAAAAAGGATCGTCTGTTCATGAGATTTCCTCTATCGATTCGCCAACCATAAATGACCTTGTAACCACAATCGGCCTTCTATGTCCTGACCGACTTGAGGCGGTTCATTGCCTGACCAAGCCTTGCGTGTGATCAGGATATCCAGATCGGCATCCTCGTCAAAACGCATGACGGTGGCTCGTACACGCCAACCCGTCTGTCCGAGCCAATCGCTAAATTCGCTTACGGTTTTGATGGGGGCGTGAAAGCTGTAATCGTCAGCATCCCATCCGTTGACCGGTAACAACATGGCTGACCCATCCAGAGAAATAGTCATCGTAGTTGTTTCCGCTGTTTGGCCATTCTGCGCATGGCGATTGCTCCAAGCCACTTCATCCGGGTGGCGGTTGACACTCATTTCCACATGCTCTGCTGGGCGAGCATCGTAGGCCAGTCCGGTCAGAATAAATTCATAGCTTTTGCCGGATTGATACCAACTGCGATTGACCAGGAAGCGGTTGTCGAAAAACGTGATACTGGCATCACCCCAACTAGCGGTGATCATCGCTTCCAGACCGCTATCCCAAACCGATACACGACGCAATATCAATGTCTGTTGGATACCTGCATCGCTGAAGGGAAAAAGACTCACCAGACCATTACCGGTTATGTCTTTTTTGACGATAACGGCCAGGCCTTGCTGACGCGTCGGCCAAGCTAATTGAACGCCTTGTGGCCAATGCTCGGGTGTGCGATTGGATGAGGGGTAAAAGTCGCCATAACCGGTTTGTACCAGTGCCTTGGGCACAATCTCAGGTAACTGACCGAAAATGTCTTGGGCATCATCGAAAAATGCCTGCCAATGAGAACCTGGATAATGCGCCACCTCGTCTGTTTCGATACTAAATGTCGAATCGGGCCAGGACAAAGGCAACGAGGTGGTTTTGTCGGAATAATCGACAGAGGCTACTGGTGATTGCGCTAAGGTTTGTTCCAACTCGGTTTTACGCACCAACACTTCATTTTGATTTTCAAGCTGCAGACCGATGTAATCTTCACCGATAAAGCAGACCTGACAAGAACCGTATTCGGGATGCTGCAGCATGCTTTGCAATGTAAGCGCGTCAGTTTTCATAAAGGCCCCGCCAATTTATCCAGTGAAGTTAAAAATACACCGTAAGCCTATACACTGAGTGTCTCAAATACTGAGACACTGACTATTTTTGGTAAATTTGACTGATCTTCGCCGCTTCGTTGGTGACAGATTCTCGTAAAGAGGTTGGAGCCTCAACTTCGACATGGCTGCCGTGGCGCAGAATATCCATCAGCAGTTCACGGTCGTCAGCATAAGGGACTCTGAGTCGGTAGCTGCCATCGCAAAGATCCTCACCCACTTGTTGTGGATGCCAGCTTTCAGAGCGAACCCAGCGGGCGCGCTCAGGTGAGAATTTCAAGACCGCCACGTCGCGAATGGCGCCGGCAAAGATGCCGTAGGCACTGGCAAAGTGCTCGTCCAGTTGTGGGTCGGTAATCTCGATGGCTGGCTCATCGACCATGGACACTGCCTGTAAGCTATCGATAGAGAAGTTCCGCAGTGCCTGCCGCCAGTGGCACCAGGCGTCCAGGTACCAGTTGTCTCGGTAGTGAATCAGGCGTTGTGGTGAAATCCGGCGTGGGTTGATTTCGTTACGACCACGATTCCAGGCCCGTATGTCGAGCTGTTGTCGATTGAATACGGCAGTGGCGATTTCCGTAAAAAAGCGTGGTTGCAGGGTGCGTTTTGCCATGCTTAACAGGCGCACACGCTCGGCGATTTCGGCAGAGGGTTGGCCCCCCGCCTCCAGCAAATCCGCTAGTCTGGTCTGCAGCGGTGCAATATGACGAGCCAGGATGCCAGGTTCTATGTCGGTCAGCAGTTTCTGAACAGCCAATAATGCATAGAGCTCGCCGGCGCTGAACCATAGTCCCGGCAATTCATACGTGGTATTGATGTTTTCGCTGTCGGTGAAACGATAACCCCCAGCCTCCCGGTCCCAAATGATCGGCGCATGCAAACGATCACGCAGATATTCCATGTCGCGATTGAAGGTCGCGCGGGAGATGCCCAGTTCTTCCAGAAAGACGGCAAGAGGCACGATGTGGCGGTGATGAAGGATTTGTTCAATTTTATAGAAGCGTTCCGTGCGATTCATGTGCTTGGTAGCCTAGTTCAAGTTTCAACAATATTACCCCAATGCCCAAGATTAAGTGTTGGCCACTGACTTTACGATGCCAACAATTGGACTATGCGTAACAAGCGTTCAGTTCGAGTCATAAACGATTCTGTTGGGCTCATTATTTGAGCCTGAATCCAAGTAGTGTGTTCCCCAGGCTGGGCAACCGTTTCTCGGGGCGACTGTCGTTATTAGCACACCGATCAGGCGACTTGAGTGCTGACAAGTGAAGCTTGCATTATTAATACACTTGTTTTGAAACAGTGATAGTGTTTTAATAAATCCATGACATTACCCAATGAGCCATCAACACCCAGTTATCCGCTAACGGAGCTTTGTGTGCTAGCCGATTTATCGCCCCGGACGGTTCGCTATTACGTTCAGATAGGACTAGTGGATAGACCTGAAGGGGAAACCCGCGCAGCACGATATGGCGCAAAGCACCTGGAACAGTTGCTGTTAATCAAGAAATGGTCTGCTGCCGGCGTATCACTGGAGCGCATTCGGGAATTGCTCAAGGGTAATGACGCACCGATTCCACCCAGATCAAGGGCGATTGGCTCCATTGAAGTACGCAGTCATCTTCTGGTGGCGGATGGTGTCGAAATCGTGATTGAACCGAGTCGTGCAGGACTGTCGCCCGAGCAAGTGCGAGGCTTCGTCAAAGGCGTGATGGCCGTTTACGCGCAGGTTAGTGGCGAACAAACAGAACTGGAACAACAAAAAGAACCGAGAGGGCAAGACTATGGATAACCGCGAATGTGCGCGTTTGGAAACGCAAGATGGCCAACCGGTCATGTTGTCAGGGGTAAAACTGACGGGCGAATTGCGCGGCTTGTTATTCGAAGCCAGCATTGAACAGCGGTTTTATAACCCAACCCAACGTAACTTTGAGGTGGTCTATACATTCCCGTTGCCTTGGGGTGCCGTTTTGCTCGGTATCGATGTGCTTCTGGGCGATAAACAGCTGAGCGGTACTGTGATCGAGAAGACACAGGCTGAAGCCGGGTATGAAGAAGCCTTATCGGAAGGCAACGCCGCCATCATGCTGGAGAAAAATCATGACCTCAGTTATAGCCTGAATCTCGGCAACCTTGCTGCCCATGAACACTGCGTCATCACCTTGCGTTATGCGCGGACGATGCAGTTTGAACAGCAAGGGCTTCGGTTATTGATCCCTACCGTGATTGCACCTCGTTATGGCGATGACGAACAGGATGGTGGGCTGATGCCTCACCAAGCACCCACGCATAGCTTGCTGGCTGAATATCCTTTTAACCTGGAACTTCGCCTGTATGGCGAATTGGCACAGGCGCGCGTGGCATCGCCCAGTCACCCCGTCGCCGTCAATTTTTGCAGTACTGAAATGGGTAGCGTATTGACGGTCACGTTGGCTCGTGAAAGCTCGCTGGACCGAGACTTTGTTCTGATTCTGGACAAGTTAGCCCATACCTCCATGGCGCTGGCTGCGCGGGATTATGCTCAGTCCGATAGTGTGGCTGTACTGGCCAGTTTTTGCCCTCGCATATCAGCCGGTGAGCCGAATAATACGGCTGTGAAAATACTGGTCGATTGTTCGGGTTCCATGGGAGGTGACAGCATGGATGCGGCCCGTCGAGCGTTACAGGCTATCGTCAAGCAATTGGGTAAAGGCGATCATTTTTCGTTGTCCCGGTTTGGAAGTAACGTGGTCCATCGTTCCCGTGGACTTTGGACATTAACGGATGCCACGCGATTGGCAGCACAGCGCTGGGTGGGCGATTTGGAAGCTGACCTGGGCGGTACTGAAATGGAAGCTGCGTTGATTTCCACGTTTAATTTGGCTAAGACGGCTACGAGCGATGTTTTGATCATTACCGATGGTGAAATTAGCGCTATCGACAGCACCATTGAGTCCGCTAAAGAGTCCGGTCATCGCTTGTTTGTGGTGGGTATCGGCAGTAGTCCTGCGGAAAGCCACTTGCGTCGACTTGCCGAAGCGACCGGCGGCGCTTGTGATTTTGTAGCTCCCGGTGAAACGGTTGAACCCGCTATTATCAGAATGTTTGCTCGTTTACGTTCTCCGCAATTAACGGAGGTGTCAGTGGTATGGCCGG
This sequence comes from Methylomonas sp. LL1, assembly GCF_015711015.1. Lineage (NCBI taxonomy): Bacteria > Pseudomonadati > Pseudomonadota > Gammaproteobacteria > Methylococcales > Methylococcaceae > Methylomonas > Methylomonas sp. LL1. Next base: position 606,922 of record NZ_CP064653.1, read on the forward strand.
AAGGTGCAAAACCACAATGGGTTTCCCCTATGCCGCCATCGATTTTCGATGGCGATACGGTAAATGTTTTCGGATTCTTCGCATCTGCGCCTCAAGGTAAGGTTCGCTTATTGGGTAAATGGGGTGTTGATGCGGCCCCACAAGAGTTTGCCTGCGCCCATATTAAAGGAGAATTACTGGATGCCCCAACGTTATCCCGGATGGCAGCGGCGATCAGGTTTCAATCGGCTGACGTTAATTCAGAGGCTACACCATTAGCTGTCGCCTATCAGTTGGTGACGGACAAAACCAATTTCTTGTTGGTGCATGAGCGGGATGAGGCTGAAAAACCGGTGGACATGCCGGACTTGCACAAAGTAGCTCAGATGGTTTCCGCCGGCTGGGGTGGTGCTGGATCCGTGTTGTTTTCAATGGCGCCGCCACCGCCAATATCGGCTGCCTACCAATCGGCTGACTTATCAAGGCCTTTGATGTGCAGAAGAGTGAGTTCGGTGAGTGATGCCTCATTGGATTACCTTGATGTCCCCGCTTTTCTGAGAACGAGTGGTCGGACAATTGACCATCGTGACAGTCGATATTGGTCTGAATCCGATCATTACACAGGATTGACACCTTTGGGCGCCAGTAAATGGCTCAGCACCACACCCTTGACCGGTTGGCCGAAGTCATACCGGGAACTACGACGAATGGGACTGGGTATCTGGGTCGTTGATTGGCTGGAGTTTACGTTTGGCAATGAGGACGGCCGGCCAATCGCAGAGGCAACAGTCGTGGAGGCTTTCCTCTATGTAATATCGAAACTGGATGTTCACCAGTCCCTGGATAAGTCTCAAGGATTGATCCAAGGTCTGAAGGCGACCGTTCTGCAGATGCAGAATCGGTTGATAGGCACTACAAAAGTCGGCACGCCTGATGTCGATTTCGATCTGGCAGAAAAAATTATCGTGGCGCTTGAGGGCATGACAACAGATCAGTGGCCTGAGCAAGTGTTCGCTTTAGTCGATGCAACTCACGTTGCCCTTAGTGAGTGTGAACAAAGCGTTAGCCATTTTTAACTTTGCTGAAAAGCAATGAATTAGCGCCATTACATGGAAGCGATCATCCTCGCAGGCATTCAGGGTGCTGGTAAAAGCACGTTTTCTCGGGATCAATATTGGGATACGCATATTCGGATCAACTACGACATGCTGAGGACCCGGCATAGGGAAAAATTGCTGATCGCAGCCTGTTTAGAAGCCAAACAATCGTTTGTAGTCGACGCAACCAATCCATTGATGGCTGATCGCGAGCGTTACATAACCAAAGCCAAAGCCGCGAGATTCAAAGTGGTCGGCATCGAATTTCAAATTTCCGCCGCTATCGCGATTAGCCGAAACGCAAGTCGAGTGGGTAAAAAACGAGTTCCGGAAAAGGCCATCTACGCGACTGCCGCCAAGTTTCAATCACTGTCATTCGATGAGGGGTTTGATGAAATCTGGCTCGTGACGGTGACGTCTGACGGATTAAATATTGAGGAAAAGCGACATGCGCTTTGATGAACTTGACACCATGATGCGAGTATTTGAAACCAATCATGACCACTGCGTGCTCCCCGGATTATATATCGTGGCTCGGCTCGATGGCCGAAGCTTCACAGGTCTTACCCGCAACAAGCATCCTTTTGAAGCGCCTTATGACACCCGCTTCCGTGATCTGATGCTGGAAACAACCCGACATCTTATGGGCTGTGGGTTCCGGGCTATTTATGGTTACACCCAGAGTGATGAAATATCGATGTTGCTTCATCCCGATGAGGACAGCTTTTCGCGCAAGGAGCGCAAGTTCATATCGATACTGTCAGGTGAAGCCAGTGCTAAGTTTTCTTTGGGCCTTGGTGATCTGGCGGCTTTCGATGCCAGATTGTCGTTATTGCCCACCGTTAATCGGGTAGTCGACTATTTTCGTTGGCGCATGGAGGATGCGGCACGCAATTGCTTGAATGGGCATTGCTACTGGACTTTACGCAAGCAGGGCCAAAATGCCGAGAGTGCAGCACTGGCATTAAAGGGTTTGAGCAACCCCCAAAAACATGATCTGCTTTTTGCTGCCGGCACCAACTTTAACGACCTCCCTGCCTGGCAAAAGCGTGGATGTGGGGTCTATTGGCAGCAAATTGAAAAAAAAGGTTTTGATCCACATGCCAATTCAGAAACGACAACCTTTCGCCGTAACCTGAAAACAGATTTTGAGTTGCCGTTTAACGATGCCTATGGAGATTTTGTTCGAGCATTTATTGAAGTCCAGTTGGCATGAACGGCAATGCATGTTACTGAAACTGATTATTAAATTTAATGGAAGTCCAGAGGTAATGGTCTGATTACCAAACTTCGTAATGAGGTTTATTAGGAATAAATATGCCAATAAAGAAAGTAATGACAGAAAATCACGTGCCAGTCAAAATTTGGACTGATGATGTGGATGATCGCTCAATGGAACAATTGGGCAACATCGCAAAGTTGCCATTTATTCACCACCATATAGCAGCCATGCCGGATGTCCATTTGGGGCTTGGTGCAACAATCGGATCAGTCATCGCTACCCATAAAGCCATTATCCCGGCCGCAGTAGGCGTCGATATTGGTTGCGGCATGGTTGCCGCCAGGCTGTCGATTACCGCGAACGACCTGGATGAAAAATCACTGAAAAAAGTTTTCGATCAGATTACCCGCGATGTGCCAGTGGGTCGTGCACAACATGCGGACAATCGTGTGCTGGTCGATGCCGTACAACCCTTTGAACCTGGTTTAAATCGTCTTACCGACCGTCACCCGGAGCTTCTAAAATCATTTGGCAAGTTTTCCAAATGGATGAACCAGATGGGATCACTCGGTGGTGGCAATCATTTCATCGAGGTCTGTCTCGACGAATTCGACCAAGTGTGGGTCATGCTGCACTCCGGCAGTCGGGGTATTGGTAATGCCATTGCCGATCACTTCATAAAACTGGCCCGCAAGGATATGGAACGCTGGATGATCAATTTGCCCGACCGGGATTTGGCCTATTTCCCGGAAGGTACCGAGCATTTTGACGATTACGTCGAGGCTGTGCATTGGGCGCAGGAATATGCGATGCAAAATCGGCAGTGTATGCTGGATTTGGTGCTGTCGGCGTTGGCGCGCCATTTACCGGCTTTCGAAGTGACCACTGAAGTGGTTAATTGCCACCATAACTATGTAGCCCATGAACATCATTATGGTGCCAATGTCTGGGTCACTCGAAAAGGTGCGATTCGAGCAAGAGAAGGAGATTTGGGCATTGTGCCTGGCAGCATGGGGGCTAAGTCCTATATTGTCCGTGGAAAAGGCAATCCAGAAAGCTTTAACTCCAGTGCACACGGTGCTGGCCGTAAAATGAGCCGGACGGCTGCCGAGAAAGCTTTCACTGAGACTGATCTGGTTAATCAAACGGTCGGCGTCATTTGTCGTAAAGACAAAGGCGTTATCGATGAAATCCCTGGCGCTTATAAAGACATCGACCAGGTCATGGCCAACCAAAACGATTTGACAGAGATCTTGCATACCCTAAAACAAGTTGTCTGCGTTAAGGGATAAACCGATAAAAGGCCGCAGTAAGATACAGCAGGCATAGCTAGCTAGAGTTGCAACCAAGGATCGTGCCCATATCGCCCCAGAAACCAGAGCAAGCTTAGCTCCTGATTCTGGGGCGATGTGGGTTTTATATCATTTTACCAAGTCGTATCGACGCAGCCTTCATGGTTACCAATGGCGAGTTCATTGTTCAACTTCCTTGATACATACGCTTGCCTTGGATACCGAGGAATAGTCTCGGCGCCAATAACTTTTCACAACAAGCCATGTTCAGCGAATGAATACACAGTTTCGCCGACGATGAAGTGATCAAGCACACGAACGTCAATCAAGGCCAAGGCCTCTTTAAGTTTTGCTGTAATTGCACGATCGGCCTGACTGGGCTCGCTAATGCCGGACGGGTGATTATGGGCCATGATCAGAGCCGATGAATTATAGTGCAACGAGGCTTTGACCACTTCGCGCGGATAAACGCTAGCGCCATCAATAGTGCCCCGGAATAATTCATCGCAAGCGATGACGCGATGTTGATTGTCCAAGAACAGACACAGAAATACTTCGTGCTCGTACGGCGCCAATTTCAATTTGATACAGTTCTTCGCCTTGTCCGGACTGGTCAAGGCTTCGCCTCGACTGAAGTTGCGGTTGTAGATCTGAATGGCCTCTAAGATGACATCTTGTTCATCGGCCATACGGTAACGATTATTGGTTCCTCGAATGTATAACATGGGCTTTCTCCCGAATCTTAAAAATTGGAGAAAGCCATCCCCTTCCGGGGTGGACTTTCTCCGGAAGGGTTGTCAAAAATGTGCAAAGAGTCATCAGCGACACCTGCAAACGTTGACCGTCGGCAGAGCAAACTTCGCTAAAAATGCTAAATCTGTCGCCATTAATGCGTCGAAAGCGTGCTTGTTAAGTTGTCGTTCGCCAGAAATCGACACCAAAATGCCATGCGCTTATACAGCGGCGGTCATTCATTGGTCTGAATGGGGTTCGACGACATTTCCGCAACGGTGACGACATCGCCACTATTGCCAAGCATGATTTGAAAGGTCCTGGAAAACAACGCCGGATAACTACCGAAAGTCGGCAACAACCGTTGCATTGCATCCGTAGGTTTATCAGCCGTGTTGACCACCACGAAGTTATGAAAATCACATTCATCAGCTTCCTTGGAGGACTCTATGAAGGTAAATTAAAAACTCGGCTTGGCCCGCGGTGATTCGGTAAACGGCGCGTCAGATCAACGCAAACCGCTTACCTTGAATGAAGTCCTGGTACTGCCGGGCTTCGGTTTTGACTTTGAACCGGGCATGCACGCTGCCGTCGATCCAGATTTCCCAGGGCAAGCGTTTACGCTCGCCTCTGACCAGTTCCACCTCGCCAACCCAAAACTCGGCATGTTGGTAAAGCACCTGGCGGGGACTGTCGATACGGACGATGCAATGATCCAGTAATGCTGGACCACCGATATCGCCGGGTTCGATCAACAGCGGCACTTTAATTGTGCCGGTCGAGCGACCAATCCAGCCTATGACATCATGCTCATCGAACCAGGATTGACCGGTTTGGGTATCGCCGTAATACAGTCGAATTTTGCGTCGGCTTTGGCGAAGCTGTTCCAACAACTCAACCACCGGTTCCGGTGTATCGGCGTGGTAACAGGTACCGGATGGCAAGCGCTGATACTGGATGCAATGACCCGTGCCGAAGGTGTGTTCAAAGATGTGTTTCATGATGTTGTCCTCAATGAAAAAACGGAAACATCACGATTCCCCAGCGGGAATAGGACATTCCCGTGTGGGTGGATAAAAATGAGCGCCGAATCGAGTGACTGGGCTAACTCAGGCTTGTACAAATTGTGCGCATAAAAATTTTAGCGCGCAGTTTTTAGGATTGGATGCCCAGTGCAGGTTTTCCCAAGGCTTGTAATGCCAGAGGGATTAACTGATCCAAATCCTCCCAATCGATACTGCCTCCGTTGGTTTCACCTTGTTGATAGGCTTCAATCAAACCCTGGCAAACCCGCATGGCCGATTGTTCCTTCTTCAATTGCCGTACCGAATGATCCGGTTCCGGCAACCGGGCGACGGCTACGCATTCCCAGACCAGGCTTTCATCGCCCGACTCAAGGTACTCATCGGACAATAACGGCATGGCGGCGGTGTCATCCCAAATCGTGGCGTCATTGAATGCCTGCTCGGCAAGCTGTTGTGCCGCTTCGGGACTATCCGCGGTGATACCCACCGACACCCGGTGCACATAGTCGATTTCGTAGGAGACTACGAAGAGCCGATTCATTCCCACCGCCGTGACATTGGCTGAGGCGGAGTTTTCGGCTGGTGATCCGGTTTCCGCCGCTTCACTCTCGATCAATGCGCTTTCATATGGCTCGATCTCTTTGTTGCAGTCCGGGCAGCGATCGTTACAGGCGCAATCCCACACATCCTCCCATTCGGTCTGGCAGTAAGGGCAGCGGTACTGGTTCAGATAGCAAACCGCGCTGTTTCCGGTAGGGGTTGCGCCAACGCTGGGTTGGTTGATTGTTTTCATGGTCGTGTCCTCCAAAAAACGCAGGAACGACCACCCGGCAGGATGGTGTTCCTGCAGGTAAAGAATGCTGATTAAGGCCGAAAATAGGCTCGCACAGCGGGGTTGAATTTGCGCAAAAATCGGTATATGGTGGCCAAAACTCATTAAAAAGCCGAGAAATAGCCATGTTTGACGATATTTTGCGCATTTTTTATTTCCTCAGTCCTAAGCGGACGGAGAGCACGCAACCAGTACGAAAATCGATGGCGATACCACTCGATCCCAGACTGAATGCGTTAAATCTTTGCAAAACCATTTTGACCAAGTTGGATGCCGCGGAAGCCGATGTTTTGCAAAACATCGACGATCCGAAGCGAGCTTGGACGTTGTTGAGCAATATCCGACAATTGCGACGGGAAACCTTTGAGGATCTCCAAGCGCTATTACCGGAGGGCTTTCGCTTCAACGAACCCAAAATTGATTTGGCCAGGCCGGTACGCACCGTAATGACACAAACCGGTGCGACGCTTGCGGTTTTCAATGGCGGACAGACTCACTGACCGGCACGGATAAACCGTTGCCTTTCAGTGCTGCCCGTAATTGGGAGACCTGATGCGAAACTTTCTGAGTTTCTACACCAGCTACCGCAACCGATTGCTTTTTCGAGCGCCGAGGTTTTTTGACCTCAGGCTCGGGACTTTCGATCACTGGTTTGATCTTCAATAATTCTCGTTCGAGCTTGGCGATTTGAATATCCGCCTCATAGATCTCGATGGTTTTTAACTTGGCCTGTAATTGTGCTTCCAGTCGGACAGCCTCACGATTGACAGCGTGATTGCGTGTCTGAATTTCCTGACGCACCGATTCGGACATGGCCAACCAATCCACCTCATGACGAATTTGGGGCCTGATCACCGGTAGCCGGTGTCGCACCAAACGCTGCGCACGATAGCGGTGCAACACTTGAGCCGTTTGTTTCAATGCGCTCAGCAGTTGCAATGCCGTTGCCCAGATTACCCGCAAGGCGAGGATAAACATCGCCAAAATAATGACGCCGAAAATAAAGTTCATTGAAGTTCTCCTAGCAAAAATTAACGAAAACACTTCGAATGAACAGCACCCGGCCGGGCGATGGTCGCCCGAAGCGGGTTTTGATTTGCAGCAGTTAATACCCCTGCGCTTTACATCGGGCTTAACGCACCCGACACGATCACGGTTTAACGTGCTCGCCGCCTAAGGCGGAACGCCGACCGAAGTCGGATTCAGCATTCTTCGAAAAGAACGCATGAAATGTCTGCTTGTCGAATGGACTCCAGGAATTGAGTGCATTCGACAAACTGCGGTTGCAATCAGCTACCCGTAGCCATAATCCAAGGCATTAAGCCAAGGATTGGGCTACGGATAACGGACTGAGGATTACGCCGCTAACAACACCGCTTTCGAGAGCTCGAACAATTGCGCTCTCAGCTCTGATAGATCGTTGATGGCGATGGCAATCGGAAACAAATGACTGACATCCAAGCCCAATCCTACGCCAATCGTTTCAATGCCACTATCGCGGCAGCGCTGCAACAGTTCCAGCGTGCTCAGTGACTCGTTGGGTTGACCATCGGTTATTACCATCAGCACTTTGCGCGGTTCTCGGCAACGCAGCAGTGACGCCGCACCAAACCAAATTGCTTCGGTCATCGGCGTACTGCCGGTAGCCGTCAGCGAAAAGGCACCGGTTCGAGCGTTCACACGTTGGCCATGTTCCAGCAATCGATATACCGAATCATCCTGGCGCCCTGGAAAAGCGGTGACGCCGGGATTAACCCCCGGAATGCCTTCGAATGCCAAGGCCAAGGCCAAAGTGGCTTCCAATGCAATCGGCATTCGCGATTCCACCGGTTGGCCTTGGCTATCGGTGACTGGATAACCCATGCTTTCGGATTTATCGAGTAACAAATGAATCGCCGTATTCGGTGACGCTTTGGTATCTTTGCGCTGAAACAGCTTGGTTTCACCGAGCGGCAACCGATGCAAACGCTTGCCATCCAGTCGCCGGCCACGACAGGCGTGTTGCGTGCGGCTCAGGGTTTGCGATTGCACGATGCCTTGCAGCGCGGCACGGATTTTTCCCGATTCGCCTTGCACTTTGCGCAGTAAAAACGCACCGGCCAGCTCATCCATGGGCGGTTCGAGGCCACTGGGCATCAGCAGTTCCGATACGTTTTCCGCGGCTAACGACAACGCCGATTTCAGCGACTCAAACAGATCCTGCTCGATGTCAGCGTCTTCGGCGGACAATAGGGTTTGCAAGACGCCCATCGGATCGGCAATCTCCGCATTTTCCTCATCTTCACCTTGCGGGTCGGATGTCGAACTGTCGGATGGCGTTGCCGGTTCATCGTCAGGATTTTCCGGATTCGATGCATCATTACCACCGAATTCTGAAGACGATTCATCATCAGTGTCATTGGGTAAACGTTCATCGGCGTCCTTGTCATCCTTGGAATTGGGGTCTTCGGTATCATTTGAATCGGCTGATTCAGCATCCTGATCGGTCTCATCCAGTCCAGGAGGCGTGGTTTCCTGATCGCCCTGTGGTCGTGCCTGATTCCGCTGCCGTTGTTGCTCGAACTCCTGCTCAATCATGGTCAGGATACGGTCGGTCAAGTGCAGACAATCGGACTCCGATTGCAATCCTTCCGGTACTTCAGACAACAAGCCTTTCAACCGGGTCACGGCGCCTTTCGGAAACTTCGCCTTCAGCGCCGCTTCTGTCAGTTCGACCAACGGCAATAAGGCCGTTTGACCTAACACCCGTGCACGCAAACTTTTCAATACAAAGCTGTAGAGAATATTGGCAGGATGATCGTCGATACTGTTGGCCACAAAGTCACCTTTGGCTATCATCTTTTCGATCACCGTGCGAATGGTCAGCCGGGTACCCGGAAAGTCCTTGGCCAGTTCATGCTCGATGCGGACATCTTCAATCGCATTGCATAGGCGCCGGCGTAATACCGATTTGCCATAACGTAACGTAAAATCCGAATAGCGAATATGCGCCGCTTCGTGGGCTAACAACCCCCAGGCAACATCCTGGTAATCCGGATCGTCACCTTCATAGGCCGGCAGTTGAATCGATTTTCCATCGGTATAGGCTTGATCGCCACCGACACTGACTTTGACGCCAAAGCGATTGCCAATGGCGGCCGCGACGATGGGAAATGCGTTGTGTAAGGTTCTATTTTTCATCGTGTGCTCCAATTGTGGAGGCAAACCACGGCCCCAGCGGGACATGACTTTGCCCCCGTGGGTTTAGTGTTAAAGGGTTTCAGCGCATTCAGAACCAGTAGTCCTGGTCAGAATAATCCTCCGATTCCTCATCGCCGCCGCCAGCAGTCACCGTTACCGGTTCCGCCGCGTGGTCCGAATCATGCGTTTGATCGGCCTCATGACCGGTTTCCCGCTCAGACTGATGCTTATCCAGCAAAACCTCCAACGCCCAGTCATCCGATGCCGATTCCACTTCCAGATCATCGTCAAAAATGCCGTCAAACAAATCGGTAAAATCCGGATCGTTTGCAACGGTGTCAGCGATGACAGGTGGAGGTGATGCTAGTAGTACAGATGGCTCGGCCTCCGCTTCATCGACGATTTCATCATCAATATCAATATCAATATCAACGTCAGTGTCAGCATCAGGTGTTAGCTCCGGCGCTTGCGCCGCCAACAAACCTTCACCGTGCCGCCGGGTTTTATCCGGATCGGCCAGCAACATCGCCGTGGCGAGGATTTCTTGCAGTAAACTGCCTTCGATCGATCCCCGATTCGGGATTTTGCCGAGCAAGTCGTCAATGGTTGCTACCACTGGCGCCACCCGATGATCCAGAAAACTCAAACCATCGAGTTTGTCGCGGATGCGTTTGATCGGCCTGAGCGCGTTGCGGGTGACTTGTTCCTTGCCGAGTAACGATTGCTCGACCAGCAAGTTGGCATCCACCGCAATTTCATGAAATATCTGCTCGCTCAAGGAACCGATTTTGCTTTCCAGGCGTTCGACCTCCTGTTTGGGCAACTGTTCGGGCAATGCGACCGAGACCACCAGATAATCAAAGGTCAAGCGGGTGGCAACCAAGGCCACCGAGTCGATGGCTTTTTCGATGATGCCGGCAAATTCCGGATGTTTGACCATCCAGTCTTGTACCGCCGCATCGTAGCCATCCAGAAACTCGGCCCGTGCTTGGGCAAAATCTCCGGCGATACGATCCAGTTCCGCCGTGACCAGCGCCGCTGCCGCGACCGGTACGATGAAGCCGCCGAGAAATCGGGTGCCGACGCGTAAACAAATGCGTTCGGCTTCCTTCTTTAGACGGTTGAACACCGATAACCGGTCAGGATCGAGTAAGCGCTTCGAGCCCAAACTGGCCAAATCTTCCGGTGGCAACTTGCTCCCATCGGCCAGTACCAGATCCTCCTTGTTGAGCTTCTTGCGGGCGCCGTAAATCGTGGCGTCGACTTTGATCAAGACCACTTGGTCCAGAATGAGTTGGGTATGTGTCATGTGTGCCTCCTTGGGAAGAAGGCACACCGACCCCGCAGGGGCGAATGGCCCCTTCCGGGTGAATGTTAAAAACCCTGCATCGAGCCCGATACAGGACTAAACGGCTTGTCCTTCAGCGAATCAAAACCAGTGATCGGTTTGATCCACCATGGCCAACGCCAGGTTGAGCCTCGGTTTCAAAAGCCCCAGGCTTTCCGCCAACGGCCTAAGCACTTCGATGTCGGTATCGAACAACGCCAAAACGTCCGCTTCAGCTTTCAGGTCCGCCGACACGTCGCGGCCGCTTTCGGTAGCAATGCCAACTGAGACGCCGGGAAAGGCGGCATGCTTCAGGGCCATCAACCACAGCCAGGGCAACGCCCCGTGTTCACGGTGGATTTGTCCGCTGAGATCGAAGGCTTCCTCGCCCAGACTGGCATCGTTCAGACGTTGCCAACCGGACCAGTCGCTTGCGGTAAGGCATTGAGCTTGAGACCAAGCCTCCAGATCGCCCAACCAACGCCGAAGCGCGATACCCATGTCGAGCAGGGTCGCGTGCCCGGCGCGGCAATCGACATGCCAATATAGCTTGTCGACCGTGACTGGTGACGTCTGATTTGTTATTGCCTGGCGGCCCAATGGTTGTGATTGGGTTACAGGCAAGGGCTTATCCGGAAACCGGACATTGCCGTTCACGTCAATATCTACCAAGCCGACCCACACATAGCCTTTGGCCTGTTTTTGCCGCTCGATATCGCGTTGCTGAACCCCGTAACGGTTACTCACGCCCGGCAATCGATTAGCCGTTTTGCCCCAGCGGGTGGTGATACTGCCATCCGAATTGCTTCGGACCGCCCAGTCTTTGGAACTGCCATCACTATTGCGATAGCGGAACAAACTCCACACGGCCATGACTAAGCCGCCCAATCGTCGCCAAACACATCCTTGGCGATGCGATGAATCGCTTCGCGTTCGGCGGGTTCGGCTCGGAAGGTCAAGGCCCGATCCAACGAATAGGCGAGGGCATTGGGTGCACTTTTAAAGGTGGCGACCAACGAAGCCCAGCGCACTAAACCGCGCGTCGATAACGTGACTGACAACATGCCGCCGCCGTCCGCACCGCCGATGAATACTTTGCGAATCTGATTGGCGACTTTGATCATGCTTTCCCGTACCGATTCCGGCATGGTTGGCACCACATCGGCCAGCAGTTTCATTTCGTCTTCCGGTTCGGGGTAACCGACTTCCATCAAACGAAACCGATCCAGAAAAGCGAGGTTTTGCCGCAACACCCCTTGATACAATCCCGATTGATCACCAGACCCGGCACTGTTGCCGGTGGCGACCAAACGAAACTTGGGGTGTGGCGTAATCACATCGCCGGTTTGTGGAATCGTTAGAGGTTTCCCTTCGACGATTTCATTCAGGCCGATCAATTCCGCGGGATCGATGGCATCGATTTCGTTGATCAACAGCACATGACCCAAGCGTACTGCCAAGGTCAAAGGGCCATCGATCCACTTCATCGCGCCGCCGTCGACCAGCATGTACTGACCCAACAGGTCGTTGAGTTCCAATCGACCGTGACCGGTGACCGAATGCACGCCCCAATGCAGACGCGCCGCGACTTGTTCCAACAACGAGGTTTTTCCGGATCCGGTGGGGCCGGTCAGGTATAAGCCGTCGCCATTGTGTGCGCCTAAAAACGCCAACACATCGCGCAAGTGATCCTTGCGAAATACATACGGCTTTTTCGTTGGCACATAAAGGTTATTGGCCGGAATAAAGCCTTCCACTTTCATGGATGCCGGGGCCTGAATGCCGAAGGTGTCGGCGATGGAATACGATTGATACATGGTGAGCTCCTCGAGGACTAACCTCAAATGACAAGGGGCGCACCGGCCCCGAGGGGTGATGAGCCCCAACGGGTGATTAAAACCCTGGCAAACCAGGGTAGATAAAGAAATTAACGTAACTGCATTACGCAGTACATCGCCCATTCGGCGCGGGCCAACAGCTCCCGATCCATCAAACGCAGGATGCGCTGAATGTCGCTTCTCAAACCGGGGTCAGAGATTTGACGGTGCATGTCCAGCAGCACACGCTTTTTGGCCTGAATGTCGTCGCTATGGGCAACGTTCAGCCAGCCGTGCAAGGTTTTCCAAAAGTCGTGATTCATAATGACCTCCTTCAATGAATAAAAGGGGTCACCGAGTCCCGCAAAGGTGATGAACCCCAACGGGACAAACAAAAACACCAGGCTTGACGCACCTGGCACACGAGGCAAACGCTCATGCCGCTTAATAACGGAACGCCGGTCGAAACCGGATTCGGGATTCCACGAAGGGAATGCCTGAACGATGCGGGTTTTGGGTTGGGTTTTGCGGCAAAGCCCAGCCTAAAACCGACATGCCAGAACTGAATCAATCATGACGTCAATCAATGAACATCCCGTAACCACCAGGGTTACAGGATGTCGTTAAACGAACCATCAAGACTCAAAACCAAAAGTCCACGCCAACCAAGTCTTTCAAGGCTTGAGCATCAAACGGAACTTCGGCATGTTTACCGTCATCGTCCCGACAGGTCACGCGGACGCGACTGGCAGACGGTTTGCGGTAGGCTTCGAGGTCTGAGGCTTGGATATCCGGCTGCAAAACCTGCAGTGCCGCCTTGTAATCGATGGCACCCTGGCTTTGAAACCGGCTGATCCGCAACCCGGAATGCTCCGCGGCCACGTAATCGCCCATCAACGCCACTAAAGTGTCTTCAATGCGCGACTGCTCATCCTCCAACTGGTTGAGTTGGCTTTTGAGATCCAAGATAGTCAACGCCCGTTGCCGATACGTTGCCGCCAATTGTTGCCATTGCCGTTCTGCATGACCTTTGGGCAAGTACAAATCACGCTCGGGATCCTTGATCGGCTCCTTTTTGTATTTGACCGATGCCCAGAAGTCCATCGCGGACTCGATCAGGGCGGTGAGAAAGTTCTCATCGCGCTGAATCTCGAATTCCACATCTTGGCCTTGATGGTAGAAAAACAAAATGCCGCGTTGTGCTTCGGCGACCAAGAGTTGCTGTTGTACCTGGCACCAATACAACTGATAAGCAGCCGAAGCTTCCCGGTTCAACACCACATCCAAGAACGTGGTCTCGTGCGGACATTTGATTTCCACGGGCTCATTCGCGTCGGACAAACCGTCGAACGAGGCTCGCATCAAGGGATACTGTTCCGACTCGCCGCACAGCGGTAATAACATCAGCTCGTGTTTGTCCTCGAAGCATTGCAAAGCCTCGGGTTCTTGCTGGATGCCGGCGCGGATCAACGGGTTGTTGTCCAGGCTGGCTTCCAGCACTAGGCCGATCTTTTCCGCCCAGAGGCGCCAAGGCGTTTTGTACGGCGAACGATTCATGACGATGACCGCTTCACTGGCACTGACGCCTTGTGAACGCCATTGCCGCCAGGCGTCGGACCGTTGCGAAACATCGATGACCTTCATCGTGAAAATCCGGTCAACTGCACCTGACAACCGAAGCGCACCGGCTCGATACCGAGCTTGCGTAACTGGATCTGGCACCGTCGAGCCCATTGACCATCGCCGAACAGCAACAGCAGTTCGTCTTGCGCCGGCAAACACACCCCGCCAAAACTCTCGGCCAGTGTCGTCAGTTCCGGTCGGCTCAAGCGCTGCGGATTCGGTTCGCTGGGCTGGGGTCGCCACAGGCGTTCCAGAAAACATCGGCCATGACGGCGTAACACCGTGGGTGAATCGTAACGTTGCCAGTCGGTATGACAGGGCACGCGGTTCAATGATTGATCGATAGCATTCATGATCTCTCCTTATGAAGAAATTCAGAGCATCATGAATCCCCCCACGGGCGAGTCATGACGCCCTGAATGGGTGGTAGTTGAATGTGACGGATGCTGAAAACCAGCAGACGCCCGATTGAAAATGGCCTAGCCTGTAGCCTGATTAAGCAACGGAAAAGCCCTGTCCAGCGATATGACTACCGGTTGGCACCCAAAGCCTGACGCGCCTGCGTCATGGCCATCTCTTTGGGTGATAATGGCGGCATGGCGGTACTGTCGGCTTGGCCCAAGGCTTGTGTTGCCCTGGGATTAACCTCCGATACCTTATCCAACTCGGCCAAGGCAAAGGTCAGATCGATGCCTTTGAACTTCTGGTTGGCATAGTCATAGGCCGCTTTCCAGGCGCCGGCCGCCGCAGTGCGACGTACCAGTTCCGCGACCGCTTTTTGCACTTTGGGATGGATTTGCGAGAGATCGATGACACGGTTTGCATCAACGCCGGCATCGCCCGCCCAAACGCGATCTTCATGGTCAGCTTCGGCTGCATTCACAACCGTGGCACTGCCATCGATCACTGTACCGTCGGCTATATCGTCGAGCGTTTTGCCGCCCATCTCCTCGGCCGCGTAACCGCATTCCTCGGGAAAAGCAGCCCTGAGCGACGCCGCTTTACCGCATTTGGCCAATTGCCCCTTGGGGCGTTTGATCCACATCGCGGTCGGTACCTGCGTGTGTTTACCGCCGGCGGTGCTATAAGCCTCCAGCCAGTAGACTTCCTCGGTAAAAGCGCAACGTTTGCCGCCGACGATCCGGTACACAGTAACCGCCACCCATTCGGGAAAGGTCACGGTGACACTGGATTCCTGCCATTGCTCGTTGTCATCCTTGTAGCGACCGGTAAAAGTCTTGGTAACATCCGGACCCCAGACGGGTCTGTCCATGCCGGCCCAAACACCGGTTCTGGACGCGGTAGTCTGGATTTCCATGATGGACGGCCAGACGGTTTCGACATTGCGGCATAAGGCTGCACTCCACATCGGCACGATATGCACCGGCTTTTTGAAGATGTCGAGCTTGCGGGCCTTGCAATAATCCAGCGCCATCAGAATGGCTTCCGAGGTTTTCGCCGTGGGAAAGGTGACTTCGGTCAGCACTTTCCAGGACTGCTCCGACAGTCCATAGCTTTGTTGCGCGGCTACCGGCATCGGCAGGTCGCGGGTTTTGGGTAAGGTATTACGGTTGTTTGGGTTCATGGTGGCTCTCCTTCAATAAAAAAGGGAACGCCTTCGCCCGCTAGGGAATGGTGTTCCCCAGGGGGTTGAAATACCGAAACCTGAAACGGGTCGGCGGTGTAACGGTTAAACCAACGAACGCCAATGATCGGCGTGCTGGGGTTTAATGCATGGGCATATCGCTGTAGTCGTCATCCCAGTCGGCGTCCTCGGCGGCCGGGTTCGATGTTGATGAACCATTGGCAGAGGTTGACGGGGCAGGGCGGTCGAGCAGTTGTAACTCATGCACAACCACTTCCGTGCGGTAGCGTTTTTCGCCGTTCTTATCCCATTGCTGGGTGCGAAGAGCGCCTTCCACGTAGATCTTGCTGCCTTTCTTCAACAGATCGCCGGCGGTATCGGCCAGTTTTTTAAAAAACACGACCCGATGCCATTCGGTACGTTCCTGTTTGGCGTTTTTTGTATCTTTCCAAACCTCACTGGTTGCCAAACGCACCGCCACGACTTTGCCGCCGTTATTCGGTAAAT
The DNA here is from genome assembly GCF_015711015.1 of Methylomonas sp. LL1. Taxonomy (NCBI): domain Bacteria; kingdom Pseudomonadati; phylum Pseudomonadota; class Gammaproteobacteria; order Methylococcales; family Methylococcaceae; genus Methylomonas; species Methylomonas sp. LL1. The sequence continues at coordinate 623,140 of NZ_CP064653.1, forward strand.
AGCGAATATCCGGATCGGCGCCGAGACGGCCTAGCAAGATGACTTTGTTCACGCCGCGATTGGCCATGATGACATTCCTCCTGTCGGCCGCGCCCGACTCAACGATAACAATACCCAGCGGCGCGGCGATGGGCATGCCAAAGGGCCGAATCCCTGCGGGAATCGACACGCCCGGCAGGGTTAAACAATAAAAACTCACATCAGGCTTGACGCACCTGACACGCCGATGGACAAGCACCGTCGCCGCTTAAAAACGGAACGCCGACCAAAGTCGGATCATGACGTGATCAAACACCTCATGAGCTGTGATGTAATTGGAGCAGATTTTTTGGAAGAGTCGTTCGCGAAAGCTCGACAATTATCGAGCTTTCGCGAACAGGCATTGGAAACAGACACCGTATGATTGGGCTATCGTTAATCTTCCCAAATAGGTGCTGACATGGCAGAAAGTCTGGTTCAACCCAAAAGCAAACGACACACGATCAGTCGGCCGATATTTGAGCGTACGTTTAGCATCAACAGCGAACAAGCCATTCGGGTGATTCGTGATAGCTATCACCGACTGATGGTGTCCTTGTATGCGATTGACGTGATCCTGCGCATCATCGGCAGAGAGGAAACGGTCGATGAAATCGAAAGCATTGTTAGCCAGATGATTGCCGAATGCGCGGAGCAACTGCAGCAGGAAAAGAGTCGGCTAGAAAAACTCAAAGCCAACAACGGCATCAGCGAAACGCCGACGTACACTCATCCCAGGGAATTTGTGGCCAAAATTGCCTCGCCGCAGATTGCGCAATTCGTCGAGTTGATTCGTTTACTGGATCAATTGATGATCGTGATGGACACCTTGTGGCTGTGCCAGGTCATCTCCAACAAACATTGCATTGCCGCGCGCCTGGAGTGGCAGCAGCGATTGCAGCGACTAGCCAATAAAATAGTGACGATGGAGCGGCATGCGCACCAGGCGGCGTATGAACAAGGGCATGGAGAGGAATTAAAAATTGCTAGATTGGAATCAGGCTTGAATGTGGAGCCGGAATCCAAGTTGGATACCGATTTGCCGAAGGAGGAACGTCACATTTGACTCAAGCACTTGGTGAAAAATAGACAGTTCGTCACCGAGTCGATCCTGCGTAAACCGTTTAGCTTATGATTGTCATGACAACGTCTGGCAGCTATACTGCTCATCTATGCCTAAGGGAGGTATTATGGCCACTCAATCGACACGCACCACCAAACTTGACCTGCGATTATCGCCCGAAGCAAAGCAAACCTTGAGCGCGGCGGCACAAGCAGCCCATTGCTCCGTCAGTCAGTTTGTATTGGCGAGTGCCTTATCACGCGCCGCCGAAACGCTTAGCGAGCGACAACGCTTTGAACTCAATGCCGAGCAATGGGAGCATTTCATGGCTGCACTCGATGCACCGCCGCAAGTTGTGCCCCAGATTCAGCGTTTGTTCCGCGAGCCGAGTCCCTTTGAGCTGCCGACGACCGAATGACGGGGTTTCGTATTGAGAAGCTACGGCGCGATCATCCCGTTGATAGCTTTACCTGTGGGCGCGATGAACTTGATCGCTTTCTTATTCGCTATGCGCTAGGCAATCAGCAAGCCAACGCTTCGCAAACCTATATCGGTCTGCATGACCAGGAGGTCATCGGCTTCTACAGCCTGGTTGTGGGCGAAGTCGCCTTTGGCGATGCGCCGGAGCGCTTGACCAAAGGCTTAGCCCGTCACCCTGTTCCCGTCATGTTGTTAGCACGGTTGGCTGTAAGTACCCCATGGCAAGGCCGCAAGATTGGTTCCGGCCTATTAAAAGACGCCATGCTACGCACATTGCAGGCTGCCGACATTGGCGGAATTCGTGCTTTTGCTGTTCACGCCAAGGACGAGCCTGCTAAACAGTTCTACGAGCGGTTTGGTTTTATTCCCTCACCGACTGACCCCTTGCACCTTTACCGTCTCATCAAGGATTTACGCCGTTCTCTCGAAGCATAACGTCGAAACTATGCGCATTAACCCCATCAAGTGGCGATGGCAAGATTTCCGCAAGGATTGAGTGATTGGACGCGCTGACGACATTGCCCTGTTCCAGTTGCAATGCGAGGTTTTAACAACGCTTTCGGTTCCTGCATGGATCAGTGGCCGATGCTAGCAAAAGCTGCATTTAAGGGGCATTTACGCACGAGTTGAGCCTGATCCATCCGGTTCATCGTACCTCATTCACCGATCAATTTTTTGATGCTGTCTTTACTGATCGTTGACAGCGTGAGCTTCTTGACTTCCTTGGCTTTCAAGTCCAAGGGCTGAGTTTTGCCGAGTTCCAGCAGTTTGGCGATGACCAACTTGTCGGATTTCAATAAAAAGTCCTTGAGTGTGATTTTTTTCACCCGTACGTTATCGACGCCACCTTTAGCCTTTTCGGTATGAACCAGTCCCATGACGATAAAATAGGAAAATGCCTTGTTCACGGTCGTTTTCGTGATGCTCGCATCAACCTTATGACATAGATCGAATAAGGCCGTTCTGAATTGCGCAGCATCGGGGCAGATGTCTTTCAAGGCCACGGCGTGTTTGTAAATTTTCTTCAGCGTATCGGCATTGTCTGGCAGCGCATTGTGTTTTTTCAGCAGAGCTTTGTAGGCTTCTGCGGTTGCAACGGCTTTGACTGTTTCGGTTGGTTGGGCAGGCTTCGCTAGACTGGCGAAATTGGTGGTGCCGTTTTTGCTGATTTGAATGGCGTCGTTAGCGGTTAGGAAGTTCGTGAACGTTTTAAAGCCGTAATGCTTTTCGTCGAAGTCGGCCGCAGTCTGCTTGAGAGAACCCTTGATTTGTCCGATATCGACCGGCGTAGGCGATGCCTTCAAGTGGGTAATGACCAACTCATTGGCCTGTGCCAGCGTAAGGGTTGGTTGGGAATTCGGTAATGGCTGCGGAGTTAGCGACTCCTGTGGCGAAGCCTCATTGCCGATCAACGTGTTAATGACATCGTCCGTATAAATGAACCGAGTGCAAGACGTCTTGACGCATTCGCTCAAGGTAGAATGCTGGCCAACGCCGATCACATCCTTGTCCATTTCCCGAAGTCGGCGAAAGACTGGCGTAAAGTCTGAGTCGCCGGTGACCAGCACAAAGCAGGTAATATTCGGTAATTGCCAGGCGCATTCGATGATATCCAGCGTCATCTGAATGTCCGCCGTATTCTTGCCGGTCACGGGATGGTAGCAGTGGATGAGCTCAAACCCGGATCGATTGATAGCCGCTTGGTGCATGGCCAAATTCGGCTTGCTCCAAACCCCATAAGCGCGACGGATAATGATCTGGCCATACTGATTCAGTTCTTCCATCAGTAATCTAACGCCGTCGTGCTTGATCCAGTTTGTAACATTCTCAGCATCTACGAATACCGCAATGCGATTGGCTTTTTGCTGTGTCATGACGGATGCGGTGTATTCAAATCCGGTTTCACTTTATCTCCAGGCTACCTTGCTGCGTTAGGGAATGAAGCGACAAAATTATCCATCAACATGGAATGGCTTCATTTAAAATAGTCTATCGCCGTCAATGTTGGTTGGCATTATAAATCCGCAACGATTCTTCGTATTCTGCCTGGAGATCAAACCCAATATCCTGTCCAGGCGCGACTTGTTCCAATGCAACGTACATGAAGCAAACCACCTGCAGGCCGGTGTAGTTGCCGGGGATAGATCGAAGCTGATAGGTTTTATTGGGATTATTCACATCCAAACCACTTTGTCCCAAAGCGGCGGTTTCCATGGCGACACCCGCCACTTCTTGATGCGACATGCCTTGAAGCGCCTTTAGCGCATGCAGGCAGTAGTCGATGGCTTGCGGATTGAGCGATCCGGTTTGGCGAAATTTATCGTAAGCGATGCCACGCAAGATTTCTTCAGCACGCTCTGCCGCTTTCGAACCCGGCGCTACATCGATGACTTGCGTCAGTAAGGCTGACGCTCGCTTTTTGATGGCTTCGTCTTTATGCGTAGCCAGTAAGTTTTCTGCTAATGCCAATAACGCGATGGAATCCTTGGGGCCCGCTCTGACCGCATTTTCCAGTAAGGCGGCCGCATCCGGTTCGTTGAACTTTGACGCAATATAACCGGCAGTGCGTAGAGCATATTGATCGTTTGGCGCTAACTGAACCGCCTTTTGCGCGGCTTGATCGGCTTCGATGATTTGGTTGTTCCGCATGTAAGCCACAGCCAACGCCACCCAGCCATGGGCGTAATCCGGTTTGAGGCGAATCAACGTCGATAACAACTCAATGGCCTTGCCCAGATTGCCTTCGTCGCTGTAGACCATGCCCAAGTTGTACAGCACAATCGCGTTATTCGGATGCTCGGACAACAAGGCTTCGAAAATGGCTTTGCCTGTCGCATAAACGCCGCGCTGCAATGCATCCAGACCTTCGTCTGACTTGGCCTTTGCTTCCAAGTCTTCAGCGATGATCAAGGTATCCTGTTCGATGCTGACGTTGGCAAACATCCCGTCAGCGGCGTACTCTTCGGAAACATGTCGAATCAAGGTATCCGCGAAACCGGGTGCATTCGGGTCACGGCAGGTTTCCGGTAAGGCCGACAGATCGTAATCGGCGATTTTGATAAAAACGGTACTCGGTGTTTGCATATCAGGGTGTCATCCATTCAAAACGGTCATTCAAATCCAAGCGGTTCAACCACGCATTGACCAGTTCGGTATCCGATACATCGGCCTTACTGCCGGTGACATCACCCACCAATCCAGTGCAAATCGCTTCAAAACCAGCCTGCTTGAACGGCGCAAAAAAATCGGTTCGCTCAAATAAATAATCGGCAGCCAAAGCGTTTGCGCCGTTGATGGCTTGATGACTGCGTAATATCCATTCAGGAAACTTTGCTGCATCGATGCCTAATGATCGTTCGCCGTCTTCTTTTTCCAAAAGGAAATGTGTCAACTGACTGTCGCGTAGCTCCGGATAGTCTCTGAATATCTGCGCCGACAGTTTGATCAAAGGTGCTGCACTGCGAATCTGGCTGCCTAATTGCGCCAGTAAATTCTCCGCAAGAGACTTTGCCATCTCAGGTGCATAACCCAGTTCGCGAAATTCACTGACCGCTTTGTCGCGGCTGGTTTGCGAAGCGGTTAAATGCCGTTGTTCGCGTTGTGTGTAAAAACGAATCGCCAGCCCACATTGCACGCCAACCAGATAGGGAATGTCCGGTCTGTTGGGATTGACTGAAATCCGCAATTGTTTGGACCATTGCGCTTCGCTCAAATGCAGAACGGCGCCTACTTGGAGGGTATCGTCCCAAGTCACGCGAACCGGTAGGTTGCTGATTTTCTCGGCTTTTCGGATTAAGCCGGCTGCTTGCTTGTAGGTAGTGTCTGGCATGCATCAAAAGATGAAATCGTATTAGCCGGACAGTTTAACTTTTTTGCAATTGGATAGCCCGGTTTTTAAGTCCTGAGCGCTGAACCAATGGCTTGAATTCGGAGATCAAATTGGTAAATCACTGTTTCAGTTATCCGTCTAATTGCAAGGTCAAACATAATGCTGATGGGCTTTTGTGAGCATCGATTGAATATCCTGTCGTAGCTCTGATGGTGAAATGACTTCAATTCGATCGGCTTCACCCATAATCCACCAGCGCAACTGCCAGGTATCCAGAACATCGGCTGTCAACAACTTGAATCCCAAGCTGTCGGCTTCGGAAACGATTTGGTTTTCACTGAGAGGCGATTCTTGAAGTATCAATGCCAAATGGTCGCGAATTTTTGCCTCAAGGCGGATGGGCGATGCGGTACCAAAATGTCCCTGCCGTTGGGCAAATTGGTGCAAATCAAAGCCGTTTTTTCCTCGACAATCGTCTGCTAGAACTTCTACCGTCAACATCCGATGCAAAGCATAAAGATATACATCTTCATATTCGTTGGCCATGGCGGCCAAGTAAGTAATTGGGCCACGTTGAATCAAACCTAAAGGATGCAAGCGGTATGCTTTGGGCTCGGCGTCAACCTTTTGAGTAGCGTGGTAGCTCACCCTTAGCTGTTTTTCATTTAGCAACGCATCATGCACTGCCTCAAGAATTTCACCTCTGACTTCTGGTGGGATAAGCGGTTGTGCCGGTTGAATCACGCAAATTTTTTCAGGCCAATGGGTGATTTGGCTTTTCTTATGCAGCTCTAGTGTCTGGTGGGCTTTTGTGAAAATATCTTGCAATGGACGAGTCAATAGCACAGGCAACGATTGGCTCAGATAGCGTTCAACCATTACCAGCGACAACGCTTCCGGCAAGGTAATGCCACCCTGCAATTGTGCATCTTTGCCTACCCAACGATAGCCATGGGCTAAGCCAGCTTTCGCCTCGCCGTTTCCCTGACTGTTGTCGTTACATTCCAACTGCGGATAAGTTTCTAGTAACGATTTCATATCGCGGCGAATGCTGTGCGTTTCTACTGCGTAACCTTGTTGTTGCAAATCATTGACGATTTCTCCAACGGTTACCCATCGCTCAGACCGCCCGCTCAGCCGACGAATGCTTTCCAACACCAATAGCCGTCGCTGCAGAACAGCTTGAGATTTTTGATCAGGCAAATTTCGCTCCTTACAAGCCTAAAATTTCTAATGTCTTACCCTGACACACTTTGTAAGGGTCATCCGTAAGCTATACCCTAGATCAGCACAGCGCGCCTAATCTTCAACCAGCATGAGGGAATTAGCCATGAACAGTTTAGCCTTTGAAATCGGTTTTGATCATTACCGTTTTGGTTTGCCTTTGGAAATTAGTCGTTTCCAAGACTGTCATCGTCCCCAAATTCGCCATGGCTACGAAGCAGCCAAACTTCAGAAGGTGTCTCAGAAAAAGCCTGATCTATTCGATAGAAAATTGCTTGCGATCCGTGACAGAGCATTCATCAAAAGCCTGGAAGTTTCAATCACCAAGAACGACCTGCAAGAAAAATTAGCTGAAGCAGGCGAAAACTGCCCAATTACAGGCCAACCCTTCACGTTTGCTGAAAATCAAACCACCGACTGGTCAGTGGATAGAATCGATAATACGCGCGGTTACTGTCCGGACAATATTGTCATCGTATCGACAATTGCCAATCAAGCAAAAGGGGATTTGGATTTATCCGGTTTGATCAAATGCGCACTTGGCAAAGGCCACGCGGATGAAACGTTGAGCCCCGGTGAATGGATTCGCATGGCTCGCTTTTACTATCACAAAATGGATATGCAAAAACCGCTTTGTTTTTGCCGCTTACTTGCCGAGCAAGCGCCTTTGTGCGACCAGATACTGTTGCTGCAACTGTTCAAAAACCGGGAAAAGCGAGCATCCGCCTTCTTGAAATGTTTGGAAAAGCACTCGGGCAAAGACAGTGTCTGCAAGGCAAAGAAGTTGACGCATAAACGTGTCTATCATCGTGCCGACATCGGGTTAGACGTTCTGTACGACAGTCCTAAGCTGTACGGCTGGGTTCAGGATTTCAAGAAAACCATCATTGCTCACAGCAAGGAGTTTGATGCGTTACTAATGGATTGCCTGTTTGCATAAGCAGCGGTGACGCGACTGATTTCGTTGTTGACTAAGGGATATTAATATTGCGATGCGGAGTGTTTATTGGGATTAAGTACGCAAAAACACGGCAGCCTCGACCTTGGTGGATGTTAGAATTAAGAGAAGACGAGTGCGCGTTGAACGCAGCAATCGCTAAATTTTGGCATTTATACCTCCTAATAATTTTATACATGGACAGTCTGCTCAAGCCGCTTAATCCTAAAAAAGCATCATTCGGTCGACATGAAACATTCGCACTCCGTTATTCATGGTTAACCAAAGGATTTCAGGCTTTCGAAAAAAACCAATCCATATTTTCTTCTGACGAATCCACGATAGAACTCGGCGTCGGTAAAAACATGGTCAACGCCATCAAATACTGGTTGAGAGCCAGCGCTATGTTGCTGGATACAGACGAAGGCTTAGAAACATCAGCGCTTGGCGAAGCCATTCTTTCTGACAATGGCTGGGATCCTTATCTTGAAGACGAAGCCACGCTTTGGCTTATTCATTGGCAATTGGCCACGAATGCGGAACTGGCTACAGCCTGGTATTGGTTTTTCAATTGTTACCATAAGGCCGAGTTTACGACTGATGATGCCATGGAAACGTTAGCTGAGTTTGTGCGTAACAACCTGAATGGCAAGCACTCGGAAAGAACCGTAAAACAAGAAGTTGCAATGATATTGCGGATGTATTGCCCCTCTAAAGGCAATGCTAAATTGATTGAAGAAAGCTTGGATTCGCCATTAGCCTCTCTAAAACTGGTTACTGCTGTAGAAGACCTACACATTTACCGTTCCTATGGCAATTTGCAATCGAGTTTACCGATAGAACTGGTTGGCTATGCCGCCAACGAAATATTTAATCAACGGCAGACCGAATATCTTCCAATTGCCGATCTAATGTACGGCCCAAAAAATGGGATTGCACTGGGAAGCATATTCAGACTGACAGAAAGCGCCTTGTTGGCAAAATTAGAAAATTTAGTGAAAGCATACCCCGACATTTTTCAAATCAATGAAACCGCTGGCGTCAATCAGCTTTACCGGCAAGATAACACGACCGAGTCCCTGACTTTTCTTAGGTCTTATTATCAACCTACCCGGTGATGGCGGCGATATGAAAGATATTGGACAAGTAGACACCCATTACACCCGTTCTATCAACTTAGAACGAGATGCCGAGTCAAGCGATGTTCTTAGGGCTTATATTCCAACATCCCGAGCCGTTCAAACTTTAGACAAAATCGCACAAACATTTAACCAAAAGGCGATGCCTAGAGCATGGTCTTTAGTTGGGCCGTATGGATCGGGCAAGTCGTCGTTTGCTGCGTTTCTGGCGCATCTTTTAGAAAACCAGGAACGCACAAACAGCGTACTTGCCGAAGAAATTTTGCAGCGACACAATCCGGAAGTCGCGGAAAAATTTACCGCCTGCACACACGACTCTAATGCCTATTGCATAGTGCTATTAACCGGTAGCCCCGAGTCATTGAGCAAGCGGTTCGTTCAAGCGCTATACCAAGCTGCGGTCGGCTATTTCGAAGAAATTGAACCAAAAGGCAGGTCTTCAATCGTCCACGACCTAGAGCAAGCAAGACACCAAACGCAAACAACCAGCGGAATTATCGAACTGTTAAAAAAACTGCGCGAGGCCGTGAGCCATGTTTCTGGCAAAGGCATTTTGATCGTCATCGATGAGCTGGGAAAATTTCTGGAATACGAGGCCCGCCATCAGGGTAGCAATGACATCTTTTTGCTGCAAGCACTAGGCGAATTATGTGTTGAAGGCGGGGATGCCAACATCCTGCTCGTGGTATTGATGCATCAAGCCTTCGAACAATACTCAAGAGGTCTTGCCGAAGCACAAAAACAGGAATGGTTAAAAGTACAGGGGCGGTTCGAAAATGTGCCGTTTCTGGAGTCAACGGAACAAACATTAAGAGTCATATCGGCGGCCTTTCACAGCCAATTAACACCGGCAGCCCGGCAAGACATTCAGGAACAGGTCACCGAAATCGTAGGCGTATTAGCCGAACAAAACGCCCTCCTGTCAGGATTGTCGGCAGATGCGGCCATAGACGTTCTGACAAAATGTTATCCCCTACATCCGATTGCGACACTGTTATTACCGACGCTGTGTCAAAAACTCGCTCAAAACGAAAGAACCCTGTTCAGCTATCTCGGCAGTCAGGAATACTTTGGTTTTAAAGACAGCTTAAGTCGAATACAACATGTGGGTGACTGGGTATTGCCCTGGGAAATCTTTGAATATTTCATAGAAAATCAACCTTCGGCTACCACGGATCATGCAACCCACAGACGCTGGGCAGAAGTCATCACTGCTACGGAACGGTTGGGCGATGCCGAAGCTCGGGAAATTCAATTATTAAAAACCATCGGCCTATTTAATATCATTGGCCGTCAAACAGGATTTAAAGCCAGTCAGGAAATATTAACCCTGTGTTTCCCAAAATCGGTCGATGTGGAGCAACTGCTTAGGAATCTGCAGGCTAAATCCATTATCAACTATCGCAAATACAGCTCGGAATATCGGGTATGGGAAGGTAGTGATTTTGACCTTGATGCCGCCATTATCGAAACGACACAAAAGCTTGGTCGCGTCAATTTGGCTGAGGCACTGACACATCGAAACCAGCTGATGCCGGTCGTCGCCCGCAGGTACTCCATAACCAGCAGCGTATTGCGCTATTTTCAGCCCTTTTATGCAGACGTTACAACGCGGAATGATTTTTTCGAAAGTGTCGACCAACCCAGGATCGTTTTCTTTTTGGCGGAAGGGCAAGACGAACGCGAGATGTTCGGTGAAAAAGTCAGGACTTACCCTGACCCACTCACGATCTACGTCTTATGCGATAACGCCGCGCAAATCAAACAAGTGGTTTCCGAAGCGATTGCGTTGGAAAAAATTCAAAGCGAACGGGCGGAATTAAAGTCAGACCCCGTTTCGCAACGAGAACTGAAAGATCGACTCCAAACGGTGAACCGCTTAGAACTCGATCTACTCAATGCCTATTTGGAACAGCCTGAGTCTTTTGACTGGTATTGGAAAGGCGCTCAAACGCTCCTGAACAGCAAAAAGAACCTGCAAACCTTACTCTCAAGGGTTTTGGAGACGGTTTTTAATAAAGCACCGTTGATTAAAAACGAACTGATCAACCGCGACAAAACCTCGGGACAAGCCAATGCCGCAAAAAATAAACTGGTAGCGGCTTTATTGTCTAACCCCCATTTGGAAGACTTGGGATTCGATCCTAAAAAATACCCCCCTGAAAAAACCATTTATCGTGCGGTATTCAAAGAACCGGGTATTCATGAACTACACAATGGTGTGTGGCAATTCATTAATCCAAGTCCGACTAACAAATATCGATTTTATGACGTATGGCAAGCGATCGATGAACAATTAAAAAGCAGTCAGCGTCCGCAGCCGCTTGTCGACATCTATAAGCTGATAGAACAACCGCCTTATGGTGTGCAAAAAGGCGTGTCATCGCTGATTTTTGTCGGGTATTTTCTCGCTAACCAGCGTTCATTGGCACTCTACGAAAGTGGCGTTTTTTGCCCGCATGTAACGCAAGAGCATTTCGAAATCTTATTAAAGCGTCCCGAGTTATTTGCTGTTGAAGCGTTTGACTTTAGTGGAATTCGTGCCGATTTGTTTAATCAATATCTAGAAAGATTGGTGGGTAAGTCGCCGGAAAATAGCACCCTACTCGACATCGTTAAACCATTGGCAAAATTCATCCATCAATTGCCGGCTTACACCTTAGCCACGCGGGAATTGGACCCAAAAGCGTTGGCGGTGCGCGACGCGTTCCAAAGCACGCAAAGTCCGATGCAATTATTGTTTAAGGAATTACCGGAAGCTTGTGGTTTCCCCCCCTATACCGACGAGCAACACTTTAACGGCAGTAACCCGAACGATTTTCTGAATGTGCTGGTCGAGTGCCTAAATATCCTGAATAAAGCTTATCAGAAGTTATTGTCCCAGTTTAAACGCCAGCTCTGCCAAGCCTTTGAACTGAGCGAACAGGAAGAGATCAGCACACTAAGACATGCGCTTAACCAACGTTATGCGGGTCTGGAAAAATACACCGTTGATGGGCAAGGGCTCAAAGCCTTCATCATAAGGCTGCAAAACGAAAAGGATACCGACCAAGGCTGGTTGGAATCGGTTGCAGCATTTTTGGGCAGTGCTCCCCCAGATAAATGGAAGCCAAACAATATTACTCAAGCCGATTATCGCCTGCGTGAATTGAGTGAACGTTTAAAAGAATTAGCAGTAGTACACGCCGAACAACAAAAAGCCGATGTTGGCAGCCAAGCGACATTAATCCGTATCGTGAGCGAACAGGGAGAATATAGTGAAATTGCCTATATGACCGAAAAACTCAAGCAACAAGCCGATGCAAAAATCGCGGAACTAAAACTAGCAAAAGCGGACAAGGCATTAAAACAAGCCATTCTGGCTAGATTGATACGCGAACTAACCGAATACAATTAATTTAAGAGTAATTACTATGAGTGACGATAAACCTGTTAGACATTTATTAGGGTTATCAGGCGGCAAGGATAGTGCGGCTTTAGCGATTTATATGCGAGATAAAGTGCCGGAGATGGAATATTTCTTTGCCGATACTGGTGCTGAATTGCCTGAGACATTGGAGTTTGTAGATTTAATGGAAGATTATTTGGGAAAAAAGATTACTCGATTAAACGCTGGACGTGGCTTTGATTATTATCTGAAATTAAATGGAAATTTCTTGCCAACCGCTCGTTCCAGATGGTGCACTATTAACTTAAAACTTAAGCCTTTCGAAGAGTTTGTAGGAAACGATCCAGTTATTAGTTATGTTGCAATCAGAGCAGATGAACCTTATAGAACAGGGTATATCTCTACAAAGCCTAATATTAAGGCCATTTATCCTTTCAAAGAAGATGGAAAAGTAAAAGACGATATAATTAAAATTTTAGAAGAGTCTGGTATAGGAATTCCAAAATATTATGACTGGCGTAGTCGTTCTGGATGCTATTTTTGCTTTTATCAAAGAAAGATTGAGTGGATTGGTCTTTATGAGAACCACCCTGACTTGTTTGAAAAAGCCAAGGAGTTTGAAGACTATCATAGGAATTTGGGTAGGAATCACTCTTGGTCTCAAGATGAATATTTAGAAGAAATGCTAGCCAGGAAGGATGAGATAAAGGAAAAATTTCAATTGATTAATCAAAATAAAAAACCAAAGAACCTCGTCGATGTTGTTTTAGACGAAGATGGTGATGATGATGGCTGCTTGGTTTGTTTTAAATGAATTCAGGTGAAATTTTTGATCTTTTCCGTTCGATTAGTGTAAGGCAAGTTGGAGAAAGATATTCCCCCTATAAACCACTTTTACTATTATATGCATTATCTCAATGCTACTTAGGAAAAGATAGATTATATAGCTACTCAGAAATTGATCACGCATTAAATAAAGTTGTAGATAGATTGTTTGTCAATTTTGACTATCGGAATTTCCATTATGCTTTTGGGAGATTAAAGAATGACAATATTTGGGAGATTAGTAGTAATGATTCGTTGAAATTGTCAGGCTCAGGGGATTTACTAAAGTCTGAATTACTTGATAAAAATATCAGCGGTGGGTTTACAGAAGAAATATATCAAGTTCTGAAGGAGGACAAAGATTTAATTTTGTTTATCGTTAATTATATTATGACTAAATATTTTTCTGATCAAATACACTCCCAGTTGTTATCAGATTTTTCATTTTCTATGAAGGATGCCGAGATTCATCCTAATAATATCTCCGAAATAAAGCCAACGTATAAGAATAAAAAAATCATGGATGCAATAAATAGTGGAGAAAATCACATGGCTGAACGGCAGAATGGTTATATTGCCTATTTAAACTCTTTACATAATGTTTCGGCTAACGGAGCAAATGCGTTAGCCGAGTCCCAAGCGTTAAATATTTACTTTACGGAGATTTACCAACCTTTTCCTTTGGTTGAGGACCTTTATAAATCCTTAACCGAAAGAAAAGAGCGAGTTGTTATTTTGACTGGTCACGCAGGCGATGGTAAGTCGACTGTGGCCTTGGATGTGCTCAAACGTTTAAGACAACTACCAGCTGATAAACCGCTAGATTACGCTTTAAATGAACGCGAAGAGACGATTCATGCTAATGGCAGGGTAACTATTGTCAAGGATATGAGTGAGTTGACTGAACAACAGCGCTTAGACTGGCTAGAGCAAGGATTCGCCGAGTCTGGCAGTTGGTTGATCGTAAGCAATACGGGGCCATTAATTCATAGTTTGGCTGACTATGTAAAAAAAATCGGCGGCAGAGTTGATATAGAGAGCGATATTCTAGAGTGTTTGGATCGGCCTTATGAAAATGGCAACTTAGCGCAACATATAGTGTCCGGATTTAGTAAGGAACTGGTCGTTCTTAATATGACTAGATTAGATAACGTATCCCTAGGGTCGAGGGTGCTGTCAAAAATGGTCAATCACTCTGCTTGGGATCAGTGCCTTGGTTGTGAAGCGGAAGTTAGCTGTCCACTACGTCTCAATCGAAATGCATTACTCGCAATATGCGAAACAGTTGAAGAACGAGTCCGCTGGGTATATCGACGTCTCACTTCCTATGAACAACGCTTAACTTTGCGTCAAATGGTCGCCCACCTTGCTTTAAGTCTTACCGGCGGTCTGAGCTGTAACGAGGCGCATAATCTTGTCAAGAACGCAAACGAAACACATAAAGGCGAGAATGAGAGCTTAGACCTTATTTTATTCAGTGAGGCTTTCTTTGGTTATCGTTGCGGTCAGCCATGGGGAGTTGCCGAGAGTTTGCGGGCAGTTTCTTTGATAAAACGTTCTGTTTATGGAGGACCTATTGCAGTAGATTTCGAACGACAGTTATTAGCTACTGGCAGTATTGAGGGGATGCATTTGCCAGATTCATTGACTGGTACTAAACAACGCTGGCGGAAGCGCGCAGTTGATGCGGCTGGAGTGCGTTGGAGATTCGCTCTGCGTCGTATGTTGTATTTTTTTGGCCAACAGTCCTTGCCAACAACACTGCTCAGCGATGAGTTTCTTTCTTCCTTCTTACAGTCGCCCAAGTTGAGAGACTTTAATCGCTGGCAGAATGAGGGTGGATTGACGCTAGGAAGCAGTGAAAAACGTGCATTACTGAAAAGATGTCTTCAAGTCCTACTTGAAATTTATTCCGGTTTTAGCGCAGGTCAATTTGAAAGCGATGACTCTCTCTATCTGACGCTACGACGTCCTGACCATCTTGTTATCCAGCCTACCCAATTAATTGTCGCAAAGTTAAATAATCAGGAATTTTCATTAGGTTACGACACTACGCGGCTTGTCCCTAAGTTAGTTTATAGAAATGGTTTAGCCGAACTTCCCTTAACTTTGCCGTTAATCGATTATATTCATTGCCGCTCTATCGGACAGTTAGGAAATGAGCTGGCCCCTATACATTTAGCGCAACTTGAATGGTTTAGAGCCGAGCTATTAAATAATTCGAATACTTTTCCCGCCGGCGAAGTTGGGCTATTGCGATCAGGTATTGATGGCAAAGTGATAATGCATAGATTTGTGATAGATGAACAGAAACAGGAATTGGAGAAATACTAATGACAACAGAAAAATATGGAAATGATGATTTGGCTGTTGTGCTCCAACGGTTTCCATCGGGAAGAGAGAATGATAATGTTGGAACCGATAATCCAGCTATTCATATTTATGGAAGACGGTTTTATAAAGATCAGACACCCATTGAGTATTTGGCGGAGTTTTTATTGGTATTTGCATCGCCAAAGCAAGAAAATGGTGAAGGATGTTATCAGTTTGCCAATGTTCCATGTTATTGGCCGGAAGATAGACTTGCACTAAAACTATTTTCTTTTTTCCCATCTTCTAAATTAGAAACTAGACACCCTGTGCATCGTCAATCTTATCTTGATGCTATCGATGCGGTTAAAGAAAGAGTTAATGGCAACAAAGAAGATAAGGAAGAGGCTGTTCGTTTAATTCAAAGTTTGTTTAATGGTTTCGTTGGTGTAGCTAAAAATCGAACTTGGGTTACCTATAGTTTTCTGCCTGCTTCAACAGCGTTTCTATCGCGCGAAGTTAATTGGGAGCATGTCAAAGCCCTGAGGGGCGCCCAAGGTCAAGTAACTGATTGGGAGTCATCAAAAGTTTACTTTGCTGATAATTTAAGAAATTTTATGGGAAGAGGTGGTGAGTTACTATATTTGCAAATAGTAAATTTTTTAGCACAAACAAACTCTCCTGATATTAATAGAATGTTGGAGGTCGAAGAATATCAGCATTTGAGACATAAACTGAATAATATTGACTCAAATTTATCTAGTGGTTTGCGAGGGTTGTTAGAAGAATTTGGAGGGCAATTAGGGGGCTTAGTTAATTTAATAGAGAACACATTAGAGAGCTATAAAATAAATTCTGAGCTAAAGTCATCAAGTCTCGGTTGGGTTCCGGCAATTAGTAAGACGGAAGGTGCATTATTCGCATTGGAAATGGATAATATTTGTTCGTCAAGACTTGGTTTGCTAGATAAGCTCGAGCTATTGAAAACGCTATGCTGTATGCAGGTTTTAAGGAGTCTTTGTTTTCAGGCGCGTAGACTCGATAACTCAGAGAAAACTACAGCGGGATTTATTGGGAATTATGTGTGGATAGTAACAGATTCAGAATCTAAGCCTGGGACGCCAATTCGTCAAATGGCACAAGACTCATTTAATCGCATAGATGCCATGTTATATAGAGTATTGAGAATCCCTAATTTATTTAAAGGTAACTTTCAGCCAACGGAAAAAGATTTAAAAAATGGAGATGATAATGTTTTTAGACATTTTAGAAAGTTTACCAAAGAAATTGGGTTAGTCATTCCACAAAAAGGCAGCGGACAGCGTTTTACTCTTCATCAGGGGTTATTAAGATTTTTAGTTGCGACTCTTATTTGTCCAGGAGAAAGAATACGGCTGAATCATTTTTATCAAAGGGTGTTTGCTCATTATGGTATCGCATTAGGGCGAGAACAACTTGCCGTCGCTCTTAACTGGTGTGGTAACGAAGTGGATGCGGAAAGCTATTCAATCACTGCAAATACCACTTGGATAGAGGAAGCTCTTCAACAAGGCGGTTTTCTTGTTGAATTATCAGATGCCGTGTCAATGGTTAAAAATCCTGGATAAACCTAAAAGGAAGTCTTTATGAATCTTTTTACCCAAACTCTGAAAGCCCATTTAATCGAGGAATGGGAGCGGGCAATGAGCTCGCCAGATAGCGAGAAGAAAGCAATATTTATTGTTGAGAGTCTTGACCCCGATAACACAATTGAACTTTTTTCTGCTCTCGAGGATTTTCGTTTAAAAAGTCAGCTGAATAAACAACTAGAGTGCCATTTTAAGGTGGCAAAAAATCTCTGGCTTGAATGGTGTAAACGTCAAGGTGAAGATAGTTTGCGTAAGAAAATGGCAGCGAAAGGCTCCATTGATGCAAACGGTAATTTGAAATGGGTGGACCAAGATGATCGATTGACTAAATGGCGGAACGAACCCATTTCAGCGGATGTCGACGGTTTGGTAGTTGTATTGCTAGGCTTCAACCATGCTTCGGATCAAGGTGGTTTAGCCGATTTCCATATGGTTGACGAGAATCGTGTTTGGAATCAATTAGGGCAAAGTTTTATTCCGTGGATTCGGCAAGTCAATGAAGAGCTAGCCTTAGATGGGGCCGAGCCAGAAATAGAAAATTTCGACAGCATATTACATCAACTATTTAAAGTCCGTCCTCGCTTATTAGTTAAATTAGCAGAATTTTTTGAACAAAAGATTTATAGACGGCGGCAGGATTTTGGTTCTATTAAAGATGTTATTGAGCAATTTTATAAATCCTTAGCATTTTGGGATATCCCGCCTTTATTAAATGTAGGTAATTCTAAAAAGTCTGCCAATTTGATTAAGGAAGCCGATGCCTTTATTTCACACCAAAAGTTTAAGAGTGCGTCAGATCAAAAGAAAGCTTGGAGCAAACTAGAAAACGCTTTTGCTGATGAACATGAACCATTGGAAGTTCCAGAAGTTTTGTCTGTGAATCCGCTATATGAAAATGTAGATGATTTCAAAAGAACTTTGCATGACTTTATTTTCAAAGCACATGCCGAAGCTAAATCAAAGTTGTTGCAAACCGATTTACTTCCGGTATTAAAAGCATTGAAGCTACGTGTAACGGAAAAAAAAGAACGAGAAAAAGTTCAACGTTTGAATGGCTTCAGTACAGAGATCATGTTAGATGCCGTATGGCAAACCTTGCTTGAATTTGAATCACAATGTAGTGGCCGCCCTTTAGCTGATGTCATAAAAGAAATTCAAATCATAATAGATCGATTCAATCACGATTTAGATGCGGATGGCTTAGCTGAAGAACTTTTGTATGGTTGCTTAGGCGGTTTATCGGAATGGTTCGATGGCATCGATCTGCGTTTCCCTATCGATGAAGATCAGGCACTTCAATTGCGCGATCAATGGAAATGTCTTGTGCCAATCAGCTTAGACATGGGAAATGTGACCTATGGGACTGGCAGATCACGTCCTCATATTTCTTTCAAAATCATGTTTATTACGACTGAAGATTTTGAAAATTTTAAACCTCGCGTTTTCCAATGGGCGTTTGGGCCTACGCATCCAGAGCGGGTTCAATACGATTGCGCTAAATCAGCTTTAGAGCGATGGGAGTCGGTCGCTACAACAACTGACGTTATGTTGCCAGCGTTTAGTATGCCAGAAGTCATCATGACGGCACTTTATTTTGCTGCGGATGCGGAAGAAGCTAATCGTTTGGTGAGTCAAGCTTTGTCTGAAATTAAGATGACAAATCTGATCGATAAAATCGATATGTCAATAGTTGATAAATCGCTGTTGGATGGATTGAGGGAGTTAAGTTCGGCTTATTTTAACTGGTTACAGTATTTTGCTCAGAACGGCTATTTCTCAGCGATGCGAGGGCACTTTATCGCCGTACAAAGAGCTTATGAGGGTTTTGCCAAGCAAGTTTTGGACAAAAGCATTGCTGGCAGCGAAGAACTATTGCGTTGTTTTTACAAGGCATTTTTGCTCATTGACGAAGGCGTCAATCCTAATGATGGATTTTTGAGATCGGCTATTGTTTGGGGAATTAGTCCACCTGTTTTGGAGCTTACTCAGGCTAGGTTTCGTTTTTTATGTGATAGTTTTCCAGAAGTTATCGGGCAACATTTGATCAACCGAAATGGGAAAAGCGCCTTTGATCGCTTGCTCAACTTGATTGAAATTCATCGCCCATTAGCCGGTTTAGTTATTGATGAGCAGAGAACTCTATCTGCGAAAATAAAATCATTTGGCTTGTTGCATTATTTGGGAACGCCTCCTTCAACGGAAAAGAGCTTAGCCGTACAAACATTATTGCGCGATGAAGAAAACGATGATGATGAGAACATCGCTGATGTAGTAAAGCCCACGGAAGAGAGTTCGGTCGTTGTTCGGGTTTTGTCCGATTACCAGTCGCTTTATCCTTTTGCCGAGGATGGTTTGCGTGTTCTGGCTGTTCATGTCGAAGAGCTTGCAACGATTTTGTCCGGGGTAGACCGGTTCTTACGCACTTATCTGAAGCGTAGCTCTGAAGAGTGGCCGCCGTTTCATTGTGAAGTGATGGTGTATTCCACTTCGTCGTCACCTCTATCCATAGAAAGTCGATTGGCATCTTGGCGACATCAATTAATGGAGGATTATCGCGAACAAGGGCGTTTTGTCATCATTTCGGTTGCTCATCATTTTGCACCAACCCCCGAAAAAATGGTGAAACTACTCAAGGATGAAATCCGGCAATACGATATTGCTTTTCTGTTTCGGTTTTTATCTAGCAAACTGACAGGAGATGCGGAAACCGCACCACCGTTTGAATTTGATTTCAATGCCAATAATTTGGGCCAATTTCCAATCTGTGAGTACCCAAGACCCATTCAACAGGGAGAGCAGTTTAAGCGTAAAAGCCTTTTGAGTAATCGCCGGCTTCGCATTCAGACTCATCACGCGGACTTGTCTGCTCGCTTGCGTCATCCACAAAACCCGGAAGGTGAACATTTGATCTTTGGTCAAATTGATTATCAGCCTTGGTTGGAAGTCGTGGAAGCTATGCACCAAAAAGCACAATGGGTGGCTTGTATCGATCCCTTTGTAGATAAACATTTACTCGCGAATAGCGATAG
Source organism: Methylomonas sp. LL1 (assembly GCF_015711015.1). Taxonomy (NCBI): domain Bacteria; kingdom Pseudomonadati; phylum Pseudomonadota; class Gammaproteobacteria; order Methylococcales; family Methylococcaceae; genus Methylomonas; species Methylomonas sp. LL1. The sequence continues at coordinate 643,010 of NZ_CP064653.1, forward strand.
AAACGGCGAACGGAAAATTGTCGGATTTACCTCTGGTTTGGGCGCCTATGGCGAATTGAATTTGTCGATTTCAACCGAGCAGGACACACTTAGGCAATTGACTGCTATGGTCGAAAATCATTTGATTGGCCTATTGCCGTTTCAGTCAGGTGGAAATTTTGAAGGAGTGGCAGCTCGCATCGTAAATAAGGCAGAAGAGGTCATCGGCTTGTCTTCTTTGCGAGCAGTAGTAGGGCAAGGAGAGAAAATAAGAGAAGTTATAGGCTTCGCCGCTATTCGCAGTGTATTGTCGGAACCGGCGAATGCTGTCATGACACAGTTATTACCCGTCGATTCATTGCAACACTGGTTTTCGGGTAGTGAAGTGACTCATCGTCCTGATCTTCTGCAATTGTCGTTGATATTGCGTGAAAACGACATCCCTTTGATTCAAGCAGTATTAATTGAGTGTAAGTTTGCTCAACAAAATGAAAGCCACCTGCTAAAGGCCTGTGATCAAGTCCAAGATGGCCTCAGTCATTTAACGCAGTTGTTAACGCCTAATCGTTGCGATATTCGGAGAGTGACATTCGACCGTCGTTATTGGTGGGCTCAACTCCAAAGATCCATTACTTCGCGGTCAATTGTTTCGATGCCGAAACAACAGCAAGAAAAGTTGGATCAGGCATTAGAGCAATTAGCGGAAGGATATTATGAAATTCGTTGGCAGGGCGCAATCTTTACCTTTTGGACGGATGATCCGAGGAAGAATGCATCAATAGAAAATATAACCTTGTCTCCAGGAGTTGTTTCAGCGCCTTATCAAGTTCCCGTCAGCGCAATGATTCGCCATGTTTCTTTTGGTCATCAGGGATTGATGGATATTTTCGATGCTAATGGGGAAATCAAAGAGAAACTTGAATTAGTGAATTATCCTATCTCTGTTAGGCCTGCAGTGAAGCAATCTAGTGGATTTGCTTATTTAACTGCCGATATTTCAGGAACAGAAGAAAAAACATCCGAAACGATACAGTTGCCTTTTGATGAAATTGCTGTGCAGCAAGAAATAGTTGAAGAAAGTATAAAAATTGATGTTGAGAAAGAAGTTTCTACTAATGAAAACGATTTGAAAGATGTCGAATCAGTAAGAGTTACTAAACCAGACGAAAAAACATTGTCAGTGGAGTTTTCATATAGTCAGCCACCAGAAAAACTCTTAATTGGTAATAAGAGCAATGGTGAACCAGTCTATTGGCATTATGGACATCCTCAGTTGGCTAATAGACACATGCTGTTATTTGGAACATCTGGTTCGGGCAAAACCTATGGTATCCAATGTTTGCTGGCTGAAATGGCAAAAGAACGCATGCGTTCATTAATTATTGACTACACGGATGGCTTTTTACCAAATCAAGTTGAGTCTCGTTTTCGTGAAGTAACCAATCCCCAAAATCATTTTGTAATAACTGACAAACTACCATTAAATCCCTTTAGAAGGCAGCAACAATTAATTGATCCTTCCATACCAGCGATAGAAGAAAATTCTTATCAAGTCGCCGCAAGGGTAACAAGTATTTTTACTTCTGTTTATGGCTCGATGGGTGATCAACAAACTTCAGCTTTAGTTCGGGTGTTAGAGCAAGGAATAGAAGAGAATCCGCAATTCAGTTTAAATGAAGTAATCGATAGACTAAGGCAAGATGGTCAACATGGTGAGTCTTTGGCAAACAAATTAGAACCGTTTATAAAATCAAGCCCCTTCCGTGAACAAAGTAATTCAGCGTGGAGCGAGATGCTAGTTTCAAAAGATAATTGGGTTCACGTGCTTCAGCTTAAAGGGTTATCACGAGAGATTCAAAAATTAGTTACTGAGTTTGCCCTATGGGATCTTTGGGATTATGTGTGTAATACAGGCAATAAGAATAGACCGATTCCTGTTGTCCTAGACGAAATACAAAACTTGGATCATCGAAGTGATTCGCCAATCGATAAAATGCTAAGAGAGGGACGTAAATTCGGTTTATCGTTAATGTTAGCGACACAAACAACCAGCCAGTTTGATCAAGAGCAACGTGATCGATTATTTCAGGCTGGCCATAAACTTTTCTTCAAGCCAGCAAATACGGAAATTCACCGGTTCGCTGACTTACTCAGTGTGGCGACCGGAATTTCTAAGTCTGAGTGGGGAGAAAGATTAGCGAAGTTGCAAAAAGGACAGTGTTGGTCGCTTGGTCCTGTGTTGAGTTCAAGCGGCGTATTAAGAGAAAAGCCTGAATTGGTTTCGGTAACATCATTGGAAAACAGAGATTTCGGAGTTTAATGAATGGAGCTCAATAAAACAGATGTCTTTGGTTTACCGCTTAATTTTCCGCAAACTTTTTTGCCAGAGCGACGCTTGTTAGCACAATTATTAACTTTTGCGCAAAAAGGAGGCTCTGGGGACAAGGTTTCCATTGGGGCTGAGACAGGCATTCCAACAGGGAAAAGCACAGGAAAGGTTGAACCGATGATTTACTACGCACGTGGCATGGGATTGATCACGGTCAACAAGACATCAAGCCATTGGCAGCTTGGCTTGACGTCGCTAGGGAGCATCGTATTGCAGGAAGACCCTTTCCTTAGCGAACCCCAGACTCTATGGTTGCTGCATTTAATGCTATCTCGCAGATTTACTTTGTCTTCTCCCGCATCGGGTGTTGCGGATGCTTGGTTTGCTTTATTTGCGGAAGGTGGGTTTCGGCTTGGCTCCCGTTTTACTCAGGCCAGTTTTCTCAATTTTTTAATTGATCGGCATGGCGAAAAAAGTTATTTGAAGTCTCTTGCCGGAGTCGTCATTCGAAGCTATCTTGAAGACAGTTGTTTGGGGCATATTGATGTTTTGCAGTCAACCGAGGATGAATTTTTTATCAGGCAATCTGCGCCGTTAGAAACGTCTTTTTTCCCTTTCTATGCGACTTTTCTTTATTTGGTTTGGGATGAATTGTTTATTTCTGAAAACCAAATCTCCTTAGATCATTTTTCTCAGGAAACTCGTTGTTTTTCAGTGATGGCCTGGGATGATGCAATGGTTGCGCGTTGGTTAGATTGGATGGCCGACAAAGGTATTATCCAAGTAGATCGATATACCGGCACGCCTATGTTACTCCGCTTACAAGAAACGAATCAGGTGGTTAGTAATAGTTATAGCGAACTGATTTGAACAAGGATAAGGAATAATGGTTAAGAAAATTGGAGAAGTGATTAGTTTTCATAAGGAAAACTTTTTTGAAGGTGCTGTTCAATTACGTTGGATTGAAGACCGTCCTTCGCAAGCGCAAAGTGCTGCTGAAGCCTTTGTTTTTCATGGACCGAGATACCACGGTGCTGGTGACGCGGAAAGTGAAGGTATTGTAGGTGGTTATCCTCTTACGGACAGCGCTAGTTTTGTTAGTGACCTACTTGAATCATTACATGTCGGTTTACGTGGAGAAGACGTTAATCCATATTGGTTGGTAGTTGCAGGATATGGTTCTGGTAAATCGCATTTAGCATTAACCTGTGCAACGCTTTTAGCCAACCCGCAAAGTAGTTTATCTAATAAAATTGTTGAGCATATTTCGCAAGCTGATGAAAGTATAGGCCAGATTGTACAGAATGATTTAGCTCAGTTAGAGAAGCCTGTATTAGTTTTAACACTCGATGGCATGGCAGGGTTTCACCTTGGGAATGCGCTAAGCCAAGCCGTATTGACTCAACTTAGTCGCTACGGTGTCGATTCTGGTGCTATTCGAGCTTTATCACCAAGATTCCAATCTGCAGAACAATTTGTCGAGCGAAATTTTGCTTTTCGAAGTGAAAGTTTCGCAAAACTCTTACCTGGTAAAAGCCAGGAAGAGATATGTGCCCGTTTACGCGAGAATGATGAGGCTGTTTATAGCGAAGTCGATGCGATCTATACAGAAGCAAATGGGGCTCCTATACCGGTAGTTGGACAAGAGTCAGCTCAAGAATTAATTAACACGCTGAGTGAAATCTATTGTGGTCCTGATGGCGCTTTCTCAGGCGTAGTTATTCTATTTGATGAATTCGGCCGTTATTTGGAATATGTAGCCGAGAAACCTTTGTTGGCGGGTGATGCGGCCTTGCAGCAAATTTTCCAAGGTGTTCAGGATAACAGCAGCAAAATTCGTTTTATCGGATTTATACAATACGAATTAAAAGCCTATTTAAAGCGATTCGGTAGTGCCGATCTAAGGCAATTGCAGCGTTATATCACTCGTTTCGACTCAGCACAGAAATGGTATTTATCTACAAATCTGGAAACGATTTTTGCTCATATGATTGGCAAAGATCAAACCGCATTATCTCAGGTTTGGATGGATACAGGAGCTGATCGCTTATGTCATGAGACATGGCAAAAAATGAGTAATGCTTTGCCGGAATATAGCCAATTTCCAGTTTGGAGTGATTCAGAGCGTTTTAATCAAGTCATCGCTCAAGGCTGTTGGCCATTGCATCCGTTAGCGACGTGGTTTTTGACTAGACAACGGGATGTAGTGCAATCTCGTTCGGCTATGACGTTTATTAACGAGATGATCGAACGTGTTGCATCGGAGGATGCGTCAAGTGAGGGACGATTACGACAGATCAGTGCTGCAGAATTGATTTTGAGTAGCGTGCTACCTGAAATGATCGCGGCAGAGCATCAAACGGGTAGTACTGTCGCAGAAACTTTACAGTTGCTGTTAGAAAAATTCTCTTCGCACCTAAGTGTTCATCAGCGCCAAGTGTTAGCAGGCGTAGCTGTGCTCGAAAAGATGCGTATTGGTAAACAAAGCCAAGAGAATATGGATCTTTTGTTGTGTGAAGCGACTGCTCTTACGTTAGGGAGAGTGTCGGAGGCTTTAAAAACTTTAAGTCAAGATCTAGGTGCTATCGAATGGAATCGTGATCTAGGGCAATATGAGTTGATCGCTGACGCCTCTACTCGTGGTCAGTTTCAACAATGGTTACGAAAACAACAAGGCTACCTTTCAGCTGATGCCATTCGCGATTTGTTTGTAAGACGTGGGGCCGCCGACGCTGAATTAGGCGATATAGCCACTGATTTCGCATTACAGCATGATATTTCAACGCAAGATTGGCATTTTGAGGCTCAATTTGCTCATAGCCATATTCTAGAAAAAGTTCTTTCTCGCGTATTTCAAGAATGGGAGCAAGCGATTTTACCTTCCGATGCAAAAGGTAAGGTCGTATATGTTTACATCCATGTCAATGAAGATATTTCTGAGATCGAAAGTCAAATTGAAAGCATTTTTTCTGCGGAGCTTAAACGGATCGACTATCAAGTTGCTCCAATCTGGGTAATAGGTTTGTCAGATAATGATGGAAGTTTGGGGGAGCATATTGGACGTCTTCATCTCTTTGATGAACGGATGACAGCTGAAGAACGCGAGCGTTTTCGACGTTTCGTGCCAGAAGAAACTGGGCGCAGTCGTCTAGCTCTTAAAGATTGTGCTCAAGAAGCCATAAAAAAACGTTTATTCTGGATTGCAGGTTTTCAAGATATTCCTGCTGGGCGCTTGAAGCAGATCGGAAACGAGATTTTTAGCACAGTTTATCCTCAGGTACCGCCTTTCCCATTTGACGGATTTGCAACTTCAGCTGGTGGAGGGGCTGCTGACTGCGCACAATTGATTCGGAATCTGGTTGCGCATCAAGTAGACGGAATTTGGTTACAGGCTCAGCCAAAGCGCTTGCAAAATCGTGTGAGTTCTCTGTTGGTTCACAGTTGGAAAGCATTTCATACAAATGGCAAATTGACATCTCCTATTGAACCGGGACTTAAAGCGATTTTTGCATTATTGGAGAAAAACCACCAAGAATATCCAAAACGTACACTTTGGGACTCGTTTAAACAGCTTATAGCTCCGCCGTATGGTATGAATGCGGCCTCGGCTGGTTTGCTTCTAGGATTGGTAATAGGAGGAATCACTCCGCCACGCCGAATAGAACGTAACGGGGAAATGATTGCTTCAAGTGATTGGATTAATGAGGCGTTCCCGGCTCAAAAGGGTAAGCATTTTCTCGAGAAAACGTTGCTTGAAAAAAGTACTTTGAGATTTTTGTCTGAGGATTCCGAAAGTAGATGGCGTAGTTTACTGAATCGTTGGGAATTAGCTCAAAGTTACCAGGATATTGTCGATATAGCGCAAGAAGCAGCTCAAACCAAGAAAATAGACCCTTTACCCGAGTCTTTAGAGGGAACTTATTTATATCTGAATGACCGTGCTCTTGAAATACGCCTGTTGCTTAATGAGACAAAAGATAAACTCGAAAAGTGGGAGTTGCGGGTAGAAAAAGCAGAAAAAAATGATTCTGTTGGAGAGCTGTTAAATATTGGCTCAAGGGTATTTAAAGAGCGCAAAGTCATGGTAGATCAAGGATGTTGGCCAGAAGGACTAATACGCAGTTGTGATGTATTGTTGGCTCAGATCCAACCAATGTTATCCGGTCTGCTGAATGACTGGATTCCAAGGCAAAGCTGCCATTCGACAATGCAAGTTAGTGATTTCAGACATCAGATGGAAAGAGCTGTTGAGAGCCTTGATCTACTTGGTTTTAAACAGCCGGCGAAAATTCTTCTACAGCAGGTTCAGCATAGTATCGCTCAGGTCGAAGCTAGACAAAGATTTGCTTTGACCCTTGATGAAAGTGGGGATTATCCCCGTCAACCAGAGCCCACGGAATCGGCCACTGTACGTGATTTAAGGGATGCCATTAGCAAAGGTGATGAGCTTGTTAAAGGGTTACAAATCACCCATTCGGTTCTGAGTAACGATGAAATAAAGGCTCGCGTCAAAGCAATCGAAAATCGTCAAAATCGCCTACGCAAAATGCTGAAGCAGCAGACAAACGCTCTGGGAGATTTATTTTCATCACCGCTTGAAAGTGAAGAGGATTTACGCAGAACTTTAGTTAAAGCAAATCGGTTGAGAGATATTTTTGTCGGCACTTCAGATGAAAATGAAATCTCCGATATGGTTACAGTGTTAGAACGGATTCTGAACAACCTGGCTGCGTGGGGAGAGAGTAACGCTCTAAACCCGGAAAGATTAGGAGAACTGTTAAATCAACAGGGACAACGGCAGCTCGAAGAGTTAAGTAGTTTGTTAGATGACAATGAAATCGAACCAGCATGGGATTTACAGGCAGTATATAACTCTTTAGTAACTGAACGAATTAATAGGGCTAGAAAACGCTCGTCAGACTGGTTGTCGTCAAGAATGCAGTTGGTAGAGGAACTAAATTTGTTAGATCTTGTTCAATGTGCCAATTTAGAAAAAGAACTTATAGAGGCTCCCGGATATTTATCTAATGAAGACCAAAGTAAAGTTGATAATTATTTGGTAGCAGTGAGGAAACGTTGCGCTGATCTAGCAGAAACACTTAGATTGTCAAAGTTTGAGGCTTGGCGAAAACAATTTCAATCATTGGAAAAAATCGATAATCTTACGAAGTACGACACAGAGCAGCTACTAAAGGCTTTAAATAATCCCCCTGTTGAATTAACTAAAGAAGAAAAGGAGTCGCTTCAATCAATTGAAGCACAATTAACTACTCATATAGATCAAATTAGTATGGATGAAATACTAGGCAGAATCGAAAAGTGGCCTTTGACAATGCAAAGACAATTGATTCAAATACTTTCTGATCGACTGACTTAGTAAGTGTCCATTATTTACTTGCCGAAATTTTGCCTAGATTACCCAGTGAAATCGGGAAATAGTTTCTGGATACTCACTTAGCATTTTTCAACTTGCTGTATTGCTTTTTTTTTCGACTTAACGAAGGATGAAGATGCTTAGTCATGAACAAAAAACTTGATTTAAACAGATCGCATCTGCTCAAAGCATTAAAGTCAATTAGACCTGTTGTGATTGATCTGACAGGGACATTAGACATGGGAATGGAATGTACAATCGCTACAAAAGATGGAGTCGTTTATCCCGTTCCAGGAATGTTTTTGTTTTGTGGCGGAGATTGGCCTATAAAGAAGCTATCACCACCTGATGCAGGTTACGTGAAGGCAAGGAGTATCTTTTCTCTTGGTACAAGTGAAAACGAAGAAGATATGTTGCTTTTCACGGACGTAGAAGAAATGGAAGAGGCCTTCATTAATATGTTTGCGTTAGATGTTCGTTGGGAAGAAATGAGTGATAGTGATTTAATGGACTGGCAAGAGGCAATCTCTGCAAAAGGTATGGATCTAGTATCAATGTCTGCCGAAGATGAATAAATCGACTGAAAACAGAGAGGCTACACATTTTTTGCAACCTGCCGTTTTCGCGGAACCTGCCGTTTTCGCGGAACCTGCCGCCCTGAGTCAGTTATGACTAAATCCACATATTCTCTTTTTTGTTCGGGGCCGAAGCTGACATGGATGGGGCGATTGTCGCCATAAAAGTACAGCCGGTCATAAGGCGTATTTTCGCTAATCCAATCGGCGACTTCTCGCATGTTTTCATCGTCGACAATGAAATCAACCGCAGCGCCAAGCCTCGGGCAAATGTGATTTTTTTGGGTGTTCACTTCATGCGCGGCATGTTGATCGAGTTTAGGCGCCACGCGTTTTTTAATGTGCTTACTCAATTCATGCGAACAAAAACCGTAAGTTAGTCTGATCATGCCAAAATAATCGATCACGGGGTCGATTATATTGACCGCCAGATCGTATAGCGCATTATAGCTATGGGCTTGTTTGGGGAGATTGGATATACCCGTTGCTTGTTGAGTTTCTCCGCATTCGATCAGTTGCCGATAAGTCAGATTGCTTCCACACTGCTCATCGAGTTCTGGTATTGAACGACTACGAATCAGGTCAAAACCATCAATTTCCCAGCGAGCGCGGGCTAAAGTTTGCCGAAACTCTTCTGGTTTTGGTCCATAACCGCTCAAGTCAAATAGGTTTAATGCTTGTAATTGCTCATCAAAATTGAGCTGCTCGGCGAAGTGCGGAAATTCCTCGTTGATATAGCGGGATTTTAAATACAGATTAGTGGGTTCAAAAGCGTCGCCGTACTCGTATAGATCGAACGTTTGCTCTCGCAGATTGATTTTGACCCGCTCCAGCAAGCGCGGGATGGCTTGATTCTCAAAGTCGTCATAGCGCATCAGGCTTAATTTGCCGGATTGGATATGAATTTTGATTAAATCCGTTTGTTCGATATCGCCATACAAAAGCGTGGCGCAGCCAATGTATATCCGCAGCAAAGCCGGCAATTCCTGAACCATGCGGGTGTGCAGATGGAGAGCCTCGCCTTCATCCAGAAATCCTAGACCTTGTTCTGTCGCGTGTTGGCAGGCTTCGGCAATGAGCTCGGCATGGCTGATTTTGAATAAAATCGATCTGGCTGTCTCGATGGCATTTTGATAATCGCCAAAAAAGGCCTTGATGTCTTTTTGCAGCCCTGCTTCCAACTGTTTGTACGGCTTGCGCTTGGAAAAGGCCTGTAGTGCGAAATAGGTGATTAAGTCTTCGATTTTGCTTTGTCGGGCTTGTTCGAATACCGCTGCTTCGTTGTTGTCCAGCGTAAAGCGTATGGCTTTGCTGATGCTGCCAAAGGCTTCGGTGAGTTCGATCAGCGAATCGATTTCCGATTTGTCGGGTAACCGCCCTAGTTCCAGAATTTTCTGCCAAAGTGGATCGATAAGGTGTTTGTAAGCCAGATATTTCTTCTCGTTTCGAGACAGTTTTGGCTCAGCGGGTGAAATGGGCCGATGCGATAAGCGTAAAACGTTGCGTTGGCTGCGTTGCCTGCCGAGCAGAAAGCGTTGTTCGGCATCTGGATTTTTAAACACAAAAAAGATGCCGGGAGCGACAGGAATCGCGTCCGTCTCTAATGTCTCGGTTAAAAATTCCTTGAGCTCGCTTTGGGTATAGTATTTTTGGAAGGTATTGCGTTGAGTCACGACGCCATCGTTAAACGCTTGGCCTTTTAGTGCGTTTTGATTGAATAACATGGCGGAAACCACTAGCACTTGGTTAGCCAGGTTATAAGCGCCAAGCAATGCTTCCAGTCTCTCATGATAGTTTTCGATGACATTGATCACAAAGCCCAAATTAACAATGTCGGCGGCTTGCTTTGGTTGATCCGGCGCGTAATGCGGGTCCCAGCCGGACACGGTAAGATCGTTTGCCGAAAGATTGCGAATGTCGTCGCCTTTGCCGCAACCGTAATCGAATACAGTTAACGAGCCATCTAAAAAACCGTGACGCGCCAGGCATTGCATCGGCGCGGATAAATTGCTGCGGGAAAGCGCCGTGAGATGCCGGGAAATGCTTGTGCTTTCTAGAAATTCAAAGGTTAGGCTATCGCTGGATTCATCGTTGCCAATCGGCACAAATTGGTAATCGATGATTTGAAAGCCCTTGTCGCGGATTAACGCGTTCCAGGCTTGTTTGAAGCCAATCCTGATGGTATCGTCGAATAAACCCAGTTGTTCGGCAGTCTCGGTTAATTGAGTAAATTGCTGATAGTTCGGCGCATCGCCGCTGAGTAATAACTCCTTGCGATGCAAGATAGGCGGATTTAACGAGGTTTGATAACTGCGTTTTTCGACTCTTTGCGTTGTCAGATCAATCCGAAAACTCGTCTCTAGGGCAGGGAATGGCTCTTCGAAGAAATTCGGATACCATAGCAACGACAGCATTTCGGATTTGCCGTCATACTTGATGACGTTGTAATCAAGGCTTGGTTTTAAATGGGCTAAAACCTCGGCGGCTTTGACAGTCTGTTGTACTTCGGAATCTTGACAGACCGTCAGGCTGTAATGCCAATAAACATTATTGAGAACTTTTTTGCCGAGCATGAGGTTAAGCCATAGTGCCATTTATTCTAATGCCAATTCCCTTAAACGCGTGACTTCCTCACCAATGCGTTGTCCGGCCCAGGTAATTTCATCGACGGTGGTGTAGCGACCAAAACTGATGCGCACCGCTCCATAAAGTCTATCCCCTTCAATGCCCATGGATCGTAAAACGTGCGATGCTTCGACGGCGCCGCTGTTGCAAGCCGACCCGGACGCGATAGCCACTTCGTCTCTCAGTGCAATAATTAAAGATTCAGAGCTGACCTGTTCAAAACTGACATTGATGATATTAGGCAACTTTTGTTCTTGGTCACCGTTGAAATAGACATCGCCTAGCTTGCTTAGTTGTTCGGTCAATGCCCGTGCTAAGGCAGTTGCGTGCTTATCATCCGCATCCCGAGTGTTGTTGATCAGTTCAAATGCTGTTGCCATGCCGGCAATTTGGTGGGTCGGCAAGGTACCTGGCCTTAAGCCGTGTTCTTGGCCACCGCCATGGAACAAGGGGATGAGATTAAGCTTTTTTCGATTTCGGACATACAGGCCGCCAATACCTTTAGGGCCGTAAAATTTATGCCCAGAAAGCGAAAGTAAATCGATCGGCGATTCGGATAAATCGATGGACAGTTTGCCGGCGCTTTGAGCCGCGTCGACATGAAAAAAAACATCTTTTTGTTCAAGGGCTTTTGCAAGCTGATGAATGTCGTTAATGACTCCTGTTTCATTATTGACATGCATGAGCGAAACCAGAATGGTCTTGCTGGTGATGGCTGACAAAACTTGGTCAACGCTGATTTTGCCTTTCATATCGGGTCGCAGATAAGTGACACCAAAACCTATCGATTCAAGATACTTGCAGGTATCTAATACGGCCTTGTGTTCGCTTGCCGAAGTAATGATATGTTGACCTTTATTTCGATAACCGAGCGCGATACCTTTGATGGCTAGGTTGTTGGATTCTGTTGCACCGGATGTGAATATCAAATCGCTGGGCTTACCCTTTAGACAAGTCGCTATTTTTGTTCTGGCGTTTTCTACCCGCTCATGGGCGCGTTCACCAAAATTATGTTGCAAAGATGCGGGATTTGCGAAGTTGTCGCCTAAGGTAAGGCTGCCGCAGAGCGCTTTAACCGCCTCTGGCGCCATTGGGGTGGTCGCTGCGTAGTCTAGATAAATTCGGTTCGCCAAAATGATTGATGGGTTGTTGTTAGGAATAAGCCAATCATATATCCCTTCGCTTGGAATATGAAGTGATGCATACTTCATATTGGTAGCTTGCTTCTTAAAGAGCATGTACTCAGTTGTTACAAAAATGAACTAACCTTACACGAGTTTTTTTCTAGCTTAAATCAACACTAATATGAACAAATCCGAACTCATCGACGCCATCGCCAACCACGCTAACCTGACCAAAGCCGACGCCGGCCGGGCCTTGGAAGGGATTACCCAATCTATCCAAGCCGCATTAAAAGCAGGCGATTCCGTGGCGTTAGTTGGCTTCGGTACGTTTGAAGTGAAAGAGCGTGCAGAGCGCACTGGTCGGAATCCGCAAACCGGCCAAGCGATTACGATTGCCGCTGCCAAATTGCCATCCTTCAAAGCCGGAAAAGGCTTGAAAGAAGCGGTTCAGTAAGGTTTAGGCCGCTCATTGCGGCCCCATGCCCCAGCCTTCCAGTTCCGACTGCCGTTTGACCGTAGGGACGTCCAGGTCGGTCATCCGGCCTTGGGTGCGGCTCAAGGTGTCTTGTCGGCCGCTGGAGGCTGCGCCGTATTTCTGCGGATTGAGTCGGCTACCGGTACCGGTGAGTTGATCCAGATTCAACATGGACGCTGCATTGGCGGCGGTTGGCAAATGCCCGGTCTTTGCCAGAATCGCCAACCACTCGTCGAGATTGACTTGGGTCCAGTCCACGCGATCCAGGTCCGCGACTTTGATGCCGGTACAACTCGGAGTTTCCGGTGTCCCAAAATCCATGCCCAGTTGCGGTTTGATTTGTTCGTTGAGGATGCGCGCTAGCGGCGAGTTGTAGCAGCAGTAACTCTCCTTGCGCACCCAACACACGCCAGCTACCTTGCTTTCGCAATAGGTGCCGAGGTCCGTGCAGACTTTCAACTGTTTCTTGGCGGCGAGTTCATACTCCGGTTCCTCGCAGGAGTAGACGATCTGGATGATCATGATGATGATCATGACCACGGTATAAGCCGTCATCAAGGTACTGAGCAGTTCGCCGGCGACCGCGGCACCACCACCCAACTCAACGCCGCCCGATTGTGCAGCCGGGGTCAAGTTGCCCGCCGAGTCGAAGGCCGCCTGGCCACCGGCGCTGAACAAGGCATTGCCGGCGGCTTCGCCAAAGGTCTGGCCGATCCATTCCGCCACGGACTTCATCAATTCGCCTTTCAGCGAGTCCAGTAAACCCTGCGAGGCAATATCGTTGGTACTGAGCATGTCGGTGCCGACCAAGTCATTCACCGTCGAGGCAAAATCCGCCTGAAAACTGTTCCAGGCATCGCCGGCCAGCGTGAACGGGGTACGCATGGTTTCCCAGGCGCCACGCACGATGGACGTACTATCCATGGCCATGACGGCGCTATCCATCTGACTGGTCGCCAACAGTAAATCGATATAGCGTCCCAATCCCATGGCGCCCTCGGGTGTTTCGCAGCAATCGACCAGACTCAACGCGCCGCCGACCATCTTGCAACTGGCCGGCTTGCCTTGGAATACCTCACAGGTGGTCGGATCCTTTTGCTGCAGATCGGCATTAGCGTAATCGCAATGTAAATCCATCGCCATTTGCTGAGCGCTGTTGAGTAACGCAACCGCCTTACTGAAATCCTGGCTCTGGGTGCGATTCACTGTAATGCAATCTTCGCCCATGCAGCGAATCGGCCCGGCACATTGCTGTTGGGTATGGCTTTGGATCGCGGGAACGCCCACCGTTTGCCCGCAGTCGTAGGTATCGACGCTGTCCCAGCAAGTGCCGGAGGCCAATACACTGGTACATTGGCTTTTGATGAACGAGCAGCCTTGGCTTTCCAACGACGCGCAGGTTTTGTTGGGTATCCCGTTCGCCGGCGGCTCCAAACAGTGGGTGCCGGCGGTATCGGTCCAGCATTGGCCGTACTGATTCAGATCGCAGTTCCCAGCAGCCTGGATACTCATACAGGTATTGCGAATCCCTGACGAACTGGCCACCGGGGCTTGGGCCAAATCTGAGCCGCAGACCATGACTTGCGAGGTGGGATCGACGTAACAGCCCGAGGCATTGGTGGGATCGTTCGAGCAACTCAATTGGCTGCCAGCCTGGCAAATGCCATCGGTAATTGCGTTGGCCAAGTTTTGGCAATTCGGCCCGCTCCAGCTCCATTCGTCCTGGGTGATCAGTTTCGACAGGTCATAACGCAAGCGAATCCGCGAATAACCTTCGCCGCGTCCGGAAACGCGAGTTTCTTCTTTGAACACCTTGATGCCGCTACTGTTGAAGGCATACAACACATCCGTGTTGGGGTATTCGTTCCAACTGGTGTAAAGCTCACAATCCCCGTACCAGCCACTCGACCCGGTATAGATCAGCTGGTTATCGTAATAGACCCGAGTGTGGTCATCATATTTGACGTACTCCAGGGTGGCGCTGGTGATGGCTTCCGGATGCAAGACCTCGTATTTGACCTGCCAGGTAAACAAGCCACAATCCGATTCCCAATAATCATCACCGACCCGGCCGACATACAAATCCATGCAGCCTGGTCCGCAACTGGAAAAACCGCCGTCGCCACTGACGAAGCGGATCAAGGGCTCGACATTGACTTGGCGAGTTGCAGTGCAGCTTTGCGGTACCGTCGGTTGCCTGAGACAGAGCTGATAATCCGGCACCCGAACCGATTGCTGGGTTTCGGTTTGGGTCGTGGTGGTCGTGCAGTCGGAGAACGATTGTGCCCAAGGCGTGAAGTCGCTGAACACCTGATCGCCGTTTTGCCAGAGTGGGTCAGCCTGTAAGTCCGGGTGCGACTGGTGGGCATTGTCGATCAGGGTGCGGTAGGCTTCGCCGGTAAAGCTGGTTTCGCCGTTCAAGGCGGTCTGTGCGTCCAACCCGGCTGCGATCGTTCCAGGGTTGTTACCATAAAGATCGGCAAAGTCTTGGGTCGTAGTCGTGGCGCTATGGGTATCCGGAAACAGCGTGCCGATCGAAATGGTACTTTCCTGAGCCGTTCCCGGATTCAAGGTCAGCGTGCCGGTGCCGGTATCGAGCGGAAACGCAAAACCGTCGATGACTTGTTTGCCCAGTTGTTGGCCATCACGCCCGGTAGCCTGAATGGCATCGGCCCAGGACACACCAAACGGCGTCCAGGCCAGCGTAACGCATAGTATTGCAGTCAGGCTTTGTGTGGCGAATGCTTGGGGATTAAAGAATTGTTTCATCGCCTCATAAACCCACGCAGCAGTCTTGAAAACGCCATAAGATGTATAGATGATCTTCACCTGGCCCTGGATAAGTGCGACCCGCACCCCACTTGAAGGTGGTCTCACCAATGGCGTGATTGGACTCGGTTTCGGCGACCGGATAAAACATCGACAGTCGGTATTGCGACTTGGGGATAAACGGATAGATATAGCCGCCGCATAAAGCATCGTTGCCCGAGGTTTTCCAGGCCAGCCCCCGGCGATGCAACGAGGCCGTGGCACGTGTGGCCAATAAACTGGTAATTCGCGGATCGGTGCCGTAACTGGTCGGCGAAATGCCGGACAAGGGATACATGTGCCCCCAGGCGCCGGCACACCAGAACAAGGTATCCAAGGGATTACCGGTCGCCGCCGCTGCGGCATCGGCAACACAGGCGGAAATGGCCACCGGATTGGCAAACAACGCCGTTTCCGGACTGGTGAAGAATGCCAGCAAGTCACTGTTCCAGGTCGGATCGAGTTCTGAGACATACAACAGATCGAAATCCCGGTAGCCGTCGCTGTTGCAACGGCCATCCCAGAACAAATCCAGCAGAATGGTCAACGGAAACGCGAAATAGTGGTAATTGAAAAATGACATCTCGCTGGCGTCAAAGTCGGCCTTGCCGGTGGTGGCGATCAGACGTACATTCGAAGCACTGAATTTATGGCCGCCTAAAGCCGGCGAGCACCAGGGATTGCGGACGATCTCGATCAGCCGGGCCGGATTCCATAGGCCCATGGTCATGCCCAGTTCCGGAATACCCATCGGATCGGTACAGAAGCAAAACTTTTCATCGGTGGCGATACTGGGTACGTTGCCACCGCCCAGGGATGCTCCAGCCGCCCGAATCGGAAACAGACAGCTCCAGCAAATATCAGTGATCAGTTTGCCGGACCACAATTCGGCGTCCGAGCACAACGGATCGACGCTATTCGTGGTGGTTGCGGCATAAAGCGGGTTTGCCAGCGTTATCAAACCGCCCAAGACACAATGGAAAACGTATCGCTTCATGACCGATCTCCTGTTGAGACCGGCAGTTTTCGTTCATGAACGACTAACTGGTTGCCGGATTGTTCGACGACTGCAGGCACATGCTGTAATTGAAAGCGGCTGCGCACATCTGGCGTCAGTAAATACACCGGTGCCTGTAACGCGGTTTCCAACCGCTGCAAGCTGTCCCACCCGGACTGGCGCGGCAGCGACGTGGCCAAATACATCACGCGAGCCTTTTTGTCCTGGCAGGACTGATGCTGAATCAGCTCGACTTGTGCTGGCACCGTGGCATCGAACACCATCAGGCATAAGCCAAACGGCATCTTGTCCAACGGATTGACGGTTTGTCCGGCTCGGATGATCAGCTGTCCATTGGGGGCCGTCAGATCGCGCGGGGCGGTGATAGTCAGGTCTACGCTCCTGTCTCGATCGGCCTGGGTCGTGGGTAAGTTTTCAAATTTTTGTTGTTCCCAGAATCGAGCGATGGCCTGTTGCTGCTTTTGTTTCCAGTCGATGGCGGCCATCCGGCGTTTGATCTCTTCGAGAAAGTCGATTTCGGCAATCTCGGCAACATCGCCCATAGTTCCCAAATCACCCTGTTTGCCAACCTTAATTTGCTCGTTCAGCCAGGACAAACTGCTCACACCTCGAACGTGTAACCGGGATTTGCCTTCCTGTTCGACGACGATGTCCGGTACTGACGTTACCGACCAGCGTTGAAAACGGGTGGGATCAATGACGATGTTGGGCAATGGCTCGATACCTTTCAGCAAGCGTTTGAGGTCGGCCATCAATGCCGGTAGCTTTTGGCCGGGTTTGGGGCCGCGGAACACCAGCAACACATCATCCCTGCCTGACGCTTCTTCGAAGATGCCTTTCAGCGCCGTATCGCCGAGTGAAAATGAGACGAACAGCAATGTGAGTGGTTTGTTCGAAGAGGTTGTCGGTAGGCCGCTTGCCAATTTTGTGGATCTTGTCGATAGCGCATCTGCGCGAATCGCTTGCGAGGCTTCCAATATTTGTTGCGCCTGATGTTTCATGTCCAGCTGTTCTGCCTGACCGTTCAACCAGTCAGGGCGAGGTTGGCCTTCCAAGGCCTGCAAAATAGCCTGAGAGCGTTCAAGCCAGACGTCTTCTGCCTGAACCGTAACAACACCGAGCCAACAGAACAAACAGACCGCCGATTGACGCCAAGGGTTAAAACAACGCATAGGCCCGTCCAATCACTTGATGATCGTAGACATAGCCCCAGTAACGCGAATCGAAGCTTTTGTCGGTTTGCCCTGTCACCCAATAGGCGGCAGGTGGAATGGTTTCATGGCGTTTGAAAGAGGAGGGGGCTTTGTTCAGTTTTTCCGTGAGTGGCAATCCATCGATAACCCGTTCGCCGTTAATCGCGGTATGCTGCGGATCGACATGAACGGTATCTCCGGTCACGCCGGCGGCGATTTTGACGATAATCTGGCCATCCTTAAAAAAGGGTGCCATGCGCTCGGCGCGGAACGCGATCAAATCGCCGCGCCAGATGTCTTTGTTGTGAGTGTCGATCAGGTACACCCATTTATCCGGCAGGCAGCGATCGACCTGATCGTCGCCGCCAATTAAAAATCGTTGACCGATATAGCGTTCTACGGCTAATACCAGCAATAAAATTGGTATCGCCTTGAGTAAGAAGAGACCTAAGCGCGGACGAGAGGTGGTCGATGATGGCGAATGGGGCCGAGGATTCTTCATAGGCTTAGTGTGCGTCTTGTCGAACATAGACATCCTCCGGGGCAGCCACCACCGCCGTTGAATCGATCACAAGATAGCCCGCATCACTGAGTTTCTTGGCCTGACCCTGCCAGTCATCGACGATCTTGGCCATTTGATCCTGGTTTGCATTGGGTGGAATGCTTTGAATCAATTTGGCGCGATCGAGCACGAACACCGGCGTGACCAGATTCAGGCGCGCCAAGGGCTGTTGTAATTGTTGTTGCGCAGCCAGCCAGCCGCCGATGCCGCCCAGACAGACTGCGATGAAAACGGTGCTGAGCCATTGCGATTTAGGATCCATAGGTAGTCTCCCTGGTTTTGCTGCTGCGGTTGTCGATGAGTTGTTGAATGGCATCACCCAAACTCAAGCCTTGCCGGCGTAACTGCTTCAAGGCGTTGACGTCTTCGGGTTTGGTGGAAAACAGAATGCGTTTGTAAGGATCGACGATCAGTCGGCCGATGCCGGAACCCATCTCGGTGATGAAGAAAATCTCTGAATAGGCGCCAGGTAAGGTATGCACGGTTTTCAGCAGTTCATAGCCACCGTCGGACAACGGCAAGCGACGATCCTGCTTCATGCCTTCGATGACTTCGGCCTTCTGGCCGAGCAAATACATATTGGCCGAATTCTCGACGATGGCCCGGCCCGCAGCATTGCGGTATAAATCGTTCACCGACTGGGTAATCGTCACTGCGGCACCGCCGTATTTCCGAAACCGCCGGTAGCCATGTTCCATAAACTTGGCGACATCGCCTTCGGTGAGCAAATCCCAGGCTTCGTCGATGATCACGATCTTGGGCCGGTTGCGTTCGCCCAGATACATTTCCTGCTGGATTTGATAGATCAGCTGCAGCAACACCACCTGTTGCAGATGTTTGCGACCTTTGAGTTCTTCCAGTTCCAGGACGGTAAAGTCATTGGTGAATTTGGCGTTGTTGCGACCATTGAAGTAGCGACCGTATTCGCCACGGGTAGTAAAGGGAAATAACTGTTCGCCGACATCCTTCAAGCGTTGATCGGTTTCAGCACACAGACATTTTGCAATGTCGTCCACGGACATCGCCTGAGCTTTATCCGTCCAGAGTTGTTTTAAGATCCGCTTGAGACCGGCGGTTTGAAAATCGGTGAGTTTCTCGGTTGGCGCGGCCATCTGGCTGACCAAGCCTGCCAGCATGTCGGCTTCCTCCTCGAAGATCTGTACGATCTCGAACGGGTTCATGCAAATCCCCGAACCGTGGGTGAATTTCACGAAGTCGCCTTCCAGCACTTCACAGAGGTTTTCGTAAGAGCGACCGACATCAATCGCCCAGATTTGTGCGCCTTCGGTCAGATAGCTGACGATGATTTCGTTGGTCAGAAAGGATTTGCCCTTACCGGATTCGGCGGCGATACACAGATTGTAGTTGCCGGTGGTATCGAACAACGACACCGCCATGTGCTCGCCGTTGCGCGAGACGAAATTCAAGGTTGGCGTCCCGGTGCCAGCCCAATCTCCGAACAGCGGTAACAACGGAATCGCATGCCGTGTGGCCAGGGTGCGGTAGCGTTTCAAGTCGGCAATCGCCGAGCGCTCCGGACCGAACGGTAAACAGTTCAGGAAAAACGGCAAGCAGAAATACTTGTCTTCCAAAAGCTGAAAACCCAGCTCCCGGAAATAGACGCGGGCATTGGAGACCGCTGCGGCTTCTTCGGCTTCGTCGCAAAACAGCAGCACGCCGAAATAGGCCCGAATCGGCCGGTCGCCGTCGCGGTAGGCATCGAACAACACGTCGAAATGGTGTTTACGCTGCACCAACACCGGCAAAAACCGGGCGATTGGCGTATTGACCTGGTTGGTGATGAATTGCCGCACGCCTTCCTGACGGGTACGGGTGGATTCGGCATCAGGATAATGCAGGGTCAGACTGAGCAAAGCATTCTGGCGAATCCCGCGGGTACCGGACAAAATGTCGCCCAAGTAACTTTTGGCGCTGCCAAAGTAAAAATGATCGGGTGTGCGTTTGGCGGATAAGGTCTTAACGCGCTTTTGTCCTAGCCAAATGCCTTTTTCGTCGGTCCGAATCGCATTGTCGAAATCCAGCAACTGATCCCGTATCAATTGGGTAGGATCGCACTCAGGTACCACACGGTCTTTCCAGCCGGCATTGGGCTGCCAGTTGAGAATCGTGTTCAGAATACGGACATACTGATCGGCACCCAATAGTTCCGGATACATGCCGATGGTCGACAGCGACTGCTGGGTGGCCATTTGCAATTCGCTGGCTCGACGGATGTCTTGTTCACTGGGTCTGGGATAGGCCATCGGCAGTTTGACCGTGACTAGAATGTGACTGCGCCGCAAGCGTGCTCCCGAAATCGCTTCAGGCGGTTTGGTGGTGCCTTGCCGCAAGAACTCGATACTAGCCTGGGTCATGGTTTTATAGGTCGGTTTTTGCTGTTTCAATCGCCGGGTTTGCATGATGGCTAGCGACTCTTCGATGTCCGGCGAGGTCCACAGTGATACTTGTAATAGCGTGTCGGTCGGCCAGTCCTGGTTCAGCAACACGTTGACCCGCGCGGAGACGCTGGCATCGGCGCCGGTCATCGGCCGGCACAGAAAGCCGAAGCCAATACTGCTATCGGCCATCAGAAACAGATGATGGTCGTATTCGTAGGCCAGTACCGTAAACAACTGGTCAGCCCGTGGGCGTTGCGCTGAGGTCATAGTGCTTTATCCTCTTCATAAAGTTGCTGCAAGGCTTCGGCTGGACATTCAGGATGTAAGCGAATCGTGAAGGGATGCCGGCATACACGAACCGCACGTTTTTTGCGTGATAACTGCCGGGCTCTGGCCGGATGGCAGGGGTTGATTGGCTTGCCATTGGCGGCTTGGACCTTGACGCTGCGCGTGGCCTTCGTCGGTTGGCAAGGGCGGCGGTTGCCCGCCGCAGTCTCGGTATCAATACTTGAACCGGTCATAATGGTCGTAGCCTAAATCGTGGCGGTGACGATGTTGGTGATGATGGTTGGTGCCGCAAACAAACCGACACCACTGGCAATCCCCAGCACAAAGCCCATGATGCTGCCGCGCACGACACCGGCGACCAGGCCGACGATGACGAACACGATGGCGATGATGCGGCCGAGTAAGCCTTCCACCCAGCCGGTCAGCAAGGTCCAGACGGTGTTGAACTCAGTACCGCCGGTACCGGCCATGGCGTCATTGGCCATCAACATAAAAAATAACGATGCCAGAGTGACCAAGACCCCGGTTCGATAGGATGTTTTCATCAAAGATGTCCTCGTTATGGTTAAAAGACGGTTGCCCGTCGAATCTCGGACGGTTAGTCCGGCAGGGTTTAAGCGGTTGCCCGCTCAGTCTCGCAGGGGTGTGGGACCTGCGGTGAAAATGGTTACGGTTCAGGGCAATTGTTTGTCTAATCGATTGACTGGACTCTCGTCTTCAGGGGTATCGACACTGGATCGTTTCTCCGGTGGACGTTGCTCAACTTGCAAAGGAATCAACGACGAACTGGCTGTCGAAGCCGCCTTGCCGACCATCCAGCGCCGGGGTTCCAGTTCGGTGTAGACGTAGTTGGACACCATCAAATCGCCGTCGGCATCTTCCCAAGGGGCGATCCAGATGCGCATGACCTGGGAAGGCGTACGAATCGGCGTGGGATCTTCGATCTTGGGCACGGGTTGTTGTAACGGCGGTGCGATTGCCGGTGATGAGGTTGACTCCGTACTCTGGTTGTTTTCCGGAGGCCCTTCCGTTATTGCCGTATTGGTGACCTGGTAAGCCTGCGTGGTCGACAAGCAACTGGGTTCGTCCGGCATGCCTTGACAGCCGTACTGGGTTGCGCAGCCGGTGACAAACATCCACGTCAAGCTAGAAAGGACTAATGGGAACGGGCAATAACGGTTCATGGCTTTTTCTCCACTTTCGTTGGTTCAGGTGTGGTGGTGCTGGATACGGCCTTTGTTTTGTCGGCCAACCAATCCGCTAACACCTCGGGTGCGCCACTGTGGGTACGGCCGTCCGGGGCGATCAGAAACGGCACACCTTTCAAATCGAACAACTTGGCGGTGACCACGGCTTTTTGCAGCGGCTCTTTGTTGCATTGAGCGGGTGGTTCGGTCGGTAGGCCGGCGTAATCCTGTTTCAACAAGCGGTCGCGCACCGCGTCTTTGGCTTTGGTATCGCTTGTGCCCAACTGACACGCCAGTTGCACGACGAGGTTTTGCGATTCGGGGCCGAGGATGGGGACCATCACCAGTTTGAAGGTGTACTGGTCCTGCAAGGCTTGCAGGTCTTTCATGACCTTGCCGCAGTACGGGCAGCGCGGATCGATGAACACCAGCACTTGGCCTTTGCCGTGGCCGACGGTCACGGCGCCCAGGTCGTCAGCCTTGAGTTTCATCCGCGACAGATCGATACGGTTGGCGATACGATCGATATCCGCCAGTTCCTTGATCGCCTGTTGGGTCCAGATATCCATTAATTGGCCGCCGTAAAAGGCAAAGCGGCCGTTACTGGAAATAAACACGGTTTGCTCGCCGGACTTGACCATCTTCAGGCCCGAGATCGGCAAGTCCTGCATGCCGTCGATCTTGATCGACAACAGGCCGGCGGCAATGTCCGACACCGGCGGTTTGAGTGGGTTGGCGGCGAAGGCCGTTGAAGTGACTAACAGTGATGCCAGCAGTAAACGGGTTTGGCGTAGAGACATAAATCGTTTCCGTGTTTTAGTGAAAATCAGCTTGGGGTTTTCAGCTTCAACGACGTGCCTTTTTGCACGATGAAGTTGACCTGGCGGGTGGCATCGACTTCGATGACTGGGTAAATCTCCTCGGCCATGTCCATGTAAAAGTGCGACAGGCGTTCCATCGCGTAGCCTGCGCCTTTCAAGGCACCGCCTTCCATCGACTGCGAGGAAAAGGCACTTTGGAACGGTGTGGTTCCCGATAGCGCCCCCAGACCGCCAGTCATCAGCACCGGGATCTGGTTGCGGCCGAAGGCGTCGGAAAAGCCGCGCAGGAAACCGGCCATCATGGATTGGGCGAGTAGGGCGCCTTGTTTGGAAACGACGCGACCGCGCACCCCGTTTTTGCCGTCTTCGCCGGTGGCATAGGCATTCATCGGCACTTCGATTACGCCACCGTCCTGGCGTACACAGGAAAAGGTCTCGCCGCGAAAGTAGGCGCGCTCGGCACTCAAGTCACCGAAGCCTGCGGCCAGCAGGAAGCACTCACGCACATCGGCGTGGAAACGGTTGGGCAGAATGGCTTCCTTCTTGATCCGGAACAGTACCGGCATGGGTTCTTTTTTGGCTTTGCGGCCGGTCGGGGCATCGAGACCATTCAGCAATACGCCGGTCAAAATGCTGCCGGCCGGGATGAAGACGTCGCTGTTGGTGTGATCGCGGTTCGAGAGGCTCCGGTCAGAGCTTGGAGCTGCGTCTTTGTCTTTACCGTTGGACTGCTCCGCGCCTTCCCGGATGACACGAATCTGCATCGCCGCCGGCGCTTGGCTATTGGCTCGTCCGCCCGAGACGCCGGAATTGCCTAGTGTCGGTCCGGGAACAGCCGCTTGCTCGAAGACGCGGTTGAGATCGTCCTGGCCGTTGTCGAATGGCGGATTGCTTTGGCGGCGGTTGTAAGGTCTTACCGGCATCATTGGCTCCATGGAAGGTTGACTGGCATCACCAATGTTGCCAGCCACTGTCGGTGTGGAGGCTTTGTTCTTCAGCGACTCGACTTCACCGGTGACGGCTTGCAGTTTGGCTTCATAGGCCTCGCGTTCCGCGCTGGTCCATTGTTTGAAACGGATTTCGTCGGATTGCTGCTCGCGCCTTTGTTGTTCTTCGATGGCAGCCAATCGGCGGGCTTGTTCGTCGTTCTTCTGCAACAGATCGCGCAACTGCGCGGAAATGCCGTCGATGCCCAACGAGCGTGGATCGCTATCGGTCAAGATGTGTTGGATGGTGGCCTGTTTGCTCAGCGGTTTGCTGACTTCCGGGGTTACGGTGGCCAGCGCGATGATAACGGCTAACACCACGGTACCGATGCTGCCGACGGCCAGATTGCGTTTGGCTGCCGGACTCAAGCGTGTCCACCAGGTATCGACGCTGGCCATCAGGGTTGGCCTCCGCCCAGTAATGAAGGACGCAAACTGTTTGACGCTTCAGGCGCTTGTCGGACCACGACATACAACTCGGTGGCTTCCTGGGGTTTCAACACCACGTTGGGCCAGACCGACACAGCGAGCACGTCCTGTTGGGTGGTCGCGCAACTGCGTTCGTCGAACTCGAGCATGTCGCTGCCGGTATTTTTGGCAAGCCCCACCAAAATCAATCGATCCTGGCCTTCCAGAACTTGACCGGTTTTAATCTGCACGCGGTTTTGCAGGCAGCGAATTTGTTCTTGGGGCTTGGGTTCGCGTAGCGAATAACCGGCTGGGGTCTTTTGCAAACCCAAATCCCGAAACAGCGCTTTCAGTTGGATGATGTAGACTTGTTCCTGTTGCCTCGAGGTTCGACTCGTGGCATCGGCGCGTTGCCATTGATTCAGCAGTTGGTAGCTGTCCTTATCCAGATCGAGATGGATTTCCCGGGCCGGAATCCGTTTGGGGATCAGGGTCAGCGACAAGGCGATGTCCTGGTTGTCGCCTGGCGTGATGTATAAGGTCACCGGCGTTTCGTCCGCCGTGGCGACATAAACGATTTTGCCTTTGGTACTGGTAGTCGCTTGACTGGTGGTCGTGACTACCGGATGTTCGAACGGTGTCACCAGACGATTCAAGTGGCCGACGGCAATCGGCATCAGTTCGTTGATGCCGGGTTTGACGGCAATGTGCTGCGGTCCGATGGACGTGACTGACGCTGAGTTTGAGGCTGTCGCTTGCTGTTTGGCCGCTTTCAAGATGCTGGCATCGACCGGCGGTAACTCAATACCAAAATCGGGCTGCGATGGGAAAACCGGCTGTGATGGCGATGCGGGTGACTCTTCGGCCACGGTGGTGACCGGTGGTAACACCGTCACCGGTAAATCATCGCCGGCCCAACTGCCCTGGGTAAAGGTCGCAAGTAGCCAAGGAAAAAAGAGTCGTTTCATGGTTGAGCCTCATGCGGTTGGCCTTGAGTGGCTTTCAATCGTGCCAGGGTTCTGGGGGAATCGGGATAAACGTCGATGTATTCCAGTCGGGGCCGATAGTTTTTGATGGCGATGATGAATTCGTAGGTACGCGGCTTCACGTCCGGTTTGGAACTGGGACCTTGGCTTTTGAGTTCACCGCTGACAAAAACCTTATTGGTCTCTGCTTCGTAATCGACATGACGCGGGGTAAAACTGATCGCGACCCGGTCCATTTTGATGGCCTTGATTTGATCGCTCATGGCATCCAGGACACTGCGATAAATATCCGGCGCCAATAACGGCTCGACGGCGGTTTTAAGAAAGTCGGCATTGGCCGGGGTGGTGTTGCCGAGGAGCTCGGCCAGGAATAAGCCCCAGGACTCTTTGAACTCGCTGGATGCCTGGCTGCGGGTGACTTCGACTTCCTGGGTGAGGGTAGGGGGCACCAGGATGATGCTGCGCTCGGTGCGCCAAGCGGCCAGCGAAGTAATCACGCACACGACGAGTAAGCCAATGATGATGACGCGACTAAACCGATTCTCGGCCTCGTGCCCGTCCCAGGTCTGCAGAAACTCCGACCATCTCATGGCAGGAACCGACGGATGTAGGGATTGGGGATGGTCTGCGCGCGACTGGGCAAAAGACCCAGCCAATACAACGCATGCAAGGTGTAGCCGTCAGGCCGGTTATCGCGGAAACGCCGGTAGAACTTGACCGCGATTAAACCAAGCGCCAAACCGGGAATGAACTGATCGATCAACATGCCGGTTAGCATGCTGACCATGAAGGGCACGATCTCGTCGGCACTCCACAACAGAATGTGGATCGGATCGTCGATCGATTGGGGGATGGCAACGGGTTCCATAATGACCTCCGGTTGGGATGGTCATTATTGTGAAGAGGATTTTCGGCAGGTCGTTTGCGAAAACTCGCTATTTATCGCGCTTTCGCGAGTTGGGCTGTAAAAGATTGAAATTAATCTTCGCTTTGAGCTATCCGCAGCGACCCTAAGATAGTTCCTGCCAATGCGATGCTGAAATCATTGGATAGCTGGAGGCTAGTCCTTAATCAAGGGGAATCGGTCTCTGGAAAGGGACACGCGTTCACGTAAATCCAGTCCTGGTTTGAAGTGAGTGGCGTGCCGTATGGGCAAACTCACTTGTTCGCCTGTCTTGGGGTTGCGTCCCATCCGGGCGGCTCGTTGAATCACCGAGAACCTACCGAAACCACGAATTTCAATACGCTGGCCATGTGCCAAATGATGGGTCATCACATCGATGGTGATGTTGATCGCCATTTCGACGTCGCGTTGCTGTAAATGGGGCAATTTAAGGCTGATGCGTTCGATGAGCTGGGATTTAGTCATTATCGGGTATGCATGAAAGGAATCATTTGTGGCAGTGGGGCGGGTAGGCGCTAGCCATCACAGCGTCGGTAGTGTCTTTCCGCCTTGTTCGATGATCATGGCTTGTTTGAGTAAGTCGCTTGCGGTGGGATATTTATCATAAAGGCTGCCAATGCCACGATAGTAAGCCATCGTATCAAACGGCTCTGAGGCTTGTTTGCGGATCAACTCAGCCAATCTTGACCTGAAATCCGGTGAGACGGTCACCATGCGCAAACCTTTGACAATTTTGGTATTCGGATCCACCAAGACCAGATTAAAGAGCAAGTAAGCATCACCCTCATCGATGGTCTCATCGCCGGCAAGATGAATGGTAAACGCCAAGTCCGACCAATCCAGAAAGCCCTCGATTTTAAACAAAAAGAACAGATGGTTTTGTTCGGCAAATAACGCGAACGAGGCGGCGCCATTGAGAAAGGCTTGGATTTCGCCCGGCGAAACTGAAAAATTAAAAGTCAATAATGGCGCGCCATTAGCCAGAATGATGCTCATGCCTTCTTCCGGCATGTCATGATCGAAGCGCTCGCCCACGCATAATTTTATAAAGTCCATAGATGCTGTTTGGATTAATCGTCCTGGTAGATGTTCTGTCCGCCAACCCAGTATAACGGACTGGATACCGTTCGAACTCGTCTTCTATCCTGGGTGACACCGTGAAGCGAAAAAACGAGGCGGCTTTGTATGTTACCCGATGCATGGCACTATTTTGGCGACATAAAAGCCGGTAATATCGCGGTAAAACCGTTAACGGGGACGTCGGCAATGGACTACACAGCAATTCTTGAAGCGCTCAATAAAGCATCACTGTTTGATTTACATCGATTACAGTCTGCCATTTATCAGGAACTCATCAATCCGGTTCGGGTAGAGCAGATAAAAGCCCAATTGAAAGTCGGCCAATCGATTAGCTATTTCGACCCGCAAGCCAACGGCTTGATCGATGCGGTGATCTTGAAGATTCAAAAGACCCGTTGCTTGGTGAGAAACGTCAAAGACCAGAAAAACTGGAATATCCCATTTTATTACCTCAATCTGGATGACGTTGATACGGCGATTCAACCCAAACCGCATACCACCGGGATTCCCAAAAGTGCATTGCAAGTCGGTACGCAGGTGGGATTCAAGGGCCGGGACAACCATGAATTGTTCGGCGAAGTCATTAGGCTGAACCCCAAAACGGCCACTGTCAAGATCAGTGAGCAGCATACTTGGCTGGTGCCTTATTCACGTTTGTTTCCTGTCATCGATGGCACGTCCTATGACGCGAACCCCACGCAAGCGTCGCTGTTTATCGAACATGACAAGAGTTAGTAACCCATGATGTCACAGGCTGCGCCAGCGCATGCGGACAATCCCGTCGAAAAACTGCACGGTTCCATCGAACGCGTGACGTTTCATAGCGAGGCCTCGGGATTTTGCGTGTTGCGGGTCAAAGTCAAAGGCTATCGGGAACTGATTACCGTGATCGGTTCGGCTGCTAGTGTCACAGCGGGTGAATACATCGAATGCCTGGGTTGTTGGGTGAACGATCGCCAACATGGCCAGCAATTCAAGACCATTTCCTTGAAAATCGTGCCGCCGACCACGTTGGACGGTATCGAAAAATACCTGGGTTCCGGCATGGTCAAAGGTATCGGTCCCCATTTCGCCAAAAAACTGGTCAAAGCCTTCGGTGAGCAGGTGTTCGATGTGATCGAGCAGACACCAGAACGCCTGCTGGAATTGCCGGGTATCGGTAAGAAACGCCAGGAGCGGGTGACCAGCGCCTGGGCGGAACAGAAAGTGATTCGGGAAATCATGGTCTTTCTGCAATCGCATGGTGTCGGCACCTCGCGTTCGATGCGCATTTACAAAACCTACGGCGACCAATCCATCGAGAAAGTGCGCGAAAATCCCTATCGTCTGGCACTGGATATCCACGGTGTCGGTTTTAAAACCGCCGATACTTTGGCACAGAAGCTGGGTATCGGCCCGCAATCTCTATTGCGTGCCCAAGCGGGTGTCCGACATGTATTGCAAGAATGGTCCGGCGAAGGCCACTGTGCCGCGATTCGCAGCAAGCTGTGCGAAATGGCGGCGAAATTATTGGAAATTCCATTATCGATTATCGACCAAGCCATCGCCGCTGAATTGACCGAAGGCAATTTGATTCCCGAAATCGACGGTAGTGACGAATTCATTTTTCTGACGCCCTTGCACCGTGCTGAAATCGGTTGTGCCGCCCACCTGAATCGATTGAATCAAGGCGATGCACCGTGGGGTGTGATTGATGCGGATAAAGCCATACCCTGGGTGGAAGAGCAAACCGGCATGACCTTATCGCAGTCGCAAGCGGCTGCCGTACGATTGGTACTCCAGCATAAAGTCTCGGTGATCACTGGCGGCCCCGGTGTCGGTAAAACCACCCTGGTCAACAGTCTGCTCAAGATTCTCAAAGCCAAACGAGTTCGAATCGGTTTGTGCGCGCCGACGGGGCGAGCGGCAAAACGCTTAGCGGAATCGACCGGCATGGAAGCGAAAACGGTGCATCGCTTACTGGAGTTCGATCCAACGCAGTTCGCGTTCAAGCATAACGACGAAAACCCGCTAGACCTCGATTGCCTGGTGATCGATGAGTCGTCGATGATGGACGTGGTGTTGATGAATCAGCTGTTAAAAGCCATACCGACGGAAGCTGCGGTCTTGATCGTCGGAGATGTCGATCAATTACCCTCGGTCGGTCCAGGATCGGTGTTGGCCGACATTATCGATTCCGGTCAAATTGCCACCGTGCGTCTGACCGAGATCTTCCGTCAGGCCAGTACCTCCAAAATCATTACCAATGCGCACCGGATTAACCAAGGGCAAATGCCTTTGGTGGATAAGACTGAAGGCATCAGCGATTTTTATTGCCTCTACGCCGAAACACCTGAGGAGATTTTCGCTAAATTGATGCAGGTCGTGCTTGAGCGGATTCCGCAGCGATTCCACTTTCATCCGGTCAATGACGTGCAAATTTTGACGCCCATGAATCGGGGTGGCCTGGGCGCACGGTCGTTGAACATCGAATTGCAAGCACGGCTCAATGGGCACAGCGAACCGAAGATTACCCGTTTTGGTAATACCTATGCGCCTGGCGACAAGGTCATTCAGCGGATCAACAACTACGACAAGGAAGTCTTCAACGGCGACATTGGCGTCATCAAATCCATTGATCTTGAGGAAAGCCAGGTCAAGATCTTGTTCGACGATCGTGAAATCGACTACGAATTCAGCGATCTGGACGAAATTACGCTGGCTTATGCCACCAGCGTGCACAAATCGCAAGGCTCGGAATATCCGGTGGTGGTGATTCCGATGGCCATGCAGCACTTTATGCTGCTGGAACGCAATCTGCTATATACCGGCGTCACGCGTGGCAAAAAACTGGTCATCGTGATTGCTCAGCCCAAAGCGTTGGCAATGGCTGTGAAAAATCAGCAATCGCAGCGAAGGATCACTCACTTAGCGGCTAGGCTTAACGAAAATACGTGACTATTGTTGCTCTGCACTCGTTGAGATCGGGTCGGGCTGCATTCAGTGACGACTGGCCTCTTTCAGGAGTCGGATTTCAACGACAGCTTGCGGGCGATGAATTCGAAGATATGACGGTCGCGTCACGACCCAAAACGGCCTGTCGCGCTTCTCCAAACCGGCCAGTCAGTCAAACCCAGATTCTGCAAACTGGAGGGCTACAAAGCAGCCGTTGGTGACCTCACACAATCGGCCACTTTCCTGCCACTGAATACCCCAAAAATTATGGAAATTGAATGCCTGTTATCTGCACAAAACCTGACACCGACTTTGTACCCTTAATAAAGAATTGTGTTTTATGCAATACACAAATTAATTCAATAAATTATAAGTTTTTAAGCTGGGGATGATTTTGGTAAGGAACGAGAAGTTTGAGAATAGTTATCCTAATTAAGGTTGTAAGCCCTAACCCCTTTAAACGCCATAATCGGACTTTCGATTTAGTTTTGTCTAACTTGTCATTTTTTAAAAACCTATCCGCAGACTTTTCAATACTTCTGCCACTTCGGGTTTTGCGGCCGATGTGGGTGGGAATATAGCGCAGATTGTGCGACGAATTTCCGGATCTGACAGATAACGAACTCGAATCTTATCTGCATTTTTGGTGATGGTGAATTCCGGCATTAGCGCAACACCGATTCCGGCGCGTACCATACTCAGTATCCACTCTTCGCTATTACTTCTATAGGCAGCATATAGATCGACCTGTTGACCCTGACAAATACTCCTAAGTGTTTCCCGTAACTCACAGTTCAGGCGATCCAGGTAAGGCTCGGTTTGTATGGTCGCTAAATCAATTTGTTGCAGTTGATTGAAACGGTGTTTGTCGTTGAAGACGACGACATAGCGTTCTTCGTACAGCTTTAAAGACTGGTAATGCCCTGCCGGTAAGGATGTTGGTGCGCTGATAACTAAATCCAGGCCATCTTCATCAAGTTGATTCAATAGATTGCATTCACTGTCGACGACTAATTCCAGTTCTACATGTGGTCGTTCTTGCTGAAAGTCAGCGAAGAATGGACTTAAATGGTGTGCGGCAATTGTCGTCATCACTCCGATGCGAAGTGGCACAGTATTTAAGCGGCTGAAACGCACAGCCTCAGCTTTGACAGCTTGCGTCTTGCGCACTATGTCGCGAATAGAAGGTTCGATCAAACGTCCTAAAGCCGTCAATCGACATCCGCCGCGGTCTCGGCTAAATAGCTCACCGCCAAGTTCATCTTCCAATTTCTTAATTGCTTGCGTCAGGGAGGGTTGGGCCACATAGGTTGCTTGTGCAGCGCGAGTAAACGAACCTTTATCGCAGACGGCCAGAAAATAGCGTATTTGTTGCATTTCCACTGCTTGCCTCCTTTTTGAATAGGTAAAACCTATTATTCCATAGAAAAATGGTATTTTACAATTAACCTAACTCATTATTTAATATAAACACCCAATCACATAAATATTCAATATTCCTATGAAAACTGCAAAATTAATCGTAATGTACCCTACGCCAACAGATTTAAAAACTTTTGAACGCCGTTATGCTGATGAGCATGTGCCGATGGCTGTCGAAAAGCTGGTCGGCAAAACACGATTGGTCGCCTCATTGATTCTTTCCAATGCAGACAAATCTGCAGCGCAGTTTCATCGGATTGCCGAGGTTTATTTTCCATCACTCGCTGAATTAAAGGCTTGTCTGAATTCACCAGGCGGTCAAGAAACAGCTCAGCATGCCGTTGAGATTTCTAGCGGTGGTGAGCCGTTGTTTCTGATCTCCGAGGTGGAAACCTTTGATTTCTAAACCGACCATCGGATTTAACATAATCACAGAGGGAGCAAATCAATGTCTAACTCTATCAACAAACTAAAAAAGGTGGCTTATAAAAGCATTAGGTGGCTGAGTCTGCTGCCTGTTGTCTTTTTGGTCGGATTAATGCCGACTATTGTCCAAGCGCATCGCGGTGCGCCTGACGAGGCCGATGCTTGCGTTACGAGGGTTGGTTTTGAACGAGTCCATTTCACGGCCTATACCCCGACTCTGTCAGGGGATCGGGAATATTGCAGCATCATTCCCGAAATCGGCCCAACTAATTTGGTGTTCGACTACGAAGGTAAAAGTCTGCGCAATGTCAGCGTGGAATTCGAAATCACCAAAGAACCTGAAGGGCAAAGGGTTTTTTATCAGCAGCCGAAAAAAGTTAAAAACGGCACTTTCGATAGTTTGGTCGATTTTAGTCAGTATGGTGCTGGTAATTATTTGGCTCACATCGCTATTGTCGACAAGGATAAGCGTCTTGATACTCATATTCCGTTCTCTGTTGGCCTGGAATCGGTTCCGGGAAAAAGCTATATGCTGCAGATTGTGATGATCGGAAGCTTGTTGTTGCTGGCTTATATATTACTGAAGTTAGCGAATAAGGAAGCGATCAATCACTCACCTGAGACATGATCGAATGGTACAGGCGAGTCAAACGAACTTAGGGGAATATAACTATGAATATGACTCAATTAAAGGTTTATTTTTTAAGAATTAATTCTTGGCAGAAAGTGCTATTCGGGTTACCGATATTAGTAATGGTTGTCATGCTTTTGATGGATCATAGTGGCGACTCGGTACAATTGGGGCAAGCCGTGTATCGGCCTGAGATGCTGCAACGTCTTTGCAAAGCTGATCAACTCAGTGGAGACGCTGGAGAGACTTATGGCGAAGAAACCGAAAACGGCATCAAATACAATGTCCGCACACCAGCCAATTATGATGCATCCGTTGCCCACCCACTATTACTGGTATTTTCTCCGGCAGGATCGAATCGGGCTAAAACCGAAAAAACAACTGGATTCACTTTTCCTGCTACCCAAGCCGGTTTCATCGTGGCCTATGCGGATCATCCGGAATTGTCGCCCAGCACTACCGTAGAATTAGGCACCATTCCCAGCTTAATGGCTAAAAAGTGGTGTATTGATGAAAAACAAGTCTATGTTACCGGACATTCCGATGGAGGGACTTCGGCGATGGCATTAGCATTTATGACTGGCACACGACACATCCCACGTGCCATTGCGCCGAGCGCAGCAGGGGTTGCGTATGATGATTTACGCGACCGAAGATGCCCTGAACCCTTGCCGGTTATGGTTATGCACAGCAGCAAGGATCGCCTGTTTCCTGGTTATGGTCAGCAAGCGGTGGGTTGGTGGGCGGCTTGTAATAAATGTGATCCTATTCCGGATAAAATCGCAAATGGTTGCTTCTCTTATTCAGGGTGTGCCGGGGGCGTAAAAACGTTGTACTGTGAAGGTGATCAAATCCATTCACATTGGCCCGAGCGAAGTCAGGATATCATCGAGTTTTTTGTGTCAGCGACTCAAGTTAGCCCACGGGGGGCAAAGTGAAATTTGCTCTATATGAATCGCAGTGGGTGCAAAGGTATCCATTCAATTTTAAAGGTATTAGTTTATGGAAAAATATGAAGGAAGTTGCGCGTGTGGCACTATTAGATATTTTTTTGAAGGCGAACCTATTAATTCGGCATTCTGCTACTGCAAGGAATGTCAAGTGCATACTGGTTCGGATAAATGGTTCGTGTTATGGGTGCCAAAAGATAAATTCTCTTTCACAAAAGGTTCTCCTTCGTCGTTTACGCGGAAAGGTGATTCCGGGGAAAACGTCAATTATCAGTTTTGTGGGGCTTGCGGCACAACCTTGTGTGCTGAAATAACTGCAGGAGATTTTTATTCAGTCGCAGCCTCAACATTAGCTGGCAACAAAAACTTATCTCCCAAAATGGCAATTTATACTGCTTCAGCTCCAAACTGGGCAGTGTTTCCAGAAGGCGTACCCAAATTTGCTGCCTTGCCTCCTGATTTTAGTGCTTAAATGCCTAACAAGTCAGTCAAAAGGACGCGCCGCCCGTTGGCGGTTTTGGAGTTTCAGTTTGTGAATGGTGCAACGCGGTGATTCAACTAAAACCGTATACACAAACCTGTATTGAACAATGAGAGACCAAATGAGAATTTTTTTGGCAGCCGTAATTATTATTTCTTTCGCAGGTTCTGCATTAGCTCAGGAAAAAATCGATCGCATGCGCGCTGTTACCATGGAATCGTTTACGCCGGATACTGTGAAGTGGAATGACGAACGGCTACTCCCTAAAGGCGCCAAAAGTGTAGTTCTAGTTGGTGACCCAAACAAAGCAGGAGTTTTTATCGTTTGGCTGAAATTTCCGTCCAATTATCCGATTCCACCGCATATACACCCATTTACAGAAGTAATTACAGTCCTGCGCGGCAAATTAGGAAATGGTATAGGTGAAACATTCGACACAAATAAGGGCGAGATGCTTAAAGCAGGTTCCAGTTTTGTGCTACCCGCAGGTCACACCCATTATGTCTGGACAACTGATGAGGAAACAGTCATCGAGCTAATCGCCACTGGGCCATGGGGTATTACTTATACCAATCCTGCCGATGATCCACGCAAGAAGAAATAGCGCGTAGGTAGAGTGAACTTGCGAACCACAACAAAATTTAAATCAAGCGTAACCCGATGCTCCATAACGTTTCACCACTGAGCTTTGCGTTGAGCGGCATGATTAACCAATGCTTTAAAAGGGGGGCATTTATATGGGAGACTCAGTGAGCTCAAATCATAAAATCTGGGGTACGACCACTTCGAGGGATTATAAGCAAACTAGGATCGCAGGATGGATTGGTACTGGATTATTCGGCTCTCACAGATTTCCCGTGGTTAACCACAACCGATAGCGCGCATAAACAGCCTAAGATCACTACATATAGTGTCTACCACGGCAATTCTTGGAGAGCCGATTATTCATGGCGCTCAAGCGGGACGGTCGCTATCGCGCCCGCCCCTTAGCTTTACGTTGAGCGCTCAAATGACGACCAATGGGCATCCCAGCACCGAGCGATTGCAGCAACTCAATCGCATGTATCGCACGATAAGCCGTTGTAACCGCTACATGATCCGAGCTGAGGACGAGAAAACTCTCGCACAGGATTTCTGCTCGGTGATGGTGGAAGAAGGCGGCTATCGCATGGCCTGGGTGGGGTAAGCAGAAAGCGACGAGGCTCGAAGCATTCGCCCTATCGCTTACGCTGGACTCGAAAGTGGCTATCTCGAGAATCTGAATCTCACTTGGGCCGACACGGATCGCGGGAGCTGACCAGCCGCCCGCTGCATTCGCGAGCAGACCATTCAGGTGACGCGGGATATCGCCAATGATCCGCAGTTCGTGTTCTGGCGCGAAGAGGCCGCTAAGCGCGGCTACGCCTCGTCAATCGCATTGCCGCTAACGATCGGGGCGGGAACAATTGGCTTCCTCGGCATGTATTCGGAGCGCGGCGACGCGTTCGACGAGGAGGAAATCGGGCTACTCACGGAGGCCGCGGACGATCTGGCGTATGGCATTACCGCGCTACGCAAGCATCGCGAACACGATGCTCTGCAAGAGAGGCATCTCACCCAGATCGAGGCGCTGAATCGCCTTATGGACGCGACTGTGCAGGCCCTTGCAACTACGGTGGAAGTGCGGGACCCCTACACTGCCGGCCATCAGCGTCGTGTAGCGAAGCTGGCGGTGGCCATCGCCACGGAGATGAGGTTGCCGCCCGAGCGGATTGAAGGCTTGCAATTGGCGGCAGTGCTTCATGATATAGGCAAGATCCATGTGCCCGCGGAAATTCTCGCCAGCCCCCGCAAGCTCACCGCAGCCGAGTTCGAAATCATCAAGACGCACCCCACAGTCGGTTACGACATTCTCAAAGACATCGACTTTACGAACCCGGTGGCCCGGATCGTATTGCAGCACCACGAGAGGCTGGACGGTTCAGGGTACCCGGCCGGCTTGAAGCAGGAGCAGATCCTGCTCGAGGCGCGTATTCTTTGCGTGGCCGACGTGGTGGAGGCTATGGCGTCGCATCGCCCCTATCGGCCGGGCCTTGGTGTCCCCACAGCCTTACATGAGATCTCGGAGCACAAAGGGCAGATGTACGATTCCGACGTCGTAAGCGCTTGCGTAGGCCTATTCCAGAGCAAGCAGTTCGAACTGTAGGCTGCGACGACAGTCGAGACTCGCCGACGGCG
This sequence comes from Methylomonas sp. LL1, assembly GCF_015711015.1. NCBI lineage: Bacteria > Pseudomonadati > Pseudomonadota > Gammaproteobacteria > Methylococcales > Methylococcaceae > Methylomonas > Methylomonas sp. LL1. The sequence goes on from NZ_CP064653.1 coordinate 679,192, forward strand.
CCCAAGCATCCGTTCAACCACGACGGGCCGAAAGTGGCCCGCGGCTTAACGGTACGTTGGTAGGTAAGAAGAAGGCGATGATCCAGCTCATCCACGTCGAAATTGCCGGCTTCATCTGTGCCACAGTTTTTGGAGTAATTTGGGCTCTTGACCCGACCGGGAATTGGGAGCCTTTGACTGCACTTTGCGGGCTCATTGAGGTCGGTACAGAATTTGCGAGCTTCGCCTAGTCTGCGCTACAAGTGATAAGGGCGGGCGGCCTAAAACGGCTGAACAACGGATTGTCCAGGCGATGGCGAACCTCTGCCAACCGATGAACCGTGAGTTGAGCGGCTCCTTTTCCGTTAGGTGCTTACCAGCTATTAACGGAACGATATCGCTGACTGTCTTTGGCCGGTGATGAGGCAGTGATAATGTCAATTTGCTAGCCGAATATCGGACAGCCGATTGGGTTACATGATGCCTTAATTATTAAAATGGGATAGCTACTCCGAGCGGCGGCTTTTGGCCGTTCGGTTGAGGTCGCCAACGTCGGTTTTGTAGTCCTCTCCAGTCCCAAAATCTGGTTTCGGCCGACTGGCAGCTTTGGAGAAACGTGACAGGCTAGTTTGGGTCGATTGCGACAGTTCACAGCTCCTAAAAAACTCATTCTGTACTGGCGCAATCATATCGGAATGGGTGGTGGTTTTGAGATTGGAATCAGTGGCGGGTTTGATCGGAATACGCACGCTAGTCCATCCTGCAACGATTTCCGTTTGCTCGGGCGTAGCAAGTAGTTTTTTATTGGTCTGGGCCCAATTAGCTCCTAATATGTCGTCATATTGTAGCTTCCTGCTTTGCAAGGCCAACCGGCTTTTGGTTTCTGTTTGTCGCGGGAAGGCCGCTCGCTTTATGATGTAGACTTAAGACGCTAAACCGGTCAGGGTTCTTATGCAAGGATTTGGCTCGTCCGGTTCTGGGTGCGCGTCCGCTATTTCGTTTTTTATTACCAGGGGGCTTTATGACAATCACGTTTAAAGGCGGCTGCCTTTGCGGCGCCGTGAAATACCAAGTCAGTGGAAATCCAGAACGTTTTTATCACTGCCATTGTTCCCGTTGCCGCAAGTCTTCCGGCACTGGGCACGCTACCAATCTGTTCTTGGCAAACGCGGATTTGGCGTTTACCGCCGGAGAATCTTTGGTGAAGCAATTCAAAGTGCCGGACGCCAAGCGCTTCACCCGCCAGTTTTGCAGCGAATGCGGCAGCCAAGTTGCTCGATTTGTTCCAGAACTAAACGGAGTCGTGGTTCCTGCCGGATCGCTGGACGATGAAATTCCAATCAAACCTCAAGCACGAATTTTCTGGCATTCAAGAACTGATTGGTCATGCGATGGAGATACCTTGCCGCGCTATGCTGAATATCCGGAGAGTTAAACGGCGTCTAATGTTTTACGACGGAGCGCCAGGAAACACTTAGGACACCATAACCAACGCAAACGACGCCGCGTGTTTGCTGTTGGTTCTGAGCCAATCGCTAAACCTAATCGGAATTTTCCAACGCATTCATTGCCCGTTGCGCGATGAAGCCATGCACTGTTTCGGTAGGATGTATGCCGTCCCAGAATAGGTAAGTTCCGGGTTTTTTACAGGTAAATGGCGGATTGTTTGGCTTGATGCAAGCGTCGGTGACATTGATTATGCCAAACAGATTCGAATCATTGCTTTCTTGATCATAAATGATCTCTTCAAGTAAGCCATACAAATCTAGCGTGCGGATTTTAATGTCGTACATGGCATTCAATTGCGCTTGGAGCACTGACAGTGCTTCATTGAAGCCCACAGACAAAAAGTTGGCATTGTAGGCAATTGTTAGTTCTTCTGGTGTTGATGGAGGCGTATATAACCCGTTCAACAGTCTGACCGTAGGTGTCCGCGCAATATTTGGGACATTTACCAACAGAAAGTTTTCAGCCCCTAGACTGTGTAAGCTTTGAATCGTTAGCGCGATTTGAGTTATCGCTTGCCCGATCAAAGCTTTTGCGGCTGGCTCATCTTGGGTGTTCAATAACACATCCAGCGCATCCCTCACGTCATTACCGCCTATTTCTATGGCAAATAATGTTTTTTCTGAAATCGGATGTGACGCATCGATTTGGTGATCGGCCAAGTATGCATTGACCTGGTCGGAAAGATTGAAACGACACCGGATAACATCGTCAGCCGGCGTTTCATCCGTCACTGGCCGCGCCCGTGCACCGCCCACCGCGTAATTATTAGCCTGAAGGCTGTAACTCAGTAGCGCCGGTCGCACAGTTCCAGATAAACCTTGCCCGCGCGCAAATTGTTCTATCCAGGTTGCGCCATTGGTAACGTGATGACCACCGCGGGCGTAAACCCCGTCTGGGACCAACAGCTCATAAAAATCATCCATTATTTGCAGCTTATCCATTTGGTCGTAAGGTGGTACATTCAGCGGCTCTCCAAGGTTGCATTGGCCATAACCCAAGTCGGCCGCGTTTTTGATCAAAGTAAACGCATTCCCGGAATCGCTTAGACTGCTGCCGAATACCACGATGTTGTCAAAGTTTGATTTCTTCGCCAAAACCGCTGGCGAGCAGGCAAGGCCTGCCGCCAGCAAACCAATTTGTATAATTTTCAAACTGTCTAAAACTTGCATAGCGGCCTCCTGTAACGGATGTTTTATTGATGGATCCAACCTTCTAACCGAAAGGCATGGCTTTATCAACAATCTGTTTTACAACTTAGCGTACTTTTCGTTCATTGGACTTCTACCACTTCCACTATTAACCCTTGTCGCATCCTCTCGGGATCATCCAAGAATGCCTTGGTTTATCATGCTTGGCATAATCGGAGACCGGTATTTTTTCGCCGGTCACACGCTCGATGTCATCGACCGTCACCAGGTAACGGTCCAGGTTTTTCTTGGTGGCCTCCACCGAATTCGACACGATCCAGGCGATTGCCCGCTCGTCTTGGCCACGCCCGCGAACGATTACCTTCCAGAAGGAGTCTGGCGTTGCTACGCCATGTGACTTCACGAAGTAATCATCCGTCGGATTGTTGCCCCATATCACGCCGCCAATCACCAGCAACTCATCGATGTCGCGGTAGCATTCGATAATTTCCTCGGTCAGAAGCCAAGCCCCTCGGTTCATGTTGGCCGCCTGTGGCAGGATATTGGTCATGTAGTTGCTCTGCTTGATGCCCAATTCCGAATGATCAAGATGATTGGCCGGTACAAGGTGGCCGCGGTCGTAATTTTGGCCATAGCCCTTGGCGCTGGTCTGCTGGCATTCGCTGGGTACTTGGCGATCGAGGTAAAAACTACTATCGCGCTGGCCGGCGCCGGTGTCGTGTTGAGCGTTGTATCTGAATTTCACCGCACCGCGTTTCTCGCAATCGAGCCAGACCGTAAAACCTTCGTAATCTAGTTGGAGTAAGCTGCCGGTTGGCTTTGGCTCCCGTAAGTCGCTTATCGGCTTGACGTATTCAGATGGTGAGCATGATGACAATGCAATGAATACGAGCGTGAAAATGGCATATCGCATGGTTGGCGGCTGATCCTGAAACAAAAAGGCCGCAAATCTACCATGCTACTCCGCATACTAAAAAACCGATTAGCCTAGCGGCGATTGAGGGGGATAACTCTGGTGACTTATGAGGTACTTGCAAAATTATGAGATTTTACGCAAAAACCACTAGATATAGTGGTTTTTAAAATTAATTGGCCACTAATAGTGGTATTTTGCAAGTTCCTCTTATGTTTATTGGTTTTGCTGATGTGAATGAGAAAAACTTCATCGTAATATCCCAGTTAATCGCTTCACCAGCGATAGGGTCAATACTGGTTTGCACGTTAAATAGGGCGTGCCACATGTTGCAAGTCAACAAACTCGCAGACAAAATTATTGTGGGGCTAGCGCGGCCATAGCTGTAACAGCCAGTTTCTCAATCGCGCTCCAGGGAATGCCCGATATACATCTTTAGCGACCATATCCCATGCGTGTTGCTCTAAGTGGTTTAGTTGGTGATAGAAGCCTCGCCGTTTTTGTAGAAAATCGCCGACAGCCGTCAGAACTTCAGATGAACAAGTGCAGGCGCCAATATTTGCGAGTAAACCATCGACTTCGGCGCGATAATCCAATCTTCTTAGGCCAATAACCACGACCGCCAAATCGGGCCACCATTCATGAAGTTGTTCATCCGTCATTGTTTGAGGAGAATTAACTGAATTCAGGAAAATCCTGCGCTAAGCTTTTTCTAACCTATTTTCGCGAAAACCAACGCGCTTAATAACGCCGTCGTTCTAGGATAAATTCGATCAACCTAAAAAGAGCAGTTGAATTTTACCTATGTCGGCGCCGGCAGCCAGTTGGGTGGTCGTAATTGTCGACCGCGAAGATACTTGACTAGCGCTAAACTGAGGATGCGGCACCAACGCTCGATAGACGTCAACTGCTCCGCAGTTGAACGGAGTTCTTTGAAGAAGGCGGCCATCCAGCGATAGCGTTGTTCTACTTTTTCAGCTTGGGCATGCGGGCTGCTGATTGTCAGGCGAGTTTGGCCGGCATGGCGAGTCTGCTTGGCAATGGCATAGAGCATCAGTGGTCGACTGGTGATGGCCTCAGTATGCTGTTCAGGATGGGCCAGGCGCACAAACAGGCTCCACCAGTTGTAAATCAACGCCGTGATTTTGGCCATGAAACGGCAGCGTTTGATATCTTGGGTAGTAAAGCCACCCCAAGCCCAGTGGTTCTTGAGTTCGTCGAAGTTGTTTTCGGCATCGGCACGATCCCGATATAGTTGGGCGACACTCAGCGCTTCCTGTTCTAGGCTGGTGACCAGCACGCTGTATTCGTAGACCGTGATATCGTCGCTCAATTCGGCAAAACTGAGTTGTTTGGGGCCTTGTGGATTTTCGCTGACCACGGCCAGATTTTTCTTGACCTGGCGCCTTAATACGACGATGCGGCGAGCACGACTCCAGCCGGTGAGACGGAGTTTGGATTCCGCGGCTTGCCAGCCCTGGCCGGCATTAGTCCATTGGTTTCCTAACATCAAGCGCTCGATGAGTCGGCGCGTGTTTTGGGTGAGGCGCAGTTTGAACAAATACGGCAACTCCGCTTGTTCGGCGGCTTGCATATTCGCTTCGGTTCCCCAATCCCGATCGCCTCGAATCAGGGTCGGCCAATGCGCGCGTGGAATACGATTCAACAGCGCCCAGAGTCCAGGTGAACTGTGTTTGGAGGCAACCTTCTTGCCCGTTTGTACCTCGACATCCAGAATCAAACGCAGATTGGCAATCATATAACTGTGGTAAGTGTGTGAAGGCCGACCCGGCTTATGCGGGTTATAGCCGACTTCGGCACCTTCCTGCTGACCATACAGGGTTTTGATCGTCGCATCCGCATCCAGTATCCAAGGCTCGCCCAGCACAGGTGCATAGACCTGCTGTAATTGCGTTTGTAGCCAGGAACTCCCCGTTTCCTCATCTAAGCGAGCAAAGCTGCGTCGGACCGAGTCCTCACTGACAACCTTACTCATACCCAATAAATCTGGGTTGACTCCATCACCACGCAACGCATTGATATGCGCATAGCGCTGATGACCGGAAAGCACGGATAGCAATACTGTGCCCAGCACATCGCGCTTCAACGGCGCATTGGGACTGCTCCAGGTCAGTGGGCACTGCGCCACCCAATCTTCAAACAAACCGCTGACATGCAGGAATTCGATAAAAAAAGGCAGTTGCCCCAATGGCGTCACCGCCGCGTCCGGATTCCAGTCAACATGGATTCGACCGCCAAAGGTATCCACTGCTACAGGGCCTGAAGTGGGTACTAGCCCGCCCGTATGGGCTTCACCATTTGGGTGATTGATCATTTCTTGCATTGGCACCTCCTTGCCGATTAATTTCAACCCTTTCCGTGAATTTTGCAATTATTAACTGCTCTTTTTAGGATCAATGATTTGAAAATCGGAATGTCAAATAATGTGCCGGCAATGAAAATCAGGCCCAGTACCAGCCAGAAAAGACCCACGTTGATGGCGCCCTGTCCTTCAAATCGGCCGTACTGGGTGTGCGAAGAACGTTTTATTTTGATGGAAAAATACCCGCTGCCGACCAAAAGCACGCCAAACAACAACCCAAACCAATCGCTCGCTTGCATCTGCTTACATTCCCCCGCGCGGACAAAACCGCTCTAACCGATACCCAGTTTTTGGGACAGGTCTGCCTTTTGTTTTTCGAGCTTTGAAAGCTTCCTTTTCAGGCTATTGATTTCTTTGTTTACTGTCAGCAGGTCATGTTCAAGCGCCT